>JAAZAU010000013.1 GCA_012514175.1 Parcubacteria group bacterium | reverse complement strand
TACGGCGAGCGAGCAAAAAATTGGAGGAGTTTGAGAGAGAAAATTTTTGCTCGCGAGCTGTTTCCCTCGCCTCGTGCATAGCCACAAAACCGAACAGAAAATTTTGTTTTTCTTTTTACATCAAGGTGGCGACTTTACTAATGTTTTAACTCGGTAGCAAAGTCTTACGAACAAAATTTTCAATAGCAGGTTTTTGCATTGCAGCGTGGCCCGCTCCATAATGAATGTAAATTGAATAACCCGTGCTCCAATATTTTTGGATCTCATTTACCATATATTCGTTGCGGATATTACCACAAGAGCGAGCAACTTCATTGATCCTTGAATCCGATTTGATGGGTGATACAACATCTTTAAAAAAATTAGAATTATTCTCGTTAAATTCGTCTCCAAAAAGTTTTTTGTGGATATTTTTCATATTTTCAAGAGAAAAATCAAAATCAAGCCATTTACTCTCGGTCTCATTTTTTTTCAAAGACTGGGATATATATTTTTCAAATTCAGGTTTTGGTTCTTTCATCCTATTCCATCCGTTTGCAGAGCGGGCAAAATAATAATAGGCGATTTCTTCTTTTGAAAATTGTTTAGCCAACTCATTTATTTCATAAGCTCTTTCCGGCTCAGGACAATGTATATCTATGTTGTGTTGCGAAGCTAAGAAAGTTATAAAACCCGGTCCGCCATATTTTTTATGGCTTCCTCCTCAGTCTTCATAAGTGGAGGTTTGTTTTCCTCTACAAACACAATTCTTTTTGAACTATTCGTATTTCCTAAAAATTCAAGCCAAAAATTTTTCGCTTGCGGCCATTGTGTATCTTACGGATCGCGAGAATGTCTTTCACCGAAATAATAGATTTTGTTCGCCGGAACCTAAAGCATAAAAATAGGGCGTGTCGTGTTTAATTTTTGAATATTCTTCAAACGTTATAAGTTTATTTGTATCCATATCAATAATTATAATAAAAGAGTGGGGACGAGACATCCCCACTCTTGGAATTTTAGTAGGATACTAGTGGACACAAGAATTTGACATAACAGAAATAGATTGATAAGTTAAATATCAAAATCAATGATCAAATTTATTTACAATTCTATTAAAGAAAAAGAAATTTTTTCTAGTCGCTACTTTGAACGGAATCCAGAAGTTTTGAATAAAATGATCCAGGCTGAATTAGAGCAAGTGATTATAGAACCAAACGATAAATTTATTTTGGATAAAATAAATTTTATTGAACAACAATGGAAAAAAGTGGAGGGCAATTTTTTGCATAATCTTGGCGAATTTTATGAGCAAAAATTAATAATGCCAGAAGTTAAATGTTATCTGACCAGATTAAATATTTTTCCATATAACTTCAAAGAAAATCAAGAAAAATGGTTTTCCGCGCCTCTTTTGGAAATTCCAATGCGTGCCATCGCTGTGTCAATGCATGAATTATTACATTATTTTCAGCCACAGAAGTTACCTCGTAGCGTAAAAGAGGCTATCCCTGTTATTTTAGATAACAAAGAAAAATTTGGAGTTGTGACTTTCAGTAAAGGTCATCAAGACGATCCAAAAGAACAAGAATGGCGAAAAATTATTTGGAATTTGTACAAAAATAACGGAAAATTTTCTGATTTAGAAAGATTGGTTGAGAAAAGAAAAAGCGAATTTACAGGACAGGAACTCGAAGGTGGAGCTAACTGAAATTGTTGCCCTGAAAAAACCGTGCCCATTCGGGGTCGACCAGAGTTGCATTTGTTTGGACGGAATTGATCCATCTTTTCTCCGGATATTCTCGTTCAAACATCGCTGTTGGTGAAATGTTTCTAACAAAATACTATTTTTATGACAAAAAATTCTATATCAAATAAAAAATTAATAATTTTATGGACCCAGAGGAAATTTTAGAATTAGTAAAAAATGGAACTATAGACTCCGATCAAATTGAGGACTTTGAGAATCTTGATTCCGAAATTCAAGAACTTGTGGCTGAAGGTGATTTGGATATAAATGAAGCTTTGGATCTCTAGATTAAACTTGTCAATCACTCTGCTTAGCAAAACCTTATAAAAAACTGCGTAAATCCTTAAAAAATGGTAAATTAAGGTTAATTATGAAAATAAAATCACAATTAACAAATATTTCAGGACAAGTTTTAGATGTCATCTATTACGAAGATAAAGATCCAAATAAAGATCTAGGGGATAAAATATTATCCGGAGCACATGGCTTTTGTTTTTATAATGGGAAATTGGTTATAGTCTATGCGGAAAATAAGAAATACTGGACTCTGCCTGGTGGTGCCATAGAGCCCGGAGAAACATACAAGCAAGCCGTTATAAGAGAAGTCCAGGAAGAAACCAATATGAAGGTTCTACATCAGGAACTAATCGGTTTTCAGGATATATACGAGCCAAATAGGACAATAAGGCAGACTCGCTCGTTTTGTATAGTGGAACCATACGGAGAATTTACTGGAGATCCAGATGGTGATATTACAGAAATCAAACTCATAGATCCTAAAGATTTAAAACAATATATTGATTGGCTAAAAATCGGTGATAGGATCATGGAGAAAGGAATAGAAATGTTTAAAGAATATTCTGCAAAAAACCGTTAATTTCTTTATTTTTTGGTGTTTGTGTGTTATAATCAATACTGAAAAAAAAGAAGCTGAACACACAGGAAGTGATTTTGTTTATATAATTTAAAAAATCACTTAAAGAGATTGGGAAATAATGAAATTTTTACTCTTTAATTTTTTATGATAAATTGAGGTTTCAATATGCGAGCAAATGAACGAACAACATTGGAAGAAATAATAATAACTCCACGCTCAGAGGATTATTCAAAGTGGTATTTAGATGTAATCAAAGCTGCTGATTTGGCAGAATATGGTCCAACAAAAGGTTCAATGATTATTAAGCCTCTTGGTTTTTCAATTTGGGAAAATATTCAAAAAATACTAAATAGTGAATTCTCAAAAAAAAAATGTACAAAATGTATATTTTCCAATGTTGATACCAGAAGATTTTCTTAAAAAAGAAGAAGATCATGTGGAAGGTTTTTCTCCTGAGGTTGCTGTTGTTACTTACGCCGGTGGTGAAAAATTAGAAAAAGGACTAGTTCTTAGACCTACTTCCGAAACAATTATATATGATACTTTTTCAAAGTGGATTCAATCTCATAGGGATTTACCCCTTTTGATTAATCAATGGGCAAACGTTATAAGGTGGGAGATGCGACCACGTCTTTTTCTAAGGACAACAGAGTTTTTGTGGCAGGAAGGACACACCGCGCATAGCACAGAAGAAGAGGCTGATTTATTTGCTAAAACAATGTTAGAAGTGTATAGGGCGTTTGCAGAAGATGTGATGGCAATTCCCACTGTTTCAGGGCTGAAATCAGAAAGCGAAAAATTTGCGGGTGCGCTAAAAACTTATTCAATAGAAACAATGATGCAGGACGGAAAAGCATTACAATTTGCAACTTCTCATAACCTTGGTCAAAATTTTTCAAAAGTTTTTAATGTTCAGTTTACTAATGATAATGGTGAAAGCTCATGTGTGTGGCAAACAAGTTGGGGGTTAAGTACAAGAACTATAGGAGGATTAATAATGGTTCATGGTGACGATAGGGGGATTATTTTACCACCTAAAATATCCCCAATAAAAGTGGTAATTATGCCTATGTGGAAATCTGAAAAAACCAAGAACGTGGTTCTTAACAAATCAAAAGAGCTCCACGATATGTTAGTCAATAAATATGGAAATTCTAGTATTATATTGGACGACAGAGATGTAAGAATAGGTCAAAAACATTATCATTGGGAAAAAAGAGGTGTGCCAATCAGAATAGAAATTGGCCCAAGGGATGTTGATAATAACTCATTTGTTTTGGTTAGAAGAGACACTTCAGAAAAACAAACAGTTGAATTAAGTAATTTAACTAACACTATTGAACATTTACTAGATGAGATACAAAAAAATCTTTATCTCATTGCAAAAAAAAGACAAGAAGACAACATCGTTGATGTAAAAACTTGGCCAGAATTTGTTGAGAATATAGAATCAGGTAAGTTTGTTAGAGCTTATTGGGACGAAAACCCTGAAACAGAAAAACAAATAAAAGATAAAACAAAAGCCACTGTTAGGTGTTTACCTTTGAAATATTCAGAAACTAAAGAAGGAACCTGTGTTTTTAGCGGTAGAAAAGCTACCAAAAAGTTTATTTTTGCAAGGAGCTATTAATCGCCAGTATTTTGAAGAAGGGGGCGCAAAGATGTTCCAGTTGTTTTTCAAAATAGTGACACTGGCGGAATTATGTGCTTAATGGGGAGCAACGATTCAATAAAATTGTTAAGATATTTAAATCAAGATGAGTTGAAAAAATTCATCGAAAAAAAGAAAAGAAGATTAACAAATTCAAAAATATATGAATACTCTAGACCTAACCTTTAAGGTTCAAATATTATTTAATAAACAAAATGATTACTAAATATAAATCAACAAACAATAAAGAAGACGCAATTTTAACTCAGAAGGCCAAAAAGAGCGTGAAGTCATTTGAGGAATTATATCGGAAATACGCTAACAAAGTTTTTAATTATTTTTGGTATCGCACTGGTCACAACAAGCCACTTTCAGAGGATTTGATGCAAGAGACGTTTCTGAGAGCTTTTAAAAATAGAGAGAAATATAAAGATCAAGGTTATTCTTACCTTACTTATCTTTTAACCATCGCTCACAATCTGTTAGTTGATTATTATCGGAAACCTAAAAGTATTCCAGTTGAAGAATTGCCAATTAATGCTATGCCATACGAAATTGCCGATGAATTAACTAAAAAATATGAAGCGGAGGCGCTTTGGCGAGCAATACAATCTTTGTCTCAAAAAAACAGAGATATTTTGATGATGTTTTATCAGCAAGAAATGCCTGTGCGAGATATTGCAAAAGTTATGGGTATGACAGAGAATGCTGTTAAACTCAATCTTTCTCGTACTAGGAAAAAATTAGCAAATCATCCATACTTACAAGATATTGTTTTGTTTTCAGACGCAAAAAGAAAACATACTAAACCGAGATTTTTAGAAAAATGACACCTTTGTTAAGTTTTTTCGTTATTAATAATAGAGTAATTTATATAAATCTATGAAGAATCGCAAAGAATTAATGCGACAAATTGTCGTGCCCGCTGTTGTGGGATTTATTACCGCACTGTTTGTTGGGGTTGGTTTTGTGTTTTGGATCAAGACTAACTCACAATTTTTAACTGGCATTTTTAATCCTGCTCAACAAAAATCAGAATCAGAAATTAACACTGACGCTCCTTCGTTGTATTCATTTGAGACAGTGGTAGTGGAGACGGTTAAAAAAGCTAATCCTGCTGTTGTGGCAATTACCATTTCTAAAAACGTGCCAGTGTATGAGCGCTATTACAGAAGCGTTCCTAATTTATTTGAGGATTTTTTTGGTGGTGGATTTTTTAATTTTGATGTGCCAGAAATACGTCAAAATGGCACCGAAAAAAGAGAGGTTGGTGGTGGTTCTGGTTTTCTTGTTTCTGCCGATGGTTACATTGTTACCAACCGGCATGTGGTGGACGATGACAAAGCGGAATACACTGTGTTTATGAATGACGGTGAAAAGTATGACGCCAAGGTTATTGCCAGAGATTCGGTGCTTGATTTAGCGATTATAAAGATTGACGGATCAGGATTTCAATATCTAGAATTTGGTGATTCAGATAAGCTTCAAGTGGGACAAAGTGTAATTACTATTGGGAATGCTTTAGCGGAATTTAGAAATACAGTGTCTCTCGGTATTGTGTCTGGTCTTTCTCGTTCTATTGTTGCTTCTGATATGCGAGGAAACACTGAAGCTCTAGATCAATTAATTCAAACAGATGCGGCAATTAATCAAGGAAATTCCGGTGGCCCACTTCTTAATTTGTCTGGTGAGGTGGTGGGTGTGAACGTAGCTATTGCGAGCGGAGCAGAAAATATTGGGTTTGCAGTGAGCAGTAATAGCGTTAAGAGCGTTGTAGATTCAGTGAAAAAAACAGGAAAAATTGTTCGTCCATATATAGGGGTGAGATACACATCTATTACTGAAGAAATCAAAGAAAAGAATAATTTGCCTGTAGATTATGGTGTTTTGGTGTTGCGCGGATCAGAGCCGGGAGATCTTGCGGTGATACCGGGTTCACCAGCCGACAAAGCGGGAATTGTGGAAAATGACATTATTTTAGAAGTAGACGGGGTCAAATTAACGGAAGATAAGAATTTTGCGACTATTATACGCAATAAAAAGGTTGGTGATGTGATACGGCTTAAAATAAGCCACAAGGGGCAAGAAAAGACTGTCACAGTGACGCTTGAGGAGATGAAATGACACCTTTTGTTGTTTCAGTCGTTATATAGAGTAAAGGAGGGTAGTTGGTCGCTGTTTAGCGAGTAGGTGTAGCGAGTGTCTGACTTTCTTTAGTCAGAAGTGTTTTGTGGTAAAAGAGGAGTTTTGTATGACTTCCAACGTTGTTTGGTGCCTTAAATGTGAATAAGCATTATAAAACTCTAAAATTAAACTGTTCCTGGTGTGATATTTGCTAAAAGTAAAGCAAGGCATCTTTGAGTAATTATATTTAGAAGTTTAAGTATGGTCGAGATTATTAAAATTAATTATTAAATGTTTATGGTAAAAGTTACAAAAAAAGAAGACAATCAAATTCAACCACACGAAAATCATTCTCCTCTTTCGTTTATTGATCGGTTTTTTGATGATAGTCTTTGGGATTCGTTTAATATGATGACTCCAAGTCTTTTTGGTTCTCGTCGTTTGGGTAGCACTTTGACTTCGTTTCCAAAAGTAGATGTTTCTGAAACAGAAAACGAAATTAAAGTAGTTGCCAATATTCCAGGTATTGATCCAGATAAAATTAATATTGAAGTAGGTGACGATTATCTCTCTATGTCTGGTAAGGTAGAAAAAGAGACAAAAGATGAAGACAAGAAAGGCAAAGTTTATCGCTATGAACGTGAGTGTGGAGAATTTAGACGCGAGTTCTCGCTTCCGGTGCGAGTTAATAAAGATGAGATTGTGGCAAAAGCTAAAAACGGCGTGCTTACTCTCACGCTTCCTAAGATGAAAGACGAACGTAAGACTAAAGTAAAGGTTGAAATTGATAAATAAAAGAAAAACACCGAAGATTGCTCGGTGTTTTCTTTTTTTAATTGGTTTCTCAATAGTAAATAATTTTACCCTTGCAGAGTTGCAATAAGACGGGTAGGATAAAGATTAATGGAACCTCTTGCTTCAAAAATAAGACCAAAAAACCTTGAAGATTTCGTTGGACAAGGACATTTGGTTGGTAAAGATAAACCACTGAGAGTTGCTATTGAAAAAAAACATCTTTTTTCTTTTATATTTTGGGGTCCTCCCGGGGTTGGTAAAACTACTTTGGCGCGTATTTATGCAAATGCGTTAGAAGCAGATTTTTATGAATTATCGGCAGTTTCTGCAGGAAAAGAGGATATTAAAAAGATTATAAAAGAGGGGAAGGGTAAAACAAAAATTTTATTTCTAGACGAAATTCATCGTTTTAATAAATCTCAACAAGATTTTCTTTTGCCTTTTGTAGAGTCAGGTGAATTGACACTTATTGGGGCAACAACAGAGAATCCGAGTTTTGAAGTTATTTCGCCGTTGCTTTCGCGTTGTCGGGTTTTTGTTATGAATGAATTTTCAAATGATGAAATGAAGCTCATCATTGAACGAGCTACTAAAGAATTGAAAATTAAAATAGATAAAAAATCTGAAGATTGGCTCATTGCAATGGCAAATGGTGATGGGCGCCAAGCTATCACTATGATTGAATCAACTGTAAATCTTTACGGCAAAATTAATGTGGAAAATTTAAAGCAAACTTTGCAATCTAAATTTTTACGTTATGATAAAAAAGGAGAGGAGCATTACAATACAATTAGCGCTT
>JAAZAU010000002.1 GCA_012514175.1 Parcubacteria group bacterium | reverse complement strand
GTACAGGCAATATGAAAAGGATATGGGCTATATTCAATAAAACAATTTTTGCTACGCCATCCAATTTTAGGGCGCAATTTAAGAGCGTTTTGTTTTGCAAGAATTGTTAGCTGATTTGAAAAAAGAAAAAATTAAATTATGAATATACCGAAAGTAAAATTTACTAATATTTCCTTGACCAAAGAAATTAATTGGATGTATGGTTTTTTATTTCAAGATAAATGGGGCTGGGGTAAGTACATAATCAAAAAACATCCCAAAATTAAAAAAGTTTTTTCTCTTAAGACAGAAGCAGAACAACTTAAGTTTTTAAGAAACTATATAATTCGGTATAAAAAAAATAATCAAAAACTAATAGAAAAAAATAAAACGAAATATCAAAAAGAGTGGCACAAAGTTGAAAAAGATTTTTTCATTATTCTTTCGGAAATTATTCAAATCAATTGGCCTAAAAACAGGAAAATAATAAAAGCAATGATCTCTATTAACCCGATCTGTCCTCGTTTTTTAAACGATTGGAGTTTTTCTATTTTTTATAACTATAAAAAAATATTTCATGCTATGGAGGTTATTATGCACGAATCTTGTCATTTTTTGTATTTTGAAAAATGGAAAAAATTATATCCTGAAATGGACAACAAAAAATTTGAGTCGCCTTATTTGGAGTGGCATTTAAGCGAAATTTTAGCCCCGATTATATTGAATGACCCCAGGATTCAAAAATTATTAAAACGGAAAGCTGATTTTTATGTTGAACATAAAAAATTAAAAATCGGGAATAAAACCGTTCCTAAATATTTTAACGATTTATACAAAAAGAATAATATGAATAAAAATTTTGACGAATTTTTAAAAGAATCTTACGAGGCGATCAAAAAGAATAAGAAGTTGTTTAAAATATAATTTAACTTTTAAAATTACTTAGCAGAATTTTATTTTTGAAGATTTTGGTGGGTGAGCAAAACGGAGAAGTTTAAGGGAGGAAATTTACTATGCCAGAGCGTTCTGCCGAGCGAAGCGAGGCGGTTATGCCAGATTTTGCTTTATTGACAAAATTAACAAAAGGGTATCATAATTTTATTATGAGTGAAAAAATAAATTTACCAGAGCTTCTGTCTGTTACAGAAGTCTCAAAACTTCTTGGTGTTTCCGTAGTGATATTACGACGTTGGGATACTAGGGGAATATTAAATTTTTTTGGTCAACACCGAGTAGTTAGCGGAGATATAAAAGAATTGTAGTTGAAAAATTCTTAAAATCTAGATGATAGAAGTATGAACAGCATAAATTTAATTAAAAAATTACTCGATGAGAAAAATAATATAGAATTAACGAACTATTTATCGAATATATGGAATAAAGTATGGTCTGAAAATGGCGAATATAATTATGCCAATTTAAGGTTATTCAAGACAGCTGATAAAATAAAAAACATTTTAGACGCGGGAGTTAATTTTAATAATAAACGAGTGCTTGATATAGGGTGTGGCAACGGCACAACATTAATGTATTTAAGAAAACATTTTAATATAAAAGGTGTTGGAATTGATATATCTAAAAATGTTGTCAAAAAATTGCAAGAAAATATCAAAGATGCGAACCTATCTTTTTATGAGGGGGATTTCAGGAATTTACAAACAATAGAACACAATCAATTTGATATTATTTTGAGTTTTGGGGTTATTGAACATTTTGAAGAGTACGGTCTGGCACTTGCTGAGGCTCGTCGGATATTAAAACCTAATGGTCAGCTTATTTTAATTCAACCACACCTTTTTTCTTTTGGTTTTGTTCAAGAACAATACCTCCGACTAATGAATAAATGGAAGTTTGGAAAACAGAAAGATTTTTCATGTTTTTATTACAGATTACTTTTACAAAAATTAGGATTCAAAGATATTAAATTTTTTACTAAACCACCATATCATGACATGAAATTTACTAGAATATTTGATACTGTTATAAAGAAAGTAATACCATTTTGGGGACATTATTTATATCTTATCGGTAAAAAATAATATGCAATTAAATGAAATGCAAAAATTTTGCAAAGAATTGTTATCAAAAGTAACATACCCTCGTGTCGGTACTATTATCGGTCTTCAGGAGGAACTTGGAAAATTATCAGAAGTAATTATGGATATAGAGATTTATGGGAAACCTTTTGATAAAGACAGAATTGAACAAAAATGTTCAGAAGTGTTTTTTAGTTTTATTGATCTTTGTAATTCGTATGACATTGAGCTTGATAATGTTAGCAAAAATAGAATTGAAGAAATGAAAAAGAAAATTAATAAATGGGAAAAAGAACATGGCGAAACGCTTCAAGATAAACGGAAAAAATTTGACTAAACTAAATATGACTGATTCTACATACAAAAAATCTTTTGGGTTGTTTCTAAGAAGAACAAATGAAAAATCTATTATAGAGAAATTCATAATGGAGAATATTAAATTTAATAAAAAAACAAGCTTTCTTGATATTGGTGCCGGTGACGGTTTTTTAACGTCTAGAATTTCAAAAAAAGTCAAATCAACACTTGTTATTGAGCCAAATCAAAGTTTTCATAAACTGCTTCTAAAACAAAAAGGAATTAGGATTTTGAATAAAACTTGGGAAGAAACCAACTTAAATGAATCATTTGATTTTATTTTAGTAGCTTATGTTATAACCTATTTCCCAAAAACAAAAAGGAAGCAGTTGATAAAAAAAATATATAATATGTTGAATCGTGGTGGCAGTATTCTTATTTTATCCATTGATGCCAAAAAAGGTTCGTGGAGGAAAATACATACTTATTTTTATAAACTAATAAAACACGATCATTGTTCTTCTGATGACGAATTAAAACAAATCATACAGGAATACAGGGTGGTTTCAAAATCATTCAAAACACAAGTGATTTCAAAAGATTCTGATGAAATGTTAAAAATTTTAGGGTTTGATTTTTATAAATATCCTGCTGATTTTTTTAAATTTTCCAGTCATTTAAAGAAATTTATGCAAAAATATTCTGATACGAGCGGAAGCGTAATATTAGAAATGGTGCATAACGCTTATATTATTACTAAAAAGTAATTTTATGGACAAAAAAATAGAGTTAGAATTAAGAGCCGAGATTTCAACACAAAACAAAGAATCGTTTCAAAACCGTCTTATAGATGTGGGGGGTATTTTGCATTCGCATACGAAACGATTATCTGTAATGTATTTTAGTAATACAGGTACAAAAAAATTGGATATACGAGTACGAGTAACAAATGGGGAGTGTGAAGTGGTTGTAAAGTCGGGGTCTTTTGGTGCTCACGATAGAATAGAGATAGCTCAAAAAATTAATCCAGAAGAATTTTTGGGAATGGTAAAAGTATTTGCTCAATTTGATTTTACGATAGAAGTTGGAGAGAGGGAAACTTTTAACTACGTGTTGCCTGGCGATATAATAGTTTCGTTGGTTTCTGCTGGCCCAATTTCGTATGTAGAATTAGAAAAAATGTCATCGGAATCTGATATAGAAAAAAATAATAAATTACTCAAACAATGGGCCGAGCGATTGAAATTACAGCTCTTAAAATCTGAGGAAGAATTTGATATTCTTTGTAAGCGTCTCGCTGAGAAAGTTGATTGGCCATTTCGTGGCACTAATGAAGAATATATTAAATTGAATAAGCTATTTAATTGCTACTTAAATAAATAACAAAAGAAAAGGCGGCTAAATTATTGCAACCTAGCCGCGTATGATTTCTGGTTCGAAAACGATCTTCTCTATCGCTTCGAATGTGTTGTCCCAGCTATCAGGTGAGAAACTCGCGTACACTTTTTTGCAGATAAGCGAATTAACTTCATCAAGATAGCTGTTGAGGAGTTTTGTCCTTATTTGAATCTCTTCTAGTGACTGTGAATTACGACTAATTAGTCTTTCAATCAACCATGCGGGATTATCTGGTAGCAAGGCAATGATGACGGCAGATGGCATTAACTTCTTGACCTTTTGACATCCGACCGGGGTAAGGTCAAGGACAACGTCGTTAGGATGTTCTGAGTCGATGATTTCCTTAACACTCTGTGCGAGGGTTCCGTAATAGTAATTTGAGTACCTATCCCATTCAAGAAAGGAACCCGAATTTACCATTTCGAGGAAAATTGACTCAGATACATACTGATAATTTTCACCATCATCAGATCTCCGCTGTCGAGTGGTAATTGCGGTTGGCACTGCAAAATTGTATTTTCTCACTAATCGCTTAGCGTAAGAAGTTTTTCCGACTCCAGATGGACCAACGAGACACACCACTTTACTCTGCATTCTCATCGCTTCTCCCTTTTGATATTTCAAGAACTTCAATTTCAGTTTGTCTACCAGCAATAATACCATCAACAACTTCGCCTTTATGTTTTCCTATAATCAAGGAAGCAAGGGGTGTGTTGTACGCAAGCATATTACGATCGGGATCTGACTCTCCAAAGCCGACAATCTCCCAAGTGATTTCTTCGCCGTCCCGCACGATTCTAACGCGAGCCCCAATGGTCACTTTGTTGAAACTCACTGGTGGTTCGACAAGTATTGCCTGGTTGAGACATCTGTGCGCATCACTGAGTCGACGATCCATGCCTCTAATATCAATGACGAGCATTTCATATGATGCGTTGTCATGATATTGATCTCCGCCTACCTCTGCCACATAAGCGGTCTGCGATTGAAGTTCTTGGATTTTTTTTTCCAACTCTTCAATCTCTTTATGTAACTTCGTTAAGCCACGCCGAGTAAAATAGAATTTTTTGTTCATCGGTTCTTCTCCTCTTTTGATTGTGAATGTGCTTATCGGGAATATCGTCAACCCGATTTTCTAATCTTATTTCTATATCCTTTTACTGATTTTGTCAACTTTATATAGGTTTGTTGTTTTGTTATAAACTGAATCCAAAAATGGAGTTCAGGTGGCTCGGCAAGGGGGTTTAAGGGGGAGGATGCCGAGTTGTCTGAACAAATGGAATCCGCGCGTTAGCGCAAAACCGAGCAGAAAAATTTTCTTTCCTTTTAAAAGAAAAAATTGCGTGCGAAAAAATTAAAATATGTAGAGAAAATTTTTCTGTTTTAGTTCAGGGTCAAAATGAATTGGAGCGTAGAGATGGTGTTGTCTACATCTACAAAAGAAAGACAGAAAAGTACAGGCAATATGAAAAGGATATGGGCTATATTCAATAAAACAATTTTTG
>JAAZAU010000014.1 GCA_012514175.1 Parcubacteria group bacterium | reverse complement strand
TATGAGGAAAAAAGTTTATATGTGGCGCAATCACCGTTCAGGAAGTATTTGCACTGATATAGCTTCAGTTTTTTGTAATAAAGTTTTTTGCACTTCTAAATATTCTTATACCGCCAAATATAAAAAAACAATATTGATGCCGGCAGGAATAGACACAAACGATTTTAAATATCAAATATCAAATACTAAAATTAAACAAAATAAAATTTTGTTCTTGGGTAGAGTTAGTATTATTAAAAAACCTGATTTAATCATTGAGGCTTTAGGTGTTTTGTGCGAGAAAGGAATTGATTTTGTTTGTAATTTTTATGGTGATCCATTGCCAAAAGATGAAGAATTTTATGCTTCTATAAAAAACAGAGTTAAAGATTTAAGTTTAGACAGCAAAGTCAATTTTTATAAAGCTGTGCCAAATTATGAGACACCGAAGATTTATAATGAACACAGTATATTTATAAACCTTACTCCTTCTGGTAGTTTTGATAAAACCATATTAGAAGCGGCTTCTTGTGGTTGTATTGTTATTGTTGCAAATCAATCGTTGGTTGGAGAAATTGATGACCAAATGGTTTTAAAGAATGTTGAGCCGAAGAATATTGCAAAAACAATAGAATTTTGGCTTAATGAAAGTGACGAAAATATAAACAAAGCTTCAGAAAAACTTCAAAAATATGTTACTGAAAAACATAGTTTAGAATCACTTGCAGATAAAATATGTCAAGAAATAAAGAATAAGTGAAATATGTATAAAAATAAAAAAATATTTAAATTTAATAAAATTTAATAAAATTTGAAAAAATATGAAAATTGTTTATTTAGCAAATATTCGTTTTCCTACCGAAAAAGCACATGGATACCAAATTAGTAAGATGTGCGAAGCTTTTTCTGATATAGGAGTAGAAATGGAAATTATCGTGCCCTTAAGAAAAAATTCTGTTAAGGTTGACCCCTATGAGTTTTATGGAGTCAGAAGAAATTTTAAAACAACCTTTATTAAAAGTTTTGATTTTATCAAATTTGGAAAGATGGGTTTTTTGCTAAATGGTTTTTTGTTTTACCTGAAAGCATCTAGGTTAGTAAAAGGTAGAAAAGTTTATTCTAGAGATTTAATATCTTTATTTTTTTTCAAGAATTCTATAATTGAAATTCACGAATGGAGAAAGAAAACAAATTTGTTAAAAAAATTTTTATTGAAAAGAGCTAGTTTTTATATTGTCCTAACTTCATTTTTAAAAAAAGAATTATTAAAAATTGGTATAGATGAAAGAAAAATATTAGTTTCTTCTGATGCTGTAGATTTAGATAAATTCTTGTTAAATATAAATCAAAAAGAAGCTAGAAAAAAAGTCGGGTTACCGCTAGATTCAACAATTGCTTTGTATTCTGGTAGTTTCGGTCTTTATCCTTGGAAAGGGACAGATATTGTTTTGAATGCTGCTAAGTCATATGACAAAATAACTTTTGTTTTGGTTGGTGGATCAAAAGAAGAAATTGAAAAATTAGGTTGTCAGTATAATTATAAAAATATTATTCTTAAAGAAAGACAGACGCGAGATATGGTTCCTTATTATTTAAAATCAGCAGATGTTCTCCTTTTACCAAATAAAAAAGGGGACATTGTTTCTGAACTTTTTACTTCTCCACTGAAATTGTTTGAATATATGGCTTCTGGTGTTCCTATTGTTGTTTCTGATTTGCCTTATGCTAGAGAAGTTTTAAACGAAGAAAATGCTGTTTTTTTTGAGCCCAATAATTCTGAAAGTTTGCTGTTGGCTATAAAAAAACTTTTAGAAGACAAGGATTTGGCAACAAAAATTTCAGAACGTTCGTTAATAGAAATTAAAAATTATTCTTGGAAAGCTAGAGCTGAAAAGATTTTAAACTTTATTTCACAATGAAAATAATAAATAAATTAATAAAAACATTTAAAACATCTTTTCAATTAGGAGACGGATTTTTTTATAAGATTAAATTGGTTTTAATTTCAATTTTAATTTCTATAAGAAAAAGATTAAAAATAAAAAAATTTGTTTTGTTTAAGTTAAGATTAAAAAAATATGGCAAATCTTTTGATGTTTATGTTTCAGATGATTCTGATTTGGCTGTCTTGGAAGAAATTTTTATAAAAGATGAATACAAGAAGGATTTAAAATCTAACCCCAATATTATCTTTGATTTGGGTAGTAACATCGGTTTATCTGTTATTTATTTTAAATTAAGATACCCTGAAGCAAAAATATACGCGTTTGAGCCAGACCCAGAGACATTTGAAAAACTTAAGAAAAATACTAGTCAATTTAAAGATGTTTTTTGTTTTAATCTAGCTGTCGCAAGCAAGACTGGCAAAGAAAAATTTTATATCTACCCAAACAGTAGTATGTCCTCTTCTTTATTAAAACGAGTAGACGATGAATCTTTTGTGGAGGTTATTACCAAAAGTTTGGATGATATAATAAATGAACAAAATATACAAAAAATAGATCTAATGAAATTTGATATAGAGGGTTCAGAGTATGATGTTTTTAGATCTTTCAATAGTATTAAGATTGTAGATAATTTATTAGGTGAACTTCATTTGGATTTAATGAAGATTAACAAGAATGATTTTTTTAGTATTTTTCATGATTACAAAAAAGAATGTAAGAACCTGAAACCCAACGGTTCTCGCTCGCTCGTTTTTTTAAAAAAATAATTTTATGAAAAAAAACACAGATTTTTACAACAAAGAAAGTATTGTTTATTCTCAAAAAAGATATCCAAAATTAGCCAACAGTTTTACAACTTTCTTTTTTAAAAAAAGATTAGCAATAGTGATAGATTATCTTTGTGATATACCAAAAAAAGAAGACCTTTCTTTTTTAGAAATTGGATGTGCTGATGGTGTTGTTATAAAAAATGTTTTAGAACAGAATCTTCTTTTTAAAAGAGTTTCAGGTGTAGATGTTTCTCCCAAAATGATAGAGGTGGCCAATAAAGGCGAATATAAGCAAAATGTTTTTTTCTCTGTTAGAGATGACAAAAAAATAACAACAGAGGATATTATAGTGGAGGTTGGGGTTTTAAATCTAATAGATTACAAAAAAGAATTCAGCTTTGTTTATGAACATTTAAACCCGAACGGTTATTATATTTGCACCGTTTCTTCAAAAGAATCCCTTCTCAATTTCTTCAAAAGAACAAAACAACTTTTGCATTTAAATTGGCGTTGTGACTATGAAAGAGAAATGAAGAAATATTTTGAGACGATAAAGATATCTCCCGTGGGATTATTCATTCCTTTTTTGTGGAAATTTGGTAAACTTTCTTTATATTTGCAGCTGTTTTTTGATAAAGTTTTTCGGTTTTTACCATCTTTTTATCACGAAAGAGTTTATTTTTTGAAGAAAAAAAGTGTTTAATGTTTTACTTGTAAAATCTTTTTCTTTTAAAGGTAATAAAGGAGAAGGTGCTCCCTTATCTTTTTTGTATTTATCAACCGCTTTAAAAAAAGTTGGTCACAATGTGAAGATATTAGATTTATCTCTTAAGGGTAAAAATGATTTTGAATTTTTAAAAGATACCGTGGATTCTTTCAATCCTCAAGTAATAGGTTTTACTTGCAACACCCATGAAAGACTTGCGGTGATAGACTTAGTTAATTTTGTAAAGAAAAATAATCCAGATAAATTAATTGTTGTTGGGGGTCCACATGTGGCTCTTTTGGGTAAAGAAATGATGATTTCTTGTCCAAATATAGATATTGGAGTTTGTGCCGATGGTGAGAAAGCTATCGTTAAAATAACAAATGACTATAATAATTATGATAAATTAAAAAATATTGAAGGAATCTATTTTAGAGAAAATAATCAGATTATAAAAAATGAAACTAAAGAAATTATTAAAGATTTAGATTTATACGGCCATCCGGATTTAGATATTATAGATTTAAGGGAATATTCTTTAAATTTACCAATAAAAGAAAAGCCACCTGCAATTTCTATCTGCACTTCCCGTGGTTGTCCATTTCGTTGTAGCTTTTGTGCAGCAACAAGAGTTAATTATGGTCAGATAAGATACCATTCGGCGAGTTGGATTTTTGATGAAGTAAAAAAAATTTTATCAAAGTATGGGGATAAATATGTAATCTTTTTTTACGATGATCATTTTTTGCTTAACAAAGATAGGGTTTTTCAATTTTGTGATTTAGTTGAAAAAAATAAATTAAAATTTAAATGGGGTTGTTATTCTAGAGTTGACATCATTGACGATGAAATTCTTGCAAGGATTAAAAAAGTTGGATGTATTATGTTAACTTTTGGTATAGAGTCTGGCAGTGACAAGATTTTAAATCTAATGAATAAAAGGACGAATCACAAGATGATAATACGCGCAATAAGAAAGGTGAAAGATTGGGGTATTTATGCTAGGGGTTCTTTTATCTGGGGTTATCCGGGCGAAAATTGGTTTGATATAATAAAAACGTTTTGGATGATATTTAAATGTGATTTTGATATTGGGGAGGTGGTTTTTGGTCGTTATGTAGTTATTTATCCTGGTACAGAATTAGTTAAATATTTACCAAAACGTTTTGATTGGCATAAAAAGGAAGACATAAAAAGTAAGAAACAAATGGTTTTTGTTCCTGTTTATGTTCCAATGTTTGATTGGTTGAGAAGAAAATATACTTTTTCTTTGTTTTTTATTTATAAAATTATAAAGAAGCTGAAAGGTTTTTGGAAACCATAAATTATGGATAAAAAAAACGAACAGAAAACTACTAAATTTTAAGAAACAAGGAGTCTTCTGAAATTATTTGTCCAGTAGTGTGGTTAATTTTTTACTGAAGGGTGCCTCTATAGGAAAAACCTAAATGTTTTAAAATTTGGTAAATAATGAATAACAAGGTGTTTTTTAGTCTCAATGTTGAAGCGGTAAAGAGATAGTGGTAAATTTAACGTATTACAATATTTTTAATTACGTTATATGAAAAAAGCTTTAGTTACAGGTTCTGCTGGCCTGATCGGATCTGAGTCGGTTAAATTTTTTATTGAGAAAGGGTTTACTGTGGTGGGAATAGATAATGATATGCGCAAGTATTTTTTTGGAGAAGAGGCAAGCACTAAATGGAACAACGACAGATTAAAATCATTGTTTGGCGAACAATATATACATTATAACTCTGATATCAGGAATGAATCGGAAATGGAGGAAGTTTTTAAAAATCACGTTTTTGATGTCATTATACATACAGCCGCTCAACCTTCTCATGATTGGGCTGTTAAGGAGCCATTAGTTGATTTTGACGTGAACGCTCGAGCAACTTTGATTTTGTTAGAAAATTTTAGGAAATTTTCACCGACTGCGACTTTTATATACACCTCAACCAATAAGGTTTATGGTGATAATCCAAATAACCTACCATTAGTTGAATTGGAAAAGAGATACGAAATAGAACCTAGCCACATATATCAAAATGGTATTGATGAAAATATGAGTTTAGATCAAACAACCCATAGTATTTTTGGTGCTTCTAAAGTATCAGCAGATATAATGGTGCAGGAATATGGAAGATATTTTAATCTCAATACGGCTGTTTTTAGAGGAGGATGTCTTACTGGGCCAGCACATAGCGGGACCAAGCTTCATGGATTTTTGTCTTATTTGGCTAAATGTTTGATGGAGGGAAAGAAATACACGATTTTTGGTTATAAAGGTAAACAGGTCCGTGACAATATTCATGCTTACGATTTAGTGAATATGTTTTGGCACTTTTATAATAATCCACGTAAAGGTGAAGTTTATAATGCTGGTGGAGGTAGATATTCAAATATATCAATGCTTGAAGCGGTAGAAAAAATTGAAAAAATAAGCGGTAAAAAAGCGGATGTTGAATATTTGGACAAACCTAGAATAGGAGATCATATTTGGTATATATCTGACATATCCAAGTTTAAAAAACATTATCCAGATTGGCAACAAAAATACGATATAGATATGATCATAAAAGAGATTTGTCTTCGTTTTAAAAAATAACTACCAATGAGAGTCTTTTTTGTTTGTCCGTTTAATCTAAAACGTCTTACTGGCACTCCGATAAGGACCGTTTCTACTATAAATGCTGTTTCAAGGTTCTCGGATGTATCTGTAGCGACAACTGGTGGCGAGATTCTTAATAATGCAGTGCGATTCTACACTACAGAGAAGGTGGGTATATTGAGATTTTCTCGCCAGGTTCTTGGTTTGCTTACAAAAGAGAGACCTGATGTTGTTCATGGAGTGAGCACTCTTTCGGTTATACCCATTTTGTTTTATAGATTGTTTTTAAACAGAAAAAGCAAAATGATTTTTGAGATTCATGGCTGGTCTTGGTTTGAGTCAAAAAAATTTGTTTCCTTGTTGAAAAGGTTTGTTTTTTTAATGTTAGATATGTTGGGCTTTGTATTCTCTGATAAGGTAATATCAATGAGTTTTACTCAAAAAGACTTTTTGCAGAAAATTTTGTTTAAAAAAAGAGATGTGGAAGTGATTTGGGGGCCGGTAGATTTTGAGGTGAAATTTAAAGAATTGCCGAAGAGAGAAATATTTAAGGTGGGGTATTTAGGCAATGACTCGTTTTGGCAAGGTATAGAATCTATTGTGGGCGCTGCTAAATTACTAGAACAAAATAAAAAAATATTTTTTTACCTTGCTGGTTTTGAAGCAAAAGATAATGATAGATTTCCTAAAACAGAGAACATCCAATATGTTGGTAAGCTTGCTAGGACAGAAATAACATCATTTATTTGCGATATGGATGTAATGGTTTCTCCCAGAATAAAAGGAAAAGTCAGCGATCTTCAGTATCCACAAAAGTTATCGGAATATTTAGCTTGTGGGCGTCCAGTGATAGTTTCGGATACTAACGATCAGAAGATCATAATTAATAAAGCAAAATGTGGAATAGTTTTGAATGAGGTTACTCATTTATCTCTGAAATCGGCGATAGAGGATATATACTCTCTGTCTTTAGAAGAAAAAAATTTAATGGGTAAAAATGCATCAATTTTTGCTGATGAGCACTTTAGTTTTGAGGTGTTTGCTAACAAAATCAGAAAAATCTATAAATCTTTGCAACCTCAAAATTAACAACTTAAGCAGGATTGCCAGCGCTGTTGTTTAGATAATACCAACTGAGAGCCGTTTGGAAGACACTACCTGTGATTTTACCAATAATCGCTCCCCACAAACCAAAAAAATAAACCATTATGAATATAATGGCAACATTAAACAAAGGATTGATAATATTAAATTTGAAGAGAGCTTTTGATCTTATTGAAGATAGAGCAGTTGATAACAAACTGCTAAAAGTACTGAATATGAAAACGATGGCGTATATTTGAGAATAAGTTACGGATTGTGTGTATTGAGGGAAAAATATTTTAAATAGAAATGGAGACAAAAAGAAATAAAATAGCCACCCCAATAGAGCTAACGCACTTAGTTTCCACAATTTAGCAAAAACAGAACTTTTCACTTCCGATGGTTTTTTTTCAGAAAATTTGGGTAGAGCTATGACAGATATAGGTCGTAGTAAACCACTTATCCTTTCTGGAATATTTGACGCAAAAATATAAATAGCTAGGTTGGTAGCGCCAAGAAAATGAAAAATGATGATATTGTCTATATTTAGGGCAACCATTGGTAAAACATTTGAAAGACTTAATTTTTTTCCATATTCAAAAGCCTCCTCTTCGTTGTTTTGGTTTGGTTTATATTTTTTGATGACCAATTTGTGTACAACAAAATTTGAAATTGTATTTAACAGAAAGTTTGCGATTACTAAAAATAAAGCAGTTGGGATAAATAAAATTATTAATGTTATACCCGCATAATAGGCTATGTTTACTATCTGACTATATTTAAAATAATCTCCGAATTCTTTTTTACCACCTAGGAATGCGGCCCAAGTGTTAAGAGCGTTAGTAAGTGGAAGCAGTAAAGCGACCACAACAAGCGAAGCTGACAAAATTAGATTTTGGTTTATAAGATAATATATTGAAATACCCAAA
This sequence comes from Parcubacteria group bacterium, assembly GCA_012514175.1. GTDB lineage: Bacteria > Patescibacteriota > Minisyncoccia > Phycocordibacterales > WO2-35-19 > WO2-35-19. The sequence goes on along the minus strand of JAAZAU010000014.1, from coordinate 18,118 downwards.
CCAATAACAACGGGTATTATGCCGAATTTTATTTGGATTTTTACAGAATCTGGAAAAACTTTTTCAAAACCTCTAGCAACTGCTTGGGTAACAGAAGTATTCATACCAGTCAATGTAAAGGCTCCGATAATGGAAGAAACGGAAATTACAAATTGATAAGTTCCATAAACTTCTTTTGAGACCAATCTAGCAAAAGCGATTGAGAGGACGAAAGCGAAAATGCTAGTTATCACCATATTGGCATTTAACCAAAACCCGCCTTTGGCTAAATAAACCATATCGGTTTTGGTGTATCTTTCGCTCCAACGCAAAAAAGAAATAATTTTATTTTTAAGTTTTTCCATTATGGTTCGTCGTGTTCAAAATCATAACAGAAAAAAACATATTTTTATAGGCTTTAATATTTGGTTTCTTTTTAGTATTATTTAGTCTATGTCAAACAAACAATTATTTTATGTTATTTTAATAGGATTATTCGCTGTTCCTTTTGTGCCTTTTATTGTTAGTTCTTCTTTATTTTTTCCTTTTATAACCGGTAAAGCTTTTGTTTTTCGTCTCATTGTGGAGGTAGTTTTTGCTTGTTATTTAGTGTTGGCTGTTAGAGATAAAGATTATCGGCCTAAATTTTCATGGATTTTAGTTGCGGTTTTAACTTTTTTGGCGGTTATTGGTTTAGCTGATCTTTTTGCTGTCAATTCTTTTAAAGCTTTTTGGAGTAATTTTGAAAGAATGGAAGGATATGTCACGCTCTTGCATCTTGGTGCTTATTTTGTGGTGATGGCTTCGGTTTTAAAGACTAAAAAATTATGGAACTATCTTCTCGCAACCACCGTTGGAGCCTCAACTATTATGGCTGTTTATTCCTTCTTCCAACTGGCTGGCAAGATTACAATTAATCAAGGTGGAGTGAGAGTGGATGGAAAGCTTGGTAACGCGGCTTATCTTGCCATCTATATGGTTTTTCATATTTTCTTTGCAGGTCTGCTTTTTGTTAACGCTAGAAAAAATTGGCAGAAGATCTTGTTAGGTGTGGTAACTTTAATGAATCTTGTTGTGCTTTATTTTACCGCTACCAGAGGCGCTATTCTTGGTCTTTTGGGGGGCACGTTTATAACTTTTGTTTATTTGCTTTTCAAGTCTGAAAAAGGTGCGATGATAAGAAAAGTGGCCTTGGGTGGGATTATTGCTCTGGTGGTTTTTGTTGGGGTTTTTATTTCTATTAAAGATAAAGACTTTGTTAGGAATAATATGGTGCTAGGACGTTTTGCTTCACTGTCATTTTCAGAAATCAAAACCCAAGGCCGATATTATATTTGGCCAATGGCGATCAAAGGTTTTGAAGAAAAGCCAATTTTAGGTTGGGGTCAAGAAGGTTTCAGTTTTGTTTTCAATAAAAATTATGACCCAAGAATGTATAATCAAGAAGCTTGGTTTGATAGAGTGCACAGCGCTCCGCTTGATTGGCTCATAGCTGGTGGAGCTTTAGGTTTTGTTTCTTACCTTTCACTTTTCTTTTTCCTTGTTTGGTATGTTTTTAAAAAAGGTAATGATAATTTCACTAAACCCGAAAGAGCAGTAATGCTTGGTCTAATCTCTGCATATTTTTTCAACAACATCTTTATATTTGATCAAATAAGCAGTTACATTCTGTTTTTCACAGTCTTGGCTTTTATGCATTTTAATTCACTTGAAGTTTCCAAATCTTGGTGGGATCGGTTAGCTCAGAAGCTTTCTAAAATATTTAATAATGAAAAACGTCAACCAGTTTTAGAAGCGATGATTTTGATTGTGATGGTTGGGGTTGCTTGTCTCTTTGTTTTTATGCCTTGGCGACAAAATAAAAACTTAATTACTATTTTGAGAGCTCACAATGGAGGTCAGATAGGGGAAATAGCGGATTATAAAAAACTCTTTGATGATTATGGAGTGGGTTTTTCAGAAAGTTTAGAGCACATTTCACAAGCTGTTATCTCAATTGCCTCTAATCCTCAAATAGAAGAGGAATTTAAAATAGAGCTCTTTGAGTTGGTAGATGGCGCTTTCCAAAAACAAATTCAAAAAGTTCCTGAAGATGCTCGTTACAGATTATTTTATGGAATTTTTCTTTCTAGATTTGGCTTGTATGATAAGGCTACCGAACAGATCAGCGAAGCTCAAAAACTTTCTCCTCGCAAGCAACAGATATATTTTGAGCTAGTCAGTAATTTTTTGGTTAGTGGCAAAAAAGTTGAAGCAGTAGCAGTTGCCAAGGAAGCTTATGAATTGGAACCAAACTATACTGAAGCTCAAATGGTTTACGGTCTAACTTTACTCGCCGTAGGCGAAGAAACTTTGTCGCAACAAGTCTTGGAGGGTGTTCCTCAAGACCGAATACTTTTTGATGACCGATATATCAATGTGCTTCTTTCCTTAAAGAAATTTGATCAAATAATAAATGTCGCCAAAAAGAGGATTGAACTAGATCCGGCTAATTTACAGCACCGCATTACTCTTACCGCAGCTTTCTTGCAAGCTGAAAGGAGGGTAGAAGCTATACAAACCTTAGAAGAGATCATTAAAATTGAACCTTCGTTTAAAGAACAAGGAGAATACTATATAAGTGAGATAAAAGCCGGCAGAAACCCTTAATTTGGAGGTTATCCACAGTCTCCTTGCATAAAATACTATTTTGTGCTATACTAAGGGGTAGTGAGTGTTAGAAAGCTATTTTTCTAACAAATGAATGTCTGCGAAAGCGCCACCTTCGGGTGGTGTTTTCGTTATTATTTTTTATGATACAATAGTAGTGTGCTTCCGCGTGACCGGCGGTTCGCACTCACAAAAGACATTTGTTTGGAGATAGCTTCCGTCGGTCGCGCGGGAGCATAAAAAAGTTCTGAGAGATCAGAACTTTTTTAATTTCCAAAAAATTATTTAAAATTTAATTCCAAAATATTTTTTGGAAATTTATCTGGTTAGGAAAATTTTTAATTTTTTTAAAAACAAATTTTTATTTTTAAAATTTTTTCTGAAAATTATTTTTTAAAAAATTAATTTTATTTTTTATTTTAATTTTTTTTGAGTTATCCACTGTTTTGTTGAAAAAACATTTTACTAATATTTTTTTTCGCGCGATAATTAGAGTAGGTCGAAAGCGCAAAAATATTTTTCAAATATTTTTTTGCGCGACTCAGAAAAATATTTTTTTAAAATTTTTTTCTGCAGTGCGCACTTTAAAAAATAATCTATTTTGATCTCGCACGTGTGAGGTCAGAAACAAACTAAAATGGCAGCAAAGAAAAAAGCTAAGAAAGCAACCAAGAAAGTTGCAAAGAAAGCAACCAAGAAAGTTGCAAAAAAGAAAACTACTAAGAAGAAAAGAGCTTAATCTCTCTTTTCCCACTTAAACAAAATTCCACCTTCGGGTGGAATTTTGTTTAAGTATTTACTTTGTAAATTAAGTCTCAGAAACCCATTTTATTAAAGGTTGTTTTGTGTTAAAATAGCCCTATTATGTTATTTTTTAAAAAACTGTTTGGTGATAGTAGTAGCCGTTATATAAAAGAAATCTTGCCACTGGTTGAAAAAATTAATGCTTTTGAGCCAGATATTTCGGCTCTTTCTGATGAAGCTTTAAAAGCTAAAACAATTGAATTCAAAGAGAGGTTGGCGCAAGGTAAAACTTTGGACGAAATTTTGCCAGAAGCTTTCGCTTGTGTGAGAGAAGCAGCTAAAAGAACTTTGGGAGAAAGACATTTTGATGTGCAACTTATGGGGGGTATTGTGATGCATCGGGGTGGAATTGCTGAAATGCGCACTGGTGAAGGTAAAACTTTGGTAGCTACTCTGCCTGTTTATCTCAATGCTCTTTCTGGTGAAGGTGTGCATGTGGTGACAGTTAATGATTATCTTTCTCGAAGAGATGCTGCCTGGATGGGGCAGATTTATAATGCACTAGGTCTCTCTGTTGCTGTTATTGCACACGAGAGTAGTTTTTTGTATGACGAAAATTGGTTATCTTCTGATAAATCTTCAGCTGACGAAGAAAGAGATGAAAAGGGAAGTTATTATATTGTGCATGAATTTTTGAGACCAGTAAGTAGGGTGGAAGCTTATGAAGCCGATATTACTTACGGTACAAACAGTGAATTTGGTTTTGATTATTTACGAGATAATCTTGAATATGAATATGAAAAAGTCAGACAGAAGAGACACAACTTCGCGGTGGTAGATGAAATAGACTCAATTCTTATTGACGAAGCGAGAACTCCGCTGATTATTTCTGCTCCAGCAGGGGATTCAGATGATTTTTATAAGAAATTTGCTTTAGTGGCTGATAAATTAAAACCTGAAGAACATTACACGATTGATGAAAAAATGCACTCAACACTTTTGACCGATGAAGGTATCAGCAAAGCTGAAGAAATTTTAGGTTTACAAAATATTTATACCGAAGGCGGAGTCAAACTCGTGCATCACTTGGAGACGGCGATAAAAGCTAAAGCACTTTATTTGAAAGATAAGGATTATGTTGTGAGAGAAAACGAAGTGGTTATTGTTGATCCTTACACCGGCCGAATGCAACCTGGTAGACGTTGGTCTGAAGGTTTGCATCAAGCCATTGAAGCTAAAGAAGGTGTCAGTATTCAAAAAGAAAGTCGCACTTTTGCTTCTATTACTTACCAAAACTACTTTAGAATGTATAAAAAACTTAGTGGTATGACTGGCACAGCCACTACTTCTAGTGAAGAGTTTTATAAAGTTTATGGTCTTAACACGGTTGCAATACCAACCAACAAAGCTTCTGAAAGAATTGACAGAAACGATCTTATTTTTCAGACAGAGAACGGTAAACTTTTGGCTATTGCTCGTAAAGTTAAAGAGCTTCAAAAAAAAGGTCAACCAGTGCTCATTGGCACCATTTCTATTGAAAAAAATGAACTGCTTAGTGAATATTTGAAACGTGAAGGTATAGATTTTAAGATGTTAAATGCTAAAAATCATGAGAGAGAAGGAGAAATAATTGCTCAAGCTGGACGCGAGGCTTCTGTTACAGTCGCCACCAATATGGCGGGTAGAGGTGTTGATATCAAACTTGGCGGTGTGCCTTTTAATAAAGAAGCTTATGAAAAAGTTAAAAGTTTAGGAGGTCTTTTTGTGTTGGGCACTGAAAGACACGATGCTCGTCGTATTGATAACCAACTTAGAGGACGTTCGGGTAGACAAGGAGACCCTGGGGAAACACAATTTTTCGTTTCTATGGAGGACCACATAATGAGAGTTTTTGCAGCTGACACTGTTAAAAATATGATGGGCCGTTTAGGTATTCCTGAAGATGAACCGATTGAAAATAAACTTATCACGAAGTCTTTAGAAAGCGCTCAGCAAAAAATTGAAGGACTTAATTTTGACGCTCGCAAACATGTTTTGGAATATGATGATGTTTTAAATTTTCAACGTAAAACTTTTTACGAAAGAAGAAGAAATATTTTAATGGGAGATGACAGTGTGGTTTTGGAATATTTAGAAAAAATATTAGAAAAGGCTCTGCCAGAGATAAAGGAAGCTGTTGCGCAAAAAAGAAAAGAGCTTGGTGAAGAAATTTTTGCTAAAGCTTTAAAAGGCTTGTGTTTGCAAACTTTTGATATGTTTTGGGTAGAACATTTAGAGATGATGGATTATTTGCGCAGTTCGGTTAATCTTCGCGCTTACGGTCAAAGAGATCCTTTGGTGGAATACAAAAAAGAAGGTCTGAGATTGTTTAAAGAGATGGAAGAATCTATTGAAAACAATATTTTGGGTATTATAAGTCGGGTAAATGAGTCTGTGGCTGATTTGAATACTCAAAAGGAAGTATCGGCTGTGGCTAAAGCTATGACTGACGCAAAAAACCAAGCGCTTAAAATAACTGGTGTTACAGATAGTGGTAGCTCCACAATTTCAAATCCTCACAAAAATATTGGACGAAATGATCCTTGTTGGTGTGGTAGTGGCAAAAAGTTTAAAAAGTGCCATGGTCAAAATTAACTTGTAAAATATGATTGAAGTTTTAGTTCATTTTTTGCAAACGAGCATCTTACCTTTTGGAGCGATCGGAGTTTTTCTTGCGTCTGTTATTGAAGAGGTGATAGCGCCGATACCTTCAGCGCTAGTGATGATGATGTCTGGGTTTCTTTTTGTTTCCGGTTCAGTTTCTTTCGGCTCTATTTTGGCTTTGATTTTTAAAGTGGCGTTACCAGCAGCTTTAGGGGTGACTCTTGGTTCTTATGTGGTTTTTTTTGTCGCCAAATTTGGTGGCAGATTTGTGATAGAAAAATGGGGTAAATATTTGGGCCTTTATTGGTCTGATATAGAGACATTTAAAAGCAAATTAAGTGGCACTAAAAAAGATGAATGTCTTATTGGAGTAGCTAGAATTATTCCTTTTGTTCCAAGTGTAGCCATATCGGCATTTTGCGGAATTTTGGAGATGAATATCGTAAAATATTTCGTAATTACATTTATCGGAGTCTTTTTTAGAGGTTTAATTTTAGGTGCTGTTGGTTGGCAGGCGGGTAATGTTTATAAAAAATATGCTGAAAGGATAGCTTCTTTAGAGGAATGGTTTTTGATATCCACTATTTTAGTCTTAGTTGTATTTATTGTGTTAAAATATAAGGGTAGAAAGAAAGAGCAGATCTAACTCTCTTTTTTGGCACACTTATGTCTCAAAAAACTATCCAGCTTTTATTTTTTGGTCTGATAACTATTGGGGTTTCGGTACTCTTATTTTTCACCTTTAAACCTTATCTTGGGGTAATATTTTTAGCTGGAGTGTTAGCTGTTGTTTTTTATCCCTTATATAAAAAGTTGCTTTATAAATTCAATTTTAGAAAAAGTCTGGCCTCCTTAGTTACTACTTTTCTGATCTTTGCTTTTATTATTGTGCCAGGAGCTATTTTGTCGGCATTTTTAATTAAAGAAACTGTTGATTTGTATAATTTTGTTTCTTTGGGAGGGGCTCAAGATATTGTTTCTCAAGCTAATTTTTTACTTAATCAGTTAGATGATTTTTTACCGCATGGGTTAGTTGATTCTCAAATTAATTTAGAAGTTTACGCTCGTGGTGTTTTAGATTGGGTTATAAATCATTTTGATTCCATTTTTGTAATAGTTTTTGGAGGAGTCTTGAATTTTATACTTATGCTGATTTCGCTTTATTATTTCTTTATTTTTGGAGACAAAATCAGATCCAATCTTATAACTTGGAGCCCGTTACCAGATGAACAAGACAAAGATTTTATTGAAGTTTTGAGATCATCTATGGATGCGGTGTTGAGAGGCAGAGTGTTGGTTGCCGCCATACAAGGTTTTCTCATTGGGGTGGGTTTTGCTATTTTTGGGGTTGGCTCTCCGGTTTTGTGGGGTTTTGTTGGTGGGATTGCTTCGCTCGTGCCAGTTTTGGGAACGTCAGTAGTGACGATACCGGCGGTGCTTTTCTTATTTTTAACCAATCATTTTTGGGCAGGACTGGGTCTTTTGGTGTGGGGTGCTCTGATTGTTGGTCTTGCGGATAATTTTTTGTCGGTGGTTTTTTTGAAGAACAAGATAAAAGTTCACCCGCTTATTGTGCTTTTTTCCATTTTGGGTGGGGTTGAAGTTTTTGGCGCAATTGGTTTTTTAGTAGGACCAGTTGTTGTCAGTGCTTTCATAGCCCTTCTTAATATTTATCCTTTTATTATGCTTTCTTATAAGAAAAAAGATTTAATGTTGTAATTTAAAAAAGTGGTTAGTTCAAGGTCACCAAGTGTTTTAATGTTCGGATGGGAGTTCCCGCCATTTAATAGTGGAGGGTTAGGTGTTGCTTGTGAAGGTCTTTCTAAAGCTCTTTCGGCTAGCGGGGTTGATCTAACTTTTGTTTTGCCACTTAAAGTTCCTATTTCAGCTTCTTGGTGTAAATTTGTTTTTGCTAGTGAAGCTTCTGAATTTGTTGACGAAACCCAAATAACCAAACTTTTTTCTGGTTATGAAAATATTAATATTTCTGCTTCAGAGGCTAAAAAGTATGGTTTACCGGGATCTATTTCCGGTTCTTTAATGCAAAGAGTTCAGGCTTATGCTTTGAAAGCGGGCAGTATTGCTAAACAAAACAAACATTCAATTATTCATGCTCACGACTGGTTGACTTATCTGGCTGGTATTGCCGCTAAAAAAGTTTCTGGACAACCTTTGGTTGTTCATGTTCACGCGACTGAATTTGATAGAAGTGGTAGCGACAATGTAAACAAAGAAATATTTAATATTGAATTAGAGGGTTTTCGCCAAGCTGACAAAATTGTTACGGTTTCCGGTTGGACAAAAAAGAAAGTGGTTGAAAAATATGGTATTCCGCCAGAAAAAGTAAAAGTGGTTTACAACGGCATAGATTTTAAGGAGAATTCATCTTCAATAGAAGATAATCTCAAAGCTTTGAAAAGAGATGGTAATAAAATAGTTTTATTTGTAGGACGTATTACTTTACAAAAAGGTCCAGATTACTTTGTGGCTATGGCAGAAAAAGTGCTTGCTCATGAGCCAAAAACTTACTTTGTGGTTTCTGGTAGTGGGGATATGGAAGAAAAAATGATTAGGTCTGTAGCTAAAAAAGGTTTGTCTTCAAGGTTTATTTTTTGTGGATTTTTGAGAGGTCAAGAATTAGATAGGGTTTACAAAGCTGCTGATATTTTTGTGATGCCTTCAGTTTCCGAACCTTTCGGTTTGGTACCTCTTGAAGCAATGATTTCTGACGTGCCGGTTTTGGTTTCTAAAGAATCAGGAGTGAGTGAAATCATTTCTTCTGCTTTGAAATCTCATTTTTGGGATATTGATGATATGGCTGATAAAGTGGTTAGTGTTTTGCGTCATCAAAAACTCCAAGGGTATCTTTCTAAAAATGGCAAAGAAGAAGTGAAAGCAATCCACTGGAAAAAGGCGGCAGATTCTTTGATTTCGGTGTATAATTCATTAGACAATGCCTTCAGTATGTTTTTACTTCCAAGTTCACCAGCCTTTGAGGGTGCGAAAGTATCGCATCTTTGATGTTGGTCAAAACAGCTCGTATTTTAATGACGAAAGTGGCACTAATTTTGACAATAAAGCGATAATAAATAAGGTTGCAAACAAGTGTTACTTGCCAGCCAATGCGGTTTTACTTGAAAACATAAAAACTCATCCAGATTTTAAAGTTAGTTTTAGTATTTCTGGCACAGCGCTAGAACAGTTTGAAAAAACTGCACCTGAAGTTATTGACTCTTTTAAAGCTTTGGTTGATACAGGTAATGTGGAAATTTTATCAGAGACTTACTATCATTCACTGTCTTCTATTTACAACAAAGAGGAATTTAATCGACAAGTATTACTTCATCGCAAAAAAATTCGTGAGTTGTTTGGGGTGACTCCAACTATTTTTCGTAATACCGAACTTATCTATTCAAATGAAATTGCTAAAATGGCTGAAGAGATGGGTTATAGAGGTATTTTAGCCGAAGGGGCAGACCATATTTTAGGTTGGCGTAGCCCAGCTTTTGTTTATAAACCTACCGGCACCAATAATATAAAATTACTTTTAAAACATTACCGACTTTCAGATGATATTGCTTTTCGTTTTAGTCAAAGAAGTTGGACAGGTTGGCCACTTACTGCTCCTAAATTCGCTAATTGGGTTTCTTCGCACAATGGAGCAGGTGAGACTATCAATCTTTTTATGGATTATGAGACTTTTGGAGAACATCAATGGGAAGATACAGGAATTTTTGATTTTTTGAAACATTTACCAGATGAAATTTTAAGAAATCCAGACAACAATTTTGCTACTCCTTCAGAAGTTATAGATCGTTATGAGGTTAAGAGTGATCTTGATGTGCCAAATTATATTTCTTGGGCTGATACTGAAAGAGATTTGTCCGCTTGGCTTTCAAATGATTTACAAAAAGAAGCAATAAAAGCTGTTTACGCTTTAGGTGAAGATATTGTGCATATTGATGATCTGGAGCTTTTGGAGGATTGGCGCAAACTTCAAACTTCTGACCATTTTTATTATATGTGTACCAAATTTTGGAACGATGGAGATGTTCACAAATATTTTTCTCCTTATGAATCTCCATACGAAGCTTTCATTGCGTATATGAATGTTATTCAAGATATGCGTTTGCGTTTAGAGGCAGCAAAGAAAAAACAAGAACACAACGTTCAGCTTCACAGAGTAAAACCTTTACGTTTTAGTGATTTTTAATTTTATCTTTTTAAGATAAAAAGAAGTAGTATGATATAATTTTTTTATGGCACGTTCAATGGTTTTAGGAAATGGTAATACGATGGTCTGTCTTGATCAGTTCGGACAGGTTCGTGATTTTTATTTTCCTTATGTTGGGCAAGATAATCACATTGGTTCTAATCAGATGCACAAGATTGGAGTTTTTGTGAATAACGGGATGCACTGGATTGATAATGGAGAATGGGATGTTGACATTAGATTTGAGAAAGCTTCTATGGTTTCTAAGATGAGAGCTTCCAATGAAAGAGCAAAAATTTTAATAGAATCTAATGATGTTGTTTATAACGAAAAAAACATTTTTTTAAGAAAAATTAATGTTACCAATCTGGATGTAAAAGAAAGAGATGTTAGGGTCTTTTTAAATCAACAATTTAAGATTGGAAACAATAATCATGCAGATACAGCTTATTTTTTAAGTAGTATAGGATCTATTATTCATTACAAAGGTCGCAGAGTCTTTTTGGTTGGTGGCATTTGTGATAATAAAAATTTTGATGATTTTGGTATCGGATTTTGTGGTATAGAAGGTAAACAAGGCACTTGGGTTGATGCTGAAGATGGTATTTTGTCTAAAAATCCTATAGAACACGGAAGAGTAGATTCGGTGGTTGGGTGGCAAAGAAATGTTCCAGCTGGTTCAACTATAACAATTTATTATTGGATAATGGTGGGTGAGACTTACAAGGATGTGTGTGAGCTTTTAAGTTATACTTTAAATAAAACACCAGAACATCTTTTAGAATCTACTACGGATTTTTGGCGAGCTTGGACAGGACAAGTAGAAATTGATTTTCCTGGTTTATCTGAGAAAGCTAAAAATTTGTTTTATGATTCTCTTTTGGTGATTAGGGCTCATTGTGATGAAGGGGGTGGTATTTTGGCTTCGGCAGATTCCGGTAATGTGCAATATGGTGGTGATACCTATGCTTATGTTTGGCCGAGAGATGCTGGATTAATCGCAAGTTGCTTAGACTTGGCAGGTTTCTATAATGTTTCAAGGCGTTTTTATGTTTTTGCTAACGATATTTTAACCGAGGAAGGTTATGTGTTGCACAAATATCATCCTGATCATTCTTTAGGAAGCTCGTGGCATCCGTGGGTCAAAGATGGTAAAAGACAGCTTGCTATTCAAGAAGATGAGACAGCTGTGCTTTTGTTTGGTTTGTGGGAACACTATGTAAGAGCTAAAGATTTGGAGTTTATAGAGAGTGTTTACAACAGTTTTATCAAAAAATCGGCTGATTTTATGGTGCGTTACCGGGATTTTAATACCGGGTTACCTTTGCCAAGTTACGATCTCTGGGAAGAAAGATATGGAGTTTCTACTTACACCACTTCTTTAGTTTATGGAGCTTTGATGGCTGCGTACAATTTCGCTAGAACTTTGGGTAAAGAAGGAGATGCAGATAAATTTTATTCTGAAGCAGAATCTGTGCGTAAAGCTTTGATAAACTATTTGTGGAATGATCAAGGTAAACACTTCTTTAAATTAATTGACGACTCTTTTAATAAAGACTATAACCTTGATGTTAGTAGCTTTTATGGAGTTTTTAAATTCGGAGTTATTGCTGCTGATGATCCAAGAATGAAAGAGGCTTTTAAAGTGCTGATTGAAAGAGTGGGTAGAAATATAAATATTGGAGGAGTAGCTCGATACGAAGGGGATAGGTATCATCATGTTGGTGGTGAAGCAACTGGTAATCCTTGGTTTGTAACCACTCTTTGGCTTACCCAGTATAAAATAGCTATCGCTAATTCAATACAAGATTTACAGGAAAGTGCCAAAGATATAGAATGGGCTGCAAAATTTGCCCAAGGCAGTATGCTTGCAGAACAATTAAATCCTTATACGGGAGAACCTTTATCGGCAAATCCGTTAACTTGGAGTCATGCTGAATATGTCAGAACGGTGATTGAATATAGTAAAAAGATGAATTTCTTTTCTACCCAAAGATGTCAATAAATATATTTAAAAATAAAATTACTGTAGCTGTACACAGTGGTGATTTTCACGCTGACGATGTTTTTGCTTGTGCCACCTTGTCATTTTGGGCCGGGAAAGAAGGAAAAAAATTAAAAATAATTCGCACCAGAGACCCAGAAATTATTGACAAAGCGGATATAGCGGTTGATGTTGGTAATGTTTATGATGCTGACAAAAATAGATTTGACCATCATCAAAAAGGTGGCGCTGGTAAAAGAGAGAATGGTATACCTCTTGCTTCTTTTGGTGCGATTTGGAAAAAATATGGAGGTGAGATTTGTGAAAATCAAGAAATTGCGGATAGGGTAGAGAAAAATTTAGTTATGCCTATTGATGCTATAGATAATGGGATTAATATTTCCTCCAGAGTTAGTGAATTTAATGTGTCTGAGCACAGGACCAGTAATGTGATTCGTAATTTTAATCTTACTTGGCAAGAAAATAATAAATTAGTTTTTAAACAATTTGAAAAAGCAATAAATCTTGCTAAAGAAATATTGCTTAGGGAAATCGTTTGGGCAAAAGCTCTAGTTCAAGGCAAGAAAGAAATAGAGAAGATTATTAAAGAACAAAATGAACCAGAGGTTTTAATATTAGATAATAAGATAGATTGGCACGAAGCAGTTTCTGAAAACAGAAAAATTAAATTAGTAGTTTATCCAAAAATTGACAAAGATTGGGGTATTCAAGTGGCTAGAGATGATTTAGAAGATTACAATTCTAACAGGGTAACATTTCCAAAAGATTGGTGCGGTCTTAGGGATGAGGTTTTAATAGAGGTTTCAGGCGTTAAAGAGGCTGTTTTTTGCGCTGATAAAGGTTGGTTTGCTGTAGCTAAAACTAAAGAAGGGGCTATAGAAATGGCAAACAAAGCTTTGCAAATTAACCAAAATTAGCATATATTTTCTATATGAAAAAAGATTCAAAATGGAAGGCTACAATTGGTTTAGAAATACACGCTGAACTTAACACAAAAACCAAAATGTTTTGTGCTTGTAAGAATGACCCGGACGAAAAAAGACCGAATATAAACATTTGTCCTATTTGTTTGGCTCATCCAGGAACGTTGCCAGTTATAAACAAAGAGGCGGTAAAAAGTATTTTAAAAATAGGGTTAGCTATTGGGGGTAAACTAGCTGATTTTTCTGAGTTTGATCGTAAAAATTATTTTTATCCAGATATTCCGAAAGGTTACCAGATAAGTCAATACAAATACCCGCTGGTTTCTGGGGGAGAACTGTTGGGTTTTAAAATAACCAGAGTGCACCTTGAAGAAGATACAGCTCGTTCTAGCCATGACGTTGGTGATTTTAGTTTAGTTGATTTTAATAGATCTGGAGTACCACTTATGGAACTTGTAACGGAACCAGTTTTCCATTCAGCCACTGAGGTGAGTAAATTTGGAATTGAATTACAGCATCTTTTGCAGTATTTGGGAGTAGCTAAGGCCAATATGGAGAAAGGAGAAATGCGTCTTGAGGCCAATGTTTCTGTGAGCGAAGATGAAAAATTGGGCACAAAAGTTGAAGTTAAGAACCTTAATTCATTTCGCTCAGCTGAAAGAGCTGTCAATTATGAAATAGAGAGACAAATTGAACTCTTGGAAAAGGGTGAAAAAGTGATCCAAGAAACCAGAGGTTGGGATGACAAAAAACAAGCCACCTTTTCTCAAAGGTCAAAAGAAGATTCTCAGGATTATAGATATTTTCCTGATCCTGATTTGCCAAAACTAAAATTGAGCGAAATTCACGATTTGAACGAGTCGGCTCTTAGAAAAGAGTTAAAAGAAACACCGAAAGAAAAAAGAGAAAGATTAAAAAAAGATTATGATCTAAAAGATAGCGACATTGATTTTTATATATCAAATGTAAATCTGGGTGACATTTTTGAATCAGCAGCTTCTTTCATCACTTCTAAAAAAAGTTTTCAAACTCTCTCCAATTTTGTGGTGAGTGATATCGCCAGTCTTGGTGAAGAAGGTTTTTCTATAGATGGTAAACGTTTAGCGTCGCTCATTTCAATGTTTATAGAAAATAAAGTTTCTTCACGTGGTGCTAAAGATATAATTTTAAAAATGACAAAAAGCAAAAAAGAACCTTTAGCAATAGCTGAAGAGAGCGGTTTGCTTCAAAAAAGCGATGAAGGTGAGCTTACTAAAGTAGCTGAAAAGATAATATCAGACAATGAAGCTGTGGTTTCTGAATACAAAAACGGTAAAATTTCAGCGCTTCAATTTTTGGTGGGGCAGGGTATGAAAGCAACTTCTGGTTCGGCAAATCCTCAAGTTTTAAGGGCTATTTTTGAAAAATTGCTTAATTAAACATTATTTTCTTCTTTAATTGTGCTTGTGAGAACAAATTTTTTGTATTCGGTTTGATTTTTGAATTTTTGCAAAATTAAATCGATTGAAATGAGATCATCCCACCTGTTAGAACTTATGTAATCTTGGAAGCTAGACCAAGGATATTTGTCGTAGTTGTTTCTCCATTCTTCTATGTTGTTGGGATCTTTATGTATGAGAGCTGAAAGACGTAAAAGCTGATCACCGTCTTTAACACGCTTTGCTTTAAAAGGCCCATCAAACACGTGACCCTTCTTGTTGTATTTGGCGTTGAAGTATTTACCGTAGGCAGTTAATACTCTGTGCATATACACAGATAATATGTCGTCTTTTTTATTTTTAACCAACAAATGAAAACCGTTGGGTATAATAACAAAAGCCATTAACTCTACACTTCTGTTTTTAAGTATTTCTTGAATTTTATTATTATTTATTTTGAAAGAATTTTTCTTAATAAAGTTTTTGGTGTACCAAGATACATTAAGCACTCGGGCGGGGGATTGGAGGTGGGTTATGAGAAATATGAACCTAGCTTTATCTTGATCGTCAATGAAAATATCTTTTCCATCCACTCCTTTGTTGAAAAGGTGGTAGTATTCGTTTTTCATAAAATTTTCATACCTCATATCCTATAGATTTAAATTTTTAGATCATCTTAATTATAACAATAGGTTGTTGTGAAGAGAATTTTTAACTGTGAATAAGTATTAAAAGCTTAGCGTCTTATATTAAACGCTCGGCGTTTGATATAGATTTTAATTTAATAATGTTGTATAAAAATGATTTTTGGTGATATAAAAACCATTGGTGAGCGTTAGTGAAAAATAAATTTTTTGTGTTTTTTGTTCAAAATTACGATTTAGATAAGGTTTTAATTTTTCTAACCTAACAGTTGTTGGGGTAGGGTGCAAGATGTGTGTTGCAAAAATAATAAATTTGTCAAAAAATTGACTTTGTCAATTTTAGATTGTAGTTATTTTTTAATAATGAAACTGTTAATTTTAATTTTGAATATTTATGAGGTGTAAATATTCATTACTTTTTATATATAAGTATACTCACTTGCTGATTGTTTGGATAAAAGTATTTTAACTTTAGCTCTGACTTCCACCACATAAATTAATTTGACATTTCATTAGTATTATTATTCAGTAATTGTATACTTTTGGTTGTAGTTTGGGGGCATTAATTGCTATAAAAGGTTGTTTACAACATAAAACTATTTTAGTTTTTATGGAAACATTTTTATAACATATATGTTATATATGTTTGTTATTCAATTTGTTTATCTTCTTCAAGGTGTTGTACTGCTAATTTACGAATTTCATTCTTTTTCTTTTTTATAATGAAATTATTACTCTCAATCATTTCTAAAACTTTGTCAATATCTTCTAATTTATAGATTCTATAGTTGTTGAAAGGGTGGCGGTAAGCAGTTAGTTTGCCAGACTTGTCCCAATTTCTGAGGGTTAGTTTTGTGACACCTAAAATTTCGGAAGCTTCTTTTATTGTTATGTATTGATTCATTTTTTATTTTTTAGAGGTTATTAATCTATATAAATATAACATTACTAAACATATATAAACATTACTATATAAGTATATATATTTATATATAAATATTAAAGTTTTATAATGTGGATAAGTGGCATAATAAGATATTTTATTTTTAAGATTTAAAACAGCAAATTTTAAATTTGAAATTTATTTTAAATAATTAAGGTTCGGAAACACAAAATTAAATAACCGCAATTATTTTTTTAACTATTTTTTTAACCATGAGATATTTCTGGTTATAAGAAACACAAAAAACTGTAAATATTTTTTATAAAAATACTTGGTGATTTATCCCCATTTTTATATTAATCTCGGCTTCCCGAGATAGTATAATTATGTTTGTGAATAAGGCAATTTATTTCAAAGGCAAGAAATTTATCTCGACATCGGAAGCAAGCAAACTCACTGGGTATACAGGTGATTACATTGGTCAACTTTGTAGAGCAAAAAAAGTATCTTCTAAATTGATGGGAAGAAGTTGGTATGTGTGTGAGAATGAGATTCTTGAGTATAAAAAAAATACACGTCGCGCCCCCAAAAAGTCTAAGAAATTAAAAAACAAAAATAACATCTCTAAAACCTCTGGTTTTGTTTCTAAAACTGATTCAGATAACATTTCTAAAAAAGATAAAAATGTTTTTTCTGATTCTAAACGGTTTGATAAAAAATCAGAATTATTAAATATTTTTCAAAAAAAAGATAATGTTATCTCGGGTATCCGAGATAATAACAAAGTAAAAACCCTTTATTTAAAGGATGAAAGGGAATTATTTCCAATTTTAAATAAAAAATTTGATATTGAGCAAAGCAAATTTATTGCCCTGAAAACTTTACAAGAAAGTATAGAAAAGCCAAAAATCAAATCCAAATTTGAAAGTTTTATTATAAGTTTTAGCACAACAATTGTAGCTCTATCACTTATAGGATTATTTGTTTTTGGTAATTTTGAAAAAAGTAAAATAATTTCTGGATTTTGGAGCAATCTAAAAAGTGAAGTAGCTTACATTTATAAACCTTCTTTTAAAAAGATTGAAGATAGAAATTTTGAAGAAGATAATGTAAAGCAATTTGATCAATTGGCTTTGGCTGGTTTTTCAGACGGGTGGAAGTCAATATCAAGATGGGCTGGAAATATTGCTAGCAAAGTGTTGAGACCTTGGTTTTCTAATCAGGTTGTTTTGTTGGTAAGAGTTGAAGAAGATAGAAGAAATGAGGAAAAAGTGGTGGTTAAGAATACAGAAATTTCTAATCAAAACCAAGCAAAAGTAGTGTACTTAACGGGTTCTGATAGAAATTATGTTGATACCAAAATAGCAGAATTAAAAAATTATTTTTTAACACATCCTTTTAATTCTTCTGTTATAGCCCCTAATGTAAACAGATATTACATAACAAATCAAAATGATAGAATTGTTGATTTGATATCTAGATCATCTAGAAATTCATCAGGTGGCGGTTCTTCAAATGTTGCTACACTTAACGATCTTACAGATTTATCTTTGAACTCTCCCACTTATGGGGAGGTTTTGTTGTTTGATGGTTCTAATTGGATCAATGTTGCTACTTCATCTCTTGGTATTACCAGTGTTGGTCTTGATACAAATGCTGTAAATGCATTTATTAATGCATCAACCACTATTGCTAAACTTTACACAGATAATGTTTGGACTGGTATTAATACTATCGCCGCGGATAAGTTAAACATTACAGGGGTTGCTGATGGGTGTGTTGAATTTTTGGGAGGTAGTCTTACTTCTACTGGAGTTGGTTGTGGCACAAGCGGTGGTGGTGTAACTTCTCTTAATGGTCTTACTACTTCTTCTCAGACTTTCGCTACATCTACCACTGATTCTGGTCTCACTATTTCCATTGTCTCAGCAGGGAACACTCACACCTTCACTCCTGGTGTTCAAGCGGGTTATGAGATTCCACTCTCAGCTTCCACCACCAACTGGAACACCTTCTA
>JAAZAU010000012.1 GCA_012514175.1 Parcubacteria group bacterium | reverse complement strand
CCACTGGACTTTTGATAACAAAGATATTTACAACACGACTGTATTGGATAAAAGCGGTAATGGTAATAATGGCACCAACAATGGCGCCACTAAAACTATTGGTAAATTAGGCCAAGCTTTGAGTTTTAATAAAAATTATGTTGTTATTCAAGATAGCAATTCGTTAGATTTGGTTAATGACTTCACTATTTCTTCTTGGATCAAGCCCACATCATATAGTGGAACTACTTATAGGATTTTGCACAAGCATCAAGCTTACACTTTTTTTATTTATAGTGGTGCCAAATTAACCGGTTACAATTATGGTAATGGGACTTATTCTTATTCCAATAGCAGTGTGCCTATGGATGTTTGGTCACATGTTACTTATATACAAAGTTCAACCAACGGAGTTTCGTTTTATATAAATGGGCAATTAGATGGTGGCAATACTGCTTCAACACGAAATGCTCCTCAAAACAATAATCCTGTATATATTGGTATAGACGAGGATTTAGTAAACTATTCTTTTTTGGGTCTTATGGATGATGTTCGTGTTTATAATCGTGTTTTGTCGGCAGAGGAAATAAAAAGACTTTATAATCAAGGGGCGGGGATGAAAATCACCTATACTCCACCAGCTTCAACCTGCGATAACGAAGTCTGGTATTGTGATCAAGACGATGTCATCGCCAACACCTTGGGAGATGGCGACTATGTATTGGTGGGACGAATTGATTTAGCTGGTTCTTGGAAGACTTCAAATACTGCTTGTGATACTCCGCAATGTGGACTAGATGGTGCTCAAGATGGAGACAATTTAGTCTCAAGCAATGCGGTTGATTTTACAGATTATTCTGCTCGCAATATTTGTAAAGCAATAGGAGGTAGATTGCCGACCGTCACCGAGCTTTCTTCTATGTACACTAACCGCGCTCTTTTTGGCACTTTTCAGTCGAACGGCTACTGGTCGAGTACGGAGTACAATACTTCGGGCGCGAAGTACGTCCATTTCAGTAATGGTGATATATATAGCAACTTCAAGGATACCATTTATTATGTTCGTTGTGTCAAAGGTAATTAGTCATTTATTTCCCAAAATTTGAAATTTTAAAAACAAAATGCAAAAACATACGACAAAATTGATTTGGATAATTGTGATATTGGTCATCGGAGTTTTGGTTTGGTGGCGATTTGGAGGAGAGAGTCCGGATTTATTTTCAGATGGAAATCTACCTTCTTCGGTAGTTGCCGAATTGGGTGAAGCTCAAAAATATGAAAATTCAGAAAATGATTTTATTTTTTCTTATCCTGAAAAATTGAAAGTGACCGAGACACCCCTAGGAGGCATAGAAGGAGCGCCAGCGGGGAAAGTGATTTTGGTAGAAAGTGGTGAATTGGGCAAAGGTTTTGAAATCATAGTTTTGCCTTTTGATGAAGCGGGTCCTATTACTAAAGAGAGGATTTTGAAAGATTTGCCAAACTTGGTTATCCAAAAAGAAAAGAGAGTCTCGGTGGGCGAGGGGATAGACGCTCTAGCTTTTGAAAGTGAGACGTCAGATATCGGTCCGACTTATGAGATTTGGTTTGTTTATAAAGGTTCTATTTATCAAGCCCGCACTTATCGCGACTTTGGATCAACAATGGAAGAAATTTTGAAAACTTGGAAGTTTAGGTGATATTTTTTGATATAATAAACCAATGCTCACTAAACTTCATAAATCAACTAAAATCGGACTCGTTGTCATCTTCCTCATCACTGGTTTTATCATTTTCTCTCAGACTGCTGTCGGTCAAAAACTCAATCTTCCAAATGATATCGTTCAAACAGTTTGGAATTTCATTGTCCCAACTGATCCAGATTTTAAAGCTTGCGACTATAAAGACGGGATGATACTCCTTGTCAAACCAGTAGCGACAGGAGTAGGCGAAGGTAGATATGAAGCGGGAGATATTGTAGAAATAAGAGACGGGACCAAACTTTGTAATCAATTTGGAGATAGAAATCCACTGAGTAGACTAGAGACAGTCAAACTTCTACCTTTGTATTATCCAGCTAAACTGACTAAGGGGCAAATAGCAGATCTTATGTCTTCAGAAGTGGTTACAGAAAGAGAAGTCGTTGAAGGTGAGGAAATTGAATTTGAAAAAACTTTAAAAATGAGAAAAAAGGGCATTGACTACACAACTATCCTTAACGCAAATGAAATCGAAAAAGTCTCAAAGCTAGAAGATATCAAGAGATTGCCGGTTATTGATTTAAATATCATTAAAGAGAAGAAATCCGATCAAAAAGCCGTCGTTTCAATGGCTGATTATGTTCCTCCCGAAAAAACTAATTGGCAAAAGTTTGTGGATATAATGAGACCGACTGCTTATGCTTTAACTGCGACCGTCGTTACGGTGGATACAGGAGGCACAGGTGATTATGCTTCTCTTAACGCTGCTGTTGTTGCCGAAGCCAGAGATCTTACTGTTTCTGATGAACAACTTACTTTTGAATGCGAAGCCAGTGATGGTACAGCTGATACTACAAGTGTAGATGTCACAGGTTATACAACTAACTCTACTCATTATATAAAAATTTGGACCAATCCTGCTGGAAGTGATAGACATGATGGGGTTTGGGATGATACAAAATATAGACTAATAAATACTGATTCAGTTAGTTACACTAGAGTGTTGAATGTCGGTGCGAATACAGATTATACAAAAATCATAGGATTGCAAATGGGTGTAGATTCGAATGCTACTTATTGGAGTAATGGTGTTCTTTTTTCTTATGGATCCGCTAGTCCAATCTTTTCTCATAATATACTGAAAGGTATATATAAGGCGGGTGTAGGTGTAGAAATACCCGATTATAGCGACGCTTTAGTGTATAACAATATAATTTATGGATTTAATTATAACAGCAATGCATACGGAATTAAGGTAGGTAAAACGACTTCTAGTAGTTATGGTTATTATTATAATAATACTTTATATAACAATTATTATGGTATGGCTGCGAGTAACATTGGTGCATATTCAATTGCGAAAAACAATATCTCTTTTAATAATACCAACATTGATTATGACATTGATTGGAGTGCATCTTCTGATAGGAATGTTTCTTCTGATGCTACTGCTGTAGGGACTACAGTCGCTACTGGTTTAACTTCTTATGGAGATTATTTTGAAGATTATATAAATAAAGATTTTCATCTTAAAGGCACAGGTTTGAGTTTGTTTGGAATATCTGGTGAAGATTTGTCTGGGACTTTTACAGATGATGTTGATGGAGATACAAGAAGTGCATGGGACATAGGTGCTGATGAATATGTCGCAGGGGGAGGTGAGACTCCAACAGCAGGAGCCAGTGCGGACAAAGTTTTGAAAGGCGGAGCGATTTTCAAAAGTGGAGTGATATTTAGAGAGTGATTTTTAACAAATAAATTAATAATTTGATAAAAAAAGAATCAAAAATAATTTTATTTAAAGATAAACAGATTCGGCGCCATTGGGATAAGGAAAAAGAAATTTGGTATTTTTCAATTATAGATATTATTGAGACTTTGACTCAAACTGATAGACCTAGAAAATATTGGAATGATTTAAAAATTAAACTCAAAAAAGAAGGAAATGAGTTGTCCGGAAAAATCGGACAACTGAAAATGCAGTCTTCTGATGGTAAATATTATTTTACAGATGTTGCCGATACGGAGACAACGCTCCGAATTGTTCAATCTATCCCATCACCTAACGCTGAACCTTTTAAACTTTGGCTGGCTCATCTCCCAACGTCGGACATTGGGAAGTTGATTTTTCCACACTTTTTTCTTGTTTTTGTTTGTGAGCATTTTATAATATATACAGGTTAAATTAATAGATTATTAACCCCCTTTAAATTATCCTTTGCACTTAGTCAGTGTATAAGAGGTGATGGCTATTGCGCCTAAAAAGACGTAGGCCGAAGGGATAAGTAAAATAATTATGGAACAAGAAGTTCAAAATACTTCTAGTAACTTGCTCGTCAGGAAACTAGGAACAATTTTGTCGATCTTCGTTTTTCTGTTGCCGATCTTTTTCGTGCCGGTTAGCGGAGTCGGTTTATATGTGGCCAAGATAACCTTTTTGGCTACTGGTTTAGTGGCAATTTTTGCCATTTTTTTGTCGTCAGTACTTTCTACTGGCATGATTGAATTACCTAAGGCTAAGTATCTGATCCCGATAGGAGTTTTTGCTTTGGTAGCATTGCTCTCATCGGTCTTTTCTGGCTCTATCAATTCTTCTTTGGCTGGTTCAGTTTTTGATCTCGGCACTTCGGGTTCAATCATTATGCTTGTGTTTCTTTTGTTTATGACAGTTTTGGCTGTTAAAAGCGTTGGAACAGTAAGCAAAATCATAACAGCTTTCATTTATTCCACAGTTGCTTTGGCGCTTTATACTTTGCTCGGAGCTTTTGGTTATTCTTTGATCCCAGAATCTTTGGCTTCTAAAATGCCATTTTTCCTTGCTGGCGGTGCCGTTGATACTGCAATTATTTTTGGTAGCGCGGTGATTTTAGCGCTTTGCGCTATCAATATGTCAGATGTTTCTAAAAAGATGAGATATGTCTTGTATGCGCTTACTGCCTTTTCTTTGATTTTTATTGGAGCTACCAATTTTACTCCAGTAATTATCATTCTTGGTTTAATTTCTTTAGTTTTCTTTGTTTATATTTTGTCTTGGTCTGTTGGCAAACCAAGCAGTGAGACAACTAGTTCAGAAGATAACAATCAAGGTTTAAACCGAAAAATTTCTCTCTCTTCTCTTATAGTTTTAATTGCTTCAATTATATTGCTTTTGGGTGGTTCTGGCATTTCTGATTTCTTCTCAAAAACTTTGAGAGTGCAGACTACTGAAATCCGACCAAATTTCCAGACTACTATGGATTTGTCGCTATTGTCTTGGAAACAAAATTTTGCTTTAGGTGTCGGTCCTAATCGTTTTTCAGAATTTTGGGATATGCACAAACCAGTAGAAATAAATCAAACTCAATTTTGGGGTACTGAATTTTATTCTGGTTCTGGTTTTGTTCCGACTATCGCTATCACTACCGGTCTCTTGGGTCTGCTCTCACTTCTTGCTTTTATTGTGATGTATCTTTTGACAGGTGTAAAAGCGATTTTTGCTCAAGTTTATGCTGGTCGTTCACGCTATTTATCAACTGCTTCCTTCTTGGTTTCTGTTTATTTTTGGATAATGCTTTTCCTTTATAGTCCAAGCATAGTTGTGATGGCTCTCGCTTTCATCTTTACTGGTCTGTTTACCGCTACGCTTGTGCCTCAAGGAATTATGAGTCTTTGGAAAATCAATATTTTTTCAAATCCAAAAACTAATTTCCTTTCAGTGCTCTCTATTGTGATCTTGCTTATCGTTTCTGTTGCTGGAGGTTATTTTGTGTGGGAAAGATCGGCAGCCGCTGTCATTTTTGAAAAAGGCATTATAAATTATCAAATGACTGGCGATATTCAATCTGCAAAACAATCTATTGCTAAATCAGTTACTATGGTGCCGAGCGATATTTACTGGAGAGGACTTACTGAAATTTCTCTCAATGATTTAGGTAGAGTGTTAGGTAATATTAACGCTCCAGAACAGGTGACAGATGAAGTCAGGACCCAAGCTCAAACTCTCATCTCTGATTCGGTAGCGTCTGCCAAAGCGGCTGTTGCGGTTGATGATGATAATTTCCAAAACTGGTTTGTCTTAGCAAGAGTTTATGAAGTTTTAGGTGCTAATGGAATAGGGGGTTCTCTGGAAGAGGCTCGCAACGCTTACAACAAAGCTGGCACACTTTCTCCAAGCAACCCTTCGGTGCCTCTAGCTTTGTCTAGACTTGATGCTTTGGAAGGTAATATTGAAGGAGCTAAAGCTAATATTGTTAAAGCTTTGGAACTCAAAAATAATTACACTGACGCCTACTTTACTTTAGCTCAACTTCAGGTTGCTCAAGACGATATTCCATCTGCTATTAAATCTGTGGAAGCTGCTACTTTAGTGGAGCCAAACAATACTGGTCTTTATTTCCAACTTGGTCTTCTTAAATACAATCAAAAAGATTACCTTGGTGCAGCTAGCGCTTTGGAAAAAGCAGTAACTTTAATTCCTGATTATGCAAATGCTAAATATTTCTTAGGACTGGCTTATTACAAACTCAATCGCAAAGATGATTCTCTGAAACAGTTTGAAGAAATAAAAGTTACTAATCCGGAAAACACTGAAGTCTCTCTTATTGTAGAAAACATTAAAGCTGGTAAAGATGTCTTTGCCGGTATTCAAGCTCCGTTAGATGAAGAGCCAGAAAAGAGAGCTGAGTTGCCTATAAAAGAAGAAAACTAAAGTATGTTAATATAGTGGGTGATGGTCAGCAGAACTTTAAAAGCCATTACTGCCAAAATAAGCGGCTTGCATCAAGCCGCTTTTTGGCTGGCAGGTTTTTCAATCTTGTCTCAAGTTTTGGCTTTTATAAGGGATAGGTTGCTTGCTCATCATTTTGGCGCTAACGAAGTTCTTGATATTTATTACACCGCGTTTAGAATTCCTGATTTTATTTTTATCACCTTTGGTTCTTTGGTTTCTATTTCGGTTTTGGTCCCAATGTTTTCTAAGAAAGCAGTCAATGATGAAAAGTCAGTTCAAACTTATATTAACTCTATTTTCACTAGTTTTTCAGTGGCTATCGTTTTCAGTTGTTTGTTGGCTTTTATTTTTATGCCTCAAATAGCCGGGCTTTTATTTAAAGGTTTTTCTGCCGAAGTTTTAAGCGAGGTTATCAAGTTTTCCAGAATTTTACTCTTGTCACCGATCTTATTAGGGTTTTCAAATTTTTTTGGCAGTATTGTTCAATATGAAAAAAGATTTTTACTTTATTCCTTAAGTCCACTTTTTTACAACGGAGGTATTATTTCTGGTATAGTTTTTGGTGCTAAACATTTTGGTATTACAGCAGTGGTGTGGGGAGTGGTTTTTGGCGCCTTGTTGCATTTTTTGGTGCCAGCCAGTTTTATTTTTTATAAAAAGAAAGTTCCGCGTCTGACTCGGAAGATAAATTGGTTGGAAGTAAGAGAGACGGCGTTAGTTTCTATTCCTCGCACTTTAGCTCTTTCAGCAACTCAGATTATTAACATTGTTTTTACGATCGTGGCAACTTTTTTGGGGACGGGTGCAGTTGCCGTCTTTAATCTGGCTTTCAATTTACAATCTGTGCCACTGTCAGTTATTGGTGCTAGTTATTCTTTAGCAGCTTTTCCAACTTTGTCTGAACATCATGCTAAAAATAATGTTGTAGAGTGTGGGAAATATATAGGTGAGTCAATCAGATATATTATATTTTTAACCGTGCCCGTTACCGCTCTTTTTATTATTTTAAGAACACACATTGTAAGAGTTATTTTGGGCTCCGGCGCTTTTGATTGGACAGATACCAAGCTTACCGCTGCAGTTTTGTCGCTTTTTGCTCTTTCTTTTGTTTTTCAAAGTATAAACCTTTTTTTGACGAGAGCGCACTATGCTTTAGGTAAAACAAAGATTCCTCTCATTTTTGGACTTTCAGGAGCGGTGGTGACGGCTTTGTTTACGACACTTTTTTATTTTGATTTTTTGTCAGGATTTGTTTCTTGGCTTAGTCATTTTTTAGAGATTGGTGGAATTATAACTTCAAAAATAATTATTTTGCCGTTATCGTTTTCTTTAGGATCAGCCTTCACCACTTTGGGGCTTTGGTTCTTTTTGAATAAAAAAACTAAAGATATTGCCAGCGAGGGAATCTTGAAAACTGCGTTGGAAACCGTGCTCGCTTCATTGGTTGTTGGTTTTGTGACTTTTTATGCTTTGAGATTTTTCAGCACCTTTTTTGTTTTGGATTCTCTTATTAATGTTTTTGGTCACGCGTTAGCCTCTGGTCTTACAGGTATTGCGGCTGGAGTTGTATTATTGTATCTTGTTAAAAACAGAGAATTAAAAGAAATTATCAAAAAAATCCGTCATGAATAACATCAGAAATTTCTGCATTATTGCGCATATTGATCATGGCAAATCTACTCTAGCAGATAGGTTGCTTGAGATAACTGGCACTATTGAGAAAAGAAAAATGAAAGCTCAGGCGCTTGATAGTATGGAGCTTGAAAGAGAAAGAGGGATAACGATAAAGATGACGCCCGTTAGAATGGTTTATAAAGACTATATTTTAAATCTGATAGACACCCCGGGGCATATTGATTTTTCTTATGAAGTTTCCAGAGCTCTTAAAGCGGTTGAAGGAGCGATTCTCTTGGTGGACGCCACCCAAGGAGTGGAAGCGCAAACTCTTTCGGTGCTTGAAATGGCTAAAAATCTTGGACTGGTAATAATACCAGCTTTAAGCAAAATAGATTCACCTTTGGCGAGAGTTTCGGAGGTGAAGGCGGAAATAGTCTCTCTTGTTGGTTGTCAGGAGGAAGATATCATAGAAACTTCAGGCAAAACTGGAGACGGGGTTGAAAAACTTTTGCAAACTATTGTGGGAAAAATACCAAGTCCGATTTTACACAATTCTTCTCATCTTAACGGAAAAACCGGAGAAGAACTTCAAGCTCTTGTTTTTGATTTCAAATATTCAACTCATAAAGGAATCATTGTTTTCGTTAGAATTATTTCTGGTGAAGTCAAGTCTCGGGAAAATTTAATTTTTAGAATAGCTGATCAAAAATTTATAGCTTTGGAAGTGGGTATTTTTCATCCTGAAGAAACTCCAGCTGAAAGATTAACGTCGGGAGAAATTGGCTATATTGTGACAGGTATTAAAACTCCAGGCATTGTTTCGGTGGGGGACACCATAGGCAAAGAAAAAGAAAACGGCACAGCTTTGGCTGGATATACAATGCCGAATCCAGTAGTTTGGGCTAGTATTTTTCCTGAAGATCAAAGCGATTTGCTTTTACTGAGACAATCACTCGCTAAGCTTAAACTTACTGATTCGTCGCTGTATTATGAAGAAGAATCGTCTGGGGTTTTGGGCAAGGGCTTTCGTTGCGGTTTTCTTGGTATGCTTCATTTGGAAATTATTACAGAAAGACTTAAAAGGGAATTTAACCTTACGCTAGTTATTACTCAGCCGTCTATTACTTACGAAGTTGTTTATAAAAATGGTAAAACTGAGAAAATTTATTCACCGGCTTTTTTCCCAGAAGATGGTTTGTTAGAAAAAATATTTGAACCTTGGGTTAAAGCTAATATTATTACTCCATCTGACAACTTGGGCAATATTTTACCTCTCCTGTATGAACATGAAGCCGAAATAATTTCAACCGAAAACTTCGGCGGTGACGCTAGCAAGACTAATGTGCACATAATAATGCCACTTCGTGAACTTATGCGAGGTTTTTTTGATAAACTGAAAAGTCTTTCTCAAGGTTATGCTTCTCTTTCTTATGAAAATTTTGAAATGCGTAAAGCTGAGGTTACCAAGCTTAGTATTCTGATTGGTGGGGATGAAGAACCATCGCTTTCTAGAGTAGTTTCTAGAAGAATTGTTGAGAAAGAAGCAGAAGTTTTAGTAGAAAAACTCAAAAATCTTTTACCTCGTCAAATGTTTGAACTTAAGATTCAAGCTCAAGTGTCAGGTCGAATTATTGCTTCTCGCACTCTTTCGGCTTACCGAAAAGATGTTACTCAACATATGTATGGCGGAGACATTACTCGCAAAATGAAGCTTCGGGAAAAACAGAAGAAGGGGAAAAAGAAAATGAAAGAGAGGGGCAAAATCTCAATTCCTCAAGATGTTTTTATAAAAATAATGAAACCAGAGTAATTAATTTTCAAATTGAAAATTAACCTATAGGCATATACATCAAAACTAGGCTAAAGATAAGAAAAATAGATATTACAAACCAAGCTATTTTGATAAATTTGCGCATTTTTGGATTCCACAACATAGTTATAATATAATAACATAATGCGAGGTATTAAAACAAAAAAAAGTAGCAAATGGAAAATACTGGTAGCTTTTTTGTTTTTGGTCCTGGTTTTGGGTGTTTTATTGAATTCAGTGCGCAAAGTTTATAATAAAAAAATCGGAGCAGAAGAAGCTTTGGTTAAAATGAATGATAGAGTTTATGAATTGCAAAAAAGGGAAAAGGAATTAAACGATTCTTTGGAAAGATTGAAAACTCAAGAAGGTTTGGCATTTGAAATGCGTAGAAAACTAAATGTGGCTGAAGTGGGCGAGAGCGTGGCGATTATCGTGGAAGAAGAAATCCCAATCGTCCCCTCCACGATTAAAATTTCAAATTGGCAAAAATTTAAAAATTTTGTGGTAAATTTATTTAAGTAAACGCGAGATTAGTTTAGTGGCAAAATGGGTGCTTCCCAAGCATCAGACGCGAGTTCGATTCTCGCATCTCGCACAATTTCTCCAAATAAGAATAATTCTTTGTCTAAAATGCGTTTAAGCTCTTTGGGGGGTATTTCTAGAGTGGGTTTAACAGTAGCGCAGTTGAATCAGACATCCTTTTTCAAGGATACTCGACTGTGACGCAAGGTGATGTGGTTGCCACGGTTGGTAACCAAGCACCCGTCGGAGTATCGGTTGGATACCATCTCCATTTTGAAGTTCGTGTCAGTGGCGTAACTCCTGTAGATCCATATGGAAACGGCGATTCCAACATTTTATGGGAAGATGAGCCGTAAATAGTCCTTTGCTTTTTTGAGAGCTTCTTGGCTTTGCTGGGGAGCTCTTTTCATTTTAAGAATTTAAAAGTTGGAAGCATTACATCATATATATTCCAGCTTGTTTTGTCTGAACCAGTATTTTCCCATATCAACATCGAATATAATTTTCCATCATGGATTATTTGTATGAAGACATTTTTTTTGGAACCAGGGCTACCATAGAAATTTACATTAAAAGTGGTTACTCTCGCTTTTTCTCCAGCCAAAGTTATGTAATGTTGCTCCTTTACTCCTTGCCCTCTGGATTCGAAATCTTTTTTAAGGGTGTAATTGTTTAAAGATTCAATATCTTTTATATCTGTTTTCTCCACTGTCAAAGCATATGGATTAAGCATACCTTTTCCAATTTCTACGTATAATAGAAAAAGTGGGTTTTTGTTTACACTAACAGGCACATCTTCTGGATATGAAAATTCAAATCTAAATTTATCATTTCTATAAGTTTTCAGTCCAGGTTGGTTTTTCTCTTTTTTAATTAACGCCGTTTCATCTGGTGTTATTGGTGGAGTGTTTTTATACCAGAAATAACATCCTATTATCCCTCCTATAATGACTATACCAATCAAAAGGAATATACCCAATCTTTTCATTTTTTTATTTAAGTGATTAGTAAAAATATTGTAACATAGATATAAATAAAAGAAGATTCTTAAGGAAAGAATAGCTTTTCAATTTACTTATTTTTCACTAAAATTGTTCCGATAACGTCCCACGGCTCGCACAATTAGTTAGTTTTTCTTATAGTGCTCCCTGTGTTTGAATCTTCTAAAATATAACCTTCACGCTCTATTTCTTTGCGGAGTTCGTCAGATTTTTGCCAATCTTTTTGAGCGCGGGCATCGTCGCGTTCTTTTTTCATTTCTAAAACGTATTCAGGGATTTCTGTATCTGTTTCTTTTTTAGAAATTGCTTCAGCCAATTTTAATCCCAAAACTTTGTCAAAATCAAGCAAAGTGGCTAATTTTTTATCTGCTACCAAATCGGATTTCAAAACTTCTTGAATGACAGCAAGAGCTTTAGGAATATTAAAATCATCAGTGATGGTTTTAATAAAATCTTCTTTAAAAGATTCATCTGGCAAAGCAGGGGAGACATTTTTTAATTCTTTAATCTGTCTATAAATATTATGCAAACCATTTTGAGCAGAGGAGAGTGCTTCCCAGGTGAAATTTTGTTTGGAGCGATAATGAGCGCTAAGAAAAAGATAACGCAGGGCTAGTGGATCAAAACCTTTAGTTTTTATTTCTTCTAAACTATAACTGGTTCCTTCAGACTTGGACATTTTTTTATTATCAACAAGCAAGTGTTCGTTATGGAGCCAGTAGTTTGCAAGGGGGGCGTTGTTGACCGCTTCGCTTTGGGCGATTTCGTTAGTGTGATGAATAGAGATGTGTTCTATACCACCCATATGAATATCAATAGTTGGACCTAAAAATTTTCTAATGAAAGCCGAACACTCAATATGCCAACCAGGAAAGCCGACACCCCAAGGCGAATCCCAAACTTGTAAAGCGTTGATGTGTTTACCTTTTTTGAAAAACCAAACAGCAAAATCTGCTGGATTTTTTTTATCGTTATCACTAACTTCTCCTGCACCAGCACCTTGTTTTTGTTTTTCTAAATCTTGATGGGAAAGACAGTTGTATTCTGAGGCTTTGGTGATATCAAAATAAATTGCAAGCTCAGTTTGATAAGCATAACCTTTTTCTAACATTATCTTTACCATTTCAATAACCTCATTTATGTTTTCAGTGGCCTTAGGTTTAATTGTGGGTTCTAAATTGTTTAAAGCAGAATTATCTTTTTCAAAAATAGCAATGTATTTGTCGGCAATTTCTTTTGGTGAAAGACCTTCTTTTTCGGCGCCTTTAGACATTTTGTCTTCACCTTCATCGTTATCTGAGGTAAGGTGACCAACGTCGGTATAATTGCGAACAAACTTAACTTTATAATCTAAATATTGAAAAGTGCGATTAATAATGTCGGCCATTGTCATAGCTCGCAAATTACCAATATGTTGGGTCCAATAAACAGTTGGTCCGCATTGATAAAAACTAACCTCTTTTTCTTTAAGGGGTTTAAATATTTCTTTTTTGCCAGTTAATGTGTTTTGAAGTTTAATCTCTGTCATATCCATCTCTTATACTTGAAGAAACCAAACATTGCAATACTCATAACACACATAATGCTTAAAACTATCCAAAAATCATTAGGATTACCAACAAAAGGTGTAAAATAAGTATTCATTCCAAATATAGATGCTATAAGCGAAAGAGGGAAGGTAACAAAAGCCATAATAGTGAGAATCTTCATCGTCTCATTTTGTTTAGTGGAAAGCATAGAATTATTGGTTTCGCGTAATTCGGCGATCATATCTAAATAGTTGTTTATTCTTTTCATTACTCTGCGCCATTCATCCCGAAGAACTTTTGCTTCATCTTCAAAACTTTTGCCAAATTTTTCTCCACCAACACGAGCTATGAAATCAAACACTTCACCATGTGGATCAATGGCCCTTTTGAAATTAAGAATATTTCTACCTGTGTTAGAAATTGCAAAAACCATTTCTTTTTCTTGACCTTCAAAGATATTTTTTTCTATTTCTGTTATCCAAACTTCAATACTCGCCAATTCGTTGGTTATAAAATTGTAAATTTCTTCCATCATACCAAAAAAAAGATGAAGGTTGTTTTGATGATTTAAAATTTCATTTACTTCAATTTTTTTGGCGAAATAGTGTAAAGCGTCTATGGAATCGTATCTGGCAGTGATTACGCTATTTTTTGAAATAATGAAATCTAATTCTTGTCCAATCTCATTAGGGTGGGTGTGTTTAAATGTAGGAATACGTAAAACGGCGTAAATCACATCACCGCAATCTTCAGAATATTGAGTTGGAGTTGGTGTAAGTAAGTCTTTGGCTAAAGCTGGACTTATATTTTGTGTGATCATAATGGAATCAACCTCCTCTTTGGTTGGAGAATTGAGGTCTATCCAAATCTGATCCATAAATGAACGTGTGGTTATCATTTGGTATTTTTGATGACAATTAAAACTGTGATATATTATATCAGAAAATGATAAAACATAGGTATACTCAAGCTTTGATAATAATAGCGCTGGTGGGCGGGGTTTTTGCTCTGGGTTTTTATGTGGGTCAAGAAAGGTCTCTCAGTGGTGTTCCGTCTCAATTTTTAAATACTTCAAATGTAGAAAATGTAGATTTAGCTCCGTTTTGGAAAGCTTGGAAAATTCTTGATGAAAAGTTTACTCCCGCCTCATCCACTGTTGAAGTTGTAAAAAATCAAGAAAAAATTTGGGGCGCTATTCAAGGTTTAACGGCTTCATATAAGGATCCTTATACTGTATTTTTCCCACCAGCGGAATCTAAAATGTTTGAAGAGGAAATCAGTGGCTCTTTTGGGGGTATCGGTATAGAAGTGGGTGTTCAAGACGGCGTTCTTACGGTTGTCGCTCCTTTGAAAGGCACACCAGCTGAAAGAGCTGGAGTTAAAGCTGGTGATAAGATAATTACTATTGGAGAAATTCCCGCTTCAAAACTTAGTTCAGATGAAGCTGTTAAATTGATTAGAGGTGAAGCTGGGACACCTATAGTCATTACTTTTGCCAGAAAAGGAGTCAATGAGCCGATTGTGAAAACTATTGTAAGAGCTAATATAGAAGTGCCAACTATTGAAACAGAAATCCTGTCGGAAGATATTTTTGTGATAGAGCTTTATAGTTTTACAGCAACCTCTCCAAATTTGTTCCGTGGGGCTTTGCGGGAGTTCGTTGAATCCGGTTCCAATAAATTGATTTTAGATTTACGCAATAATCCTGGTGGTTATTTGGAGGCGGCGCTTGATATGGCTAGTTGGTTTTTGCCAGCTGGTAAAGTGGTAGTCACTGAAGATTTTGGGGAGTCTATTTCGCCAAAAATTTATAGGAGTAAGGGTTATGATATATTCAATGATAATTTGAAATTTGTAATATTAGTAAACGAGGGTTCTGCTTCTGCTTCAGAAATTTTAGCGGGAGCTCTGAGAGAATATGGCAAGGCTACTCTTATTGGTACCAGAACTTTTGGCAAAGGTTCGGTTCAAGAACTTTTACCGATTACTTCGGATACTTCTCTTAAAGTAACTGTGGCTCATTGGCTTACACCGCTTGGTAACTCTATTTCCGAAGGTGGGCTGACTCCTGATATTGAGGTGGGGTTAACTTTGGAAAACACTAAAGACGGAAAAGACCCGCAAAAAGACACAGCGGTGAATTATCTTTTGAAATAATCTACTTTTAATCTTTTTTTGCATAAAAAAAGAAATTACGTGTTTTTGTTATTTTGTGCTATATTGTGCTTATGAAAGTTATATTAAAACAAGACGTAAAAGGTGTGGGGAGAAAATTTGAAATTAAAGACGTTTCCGCTGGTTACGCTAACAATTTTTTAATACCGAACAAATTAGCTGAACACGCTTCTCCAGAAGCAGTGAAAAGAGCAGAAATTTCTAAAATGAATGCTGTCGTAGAAATGGAAATTAAAGAGAAGTTGGCAGAGAAACAAATAGAGACTTTAAAAAATGTTGCGGTAGTCTTAAAAAAGAAGAGTAATGAAAAAGGCAACCTATTTGAGCAGGTTCATCCAGACGAGATTGTTAAAGCACTAAAAGAACAAGCGAGTATTGAAATAGGTGCGGAATTTTTATCTGTAGAAGAACCGATAAAAGAAATAGGGGAGCATACGGTTTTAGTTTCAATTGGTAGCAGTAAAACTGAATTTAAAGTAATTGTTGAAAAAGAATAAAAAACAAGCCTACAAAATACTTGAAAGCTTGCGATTGTCATTGGTTTTATAGTTTTATAAATTAAATTATAGAAGCCACTTTTTTTATGAGAGTTGAACCATCAAAATGAACTTTCCTTTTGGTGGACATCTTAACTGTGCCTGATTTAAGAGCGAAAAGAGTGTGATCACGACCTATGCCGACACCGTCTCCAGGCAATACATCTGAACCTCTTTGGCGTATTATAATAGAACCAACATTAGCAAAACTGCCGTCGGTGAGTTTAACACCTAAATATTTTGGGTTTGAATCTCGCCCGTTCTTTGTTGAGCCTGCGGCTTTTTTCCGTGCCATAATATAAGGTAAATACTAAAATCTGCTATAATTACTAACAGCTAGAAGTATAACTTAACTTTAATTTAAATGCAAGAGACAATTTCCAGTTAAAAAATGGAGGAAGAATATATCAAAACAGAAGAGTTTGAAGAGGTAAAAACGGAAGGTTGGAGGTCTAAAATAGAAGTTGTTTTAACAGGTAAATATTTTGTGCCTTTAATTATTATTTTGGTGGCGGTGATCGGTTTTTCTTTGGGTAGGATTTCTGGTTTGCAAGATAAAAAAATGCCGGTGAGAATAATTTCTGGAGAAGAGGAAACGAAGGGGGTTTTAGATAAAACGTTTTCTGGTCAACAAGGGCAGGTGGGAGTAGAACAACCTGACACTACTATGAATTCCACTATGGTTGCTGGCGCTGTGGTGGCTTCAAAAAATGGCACTAAATATCATTATCCGTGGTGCGCTGGAGCTAAACAAATTTCTGCTAAAAATCTCATTACCTTTAGCTCAATTGAAGAAGCTCGCAAAGCTGGTTATACTCCAGCCAGTAACTGTAAAGGTTTAAAATAATTTTATAATATGTTATTGCTAACGCAACGAAAAAAGATTAAATTAAAAAAATGTTTTGGAATATAAATGAAATAAAATTTAAAGATTTATTGATCCCCATAAGTATTTTATTGGGATCGGTTTTTATTGCTGTTAGTATTGGTTTTAGCGCTGGCAAGCTCTCTTTTGGAGGAGGAGAAGAGAAAGTTGAAAATGAAAGCGCAACTCAAACTATTAAAGTTAATGCCAGAAAAGATGCTCCCACTATGGGTAAAGGGAAAGTGGAACTTTTTATATTTTCTGATTTTCAGTGTCCATATTCTAAAAAATTTACGCAAGAGACTTTTGAAAAGATTAAAACTAATTATGTTGATACCGATAAAATCAAAATAATTTTTCGTCATTTTCCATTACCAGGTCATACAAATGCTCAAAAATCAGCAGAGGCAGGGGAGTGTGCTAACAAACAAGGTCAATTTTGGCCTTATCACGATTTACTCTTTAAAAATGGTAACGGCGATGGAACCGGTCTCGCTGTTTCGGATCTAAAAAAATACGCTGAAGAGCTCGGTCTTAATATGGCACAATTCAATTCTTGTTTAGATTCGGGGTCAACTAGCAAGGTGGTTTCGGCTGATTTCAAAGATGGACAAAACGTCGGAGTAAATGGCACTCCAGTTTTTATTATCAACGGTCAAAAATTGGTTGGCGCTCAATCTTATGAAGCTTTTAAAACAGTTATAGACGAGGCTTTAAAAAAGTAAAAACATCGGTTTTTCAATAAATGTCTTATACACAGTTTTTTGTTTGGTAAATTTTGAACATGTTAAAATATATCCATAATGCCAGACGAGTTTCAACCCAATACTAACACCAACACTGACAAGAAACTTCTAGTTCTTTTGTTTGTGGTGGGGATTTTTTTGTTTTTGGGTCTTGTTTCTCTTTTTGTCTACAAAGCAGTTAACGAATCATCTTTTATAACAGAAGAGCCTGTTTTAAATGAAAGAAAATTAGACGAAGCTCTTGTTAAAGAACGTTTAGTTATTTCTCAAAAATCTACAATAGCTATTCCTAAAGCTGATTCATTGACAGAAATTAAAAAAGAAGATTTGCCTTCAAATTTAGTTATTTTTGTGCCGACCGATTCAGTAAACGAAGCGAGATACTTAAAATTAGATTTTAAGGGTGGAGCAGGTTATAGTTTTTTATATAATAAAAATGGGGAATTAGCTCAAATTTTTTCAGATTTCTTCAGTTCGTTCCAAGATAGCAATGTTTTGTATTCTAGTTATGGTGAAAAGTTTGGGATGATTGAAATAGAAGGGACCAAATATCAAATCCAAATTAATCTTGCACAATTAGAAACTGATCTCGTTGAGGTTTCAATACAAGTTTTACCTAAATCAATATGAAGTTATTTTTAAAATTTTCTATAATCGCTGCTTTTATTTTATTTTTACCTTCTTGCGCCGACGCTCTGGTTTGTCGCGGTCTGCCAGAATTTACTCCAGAAGGGACGTATGTTGGCGGTGAAGCTTGTTATAACGGAAGGGACGGAAGACACGATTGTGTAAGACCGGTTTTCAACACCTGTGATTGTGAAGTTGGCAAAGTAGCCACCTGCAGTTGGCTTGGTTGGGAGCAGTGCATACTTTCTAATGAATTTACTACTTCTATTAAGTGCGATAAAGGTAGAGAATGTCAGTGTGTTGAGCCAGAACCAGCCAATAATTATTTAATTTGTCAAAATCAATCTTGCCAAATAGACAGCACTGGCACCGCTACTGAGAATATGTGTGGTTCAGATGCAGACTGTATTGATCCAGGTCCAACACCAGACCCAGAAAATCCAGATCCAGGCACAGACCCAGGCTCAGGTCCGGGTACAGGTCCTACTCCCGAACCTACTCCTGCCACCGTCAATATGTCCGCTCTTAACGAAAACTTAAGTAATAATACTGGCACTACGGTTTATTGGAATTACAGTAATGCAAATTCTTGCACGGCTACTTTTCCTAGTTTCCCAGGATTTGACGCTACTGATGGCGCTGATTCTGGTAGTTTTGAAACTGGTAATCTAATCGGTCCAGGTTCTTATTCTTATTCTTTAACCTGTTGGGGTAGTAATGGTTTACCAATAAATGATAACGTGTCTATAAATGTTTCTTCACCTCCAACTCCTTTTAGTTTGAAAGTAGAAAAAAGTGGTCAAGGTTTGGTTTTTAGCACGCTTGTTGATCCAAGTCAGCCCGGTATTAACTGCGGAGGCGCTTGTATTTCTGATTATTTACCAGATACAAAAATTACTTTGTTTGCTAGACCAAATCCAGGAAGAAAATTTGCCGGTTGGAGTGGTGATTGCACCGGTTTGGGACTCTGCAACCTTATAATGAATGACGCTAAAAACGTAAAAGCCAACTTTATTGTTGACCCAAATTATAAAGAATTTTAGTTATCTACAAATAAATCTATCAAAATCTAAATTTTTTATATACAATACATAAATATGTCAAAATCAAAATACAAAAATATGTCTGGCTTTTCCAAATCTAAACTTATCTGGTGGGTTGCGGGTGTTTTGTTATTGATAGCAGTAATTATTCTTTCTATATATTTTTATAACAAAGCCAAATCTCCAACAGAAGAGGAGATTATTTCAGGGCAATTGAGAGAAATGGAAAAAATAGTAAACAGCAACGATTTTCAGCCTGCGTCTGAAGAAACCTTGGATGCTCAAATGAATGAAATGAATAATCTAGAAAAAGAAAATGAAGGAAATGAAGCAGAAGGAGATCTTGTTTCTGAACAAACTAAAGAAATGGAAAATTTATAAAATTAATAAATTTGTTATTTAATTATTGATTAATTTAAAAAATATGCGGAATATAAAACAAATCATCATAACTATTGCTGTTTGCTTTGCAGTTACGGGTTTTGTAGGAATAGCTTACAGCTGGACTGCGCCGACGGCGGAACCTCCTGGCAATAACGTTTCAGCGCCAATCAACATCAGCACCAACAAACAAATTTTTGCTGGTAATAAAATTTTGAATATGGGTGTTGCTGGTGCTAACGTTTTGACAGTTAATGGAGGTTTTGTTCTAAATGGAGTTTTGAATGTTCAAAATCTTGTGAGAATTTCATATAATCAACCTGCTTATGGTGTTGCTATTTCGGCTGCTCCTGGTGGAGGTTGGTCTAGAAGATTTGGCTTCTCTACTTCTGATGGTTCTGCACTGCTTGGAGGCTATGGTGGCCATGGTTACTCCGCAGAAACAATAAATTTTCTTTGGATAGGTCGTAATCACGACGACTATATAGTTCGTATGGATGTAAACACAAACAATACTTATTTTAACGGTAAGGTTGGTATTGGTGTCCAAAATCCTTCTGCTAATCTTGATGTAAATGGCACAGTGAAAATCTCCGGAGGTTCTCCTGGTGTTGGGAAGGTTTTGACTTCTGATGCGTCTGGTAACGCTAGTTGGCAAGCGCCTGGTGGTTCTGCCAATTCCGGACCGTTTTTGGGAGAAAGTTTAGCTTTCAGTCAAACTGGTTCTGGTAATTTTTCGGCTAATTTGGAGCCAGGAACTTATATTATAGAAATGAAAGGTGCTGGTGGTGGTGGTGGTGGTGCTAGCTGGAACGATAGCAACCCCGAATCTGGCGGTGGTGGTGGAGAAGGGGAAACAGTTTATCATAGAGTTACTCTCGATACTGCAACTACTGTAAATGGTAATGTGGGAGTTGGAGGTTATGGAGGATCTGCCACATTTCAAACAGGAGGAAATGGTGGTAACACTACTATGAGCATAGGGGGCACTTCTCTTGTGGCTTATGGTGGTAAAGGCGGGTGTTATATAGATAATGGTGGGCATACTTTGTGCGCTAGCACCGTTTGTTCTTGTGGCTTTGGGGGAGGTGTTGGAAAAAGTGCGACTGCAGATACAATCAGAATAGCCGGAGGTCTTGGCGGAATGCCTATTAAAAATACCGACGACGAAGACTCTGTCCCTGGAGGTAATGGCGGTGGTCCATTTGGTGGTAGAGGTGGCACAAGAAGAGGAGGGAGTGGAAATTGTAGTAATACTACAAACGCTACAAGTGGTGTAAGTGGTGGTGGCGGTGGTGGTGCGTCTCATGATCAATGTACTGCTGGTGCAGGTGGGGATGGTTATGTTTATATTTGGAAACAATAATAATAGTTATATAAAATTATGAAAAATAAGACTTTGATATTTCTCTGTTTGATAATGGTATCCGTTTTGTTTTTCAATATAGCTCCTGCTCGAGCACTTTCTGCTGTGACTAGTGTTTCCGGTTATGCCTGGTCGGAAACTATCGGTTGGATAGATATGACTCCAGCGTATGGTGGAGTCTATCTTGATGATGTCAATGGTGTATTGGGCGGTTATGCCTGGTCGGAAAATATTGGCTGGGTAAAATTTGGTGGTCTCAGTTCTTTTCCGGGAGGGGTAGGGGGCAATGCTCTTATTGATTTCTCTACGGGAAAAGTTACCGGTTGGATTCGGGCTTGCGCGGGAACCGCTTCTGGTAATTGTTCTTCAATGACTAGCCGGACTGATGGTTGGGATGGCTGGATTCGTCTAGATGGGCATTCTAATTCTGTTTCTTTTAATACTGAAACGGGTAGTTTTTCTGGTTTTGCTTGGGGTTCAAGTGTTGTTGGTTGGGTTGATTTCTCTGGTGTTAGTGTCGGCGGGTTATTCCGCACTCTTTCAATAAGTTCCAATAATCCTGCAAGCGGGGTAACGATGGTTGTGTCACCAGCTGATGTGGCGGGTAATGCAAACGGCTCAACACCATTCCAAAGAACTTACAACGTTTATCATAATAGCGATGTTTCTGTGACCGCTCCTGCTACTGTGGGAGGTCAAACCTTTTCCGCTTGGCATGGTTGTAATTCTGTAACTGGTCGCACTTGTAACGTTAAAGTGAATTCTAATAAGACTGTGATAGCTAATTATGCCACTCCAGTTGCTGCAACTGTTAATATAAGTGCCAGCCCGACAGAAATAAAGAAAGGTAATAGCGCCAATATCACTTTTTCGTATCAAAACGCTACCAACTGCACTGTTACTGGTTATGGTTCGTCTTTGAATTATCCTAATGATTCAAGAACTTTCTCTGTCAGTCCAGTGGTAAATACCACTTATGAAATAAATTGTAGTCCGGCAGGCACCAATTCTTACGCGAATGTTTTAATCAAAATTCTTAATCAGGAATTTGATATTACTGTTATAAAATCTGGTCAGGGAGTTGTGGTTAGTAGCCCTGATGGTATTAAATGCGGGGAAGGGTGTTCTTCTCAATCTGCTAAATTTGAAGAAGGTGAAGAGATTACTTTAACCGCTACACCGTCTACTGGTCGCATATTTGTGGGTTGGAGTGATTCAACTGTTTGCGATGGGGGTTCCACAAAGGAAGCTGATGGTTCTGGAGGGACTTGCACCCTAACTGCTACGGGCAACAAGACTGTTCACGCTAATTTTGCGATCAATCCAAACTACAAAGAATTCTAATTTTTGAGCGGATTTTCTTTAAAAATTATCTAAAAAATGGCTCAATAGAGCCATTTTTGGAACACAAATTTGAACACATTTTACTCTTGACAGCAAGAGCAAAAAATGCTAATATATATGTAGGTCCAGTAATACTGGATTTTTGCTTTTTTGACAAGGTTTTCACAAATCAAGAAGGTAATATAGAGAAACTTTTTGGCTCAAGTATAAATTTATACTCTAAAACAGAGTTAAGGTTCGCGCTTGAGGTTTTCTGAAAATGTATCTCTACTATTTTAATCCCAAACTAAAAATGCAAAGTCTATCAAAGGTAGGCTAGGGGATTAGAGTAGATTAAAATTAAACAATCGGCTTATTTTCCAAACTACCGCTTTGGGATTCGTGATGTTGGCTTCAACGGTTATAGGTTTTAATGGATCATCTCTTGCTCCTGCTATAACACCGGAAGTTATACAAACGAAAAATGTTTTGCCAAGTGAGGCGAAGAAAGAAGTAGTTGAAAGAAATATGACTGTTGAGGAATATGTGAGAAGTTACTTTTCAGATATTCCGATTATGATTGAAGTTGCTAGATGTGAATCTCGTTTCCGTCAATATGACAAAAATGGAAATGTGTTGCGTGGTGAAGTAAACAATCTTGACAGGGGAGTAATGCAAATCAACGAATACTATCACAGTGAAGATTCGGAAAAATTAGGATTTGATATCCTCACCCTAGAAGGGAACACAGCTTACGCTAGATATCTCTTTGAGAAGTATGGCGTCAAACCTTGGAGCTCCTCTTCTAAATGTTGGACCAAAACAGTCGCCTATTCCGAATATACAGATTTGGCAATCAATAGGTAATGAATTTTAAAATAAAATCCTCTAGTTCTCGGACTAGGGGATTTTATTTTTGTCTTACTGGTTAGGTAAAGGGAAGCGAATGATTAGGTTCATCTTTCATTTTTTTATTAATTTCTTTAAGTTGTTTTTAGATAGTATGAACGTCGCACAATATACCTTTGTAGTAGTCATTATGTAATAATTCTAATACAGTGCTTACTTTATAAAATTAATGATAAAACCCCTTCCCCATTATTAAAATTATTTTTTAGAGACAAATTAATTTTAAAGAAAATTATTTTTTTTATTTTTCTTTCGGTGGTTCTCTCCTATTATTTTGTGAGTTTAGCAAAAAGACCCTTTATGAACCCAACCAGCAAATTCCAAACTTGCATTACGGTGTCTTTGTATTTTTCCCAACCTTTAAGACTTAAATTATAAAATTTATCTAAAAGCTCTTTAAATTTGCCTTGAGTCAAAAAACCGACGATATCTATATCGTAGACATACTTTAATACCACTAATATGGCGATTATAATCAAAATTACTTTGATCTTGATAAAACCTTTGTTGTTTTTATTTTTGAAAGTTTTCATTGGGTTTCTGCTAAACTAATTTATTTTTAACGCATTAAAATTAGAAATACAGCATTGGGTCTAAATAAGCTTTAACGTCAGCTATCGGTATACTAACATTTTTACAATTTTTACTGGAAGAATATTTTTGAATTCCAACGATACCTTGAGTGGCGTAAACAGTGAGGTGCAAATGTGGACCAGTTGAATAGCCAGTATTACCGCTATAACCGATTACTTGACCAGTTTCTACGGCTTGTCCGGCGGAGACTTTAATAAGGTCTAAATGAGCGTAGAGCGTGGATAAACCGTTTGGGTGGTCTATAAGTATCCATTTGCCATAGGAATAACAACCTTTTTGCTCATCGGTATTGCCGGTACCCCGAACTACCCCTTTCAAAGTTGATTTAACAGGAGTGCCACGACTGACACCAAAATCAACACCGTTGTGAGTTCCTGATGTGTAAAGTCTCTTAGAATCGGCAGTTTTGCCGAAATATTGAGTGATACGGACAGGATCTACTGGCCAAGAAAAGATGCCTTTACCGCTAGACGGAAAACTGTTTGGATCAATAGCCCTTTTAAGTCTAGATTCAAAATCAAACAATTCTTTTTCAAATCTTTCTTTCTCAGCTTGTCTGGCCGCTAATATTTTTTTATACTCAGCCTCTTTATTTTGAGTCGCGCTTAAAAGATTGCTTTTCTCTTTCTTATTATTCGCCAGAATTTGATTTTGATCATTTAATTCTGATTTAAAAGAGACCAAATTACTTTTTTCTTTTTCGCTTAAATTTCTTTTTTCAGAAAGTTCTTTTTTGTGAGCCTCAAGCTCTTTTGATTTATCTCGCACATTTTCTTGAAATTTCGTGATAGATTCGTATTTGTCTAACACGTCGGTTAGGCTGTTGTTGGTAAGAAAACTTTCTATCAGAGATTGTTCGTCGTGTTGATGAATGCTATTTATAGCCTTAGCGATAGCTTTGGTGTTGGCTTCCATCTTAGCTTCAATTGTTTTTATTTCATCACTTATATCTTGTATTGTCAAGTTCGTCTTTTTAATATTAGTTTCGGTTTTTTGAATTTCTGTGCTTATCTTTTTTTGGTTAATATCAAGCACCTGAATAGTGTTTTTTAACGTTTGAGCTTGACTGTTGGTGGTTTCTATCTGTTTCTCGTAAATTTTTATTTCTTCGTCTAGTTGTTTGATTTTGTCTACATTGTTTTGGATGTTTTGTTTGAGTTCGGCAACGGATTCTGCTTTAGTTTTATGAACCACGCCCAATAACAAAACTAGAGCAAGTGTTACAGTTGTTGTTTTTTTAATTGATACAAACATTTCTTTTGAAAAATTAAGGCGTCAAAATTTGGATAGCTTTTGCAACTCTCTCTTTGCTTTCTGCTATACCCAGCACGCTAATCAAGGTTAGTGGGTCTGGCGATTTTTCTTTTCCTGATAGGGCATAGCGTAGAGGCCAAAGTACTTCCCCCTTCCCTACTTCGGTTGCGTGTTGTATAATTTTTTCTTTACACGATTCGTAATTGGTAATTTCTGATTCAAAAATTCCTAAAACTTTTTCCAGATTTTCTTTAGCATTTTCTTGAGTTTGAGTTTTCCAGACAATTTTTTCTTTTTCTAGAGTAGGTTTTTCAAAGAAATAAGAAAGCTCCCCCGCTGAAATCATTGTGTCTATATCTGACCACTTAGAGATTCTATCAAAA
This sequence comes from Parcubacteria group bacterium, assembly GCA_012514175.1. GTDB lineage: Bacteria > Patescibacteriota > Minisyncoccia > Phycocordibacterales > WO2-35-19 > WO2-35-19. Next base: position 150,135 of record JAAZAU010000012.1, on the reverse strand, counting down.
ATAATAGGATAAATTTTTGAAACATAATCTCGGTCTTTTATTTTTTCACTTTTTGATATTTCAGGATTTTTTTGAAGACGGTCAAATATTTTTTCGTTACGTTCTTCTTCGGGCAACAATTTAATGTGTTCTCTGTTCATCCAGTCTAATTTGTCGTCATTCCATTGTGCTCCCGATTTTTGAATTTTGTTTAGATCAAAGACTTTTGCCAATTCTTCTTTGGTGTAGATCTCTTTCTCTCCCCCTGGATTAAAACCTAGAAAGGCGAGGAAATTAACCATAGTTTCTGGGAGATAACCTTCGTTTTCGTAATCCAAAATATCTTTAGCGCCATCTCGTTTGCCAAGTTTTCTTTTGCCGTCGGCTCCCATTATTGGAGGCACGGTTACAAAATTTGGAGGAGTAATTTCTAAAGCTTCATAGACTGATAAAAATTTTGGCGTGGAAGCAATAAATTCTTGTCCTCTCACTATGTGAGTGACACCCATTTCAATATCATCAACAATGTGGGCAAAATTATATGTCGGAAAACCATCACTTTTTATTAATACAAAATCGTCCAAAGCTTCAATGCCAGCAGAAAGTTCGCCCCAAACTAAATCTTTCCATTCGGTTCTTTTTAATTCAGGCACTTTAAATCTAAGAGGCTTAGAACCATCCCAAGGAGGAGGATTTTCTGGTCTGTATTCCCGATACAAAAAAGGTTTCTTTTCTTCTTCTGATTTTTTCTTGAAGTTTTCTATTTCTTCGGCTGTGTAAGGATCGGCATACGCATAACCTTTTTCTATCAAAATATTTGCGTATTTTTTATATATTTCCAATCTTTCTGATTGAATATAAGGAGCGCTAGGACCGCCAATATCAGGTCCTTCGTCCCAGTTTAAAGAAAGCCATTTCAAAGATTTTTTTATATGTTCAATAGAACCAGCAACTTCCCTTTCTTTGTCTGTGTCTTCTATTCTTAATATAAAAGTGCCATTGTTTTTTTTAGCTAATAACCACGCGTAAAGGGCGGTTCTTGCGCTTCCAACATGCATAAAACCCGTTGGTGACGGCGCAAATCTGGTGACCACTTTTTCATTATTTGCCATAAGTCTATTATAGCAAAAAATACCTTGTTGGATTAGATCTTTTTTAGAATTAATTTTTAGAATTAATTATTCTAATTTTTCGTGGGAAAACATAATAGATAAAAGTTCTCTCGCGATAGTGTCAGCTGCGCCGGGTTTAAAGAAATTTTTAGCATTTTCTTTCATTTTTTCTGCGATTTCTGGATTATTAAGTATTCTTTTAATTTCGGCAATAAAGATGCTAGGTTTAAGATTTTCTTCTTGCAGGACCGAACAAGCACCACTTGAAGCGTAAGCGAATGCGTTTTTAATTTGGTGGTTACCGCTTGAATTTGTGATCGGTATTATAATTGAAGGCTTGGCCCAAGAAGCTATTTCAAAAATACTAGAACCGCCTCTGCTTATAACTAGCGAAGATATTCCCGCTGCCATCATCATTTCAAGATTATTCATATAACCGAAAGTTTTGTACCTATCTTTGTTTGGATTGCCCAAAAGTATGGCGGCAGCTGATTCTTCTGTTACTTTTAGATTGGTTAGACCAGTTTGGTGAATAACTTGATAATTTTCAACCAAGTCTGGCAAAATATCCAAAATAGCATTATTGATCATCTCGGCGCCTTGGGAGCCCCCCATTATAAAGATGGTTGGAACACTGTTATCAAATCCGAAAAATTCATTAGCGCCGTCTGCAATCGGGTTCAGTTTTTCTTCTAGCACAGGCTGTCCGGTGTAAGCTACTTTTGCTTCAGGGAAAGAGGCAATGGCTTCTTTGAAGGAAATTGCGATTCTGTCTGCAAATTTACTTGCCCACTTATTAACTTTGCCGGCGACAGAATCTGACTCATGAACAAATACTGGAATACGCAATATTCTAGCCGCGAATACTACCGGAAAACTTCCGTATCCTCCTTTGCAAAAAACAACATCTGGATAAATGTTGAAAACGTCATAAAGAGCGTTTAAAATTCCCCATATAGTTTTAAATATATCTGTAAAATTTTGTAATGAAAAATATGTGCGCATTTTGCCTGCAGTCACTCTTTTGAATTCTATATTGTGATCATAAAGCAGACCTTGGTTGTATGGAGAAGGTGCAAAAAAATACATTTTAGGTGAAAGAATTTTTTTCTCTCTGGATATTTTTTGAATAGCTTCTACGACAGCTATAATCGGATAAAAATGTCCACCTGTAACTCCGCCTGTAAATATTATTTTCATGATTTTTTAATACGTTTTCTGTTTTTAGATATATTCATTACGATACCAACTTCAATTAAAGTTATAAAAAGAGCAGTACCGCCATGGCTGATAAATGGTAGAGGTATCCCGGTAAGCGGTAATACGCCTATCATACCCCCAATATTGATAAAAGCTTGAGACATTAGCATTATAACAATTCCTAAAGACACAAGTCTACCAAAATCATCTCTTGATCTGATTGAGATTTTCAAGCCTTCAAAACTAAAAATAACAAAGCTGACTATTATTATACAGGCTCCCACAAAACCGAATTCTTCCGCGGCTACCGCGAACACTGAATCGCCAATTGGTTCTGGTAGATAATGAAATTTTTGAATACTTTGACCGAATCCCCTGCCCCACATTTTTCCAGAACCAATTGCTATTAGAGATTGTTTAAGTTGGTAACCAGATGTTTGGTTGTTTATAGACGGGTGAAGCATTACATCTACTCTTTGTTTGATGTAAGGTCTGGTGAAATAAAGCGCGGTCGCAATAGCCACACCCAAAAGAAGTATCAAACCTATGTGACGCCATTTAGCACCGGCGACGATATACATTGAAAGGGCTGCGAAAATAATAACTGCAAAAGTGTCGGTGTCTGGTTGGGTTAAAAGAATAACTCCAATAATGGCGCCAAAAACAATGAACGGCAAAAGACCCCATTTAAAGGTGCCTATTTTTTCTTTCATCTGTGAAAGCCAAGCAGCAAAATATATTATAAAAGAGATTTTTAAAATTTCTGCGGGCTGAAATGTGATAAAACCAAGATTGATCCAGCGTTTTGCTCCGCCGTGTTCCATACCGATACCGGGCACAAATACCAGAGCAGTAAGCAATATTGAACCCACAAAAAATATAAAAGAATATTTTTTCCAGATATGATAATCAGTTTTTGCAAAAAAAAGGCAAGCAATAGAACCAAAAAATAAACCGTAAAACAATTGGTTAAAAGCGACATTGGAAAATTTAACTTCATCTCTAGCCAAAACTCCAAGTGAAGCTGAACTAAAAATAAAAAAACCACCAACAACCAGAATTATAGTCCAAAACAAAAACGGCTTGCTTATTTTTCCAAGTTTAGCTGACATGCTCTCTATTATAACACCCTCAGCCTCCTCTTACTAAGGAGAAGAAAACTTATGAGATTTTAAAGAATTATCCAATGAGAGCCAAAGTAATACCAGTTATGGCGCAAACCACAGAAACTACCCAATAACGCATAGTTACTTTATAAGATGGCCAACCAATGGCTTCAAAATGATGATGTAAAGGAGCGACGCGGAAAACTTTTTTTCCTCTAAATTTTTTAGAAAAAACTTGAATAAGATCGGATAATACAGTTATTACTAAAGGTAAAGCGATAATCGGTAGCACCAAAAAACCATAACCTCCGCCCAATCTATCAGTCATAAAAGCGACTACTGTTAACGTAATAGTGAGCCCCATCGTGCCAGTTTCTGACATATAAAATCTGGCTGGCGGAATATTAAACCAAAGAAATGCCAATATGCCTCCGACAACAGCAGTGCAAAAAGCAGCAAGGTCTATTTGTTGTTGATAAAAAGCGATACCGGCGTAAGCCGCAAACACAGTAGCGAAAACTCCGCCAGAGAGTCCATCTATGCCATCAATAACTCCACTCGCGTATATAAATAACGAAGTTAATAAAAACAATACAACAAATAAAGGCCCTAAATAAAGTTCTCCAAATCCAAATGGAAGACCTATTCCCGTTACATCCAATTTTACGTAAAACCACAAAGCGCAAGCCAGAGATATTGCAAAAACGACGCAAAGACGGATTTTTACTGGAAGACCGCCATTTTTCCCGTCGGTTCTTTCAGATCTTTTGATTTCTAGATAATCATCCAAAAGACCAGCAAAAGACCCAAGTAGAAGTGTTCCTAAGGGCACCCAAGTTTGGTTTCTGGAAAGAAAATCAAGTTTTGTGGTAATGTCGCCGGGAAAAAATTTAGAAACGATCCAGATACCTATAATAACAACTGCCGAACTAAACCAAATAATAACTCCACCCATTCTTGGAGTGTTTACTTCTTTTTCTTTATGGAGTTTGTTGAAAACCTCGGCTTGGTTGCCATCAAGCGCTATTTTGCCTCCCCTCTTCTTCCACATCTTATGTGAATAAAGGAAGTTAGTTAAAATTGGGGTCATCAAAACTCCTAAGACGAAGGCTCCAACCGCTGGTAAAAAAACTTTTACAATATCAATAATCATAATTTATAAATTTGGAAGTTGTTGCTTAGTAGCTTCAACTAATTTTAAAACATCAGCAAATCTTCCCTCTTCTGTTGAACCCAGGACAGTTATAATAATTGGTCGTCCGAGCCCAGCGTCAAAAGCGATTATTAGGTTGCCTCCGGCAAGATCAGTGTAACCAGTCTTAGAAGCAATGAGGTTTGGTATTTGATCTACTATAACATTTGTGTTTTCAACAGAGTATATTTTTTCGGTGCTAGCAAAATGTAAATTTTTATAACGAGTGGCTTCTAAAACTTCAGGGTAATTTTTTAAAGCGTATTCAAAAAGCATAGCCATATCTCGAGCTGAACCATAAGCGCCTCCTCTATTTTCATCCCTGTCTAAACCGTGTTCATTAAAGAATTTACTACTCAAAAGTCCAATATCTAACGCGTTATCATTCATATTTTTTACAAAATTGTTGTCGGTGTCCGTTAGTTGATTGTTAGGATAGGCTTTAATGACCGAGGCTAAAGCGTAAGCCCCATCATTAGAAGAGGTTAATAAAGTAAAATCTCTCAGCTCTCTCGCCCGCCAAATATCTCCGACTATCAAATTTGAATCTCCCTCCGGTGATAAGTCTTCTGGGGTTATTTTTATTTTTTGGTTATCATCTATTTCTTTGGCAACGGTGACAGCGGTCATTATTTTGGTGAGCGAAGCAAGGGGCAAAGGTTCGTCACAGTTTTTTGAAAAAATTGTTTTTCCATTAACCACATCCCAAACTATAGCGCTTTTAGCTTCCAGTTTTACAGTTTCAAAAGCATCTACTTTTTTAGTTTGTTTTTCTTTTTTAACCTTAGGAGTTGTTTCTAGAACAACGAGTAGGCTGAAAGATATTATTGAAGTTACTAGTAGGCACAACAAAAAATGAGTAAAATATTTTGTTCTCGTTTCTATTTCTAATATTTTTTTAAATTTATCTTTGATCATCTTCTTCATTTTCAGGTGGGTTTTTTAATTCGTTTGTTTTTTTATTTAAGATTTCAAAATCTGGCAATTCAGATACTTTCGTAATTCCTAAATGAGCTAAAAGCGCTAGACTGCTTTTGTATTTAAAAGTTCTTTGATCTTTTTCGTTCACTTCCTTTTCTACTAATCCACGAACACACAGATTTCTTAATATAAAGGCAGAATTAACCCCTCTTATATAATCAATCTCTTTTCTGGTTACAGGCCCATTATAAAGGATTATAGCAAGAGTTTCTAGTCCGGCTTTGCCTATTTCTTTGCTCATTTCGTCTTTGGCGATTTGTTCTAAAAAGTCCTTCATTTGGACAGCTGTCGCTAGACTAACTTCTGTGTCGTTTGCAACAAGGCAAATACCTCGGTTTGAAAGATTTTCTGATAGCCTTTGTAGGGCTTCTCTGACATTACTTTCTTTTTCTGAGGTGTATTTAACCAATTCTTTTATGGTTAAAGGTTCGTTTTTATAAAATAGCAAAGCTTCTATTTTTTGTTCTAAATCCATAATTTACTTTTTTAATAATAACTTGGCACCCCAGCGTTTTCGCCTTCTATTTGAATATCTTCAAAATTGTTACTTTGGTCGGCTTTTACCACGCCTTGTTTTACTAATTCTAACATAGCTAAAAAACTCACTATCACATCCACTTTTTGCGCTTTGCCCATACCTGAAAAATCTTTAAAACTAGTGCGAAGACTGGTTTTTATTCTGTCTGATAAACGGTTTATCATCTCTTCCAAACTTATAATTTTGGTGATAGCCACTTTTGGAAGTTTTTCAGTTTTTTGAGGCACATTTTTTAAAACTTCTACCAGAGCGTTTTTTAACGTAGAAAGATTGATATCGTTTGCCGGAGCAAACACGATATTGATATTTCTCTTTTCTCTAGCAAAATATAAAAAATTCCCAAATCTTTGAGCGACATTTACAGAAAGCTCCTTGTATTTTTTATAGGTTGCTAATCTATTTTCTAAATCTTCTATATTGTCCTGTTCTTCCGGGGTAAGTGAAAGATTTGGTAAAAGCGATTTGGACTTAATCAATAAAAGCGTTGAAGCAACCAAAATAAAATCAGCCGAATCTTGTATTGGAAATTCCTCAAAAGATTTTATGTATTCAATGAACTCGTCTGCCACTTGGGAAAGAGAAACGTCACTTATGTGAAGTTTCCTCTTTTCTATTAGGTCCAAAATAAGCTCTAACGGCCCTTCTATTTCCCCTATTTTTACCTTAAAATCATCGTGCATAGGGCTTATTTTAACATATTTCCAATATTCTTTTTCTCTTTGTTTTAATAAGAGTGAATAAAATTATAACACATAAATACTTATATGTTAAGTGGTAAAAAGTTGTATATTGGTCTATAATAAAATGTAGACCGTAAACCAACAACGAGATCGGGGTGTCGGCTGTTGTCGTTGGCAGTTTGGAGCCTGTGTCCAAACAAATCGTGCCTTCGGCATCACGACGTCCTCGTTCTCTTTTTTGACAATTCCGTATTCTCGTTGTCCGCCCCCAGACGCATTCGCGTCTGGGGGTTTTATCTTTATTTTGGGTTAGTGTCTCTAATTTTTATATGAAGTTCGCGGAGTTGAGTTTCTGTGATCGTGGTTGGTGATTCCATCATTGGGTCCTTACCTTCCCCGGTTTTTGCAAAAGGAATAACTTCGCGGATGTTTGGTTCGTTTTGAAGTATCATTACCAATCTGTCTATTCCCCAAGCGATACCACCATGAGGGGGTGTGCCTAAAGAAAAGGCCGATAGCATATGACCAAAGTTTTCTTTTATTTTTTCGGTTTCGTGTCCCATAATTTCAAAAACTTTTTGCAAAGCTTCTGGTTCGTGGTTTCTAATACTGCCACCGCCAATTTCCATACCATTTAACGCAATGTCGTATTGAGTCGTTAGGATTTTTTCAATGTTCTCTTTTTTCATAAGGTCTTCCATAAATTCGGGTTTTGGTCTAGAAAATGGATTATGAGTGAAGGTCCAACCACCTTCATCGGTTTTTTCAAAAAATGGAAAATCAATTACCCAACAAAAAGCTAAAAGATTTTGATCGTTTTTGTCTTCGCGGAGATCAGGTTTGTCGCTACCATATTTTTCCATAGCTTCAGCAAAAGAAAGTCTTGGAAAAGGTATCTGCTGTATTTTCTTTTCAGGATAAAGTTTTTGGATTAGTCCAATGAGGCATCTTTCGTTGATGTCCATCACGTCTTCTCTTTCAACAAAACTCATTTCTAAGTCCATTTGTGTAAACTCGGGTTGTCGGTCTCCGCGAGAATCTTCATCGCGCATACATCTCGCAATTTGGAAATATTTTTCCATACCGGCAGTCATTAAAAGTTGTTTGTATTGTTGAGGTGATTGTGGTAGAGCATAAAATTTGCCGTGGTAAAGTCTGGAAGGCACGACATAGTCGCGCGAACCTTCTGGTGTAGATTTAGTAAGTATTGGAGTTTCTACTTCTACAAAACCTTCACTATCCATAAAATCTCTTACGTATTTTATGAGTTTGCCTCTAGCTCGGATATTTTTTTGCATTCTTTCGCTACGCAAATCTAGATAACGATATTTAAGACGAGTATCTTCGTTTATATCTTTGGTATCCGACGAAATTTCAAAAGGTAAAACTTCAGCTTTATTTAAAATTTCTATGTTTAAAATCTCAATTTCAATATCGCCGTTTTGAACCTTGTCATTTTTATTCTTTTCTGGGCGTTCGTTTACCTTTCCTTTTATGGATAAAACCCATTCGGTTCTTATTTCCTTGGCAACCTCAATAGCTTCGCTTTTTGGCAAAACGACACATTGCACAAGTCCGGTCATATCGCGCATATCAACGAAAACCATTTTTCCTTGATCGCGCCGAACATTAACCCAACCTTTAATAATCACTTCCTCCCCTATTTTTTCTTTCAAATCTTTTATATAAGTTCTTTGCATATAATTATATTACTCCGATAGCTTTTTTTATTTGCTTCATTTTTTCGGTTGCTACTGGACCAGCTTTTTCTCTGCCGACTTTCAAAATATTATTTACCAGTTCTTCATCTTTTGCTAACTCAGCTCTCTTTTCTCTGAGTGGTCTTATGAAATTTTTTAAATCTTCTATCAAAATTTCTTTTAGGTTTTTATACTTACCTTTGTTTTCCTCGTAAATTTTTTGCAGTTTGTCTTGGACAACATCACTTGCGTTATTGGCTGACAGAATAATTTTGTGAATGTTGTAAACATTTTGCGGTTTTTCACCAGTAGAGTCAGTTACTATACCCATCACTATTTTTTCAATTTCTTCATCGTCAGCAAAAAGCGGGATAGTGTTTTTATAACTCTTACTCATTTTTTGTCCATCGGTGCCAGGCACAATTTCTACATTTGGTAAAATGTAAGGCTCAGGCAATTTGAAAGTTTCGCTATCAAAAACACGATTAAACTTCTCGGCTGTGTCACGAGCAAATTCAACGTGCTGTTTTTGATCTTTGCCAACCGGCACAAGGTCGGTGTCGTAAAGCAAAATATCGGCTGCCATAAGCATCGGGTAATTGAAAGTGCCAACGTTAATGATTTCTTCGCCTCCTTTGGCAACTGCATCTTTGTAAGCGTGGGCGCGCTTCAAATATGGCACAGTGGTGATTGCGTCAAAAATCCAACAAAGTTCTGTGTGTTCTAAAATGTCGGACTGTTTGAAAATAATAGATTTGTTTGGATCAAGGCCAATAGCTAAAAAATCTAAAACTATATCACGTGAGTGTTGCCTCATTTCTTCTGCGTTTTGAATGAGGTTGAGCGCGTGGTAGTCCGCTACAAAGAAATATTTAATGGCTTCTGGTTCGCTGTTTTGCAAATCTACGAATTGCTTCATAGCGCCAAAATAATTACCTATATGAGGTCTACCTGTAGGCTTTACTCCTGAAAGAATTATTTTTGACATACCTTGAAATATTACCACAAATGACGCTATTTCCAAAATTATGAGCTACACCCATAACCGGGTTTTGTATCTCAGGAAATGTTGTAAAATACTATTATTAACCAATCATTAAAAATAAATTTATGAAAAAAATTGTGTTCGTTTGTTTATCAATTTTGTTTTTACTAGGTGTTATTTTTTTGATTTATAATTTTGATGGGTCTAAAAATTCTTCTCAACTTGGCACTTACGATGGTTTTGGTTATGACGATGACGCTAACGGAGTTTGGGATGATCTTGATAAATATATTGTAGACCGATACCCAGACAACGCGGTTATGCAGGCCACGTTGAAGCAAATGGCTAAAGCTTTGCAAACTGGTGTTTACGCTGGTAGTGCTAGAGATGACAGTGCTGCTCAAGCGGGTAGAGCTGCCATAAGCAAATCCCTTTATTGTTTACTTGAAAGAACTGATGGTGACATCAGGAGGTTTGATGAAGAATCATCGCTTTTGGAAGTGGAAATGCTCAAAGGTGATCCTAACCGAAACAAAGCCTACCAAAATTTCAACGCGTTGCTTAGTGGTGGTTTTTACGGCTCTGACCAGAAAGAAAATCCCTGCGAACCTCTCACACCTGCATTTTAAATGAAAATAAGTTATACTCAGGGCTAGGTCTCGCACCTTGAGAAATCAATCAATTAACAGCTAAAAGGAGAAATTTATGAAAAAACCGTTGCTTATTTGTTTGCCGATCGTGCTTTTGTTGAGCATTGTTTTATTGGGTTGTGGTTTTGGTGGATCTAAAAAAGCCACTAACACCAAAACGACCAATACTGGTGGCACCAACAATCCCTCGCAGAGCACTTACGATGGTTTTGGTTATGACGATGACGCTAACGGAGTTTGGGATGATCTTGATAAATATATTGTAGACCGATACCCAGACAGCGCGGTTATGCAGTCTGCGCTAAGACAAAAAGCCAAAGCTTTGCAAACCGGTGTTTACGCTGGCAATGCTGGAGATGACAGTGCTGCTCAAGCGGGTAGAGCTGCTATCAGTAAAGGTAATTATTGTTTGTTTGAGAGAACTGGTAGCATAGAGGGTATGTATGAAGAATCATCGCTTTTGGAAGTGGAAATGCTCAAAGGTGATCCTAACCGAAACAAAGCCTACCAAAATTTCAACGCGTTGCTTAGTGGTGGTTTTTACGGTTCTGACCAAGAAGAAAATCCCTGCGAATAAACGAAAAGAAAGGTGGTGCGATAGTGAAAGTTAAACTTCTTTGTGGTGTTTTCGCTTTTGCTTTGCTTGCCGTTTGTCCTAACACAGGACAAACATCAGTGGATTTTTGTTCCAACGCTAAAACCACTGCGATCTATTTTGTTAATGGTGTTTGGAACACGGTAGACCAAGCGGAGATGGGTAGAGTTGCGCTTGTAAAAGCATATGCAGAAACTCTCAAAACTATCTACCCAGATCAAGTTTTTGAGTTCAAATTAGCTTACAACTATCACGTGGACAAAGTTCGGGATGTTATTGAGGTTATCGGTCAAAAGATAGTTGAAATCAACGCTCCACAGGTTTCGCGAACTTCACCTGAAGTTTATTTTGCGATGTATATGAGTTTGCGAAACGTCCAGCTTCTTTTTCCACCTGAGGCTCAACCGATTATTCTCACTATTGAGGAATTTTTGGCCGCTAGGATTACTGCCGAAGTTAACTCTTCGGCTCTCATCCAAAAATATGAGACTGATCTTTTGGAAGGTAAAAGAGTTTTGTTGGTCGCTCATAGTCAAGGCAATATGTTTGCTAATGACGCGATGGCAGCTCTGTCAAATGAGTTTCCCCAAAGCATCGGTATGATTGGAGTGGCTTCGCCAGCAAAGTTGCTTTATGGCGATAGCACCTATTACACTGCCCATGACGACCGAGTGATTAATGCGCTTAGAGCCCTGTTTCCCGTGCTTGACTCCAATGTGGATAATGATCCAGGTATTTTTGGGGATCATAGAGATTTTTCTAACCACCAGTTTATTGAATCATATTTTTCAAGTAAATTGGTTAGCAGAAGATTGATTGACGAAGATTTGGCTTCCAGAATCGTGGATATGGTCTTTCCATATACCTATCTTGGTAGTGGAGCTATTACCGTTACGCTTACGTGGGGAGCTGAACCAGATGTGGATCTGCACATCTTTGAGCCCGACGGTAACCATGTGTATTATTGGAATATGACTGGATCTTTCGGGTATTTGGATTTGGACGATGTTACCGGTTTTGGACCTGAACATTATTACGTCCCTTGTGGAAGCGATGGTTTAGGCACATATCAAGTGGGCGTGAATTATTACCGTGGTTATGGCCCAGAAACGGCTCAGATTCAAATTAGCACATCCGACGGTAAAACTAGAACTTTCATACAGGATTTAAGTGAAAGTCATGGAAGTGCTGGCGATAGCCGTCCGTATATTGTAGCTTTCATTGATGTCTCGTTAGACGCAGATGGAAAACGTGTCTACGTTGTTCGTCAGTGATTTCTAAAATTAAAATTTTCAGGTCCGAGGTTTTACCTCGGACCTTTTCTTTTTTAATTCCATAAAGCGAAAATAGACATAGGCAGAAGACGGTTGGAATTTGTGGTCTTAAGGGCAAGTTCGCCAGATTCAATGGTGCCCCCCAAATCTTTTGTTATTTCAGAAAGTAAGTTGGCGACAGAAATTGAAGAGAGTTCGGTAGAATACATATTAAAAATTATAAACAAAGGTTGATCGCTTAAAATTTCTCTACAAGCCAAAAGTAAATTTGGAAGCTCTTTTTCTATTTTCCAAACTTCTCCTTTTGGACCTTTTCCATAACTTGGCGGGTCCATTATGATGCAGTCGTATTTTATACCTCTGTTCTTTTCTTTTTTTATAAATTTAACCACATCATCAACCACCCATCTTATTGGAGCTTTTTCCATTTTAGAAAGTTTTTGATTTTCTCTTGCCCAATCAACACTTGGTTTTGAAGCGTCTACGTGAGTGACTTTAGCATTAGCTTTTGTTGCGACCAAACTTGCCATTCCGGTATAACCAAATAAATTTAAAACATTCACTACTCTGTTTGGCGTTTGTAATTTGGTGTCTGTAATTTTTTTAAAGATCCATTGCCATTGCGGAAACTGTTCTGGAAAAATACCGATATGTTTGGAGGTTTTTTTGTATCTTATTTTTGCTTTGATTCCTTCTAAACCAATATCAATAACAGCTTCTAACCCTTCCCCTTTTTTTAAAAATGATTCTGTTTTCCATTTTTCTTTTGAAAGTTCAGGTTCCCACCAAGCTCTCGGCTCGTTTCTTACTATTTTTATACCCCCGATTTCTTCTAATTTTTCTTTATTCCCTGAATCTAAGAGTTTGTATTCACCCATCTCTTCTGTCCAAATTTTGATATTTTTCATATCTATAGGATAACTCACCTTGCTCTCTCTTACAACAAAAGCAATTTATCAAAAAATCCCGCTGTTTTAAACAAACAGCGGGATTTGATTTGCGCAAAATATAGAAATACTCAGAAGAGGTTACAAAAACAATCGCACTAATCGCAAATCGTCATAAGAATATTTTGGACCGAGAAGGTTTTTGACTGGCGCTAAATGGTAAACACCACCTTCACTTATGCCATTTTTGCGAAAAGCGTTATAAATTTCTTTGAATTTATTTTTCGTGATGCTGTTTCGGAGATTGTAAATATTGTAGTTGTTATCTTGTTTTTTTATTTGTTCTATATGATCCAAAATCGTGCCGAGTTTCAGGCCTCTAATTTTAGCAATTTCTTTTAGACCTTTGCCTTCATCAAGCAAATCTTTAGTTTGTTCCACAGTAGTTTTTTCTTTATTTCGTGTTGCTTTAGCGGAGCGAACCCCCTTTATTTTTTTAGCAAATTCTTGATGCATTTGGGAAAGTTTTTTCTCCCCCATTGTTCTTATGTGGAAAGAATTGGTTTTAGAATATTCTTTAAATTTTTTGTCTTGTTCAAGAACTTCTTCATTGATCTGCAATGCCATATAGTTAAATCCTTTCAAAAAAAGTCCTTCTAAAGAACGCACCCGGGAAAGCGCCACATAACCCATTCCTCTTTCAAAAGAACGTGATAAATCTATCAGAGCCGAATCTAGAGACATACCCTGGCTTTTATGAACGGTAATAGCCCAGGCTAATCGCAAAGGATACTGGTTTATTTCCGCTTTGATTTTGCCATCTTCTTCTATCACCCAAGTTTCTCTCTCAACATCAATAGTTTTGCCAGAAAATGTTTGAACTGTTATCTCTTCATAACCACATTTTATAACAGTGCCCAAGGTGCCATTAACATAACCTTGTTCAAAATTATTTTTTACAAACATCACCTTAGCGCCCACTTTTAGTTTTAGAGTTTCCGGCGCCAAGCAACTTTTTTTCAAAGATTTTATGATGCTTTGGCGTCCCATCTCACGCATTTCATATTCAAAAGTTTTACCTGGTATTTTATTCAGTTCGTTTTCATTTTCAGAATTAACATCGCGATTATGAGAATAAAGTTTGGTTGGTTCTGTTGGGATGTTTTGATGGAATCTGGTTTTTAAGGTTTCTATAATTTCCTCAGACACCGAAGATTCTCTAACCGCATTTAATATTTTTAAATAATCCAAATCGTTTTGACGGTGTTGTTCGGAAAGATAACAAATTTTAAGATTAAGATTTTTCCAAGTTTCAGAATGATAAGCAAATAAAGTTTCTGGTCCGCCCGCTTTTCTGACTGGTGGTAATTGAAAAAAATCACCACAAAAAACTACCTGCATACCACCAAAAGATTCGTTACAATTTTTAACTTCCCTGATTACAGAATCTATAAGGTCTAGTCTAAAATGATGTAACATAGAAATCTCGTCTATGATTAAAACTGAAGCGTCTTGCACGGTTTTTCTGACCTGTCTTTTTTCGGCGATTTCTTTGATTTCACTTTTAGAAAGAGAATCTCTGATACCAATACCGCTCCACGAATGTATGGTAGTTCCGCCCATATGAGTCGCCGCGATGCCTGTTGAGGCAGTGATGCCGATATTAGCGTCTAAGTCTTTTAAATAAGCAATATATTCGCGTAAAACGTGAGTTTTGCCGGAACCTGCGGCGCCAGTTAAAAACACGTTTCTTCCAGTTTTTAGGATGTCCAAGGCTTCTTTTTGGGTCATAAAAGTATTCTAACAAACTTTATTTGTTTGATTTTCTTAAAAATGGGGGTATATTGTGGAAAGACAAACACCAACCAAGGAGGAAAGGCGTGGGAATAAGCGCACCAACTGGTTATACAATCCACCACCGCAAACGAAGAGAAGACGGAGGTGATGATTCCGACAGAAATATATCTTTTGTTTCAGCGGAACATCACCAAGCTTGGAACCTGCTTTTTGACAGGTATCCTAACGAAAAAGTGGCCTTCAAATTGGAAAAGTATTGGAAAAAATTTGGTGAAGGCAAAGCTGTTTTGATGGCCAGACAAATTGTCTTAAATCTTTTGGAGTCTCACCAAAAAAGTAGACGCAACAAATTATTTAACTCTAAAAGTTTGAGACAAGTAATAAATTTGACCAACATAAACAGTAAGTCCGAAGCCAAAAAGTTGTGCGCTTGGATTTTGTTGTTTGATAATCTTTCTTTGGATGAGATTTTGGAAATTTGTAATAAGGTTTGGTTAGATCCCGATATTGAATTTTTTACCAAATCCAAAACTGCCAAAATCTCAATTAGGAAAAAGAAAAATTAATTGTTCTTTTGTTCTTATCAAAAAAGAAGCGCTTGGAGGACGCTTCTTTTTTCTTGTTTTATTTCAAAACTACTTTAATATAATTTTTCTTGCCTTGTCTTAAAAGAATGGAGTTATCAACCAGGTCTTTTTCGGTGATGATTTTTTCAGCTGATGTGACACGTTCATTTTCTATGTATGCGCCCCCTTGTTCAATAAGTTTTCGTGATGCGGTTTTGCTTGTGGCTAATCCTGCTATACAAAATAAATCAACAACCGAGATACCTTTTTCAAATAATTTTTTTTCTACTTGTTTACTAGGGATGTTTTCGTGATCTTTTACATCAGAGCCGAAAAGTGATCTAGAAGCTTCCATAGCTTTTTTTGCTTCTTCTTCACCGTGGGCGATTTTAGTGGCTTCAAAAGCGAGTGTCTCTTTAGCTTGACGGATGTCGGCGCCGGTAAGTTTTTCCATTTCTGCGATTTCGTCTAAAGACAAGAAAGTGAAAAATTTCAAAAATTTAATCACATCTCTGTCATCAGTGTTGATCCAATATTGATAATATTCAAAAGGTGAAGTTTTCAGAGCGTCAAACCAGACTGCACCAGCTTCGGTCTTCCCCATTTTTTTACCACTTGCTGTTTCTAATAATGGAAAAGTGAGAGCGTAAACTTCTTTTTGTCTCATTTGCCTGATGAGACTCACCCCCGCTACGATGTTGCCCCACTGATCATCACCGCCAATTTGTAAAACGCAACCGTATTTATCGTTCAGCATTAAGAAATCATAAGCTTGCAAAAGTTGGTAGTTAAATTCAATAAACGAAAGACCATCTTGTCTTTCTAAGCGTAGTCTGTAAGCCTCAGATTTTATCATTTCATTAACTCTGAAATATTTACCAACATCTCTAAGGAACTCAATGTATTTTAAATCTGCTAACCATTCTAGGTTGTTTTGAAACATGCCTTTTTGGTCTTCAAAAGAAATAAATTTACTGAGTTGTTTTTGGACTTGTTCAGCATTATGCATAATGGTTTCAAGAGAAAGCATTTTTCTCATTTCGGTCCTACCGCTGGGATCGCCGATGAGGGTTGTGCCACCACCAACTACCAAAATAGGAATATGCCCCGCTTTTTGAAGATGGGCAACGGCCATAATGGGCATTAAGTGACCTACGTGCAAACTGTCGGCAGTAGCATCAAAACCCACGTAAAAAGTTATTGGTTCTTTGGTGATTTTTTCGCGCAAAGCAGACTCGTTTGAGCAATTTTTTACAAATCCTCTGTCCTGTAAATTTTTTAATGGATCCATATTATTCATTATCCTACCATTCTTTTTATGAAATTTCAAAAACCTTTTGTTTGGAGGAAAAGCCCGAAACCAAGCGCACTTGAAAACTGGAAACGCCAAAAAATTTTGCCAACGCTTTCATTATTGCTATGTTGGCTTGACCTTGGGTTGGTGGTTCTTTAACAGATACAGTTAACCAGTTTAAATCAGAAGAATCGTGATTTTTCTTTGCTTGCCACAACTCCAGCGTGGCTGGATCAATTTTTTCTTCCTTTGCTCTGGTTTTGGCTTTCACATAAACTTTCATCTTTTATAAAATAGCATTTTTTTGAATATTTTCCTAAATAAAAAAGAGCTGATGAGGCTCTTTTTTGATTTCTATGAGAAGCACTACCCCTAATTATAGCAAATTTAGCACTTAAAGTCAATATAGACTATTTTGTAAATTGTTTTCTGTTTTCCAAAGGTAATTCAATGGTAAAAGTGGTGCCATGACCTAAATTTCCGAATGTGATCTAAATGGTAATTTCTGTATTTGACTATTTGTGATTTATATAATCCAATCTAAATTGGATGTAATTGTTGTTTTACAATTTTAAAAATATTGGGAGAAGAAGATGATGAAATGTGTATTTACGGTAACTGATAGAGATCCTACTTATATCGAGATGGCTAAGGTCTTGGTATTAACAGCACAATTAAATTCTAATGTTGATGTATGTTGTTTGTATGACGGTCAGGATATTAGCTTTATGTCTTGGCTCTATAATCGCAAGGTACCTTGTATTAGATGGCAGGTTCCGTTTTTGGAAGAAATTGAAATGACATATACAGGTAATAAATCTTTCGATTATTGTGCTGGAGCTTATTTGTGTATTGAAACAGCTAATGCTTTCAAAGCAAACAGTATCGATGATGAGTACGCGATATATCTTGATGCAGATATTATGGTTATGAACAATTTGGAATTTGACCATAAACCTAGATACTTTTCTGCACCACCAGATTGGGATGTGTTGGATTGGACATTTGTGAGTACTGGAGTAATGGTGTTAAATCTTCAAAGATTAAGGGAGGATTACGATAAATTTGTTAAACATCTGATTTCGCACAATTTTGATTTTTCTTTTGCAGGACATGGTCCTTGTAGTCAAGGAGCGTGGAATACATTTTATTCTCAAAAATGGGATAACTTATCACCTGAATATGACTGGAAACCTTGGTGGGGTTTCAATCCTAATGCAAGACTGGTTCATTTTTCTGGGCCAAAACCAAATGAAGTATTAAGACTTATAAATGATTTAGAAAGTGAGAAAGGAGATGAGAGAGACAATATAAATCGTTTTGTTATAAAACAGAACGTGGGGTCTTACCAAAAATACTTACAAATCTGGAAACAATATCACAACATTGTTTCTCAGGAGGGATAAGTTATGAGCAAGAATGTGCAGAATATCGAAGGGTTGAATTTCCGAAAGTCATCCTATTCCCAATATACACACAATCGGTGTGTTGAGGTGGCTTTCAAGGATGAGATGGTCTTCGTTCGGGATTCCAAGAATCCAGAAGGTTCAGTTTTGTGTTTTTCACGTGGTGAATGGCAGGCATTTTCGAAAGGTGTCAAAGACAACGAATTTGAAATGTCTTAGAAAAGTCATTACTTATCAAGCCGGTAACCAGTTGTATTGGTTACCGGCTTTTTGAAACAAAAACTAAGATATTGAAAGAAGCAGTTACTTCTAATAAATTTTTGTTCATATTTTTTATGTTTATTATTTTTTTATCATTTAGACATTTATAGCTTGGTCCCATTTTAATTAAGTCTATGATAGAATTAGATTTTAAAGAAATTTTCTTCGTAAAATTATAGTCTTCTATTTTGTCAAATTGACCATCAAGAGCGTCCATTAGATGTTTTTTCTTTTCTTGTTCGACTTTTACTAGTCCGAATTTTTCTATAAGTTCGTTAAGATGATTTTCGTTTGGAATCACTGTTATTATAATCCCTTTATCGTCTAATAATCTTGAAAATTCTTCCGGATTTCTGGGAGAAAATATATTTAAAATAATTTTTACAGTTTTGTTTTTTATAGGAATTTTAAAGTAAGTATCTGCAACTATGAAATTTATGTCTTTATATTTTTTTGCTGAGATTTTGATTGCTTCTTTTGATATATCAGTCCCAAAATAGCAAAATTCTTTTTTTAAATCATTATCTATGTTGTCTTTTAATCTTTTTAGATAAAAAGCAGTGCCACAACCTACTTCTAAAATACAGCCATCTTTATTGTTATTATTTTGTAAATATCTTATTGCTATTTTATTTATTTCTTCTGAAAGAAAATTGTAGTATCCGCTTTGTAGAAAATTAGACCTTGCTAGTAGCATATCTTTTACGTCACCTATTTTCTGTTTGAAGCGTTTATCGCTCGTTAGCATATTTATATATCCTTCTTTTGATACGTCAAAAGAGTGTTTATTTACACAACAAACACTTTTTCCTAAAGAGACCATGTCGCTTCCATCTATAGGACAGGATAGAAATTCAAAACATTTATTTTTTAGCATATACGTTGCATCATACAATTTTTTTAGATTTTAGACTACTTTACAAATTTGTATAGACTTACATTTTTTATTATGGAATACAAATTTTACCCTATTATTTTTCCAAAGGTAATTCAATGGTAAAAGTGGTGCCATGATCTAAACCTTCTGAAAAAACCTGGATACGACCATCGTGAGCTTCCACTATTTTTTTAGCAAGATAAAGACCGATTCCAGTGCCAATAACATTGGTTTTGTTTGCGTCCTTGGCTCTGTTAAATTTTCCGAAAAGTTTTTCGGTTTCTGCTGGGTCTATGCCAACACCGGTGTCTTTTACTTCTATCTTTGCTTTAGAATTTTCTTCTGTAATAGAAATTTCAATACTACCTTTCAGTGTGTATTTGGTGGCGTTGTCTAAAAGATTGCTGAAAACTTGTCTCAATTTGTTTCTATCACCGTTCACTTCCATAAAAAGATTGTTTGGTATTATATTGATTTTCAAATCTAACCCAGCGTCTTTAATGTTAGGTCTCAACTCATCCGCTACTTCTTTTACCAATTTCACTAAATCAAAAACACTTTTTTCATAAACCATTCTCCCTTGCTCTATTCTGGAAATGTTGAGGAAATCGTTCACGATATCAATCAGGTTTTGACTGGATTTGGTTATGACTTCTATAGAATCGGCAGCCTTTGCTGGCAAAGCTCCAAAATCCCCTTCTAGAAGCATTGAAGAATAACCTCGGATAGCGGTCAGTGGCGCTCTAATTTGGTGTGTGGCTAAGGACATAAATTCTGATTTCATTTGATCCAATTCTTTCAATTTTTCATTTGCTTCCTGTAAATCTTTAGCGAGGTTTTTTATATGTTCACGTTGCTCTATTTCTTTAAATACGCTTCTTATTAAGAAAACACTAAATAACAAAACAAGTATAAATAATATAAATTTTACAATCCAATCATATAAATTGTAATTAAATCTTAATAGATCAAATAAAAATATTAAAACAATTGCTCCCGCTAACAATTGAGCAGATATTATTTTTGTGTTTAGTAATTTGTATTTCAATACTCCATAACTCATGAAAAACACATAAAGTAAAATAAAATAATTACCATATGGGTATATATCTATATGTTGTGGAAAGAAATTGGTGATACCTCCTCCAAAACCTATTATGCCCGCTATTAATGTGTTTCTTATTTGAGCTCTAAACAGGGGTTCTTTTCTGTTTTTGAAGTATCCTTGTATTAACAAGAAAAGTGATGTGAGAGTTACAATTCCAAAGAAAAATGAAAACAAGAAGTAATATTCCCCCGGATCAACCCAAAAAAAACCATATCTTGTAGTAATTTCTGTTTTGTGATAAGGAGTTAAGGAAAATATTGCTATTACAATTCCCAAAATTAAAATACATCTATTGCAGGCTTTTCTTTTTATTTTTAATAGTTGACAAACGAAATAAAAATATGTGACTGGAATAAAAGTAGCGGACACATCAAGCAAACATTGCCATTTCATAGCAATGTTTGCTGTGTCCGCGGAAGTGACCCCGAAAAGTGATAACCCCCATAAGGCTGTAAAAATTGAAACTATAAACCAAGATTTATTAAGTTTTGAAGTTCTGTCAGATGAATACAAAAAAAGACCAAAGCCAATTCCTGCAAAGAATATCATCAAGCTTGTTATTCCGAATATATTCATATGTTAAATTGTAACACTTGCCAATTTTTTTCTGTAGCTATTTGTTGTAATTTTTTTGATGGGTTAACCACAAAAACATATGTCGTTTTCAATAACAAAGGTATGTCAGAATAGTGATCTGCATAAGACCAAGAATTATTTAATGAAATATTATTCTTTTGCGCATATTGTTCTACGGCTTTAATTTTATTTTCACCATACATCATGCTTCCGATTATTTTTCCTGTGTATCTATCGTTTTGAACTTCTAATTTAGTAGATATAAAATCAGAAACGTTTAAATATTCAGCTATTTTTTTTATTAAAATATCAACTGAATTTGATACTAAGATAACTTTTCTTCCATTTTTTAAATGGTCATTTATGATCTCAATTACTTCTTTAAAAATATATTTTTTTAAAATCGAATTGAAAAAATTATTTATCAAATTTTCTATTTCAGAAATGCTTTTACCTTTCAAAAAACTGTAAGCATAATTTATTGCGGGTAAGGGATTTTTTATAAAATCTAACTTATAAAAAATAAACCAGAGATTCAGTTTTATAAATCCAAATAAAGAAATGTACTTTTCTTTAAACATGTAGTTTAGAAACAATTTTTGACTCTGTCCTTTTAAAATAGTTCCATCTACATCAAAAATAACTAGTTCGTTCATAAAAGTATTATACCACTCTTGCTTAAATTGAACAAATAAATGTACCTAAAAACAGTTTTAAAAATAACAAAAACTATTTTTGTTATTTTGGTTGTTTAATTTTATTCTTTTAAAATTATAATTAATTTGTTTATAAGTATTATACCACAAACAGTATTATCTAGTTAGAATCTCGGTTGATTTCCTCTTTAGAGAGCAGAGAATCAATAGCGGGGACAAATTTTTCGGGTTGCATACTCATTTCTATATGTCCACCTAAAACTGAAAGAAAACCATCAACACCTTCTGCTTTGGTGTGTGCATTTATTTTCTCTATTGGATATAAGGCATCATCTACACCAGCTACAACTATAATTTTTATTCCTAACCCCTTTAACTCTTTTAATAAATCTCTTACATCTGTTTCTGATATGGCTTTAGATTCATTGTTTGCTCTGATGACGTTTTTGATGATATAAGTAATTTGTTCTTTGGCAAAATTTGCGAAGCGTTTTTTTCTGGTTTTATCCGTTTGTTGAAATAAATTATTTTTAGTTTCTTTTAGATTATTAGAAATATATCGTTTGGTAAGAGTATAAAAATTATCTTTACCAATCATTCCGGCTGGATTTAGGAAAACGATTCTGCTGAATTTTTCTGGTTCTATTGAAGCAGCGATAGCTGTATTTATCGCTCCCTCAGAATGAGCAATAACATCTATTTTTTCTATATTTTTTTTGTTTATTACGGCTAAAATAGAAAATGCTTTTCTGAGTTCTTCTATTGGGTATTTTTTTGTTTCGTCTGTTTGTTCGTTTTTTAAGGAATTTTCACTTATACCTTGTCTGGCGTGCTCTACTCCTAAAACTCGCCTACCTTTTTCGCTCATTATTTTCATTGAGTCCTTGTAGCTTTTGATGGTGTTACCCCAACCTGAAGCAAATAAGACGGGAATTTCCTTCTCTAAATTTTCCGGTATTATGTCAACAACTTCAACTTTTCCGTCTAAAACTTCTATGGTCTCTCTATTTGAAAATTGTTTTTCAAAACTGTCTTCTCGTTGTTCTGTACTGTTTGTAAATTTTTCCATATTATTATTTTAAATTATTTTAAATTTTACCACTTTGTTTCAACCGTGGTTTTTTTGGGTTTTTTAGTTTTAAACTTGCCGTAATATGGGTAAGTTTTACCCGAAAGTTTTGAAATTTCCATCATAATTCTATCTGTTAAAACTCGGTAAGCTTTTTTGTTGAGGTTTGCGCTTTGGTATTTTGTAAAATCTATTGGTTTGCCAATGTGAAAAGTTGCTAGTTTTTTAAATTTAGGTTTTTTGTCGTGTCGGGACATAATTTCATAAGTGCCCTTGATGCCAACCGGTATAACCGGCACTTGTGCGTTGATTGCATATTTAGCAACACCTGTGAAAGCATAAAGCATTTCTTTCTCAAATGGCGATCGGGTCCCCTCTGGGTAAATACCAATTACTTTATTATTAGCTAGGTATTTATAAAGAGTTTGGTGTGAGATGCTCTTATCTCGACTGACGCGATCTACCTTAATTTGTCCAGTCATTTTGACGAGCGGGGTCCAAACAGGATGTGAGAAAAATTTTTCAGCTGATAGATAATGAATATGTCTCGGTAATATTGGTATAAAACAAAGAAAATCAAAAATACTTTGGTGGTTAAAAGCAATTATTACGGAACCTTTTTTAGGGATATTTTCTAGTCCCTCTACTTTTTTTACCCAAATTAAACGGATTAATGTGCCTAAAGTGGCCTTGAGAAAGGAGTAAGAAAGTCGTAGGAAAATGCTTTCTTTCCATTCTTTTTCTTTTGGATTATTTTGTTTTAATTGTGGAGAGGTCATAATTTTTAATTAATTTTTAAATCCATCGTTTTTATCTATATTATCACAAGATAGAAAAAAAGTTTTTATAAACCAAATCCTCCGCGTAATTTCCTCAAAATTGTTGTGGTATGATGACAACAATTAAGGCCGTGTCAACCAGTTTAACTATGACACCGAGTACTCAGACATGGTCTCACCGCAAGCCGATTGTGATGAGTCCGGTCAAGCACAACCAGGAAGAATAATTCTTCCTTTGAAGCCTCTATCAAATCTATTTTAGGTAGAGGCTTCTTTTATTGTGTTAACAGCGAAATCAAGAGCTTTTTTCGTATTGGCAATACGGATTTTAGTATTAGCAAATTCACCGGCATGACCTGAGGAAAATTTATTAACAATGATGCGCTTGTTCGCTTTTCTGAGTATTTTCTCAAAATGTTTAATTTGTCTCGGCGGACAACGGACATCATTTTCCCCATACAGAATAAGAACGGGGGCTTGGAAGTTTTTGGCGTAAGTTGTTGGAGAACTGTTCTTGTATATTTTTGGTTTCTGAGCTGGCGTACCTCCAAATCTCTTTCTGTCAATTGCTTGAAAATATGCTGGCTCATCTTCATATTGGAGAACACAATCTGCAATAGGTGTCCCTGCTATCCCCCCAGCCCATAAATTCGGATACTTACCAAGAGCAAGGAGCACTATGTAGCCTCCCCAAGACCAACCGGAGAGAATAATCTTCTTTGAATCCGCCAGCCCTTTTTTAACAAGCCAATTACGGGCAGCTACAACATCCTCAACTTCCCACGTTCCAGGATTGCCATATATGCCCTCCATAAATTCTTTTCCAAACCCTATTGAACCCCTGTAATTTACGGCGCAATATCCAAAACCTTTATCTAGCCATGCTTGAGTTTTTGGAGAAAATTCGTCACCGACAAACCCGTGCGGTCCGCCATGGATATCAATTACAAAAGGTCTTTTTTTCTTCTTCTTGGGCTGAACAATCCACATCTGCACCTCTTTGCCATCTGACGAACGGAATTTTACATTTTTGTGTATGTATTTAGATTTAGTCGTCGGAACAGGCGTATATACGTCAATTATTTTTTTGTATGAAGGAGATTTTAGTTTTAAAATTTTCGGTGGAGATTCAAAAGAGTGCCATTTTATAAGGAGAGATGAGTCAGGTAATACCGCGACTGAGTTAAAGAATAGATCAAAAGTGCCAGTAGTTGGACCGATTTTTTTGACGATGTTTTTCTCTAAATCATAAAGAAACAAACTCTGTTGGGCTTGATGCACATCAGAGATCAGCATTTTTCTTTCTTTTTCAATCCATCCTAAAACAAAAACATCGCCCTTAAGTGCAGAGTTATTTATTTCCTTAGACGTTTTTTCTTTAAGATTAAATAAAATAGGGCGATAAAATCCTGAACCATTTGAAAGACCTAGCACTTTCAGCTTAGACGAATATTCAGAAAAAGCGTAAGGAAAGAACGAACCTTTAATATTATGAAATGAATAAGCGATTTTACGTGTTGTGTTATCAAATACAAGTATATCGGAAGAGGTTATGCTTTTGCCGGACAACAATGAAATACAGGTGAACTTTCCATCTGGACTCATTATTGATCCTTGGATAGATTTGTTTGATTCGTATAAAAGATAAGGCGACAAAGGCTTCCCCTTCGTGTCAAAAGGCACGATGTATACTTTGTTTTTATCTTCTATTGACGCATGGAAACATAATAGGTTACAGGCATTATTTACACTAACTTCGTATGAATAATAAAGCGGGAGAGACGGAGTTATGTCTATTGCACGTCCACCAACAAAAGGCACACGCACAAAATGACCATGTTCACTACCGTGACCATCATTTAAGTAATAGATGAACTTTCCGTCTGGAGAGATAGAACCAAAAAGCGCGCCTTGGGGCTTGTTCGTTATTTGGCGAGAAAATCCTGTAATAAAATCATAAGAATGAAGTTGGAACTTTCCAGAAATATTGGAAACCATAATGGTTTTGTGTGGCGTGCTACGTGCAGGATTTATACAAAATATTGTCGGGTCATAAAACCTCTGCATCCATTTTTCTTTTTCATTTGACATAGTGACCATTATATCATATTATTAAGAAAGCAGTCAAACTCGTTCTTTATAAAAAGAAAGGAAGGTTCCAATGAAAACCGTTTTGATCGTAACGCACCAGCGTGGTTTTGAAGCCGACACTGTGATTGATGCTCTTCGCCAGGATGGCGTACCTGTATTCCGTTTCAATTGTGATGCGGAAGAAAACGCATCTGAGGTTTCTCTAGCTATTGATGGTGATAAGACTGAAATATCGCTTTTCTGCGATGGGCGGGAGATAAACTGTTCTCATATTGGAATCGGTTGGTGCCAACAGCTTCCTCCGTATTTGAACCAAAAATCTTCTGTCGGAGAAAATCTGCAACGTAGAAGTCTTTGGGCTGCGCAGTTTGCGATATTTGATTTGCTTGGTGTGCCGTGGCTAAACAGCCCAAAAAACATAATCTATGCCGCAAACAAACCACTTCAGCTTATGTATGCAAAATCGGCTGGACTAAAGATACCAATTACGTTGATATCCAATACACCAAAAGACATTAGGGCATTTTCAGAAAAAAACCTAACGGTCGCCAAAAATCTGGCAACCCCCTGGGTTGTTTTACCAGGAGAAACCATGGCGGCATACACTAAAATTGTCCCGGAAGATTGGCTGAAAAAAGATGCCGATCTTCAATTTTGCCCGGTTATATATCAAGAGTATCGAGTTCGTAAAAAAGACTACCGTGTTGTAGTTGTTGGAGATGATGTTTTTGCAGCTTGTTGTGAACCAAACGAACAGCAGCTTGAGGACATCCGAAGGTGTGGATCGACAGGAGTGTCATTCAAACCTTGCGACTTTGATGACAAGACAACAAGCCAACTTCGTATTCTCATGAAGAGATTATCTATTGAATATTGTTCAGCAGATTTTATGGAAGACAGCGAGGGCAACCTTTATTTTCTTGAGATAAACACTTGTGGTGCATGGTGGTGGGTCGACTATCTCTATGACGGCTCAATCCGTGATTCAATTGTCGAATATTTCAAAAAAAATTTGTGAGGATACAACACCTCAAGTCCTCGCTCTAACAAAGAGAGCGAGGACTTTTTATCATTAGGGCTAAAATATCCTTTTTATTTTTGAATAAAAACTTGATTGTTTTTATTTTTAGAAAGACGATCTACGAGTCGTCTACCAATAAAACCTGTTCCTCCTGTAACAAAAATTTTCATGAAAAAATATTCAATTTTTATAGAAAAAAGTTTTTCCAATAATTTCTTCAAAAATTTTTATATTCTCGTGCGCCTTATTTTTGTAATTCATATTGCTGTATAATAGTATATCTGAAGAAACCATGGATTCTATCCTCCAAAAGTTGACAAGGTTTTATAGGTGACACAGATTTGTTTTGTGTCACCTATCTTTATATAATCTAACTATGAATTACAAAAAAATCGGTTACGAATTAGCGCACACAAAAGAAAAAGAGCAGGTAAGTGAAATTAAAAAAACACTACTCTCTTTTATCTCCGAGCTGGAATTGGTAATTAACTTACCAGAAGAAAGATTAAGGGAAGAATTGCCTTTTGCTGAATTTATTGAGGATGCTGATTTTATTTTTGGAGTTGAAGATATGCTTCTAACCAACCAAAATAAACCCGACTTAAACGTTTCCACTAACGGTCTTTTGGCCGAACTTTTAGAGACTTGTAACATTGATGACGGAAAAAGACTAGCTGATGAATTAAGAGATTCTATCTTTGCACTTCATTCGGGTCTGTCAAAAGGAAAAGATAGCGTGATCGAAGAAATACAAGCCGTTCATTCTTCGCTGGACAAGATAAAAAAGCTTTTATAAACCCTTTTCTTTTTCAGATGAGGTTGAAATATCGCTTTTCTGCGATGAGGATGTCATAATTTTTGATTCATTATTTCTTTAATTTTATTCAAAACAGTATTGGCCATAAAGCGATATTCTTCTACATCGGGGTTTGTAACTCCGCGGAGAACGATGTCTTCAGCTTGAAGAGGTTTGCCGACAGTAATTGAAATTTTTCTTTTTCTGAAAAGGAAATCTTTAAAAGAAAATTTAAAAAATGTATTTATGGCGATGGGCACAACGGTTGCCCGAGTTGTGTGAACCAAATAACCCAAACCTCCGCGCGCTAAACCGATGTTGCCATCAAGGGTGCATTTGCCTTCTGGAAATATGCAAAGAGTGTGACCCTTTGTAAGTAATTCAACGTGATTTTTTAAAGCTGTGGCGTAATCTTTGAATCCAGAATTGCTTGAAAAACCGCCGAGAACTTTAAAGAAAAGACCTCCATAAATATGTCTTCTCCAACCAAATTTTTTGTTCTCTCTGTATTTTTTAGTAGCGTTTGAAATGAAATATATTGGCGAAAGAGAAGAAAAAAACGGCAGTACCATAGGCAGTGCCGTTACATCTAATTCACTAGTGTGGTTTGAGGCTAAGATAACCGGACCCCTCAAACCTATTAAATTTTCTCTTCCGGTAATTTTTAATCTGGCAAAGACTTTATACAATGGCCAAAATAAGCAATAACTAATTTTTTGCATTATCAGCGGGGTAAAGTAATTGTATTTTATTGCCATAACTTGCTCAAAATTACGTTGTCTTTCTGTGTTTTTTAGACTGTTTTATAAGTATACAGTATTTAAACAAAAAAGTCCATACATCACTTATTTAAAGGCTTGAGCGGAAAAAACGGGAATAATATTGTTATTTTAATTTATATTCCTTCTTCTTTGAGTTTTTGGATAGATTCGCGAGCAGATTTGGAAAGTTTTTTAGGCATTATTACCTTTACGTTAACCAAAATATCCCCCCGACTCCTGCCTTGTGGGACACCTTTACCTTTAATTCGTAAAATATCGCCATTACTGGTGCCTTCTGGTATATCTAATGTGGAAAGTCCGTCTAGGGTTTGAACATCTATTTTAGCGCCCAGGAGTGCGTCTGAAAGCTTAATTTCTAGATTCATTATTAAATCATTGCCTGCTTTGCGAAAAATTTTGTGGTTTTTAACGTGAATTTTTATGTAAAGGTCACCAGAAGCTCCACCTTTAATCGCTTCACCTGCGCCAGCGAGTTTGACCATCTCTCCATGTTCTATACCAGCTGGGATTTTTATTTTAATTTCTTCTTCTTTTTTGAAAACACCAAGACCGGCGCAAATCGGACATTTTTCTTTTGGTGTTTTGCCGGTGCCACTACAAGTTTCGCAAGCGCGTGTCATTTCAATTGAACCAAAGATAGACCTTTTCAGTTCTCTTATGGTGCCCCTGCCGTTACAAGTTTCGCAGGTTTTCATCTCGGTGCCTTTTTTGGCGCCAGATCCTTCACAAGTTTGACAAACTGAAACTTTGTTCAGCAAGATAGCTTTTTCTATTCCAAAAATTGATTCTTCAAAGGAAAGTTCAATATCTATGGAAATGTCTCTGCCTCTCTTAACTCTACCGCTTCTACGACCACCACCAAAAAATTCTCCAAAAATATCTCCTAAATCAAAACCTTCAGCGGAAAACCCTCCTTGATTTGTAAAACCTGAAAAATCAAAACCAGACTGTCTCATTATGTCTTCCCAATTGCCAGTAAAACCACCACCTTGACCACCCGCAAAGCTTTGTCCGAAGGTGTCGTATTGCTGTCTTTTTTGATCATCTGAAAGCACGGTGTAAGCTTCGTTTATTTCTTTAAATTTGTCCGCATCACCGTCTTTTTTGTCGGGGTGGTATTTGTGCGCTAATTTCCTAAAAGCCTTTTTTATTTCGTCTTTTGAAGCCGTTTTGTCCACACCCAAAATTTCATAGTAGTTTTTTGCCATATAACCCTTATTATATCACATTTTAAGAAAAAATAAAACCACGTTTTTGTCGTGGTTTTATTTGTTTTTTTTACTTATTTTCTTCTTCAGAAGGCTTTTGTTCTTCTGATTTAGGTTCTTCTTTTGACTCGCTAGAGCTTTCAGTAGCGGTTCCACCTTGTTGAGGATTTTTTTGCATATACTCCCCTATTTTTTGAATTTCTTTAGAGAGATTTTCGGTGGCAGTTTTGATAGCAGAAATATCGTTTTGATCTTTTACGTTTTTAAGTTCGACAACTTTTTCTTCTACTCCTTTTTTAATTTCGTCAGAAATTTTTCCTTCCGCGTCTTTGAGTGCTTTTTCGGTGGTGTAAATGAGTTGTTCAGCTAAGTTTTTGGCTTCAGCAATTTCTTTCTTTTTAGCGTCGTCAGCGGCGTGAGCTTCAGCGTCTTTTTGCATTTTTTCTATTTCTTCTTTAGAAAGTCCAGAACTACCTTCAATTCTTATAGACTGCTCTTTGTTGCTAGATTTATCTTTAGCTTTGACATTCAAAATACCATTAGCGTCAATGTCAAAGGTTACTTCAATTTGAGGTGTGCCACGAGGTGCTGGTGGAATACCATCAAGAATAAATCTGCCTAAAGTGCGGTTGTCGCTAGCAAGAGGTCGCTCTCCTTGAACGATATGGATTTCAACAGAGGTTTGATTGTCAGCGGCAGTTGAAAATATTTGAGATTTGGAAGCTGGAATGGTGGTGTTGCGTTCAATGAGTTTAGTGGCTACACCGCCCATAGTTTCCAATCCTAAAGAAAGCGGAATCACATCAAGAAGTAAAATATCTTTAACTTCACCACCAATAATACCACCTTGAATAGCGGCGCCGAGTGCGACCACTTCGTCAGGGTTAATGCTCTTGTTTGGTTCTTTACCAAAAAACTTTTTCACCTCCTCTACTACTTTTGGCATTCTGGTTTGTCCACCAACGAGCACAATTTCATCAATATCACCCACGTTAAATGGCGAACTTTCTATGGCGCGTTTTGTAATATCTATGGCTCTTTGAATGAATTCATCCGCGATTTCTTCTAATTTAGCGCGGTTCATCTTAATGAGTAAGTGTCTTGGACCAGAAGCGTCGGATGTAATAAATGGAATGTTGACCTCGGTTTCGGTGGTAGAAGAAAGTTCTATTTTCGCTTTTTCAGCAGCTTCATCAAGACGTTGGAGAGCCAAAGGGTCTTTAGTGATATCAATACCCGATTCTTTCTTAAACTCATTTGCAAGCCAGTTGATAATTTTTTGATCAATATCTTTACCACCCAAGTGTGAGTCACCGTCAGTAGCTTTAACTTCAACTACATCATCAGCGACCTCAAGTATGGAGATATCAAAAGTCCCGCCACCAAAGTCAAAAACTGCGATTTGCTCATTTTTCTTTTTGTTAAAACCGTAAGCGAGAGCAGCCGCGGTGGGTTCGTTGATTATTCTCTTCACATCAAGACCTGCTATCTGGCCAGCATCCTTAGTGGCTTTTCTTTGCGCGTCATTGAAGTATGCCGGGACGGTGATGATAGCTTCAGTAATTTTTTCTCCCAATTTGGCTTCAGCATCAGTTTTTAGTTTGGTAAGAATCATAGCGGAAATTTCTTCTGGCCTGTATATGTGATCGTTCATTTTGACTTGCACGCTCCCCGTGTCGGATTTGGAAATCTCAAATGGCGCAGTGTCTTTGTCTTTTTGTATTGCTGGTTCATCAAAATTGTGACCGATGAATCTTTTGATGCCAAAGACGGTATTTTGAGGGTTGGTGACAGCTTGTCTTCTAGCTAAAAGGCCTGCCAATCTTTCACCTGTTTTAGATATGGCTACGATTGATGGTGTGGTGCGTGCACCCTCGCTATTTTCTATGATTTTCGGTTCTCCTGATTCCATTACCGCAACCGCACAGTTGGTGGTCCCTAAATCTATTCCTATTATCTTAGACATATTTTTTAATTTATTAATTTATTAATTTTTAAATAATCTGGTAATATTTAATTTTCAACTTTAAATTCTCCAACTTTAACTTTAGGAGCGCGGATTATTCTATCATGAATTTTGTATCCAATGCTAGTTACTTCAACTATTTTTTGATCATCTTTTTTGTCTTTTACTGGGACTACTTCTACCGCTTCGTCTCTTTTTGGATCAAAAATTTCTCCTAAAGGTGAGATGATGCTTATTCCGTGATTGGAGAGAACGCTTATAAGTTGGTTGTGGATGTGTTCTATGCCTATTCTCCAATTTTTATCAACCTTTTCCCAAACTTCTTTATTTTTGAAAGCTGATTCAAATGAATCTAAAACTGACATAAGTTCGGTGGCGATATCTTCTTTGGCGAACTTGGCAAAATCCCTTTTCTCTTCTTCTAGACGTTTTTTAAGATTGATGGCGTCAGCTCTTTCTCTTTGCCAACCAGTTAAATATTCTTGGGATTTTTCTTCTAAAACTTTTATTTTTTGCCGAAGTTTTTTGATGGTTGCTATCGGGTCGCTTTGACCGTCTTCATCTATTTCTTCTTCAAAAATTATATCCTCCGCTTCTTCTTCTGAGCGGTTTTTTTCTTTGTTTTTATTCATAAGATAACAATATTTTACTCTTTTTTAGAAAAAAATCAACTCTAAAAAATCTCGGAATAAACCGAGATTTTTTATTATCTTTTACTCCACTGTGGAGCTTTACGAGCTTTTTTGAGACCGAATTTGTGGCGTTCTTTAGCTCTAGGATCTCTCTTAAGAAAACCAAGAGTTTTCAGTTTGGTTCTTGAAGATGGGTCAAAATTAACTAAAGCCCTAGAAATGCCGTGTTGCATAGCTTCCGCTTGAGAATGAATGCCACCACCCTTAATAACAGCGGTAATGGTGAAAGTGCCAAGTTTTGATTTTTCAAGAGGTTCTTCCACTAATTTACGAAGTTCTTCTGTTGGAAAATAACTAGCAAAATCACGCTCATTAATTTTGAAAGAGGTTTTAGAAGCTGGGGTAATACGAATTCTGGCGACAGAAGTTTTTCTTCTGCCTGTAGCTTCGGTGTATTTTTCTTTTTTGTTTTCTGTTGTCATTTTATTCACTGATTGTTAAGTTTTTCATCATCCTATCTCTGAGTTTGTTTTTTGGCAACATTCCTCTCACGGCAATTCTTAAAGTTTCTCCCATTCCCTTATCGGCAATAACTTTTTTCATACTTGTTTCTTTAAGACCTCCCGGATAGCCTGAATAACTTTTATAAAATTTGGAAATCTTTTTTTTGTTAGTCACTGGAATCTTGCTAGCATTGATGACTTTAACTTTGATTTCAGGGATAGCGTTACGGACAAAATCTGGACGATTTTTACCCATTAATAAAGAAGCTATCTGACTTGCCAACCTGCCCAATTTTTGATCTTGCGCGTCCAATTCGTATTCTTTTTTATTTTTTTCTTTTTCCATTTTTATATAAATTCTATTATAGCCATTTTGCTACCGTCTGAAAGTCTTCTACCAGTTTTTACTATTCTCGTAAAGCCACCCTTGCGATCATCATACTTTTTGGAAATATCATCAAACAGTATTTTGGTGGCTTTTGGACCAATTTTGGCAGAAACCGCTCTTCTTGAAGCGACAGTTTGTAGCTTGCTTTTGGTTACCAGTTTTTCTATGAAAGGTCTAAGTTCTTTAGCTTTTGGTTCGGTGGTTTCAATTTTTTTATGCAACACCAAAGAACGAGCAAGAGAATTAAGCAAAGCTACTCTCACTTTTCTGACCCTACCAAATTTTCTGTTTGCGTTATGATGTCTCATCTTACTTTAATGTTATACCGTGTTCAGCTAAAACTCTTTTGATTTCAGCAACTCCTTTAGCGCCCAAGCCTTCTATTTCAAGAATGTCTTTTTCTTTTTTTCTAGCTAAACCACCAATGGTTCTAATGTTGGCGCTAGAAAGAGCATTCATAGTTCTAGTTGAGAGCTCTAAATTTTCTATTCTGGTTTTAAGAAATTCTGGATCCATTTTTTGGGCATTGCTCTCATTTTCTTCCTCGGCGGTTTCGCTATCAGAAACTGATTCATTTACAATTTCTTCTTTATCCTCAAAACCAGTAATGGCCTTCAATTGTTCTATCATAATGTTGATAGATTTTTCAAGTGATTCTTTAGGAGAGATACTGCCATCGGTTTCTAAGGAGATACGAAGTCGGTTAAAGTCAGTGCGATCGCCGACTCGCATATTTTCTACTTCGTAACTAACTCTTCTGATTGGGGTGAAGTTGGCGTCTAATACTATGGTGCCAATATCAACCTTGTTTCTGTTAGACAGATCGCGACTAATAAAACCTAAACCTTTTTCTACCGTCATTTCCATTTCTAATTCCGAATCTTTATCAGTTAAAGTGGCAATTAAAAGTTCTGGGTTCATTATTTCTATTTGACCAGGGACTTCAATATCCCCTGCGGTTACTTCTTTAACTCCTTTAGCTTTCAGAGTAAGAGTTTGTGGTTCGTCTGTAATCATTCTTATCCTGAGTTTTTTGAGATTGAGCATTATCATCACTACGTCTTCTTTTACTCCTTTGATAGAAGAAAACTCATGATCTACACCATTTATTTTCATTGAAGTTACGGCGGCGCCAGGCAAAGAAGACAAGATAATGCGTCTTAAGCTGTTGCCTACGGTGTAGCCGAATCCAGGATAGAATCCATCTATCTCAAAAATTCCCTTGTTGCCTTCATCTAATACCACTTTTGGTTTTGAAGGCAAAACTATAACTTTATCAAAATTGTCGTTCATAATATTAAAAGTTAACTAAAAATCTAACAAAATTTTTATAAAATATTATCTTTGATAAAATTCAATCACTTGCCCAAGATCAAACATCAAATCTGCAGTTTCAGTAAAAGAACCGTCTTTTATGGTGAGTTCTTTTTTATTATTATCCCAAGACATCCAATCAGGTTCTTGAACTTCTCTGCCGTTTTCAAGATTGCTCCAAAGTTTGCTGTTCTTGCTTCCTTCACGGATGGTGATTTTGTCACCTTCTTTTACTGAAAAAGATGGAACGTATGTTTTTTTACCGTTAACTAGAAAATGACCATGAGCAACAGCTTGTCTCGCAGCTAAATGTGTTGGCAAAAGACCCGCTCTCCAAATCACGTTGTCCAATCTTTGTTCAAGAGATCTAAGGAGATTGGAAGCTGGAGAACCTGTTTTTTTAGCCAAGGCTTCTCTGACATATTTTGAGAATTGTTTTTCGCCTACACAATAAAACATCCTAGCTTTTTGCTTTTCGTCCATTTGCAAACCATAATCAGTTTTTGGTTTGAAAAATTTTGATCTTGAAGATTTACGATCTTGTCTCAAACTAAATTTTTGAGTTTGAGTTTTCTCAAAAATAGGTGTTTTTAATCTTCTTGCTATTTTGTATTTTGGTCCGATTTTCATAATTTTATTTTTTTATACTCTTCTTGGTTTTCTAGGTTTTGGTCCGTTGTGAGGCACCGGGGTGGCGTCCCTGATATAAGAAATATTAACGCCTTTAGAAATAAAACCTCTGATTCCGGATTCTCGTCCAGAGCCAATACCTTTTACTACTACACCAACTTCTTTAATGCCGATAGTTTGGGCTTTAACAGCCAGGGCTTCACCGACTTTGGCGGCTGCAAACGGAGTGCCTTTTTTGGCTCCTTTAAAACCAAGTTTACCGCTAGATTCGCTAGCTAAGACGTTGCCTTTCTTGTCAGTGAGCACTAACTCGGTATTGTTAAAAGTAGATCTGACATAAAGTATGCCAGTCTCAACTTTTCTTTTGCTAGAAACTTTGGTTGTTTTTTTTACATCTTCAGTTCCTGTTTCTCCTTCTGTTTTTACAATTCTTTTTTTCCCCATATTAGTTATTTTATTTCTTATCTACAGCTCTGCGACCAGTGCCCATAGTTTTTCTAACGTTACCTCTGCGTGTGCGAGAGTTGGTTTTGGTTCTTTGGCCTCTAGTTGGTAATGAACGCATATGTCGGATGCCTCTGTAACATTTTATATCTTTCAGTCTTTTAATGTTGCCAGAAACTTCTCTTTTTAAGTCCCCTTCAATCTTTAATCTTTCTATTATTTTTTTGATTTCGTTTTCTTTTTCTTCGCTTAAATCCTTAGCGGTAGTGCCCCAATCTACCTTAGCTTCATCCAAAATTTTCTTAGCTCTTGAGCGACCTATTCCAAACAAAGTGGTAAGTCCTATTTCAAGTCTTTTGTCGTCTGGTATTGTAATTCCTAATATACGCATTTTTGATATTTAAAATTTAATTTTAACCTTGTCTTTGTTTGTGTTTTGGATTGCTTTTACATATGACAAACAAAACCCCTCTCCTACGGACGAGTTTGCATTTGGTGCATATTTTCTTTATAGAAGCTTTTACTTTCATCCTGTTAGAAGTATTAAATAATTTATAATTTCAAACCTATAAACCGCGCTGATTCCCGTACTTCTAACGGGATTCATTTTTTAAGTTGGTCGTTTATTATCAAGTCTGCGGACAATTCTGCCTTTTCCTCCATAAGGATCAAGGATCATCTCCACAGAATCTCCGATTAAGACTTTAATTCTGTTTAATCTCATTCTGCCAGACAAATATGCAAGTTTTTCTTCACCGTTTTGCATTTTGACACGAAAAAGGGCGTTCGGAAGGGCTTCCGTTACTGATCCGACGCTAGTTTCCGACCTTTCTTTATCTGACATTTTAAATGAAACGACTAAGAAAGCTTATCATATAAGTCTTATTAGTGTCAAGCTGTTTATTTAGGAACCACTTCCACATGCAACCGATAGGTGTCTTTTGGAAAACTTTGTTTCCAAAGAGGCCTTAAGGTGGAAGTTACACTAGAAATACCGGCAAATTCGTCTATCAGTTTGGCCGCTTCTTTTTTAGGGGCGTTTAAAAGTCTTTGAGTTATAACATCTGTGTCTATATCAGCTCTGACTTTGGCTGTCCCTGATATTTTTAATTTAATATTTTCGCCGGATTCAGGATTTTCCGGTAAGCTTGTTATTTTCAGACCTGAAAAATCTTGGACTACAGCTTCAATACCTTGCCATTCTGATGAGTTAACTATATATTCGGAAATGATTTTTTCAGACAAACTTTCTGTGTTTAAAGTTACGGCGTATGCGGTTACTTCTTGTTCTAATAAAACAGATGAGCTTTCGTCTTTGGTTGGCAACTCTTTTGATTTAAAGATTATTGAATCTTGCAACAAAGCCAAATCTTCTGGAATTTTGGATTGTAATTCTTTTTGTAATTCGTTCTCTATCTCGGACTGAATTTTTTGTAAAGCAGTTTCTTTATCTGCTGGTAGGACAGTTTTTTTCTTGCCAATAAATCCTCCAGTTAAATCAGTAGAAGATCTCGCGTAAAATCCAGCATAACGAGCCGAGTCGTTCTTAAATCCTGGGATTGTAAAATCGGTTTTTTCTATGTTGTATTTTTCTCCAGCTTCATCAGCAAATACCTCAACTTCTATACTACCTGGCACAGTTTTGCCATCTTTAACAGTTTTGCCTGGCACAACGATTGACTCGGGTATTCTATATATAAGTCCTTTTGGACTTTCAAATCTGGTTCGCACGATTAACCTTTGAGGTTCTGTAGAAAAATTGTTGTAGACGATTATTTTGCCGGAAGATTTAAGTTCTACAACTTCTTCGCCAGTAGCAGGAACTGAAATTGATTTGGTTTTAGCTAATTTTATAATCTCGTATCTTACTGCTTCAGTGCCCGCTTCAAGAGAGGCGTCTATTTCCATATCAACACCTATAGTTTGACTCTTTGGGGTTATTGCTATTGTGGCTGAAGCAAAAATTGTCATCATACCAACTATGAAGCCTATTATTACCAAAAAAGCTATACCCCCAAATACAAACCTGCCTCTTTTAGGTTTGTTGATGTTGAAATATTTTCCTGGCACCTGTCTTTCTTTCGGATAATAATATTCGTAAGCGCTCTCGTTTCTATTTTCTGGAACTGAAGAATAATCTGCTTGCGGGGCGGTGTTTTTTTGTGTAATCTTGATAAAATTCTCTTCTTGAGAAGAAGATTTTGGAGTAATATCTGGTTTTGTTTTTGTTGGTGATGATTTTCTTTTACTGCTTGGTATAGGAATATCGCGAATACTTCTTCTTCGCTCCGGAGGAGTAACATCACTAAATTGGATTTTTGACATATCTATATTATAAACTTATTTTGTTTATACACAATAAATATTGTGGAAAAAACTTAACTTAAGGTTGCTTTAATTCTTCGGACACCAGAAGCCACTGCTTCTTCTTTGATGATTTTAAATTTTCCGAGTTCAGAAGTTTTAGAAACATGAGGACCACCGCAAAATTCTTTAGACCATGCGTCTTCTAAAGAGTCGCCGATATAATAAATACTCACCTCGTCTCCATATTTGTCTCCAAAAGAATGAACCGCGCCAGTTTTTTCAGCTTCCTCAATATTCATAATAACTTTATTTACTAGCAAACTTTCAGAAATTTTTTGATTAACCAAATCTTCCACTTTTTGTTTTTCTTCGTCTGTCATTTTTCTGTTAAACCCAAAATCAAACCTTAGTCTTTCGGCGTTAATGTTGCTCCCTCTTTGAATTATAGGTTCATTTAAAACAATTTCTAACGCGCGACGAAGTAGATGTGTCGCTGTGTGTAATTTTTTTGTTTCTTCTCCGCTATCTGAAAGTCCGCCTTTAAACATACCAGCGCTAGATGTGCGAGAAAGTTCTTGGTGTTTTTTTAATTCTTCATTAAATTTATTTTGATCTATTTCAATTCCCTTTTCTTTAGCAAGCTCTTTAGTTAATTCAAACGGAAAACCGTAAGTAGTAAAAAGTATGAAAGGATCGGTGCCTTTTTCAAATTCTCTGAGTCCTTTTTCTAAAGTTTTTTCAAATTTTTCTTCTTCTTGGGTAAGATTAGTAAAAATGAAATTTTGATTTTTAGAAAGTTCTGGATAAATTTCCCCATACATTTTTACAACAACTTCCGCGATTTCTTTAGTAAAAGAGGAAATATTCAAATTCTTACCATATCTTACCGCTCGGCGAATAAGTCGGCGCAAAACATAACCTTGACCAGTATTGTTTGGAGTTATACCTTTCTCGTCTCCTAAAATAAAAGTTGCCGCTTTTAGATGATCAGCGATAATGCGCATAACTCTAATATTTTCTCCCTCATATTTTTGGTTAGATAGATTTTCTATTTTTTCTATGATTGGCCAAAATAGTTCAGTTTTATAATTGTCGTCTAGTCCGTTAATAACAGCGAGTGTTCTTTCTAATCCCATACCAGTATCTACATTTTTTTGAGCCAAAGGTTCAAATTTCCCTTCTTTGGTTTTGTTGTATTGCATAAAAACGTCGTTCCAGATTTCTAACCATTTTGGGTTGTCGTCGTTGAAAGTTTCTGGCGTTTCTTTTGGATCGCCTGTCCAATAAAATATTTCGGTGTCTGGTCCGCATGGTCCAGTTTCGCCCGCTGGTCCCCACCAATTATTTTTCTTTGGCAATTTGGCAATTCTTTTTTCAGAAATACCCAGACTTTTCCATTTTTCAAAAGCTTCTTCATCAAAAGGTGCATTTTCGTCTCCAGCAAAAACTGAAACTGCTATTCTGTTTTTATCAAGCCCTAACCATTCTGACGAAGTCAAAAATTCAAAACTAAATTCAATTGCTTCCTTTTTGAAATATTCTCCAAGAGACCAATTGCCCATCATTTCAAAAAAAGTATGGTGGCAATAATCCCCCACCTCTTCTATGTCTACGGTTCTAATGCATTTTTGAATATTGACTAATTTGGTTCCGGCTGGATGTTTTTCTCCCAAAAGAAAAGGAACCAATGGATGCATACCGGCTGTAGTAAAAAGCACAGAAGGATCGTTTTCAGGAATTAAAGAAGCGCTTGGAATTATTTTGTGTCCTTTATTTTCAAAAAATTTCAAATATTTTGTTCTAATTGCGTTTGCGGTCATAGCGTTATTTTACAATAAAAAAATTGTTTTTCCAGTTTATTGATTTTAAGTAATTTTAAAGATATATTTATGTCACTATAAATCTAATTTATATAAAATGGAATACAAAAAGAAAGTTTTAAAAAATGGTTTGAGAATTATTGTAATACCTATGAAAGGCACATCTTCAGTTACGGTGATGAATTTTGTTGAAGCTGGTTCCAAATACGAAAACAAACAAAATAATGGCATCTCTCATTTCTTAGAACATATGTGTTTTAAAGGCACTGAAAAAAGACCAAGCGCTGGTGATATTGCCAGAGAATTTGATTCTATTGGCGCTCAAAATAACGCTTTTACTTCAAACGAGGTAACTGGTTATTGGGGTAAAGCTCATTCAAAGCATACTGAAAAAATATTGGATCTTATTGCGGATATGTATCTTAACCCAACTTTTCCTGAGAAGGATTTAGAAATTGAAAAAGGTGTGATTATTGAAGAAATCAATATGTATGAAGATTTGCCTCAAAGATTAGTATACGAAGTTTTTGATGAATTGCTTTATGGTGATCAGCCAGCCGGTTGGAGTGTAGCTGGAACCAAAGAAAATATTCGCTCTTTTGGTAGAAAAGATTTTGTTAATTATCGTAAGCAACACTATGTGGCGTCGGCTACAACTGTCGTGGTGGCTGGCGATGTAGACGCAAATGATATTTTTAAAAAAGTAGCTAAAGCTTTTTCACAAATATCAACCGGTAAAAAAACAGCTAAGAAAAAAGTTATAGAAAAACAAAGCGAACCAGCAATTAAATTAAGATTTAAAGAAACCGATCAAACTCATTTGGTTTTAGGTTTTAGGGCATTTGATCTCTACGATAAAAGAATGTATACGCTTTATCTTTTGTCTGCCATACTCGGTAGGGGTATGAGTTCTCGTTTGTTTCAAAAAATGAGAGATCAACTCGGCATTTGTTATTATGTTAGATCTAATGTGGTTAGTCTTACGGATCATGGTTCTTTTATTGTGTCAGCTGGAATTGATTCTGCAAGGGTAGAAGAAGGTATCAAAGGTATTTTAGAAGAATTTATAAGAATTAGAGATGAGAAGGTTTCAGAAGAAGAATTGCGCAAAGCCAAAGATTATTATTTGGGTAATTTGTATTTGAATTTAGAATCGTCAGATGCTGTGGCTGACTTTTTTGGTTCTCAAGAAATATTTAAACAAAAAATAAAAACTCCAAAAGATATAGAAAAAGAAATTGAAAAAATTACCACTGAAGATATTTCAAAAGTCGCTAAAGAGATCATTCAAAATAAAAAACTTAATTTAGCCATTGTTGGTAAATATAAAAACGCAGAACGTTTCAAAAAAATTCTTAAAGTTTAAAAGGAGCCCCGACTTGCAAGCAAGCCGGGGCTTTGGTTTATAATGACTT
The DNA here is from genome assembly GCA_012514175.1 of Parcubacteria group bacterium. Lineage (GTDB taxonomy): Bacteria > Patescibacteriota > Minisyncoccia > Phycocordibacterales > WO2-35-19 > WO2-35-19. Next base: position 109,550 of record JAAZAU010000012.1, on the reverse strand, counting down.
CATTTTTTCTATGAGAGATTTGATGTCTCTCATATTCTGGAGCTCTTTTTTCAAACTGAGGTTTTCTTGCTCCAGAGCCTTGTTCAACTCGGCAAGTTTTCGGTTTTCTTCCAGGATCTCCATTATGGCGACTGGGATTGTGCTAAAAAGGTCAACCAGTCTCGGAGACGCCTCAATAAATTCACCCAACTCCTTTATGGAGTCAGGGCGTCTTTTGATTTTGGCGAGGCTGTTGGGGGCATTCTTCTCCTTCTTAAGTTTGTAAAATGCGGCGCTGACTGCACTTTCGGTAGCAGCAACACCCTGTTCCCTGAGGAGCTGAAATAGTCTTCTTATTTCAGCTGTTGGAGGGTCCTCCAACCGGGCGTTTTCTTTTACAAACCTGGTAACCAACCCTCTCTCCGCCTTTTTTTCTGTTGTCGCTTTTTCTGTCGTTTCCTCCTCCTCTGTTTTCGTTTCGGTTGTTGTTTGTGGCGGTAGGGCTGTTTTTTCTGGGATTTGTTTCGTTTCCACTTGTTCCACTGGTGCCTCCTTTTTTGGTGGTTCTGCTGGTTCGTTTAAAAGTTGTCTGAGAAGCCGGTTCATTTCGCCGGTGTTCCGGTATCTGTAGTCAAAATAGACTCCAGATTGGATGGCCAACTTCTCTACCTTCTCCAGGTGTTTATGTTTGATAAACCTGAAGAACAATATAATTTCCACCCCAACAGGGATGGTTTTTTTGTTCACATTGTGGTTCAGACACCCCCAAAATATTACTCGGGGATGATCTCTGAACTCTGGTTGTAGGTTTGTAAGCCTTCCTCCCACAACCAAAACCTTACCTGTTGGGCTTAGCTCTTTTATATTCATAAAACCTCCTTTGTTCTATCTCATAAACTACACTAAATTTGTTATTTGTCAAGTTAAACAAAAAACAAAACCGCGCCAGCAAGTTTTGGACAGTTTTATTAATTTTTAAAGGTTTTTAAAAATTGCAAAATTAGATTTGAGTTGATCTTTAGTTTGGGGGTTATAGACAGCGACGCAAGGGTGATAAAGCGGAATTATTTTTGTGCTCCCGTAAGTTGTTTCAGCTTCAAAAACCTTTCCACATATTTTGCCTATTGATTCAAGTTTTGATGCAAGATTAAATTTAGTCATAATATAACTCATAGCATATCTTCCTAAAGTGGCGATGATTTCTGGTTGAATAATATTGATTTGCCTGTCTAGAAATGGTCCATACACTTTGATTTCTTCAGGCAAAGGGTCTCTGTTTTGAGGGGGACGATCTTTAATGATGTTTGTGATATAAACTTCTTCTCTTTTTATGTGGGCTGATTCTAGGAGTTCGTCTAAAATTTTGCCTGCGGCACCACAAAATGGTTTTCCTGTTTGAGCTTCATTTCTACCCGGGGCTTCGCCGATAAACATTATTTTAGCAAAATGACTTCCCTCTCCGATAACAGGAAAGTAATTGTTCTCAATTCTAAATTTATAAAGAGGAGAATTTTTAAGAGCAAGAACTTCGTCTTTTATTTGTCTCATCAATTCTTTTCTTTCATTCATTTTATTTTTGTATCAGATCTATTTCTTTTAGCATCTCGGTAATTTTGTGTTTAGAGAGACCGGACTGTTTTACAATGTCTAAATTTTCTCTGGCCTGTTTACAAAGCACTATGCCAGACTGCATCAATAGTTTTTCGTCACTTGGAGTTATACTTTCAAGACAGGTTATAGGATGAAGACCGCATTCTTCTATTAAATCTTGCAGGTTGCCTTTTTTGGGGTAATTCCAACCAATCAGAGTCATATTTCTGCACCGAGCGTATCTTATGGCTGATTCAGAAAATTTGGTGTTGGTTACTAACCAACCTTCGCTCATTTTTCTTTTTTGAGGACCAAATTCGCTAAATTCGCAGTTTTTTAAATCTTCCCATCTGGAATTGATATACAGAGCAACTTTTAAATCGGACTTCATACCGGGTTCGTTGTGGAATTTAGCTTCAGTCATTATAAGTTGGTTAGAGTTCCAGGCGACAATATCTACTTCATGCTCAACGCATTCACCCCGAGCGGTGTAGTCTATTATTGTCTCAAAACCTTTGGCTTTAAATATCTCAGCTATAAATTGTTCAAAAGGAAAACCAGTTGGTCCTAAATCCAATATAGCTCTTCTTAAAGAGTAACTTATTGACGCTGGCTTCGCTTCTTTTTTTAGTAAAGAAAAAGCGCGAGTATAAATGTCTTTGGTGCTTGTGCCATTTTTGAGTTCTTCTTGCACCTTGGTTAGGACTTTCTCAATAATTTCAGGACTAGCTTTTGAACGTTCTAGCGAAGAGCGAAGTTTTTGTGAATTAAATTCTTCCCTTTCTCCAGTTGCTTTTATTATATATTTATTTTGCATATTTTTATTATATACGATACAAAAACTATGTGAAAGTTAGGAAATAACACCGCCACCCAGGCAAATTTCTCCGTTATACAAAACCAAAGATTGACCGGGAGCGATTCCGGTTTGGGGTTTTTCAAAAATTACCCTGTCTTCTTCTAATTTGCACCCAATTTTTTCTTGTCTGTATCTAATTCGGCAAGTTAAATTTTTGTTTGGCACTTTTCCATTCAGATTTATCTCTTTTATATTGACGTAGTTGTGTCCAGAACCAAGAGGCAAGCTTTTTTTAGTTTTAGTTTCTTTTGGGGCGACCGTGATGGTGTTGTTTTCAATATTTTTTGAAACAACATACATCGGTCCCATTTCTTCGGTTTTTTTAGTAACGGTAAACCCATGGCGTTGGCCAATAGTGAAAAATAAAGCTCCATTATGATGACCGATAATTTTTCCATTTTCAAGCAAAACATTTCCTCTTTTGGGTGGTATGTATTTAGATAAAAATTCTTGCATATCTATTTTACCCAAGAAGCAGAGACCTTGACTGTCTTTCCGAGTAGCTTGAGGTAAGCCAAATTTTTTTGCTAACTTTCTAACTTCTGACTTTGAAAGATGTCCTATTGGAAATAATACGCGCTTAATTTGATCTTGGGTCAGTGTCCACAAAAAATACGATTGATCCTTGTCCTTGTCAGCGCCTTCTTTTAAATTAAAAATAGAGAATTGCGAATTGAAAATTTTTTGACAATAATGTCCGGTGGCCACAAAATCTGCGCCGTTATTGAGAGCGAATTTTAAAAAATGTCCAAACTTGATTTCTTTATTGCACATCACGTCTGGATTTGGTGTTCGGCCTTCTTGGTATTCGGTTATCATATAGTCTACCACTTCTTTTTTGTATTCTTTTTCTAAATCTAAAGTTATAAAAGGAATATCCAAAACTGCCGCTACTCTCATAGCGCTTCGCCTGTCTTCTTTCCAGGTGCAAGGATAACCTTCTGGAGTCCAAGCTTTGATAAAAACTCCAGTAACCTCATAACCGTCTTTTTTTAGCAAAGCTGCGCTAACGGCGCTGTCCACTCCCCCAGAAAGTCCCACAAAAACCTTCTGGTTTTTCTTAGGATAATTTTTTTTCATAAGAACGCACTATATCAAAAAAATCAATTTAAATACAATTCCCTATTTATTTTGTGCTCTTCAAAATTTTTAGCGTAATACATATTGCCACTTCTGTCAGAGAGGAAATAGAAATAATCAGTGTTAGTTGGAGCAATTGCTGCTCTAAGTGAATCTATACCCGGATTGGTGATAGCAGTTGGAGTCAAACCTTTGTTGACATAAGTGTTGTAAGGGTGGTCTTCGGATAAGTCGGTTTTGGTTAAAGTGTAAGAATTTTTACCATTGTAATAAACAAACGGTGCGTCCACTTGCAAAAGCATATCTTTTCGTAATCTGTTCCACAAAATTCCAGAAACCACCCTTTTTGCTTCCAGAGAAGCATTAGCCTCTTCTTCAATTAAAGAAGCCATAATTATTATTTGTTCCAGAGGTTTTTCTGATTTAATAATATCTTCTTCGTAAGTTTTGATTTGTCGGGTGAAATTTTCTCGCATCATCAGGATGACATCACTCGCTTTTGTGTTTGGTGTCAAAAAATAAGTATCCGGGAAAAGAGTGCCTTCATAATTATTGCTAAATACTTCATTTAAGAAATTGTCGGTATTAAAATTTGGTAATTCCTCTTTTAAGATTTCTGCTATTTCAAAAGAAGAAGAGCCTTCAGGAATGGTAATTTTTAGAGCAATTAAACCAAATTCTCCATTATGAATCATTTTAGCGACAGTGAAAAGATTGGTCGCTTTGGGAAAATAATAATCTCCGGCTACGATTCTTTTTTCGCCACCCATAATATAAACAAAAACTTTTAACCAAAAACTAGAACGAACTATTTTTTGTTCCTTGAAAGAATTGGCGACTTCAGATAAATTTACCCCTTTTTCAATGGTGATTAAAGATTGTTCTGGGAAAGGTCTTGGTGAACGCCAACTGAAAACATAAAAACTGGCTAGGATAGTAATGGATACAATAATTAAGCCCGCTATTCTTAAAAAATGATTACCTAAAAAAGGATGAAAATCAAAAAGCTTGAGACGCCAAGAAACGATTTTGGGGTGAGTTTTGATTTTCAAACGTATGATTTCCAATCTAATAGATACTAATTGTTTTAATTTGAGAATTTTTTGCATTTTTGATTTTAGGTGTTAAGTAGGTAGATTGGAAGGAGCGTTGGATTTAAGAGAAGGAATTTTTTCAAGTGTTGGGGTGCTAGCAGTGGCGCCCGGGAAATGAAAAATAGTGGCGAGCTCTTCGGTGTTTAAAACAAATTGGCTACTGTAAATATTTTTACCCCAAACTTTTTGACCCTTTAAAGGTGAATGAAAGAATCTACGCAATTTGTATTCGTCCAAAGCTTTTGGGGCTAATTTCTCTTTTTTACCAAACCATTCTTGCCAAGGATAGTCAAATATAGTTTGCCAACCGGAAGGTTTGATCCCGTTTAACTCTGGAGAACTATATTGTTTCCACAAGCCGATAATTCCGCCTATGTTTGCGCCATTAAATTTATCTTTTTCTGCGATATAAATGGCCCGAATACCACAATCAAAAGGGTATTTAGATATACTTCTTTCAAGTGCTGTAATTTTGTCTCTTTCTCCTTCCGTCATAACCCTAGGGAAATCACTACTTTCTATTTTCAGTTCAGCTATGATTGCCTCTACTTCTTTTTTCGCTTGATCTTTCCAAGCGTCTTCTTTTTCACCAAAAACATCAGCAATTCTTCTTTTTTTGTGACCACGAATCAATATTTGAATCCAAATGTGTTCTCCAGTTTTTATGGAGCCCAAAAACTCTAACATTGGAGTCATAGGATCTATTTTAAATTCTTCTTTTGGATCTTTGTCTAGATTATAGTCAACGTAAGTCTTGATTGGGTAAGCGTCTTCTTTAGTAAGCCCGAACCCGCCAGCCCACATTGAAAATCTGTTTGGATCGTAATAAAAAGGTTTAGTGTAATCTTCTACCTCATGGATTTCTACATTTGGGTATTGTGAATATATATGAGCTTCAACTGGACCCCGATGAGCAGGTTTAGTCCAAATAAAAAACCGAACCTTACCTTCAGTTGATACTAGTTCTAATGAAAACCACGGTCTTGTTTGTCCTTTCCAAATTCTGTCTACCCAAGTGCCTTCTTTTCCAGTTTGGTGTAGGGCTTTTAAAACCGCCTCCATAGCGACCGGAGATTTTGATATCTCTTTTGGTAATTTTATTTCTAACAAAACCGAACCTTCTTTTTGCCAATATTTTAATCTCTTGTAATCAAGGAAAGCTTTGAACAAGAAAGATATAAAAATCGCCGGCAACCAAACTGGCATTGCCCAATAAATATATTTTAAAGCTATCAAAAGTTCGTCTAGAATTTCAGATGTTATGAAGTTTTTAAACATAGTTTAATTTTATCATTTTATTGATAAAAAAAGAAAGCCACCCCTGAGAGTGGTTTTCATAATTTGATCAGATTAAAAAATTAAACAATTGTATACAGACCTTGTTTGTTCTTTTTGAAAAATTTTGGATTTTGAAGATTTACAATAATAGTATTAGCTTTAACATATCTTTCTTTCATAACTTTTTCTAACACATCCTCTTTGGAAAGCGGTCCGTTCTTTTTTAAAACATCCTTGATGACGTCGCGGACAACACCGGTTGAATAACCCCATTCTTTAAGAGCATAAAGACCGCGTCCAACAAGCACAAAGCGAGAATCTTTAATGAGTTCGTTGTGTGTGGTAGCGACGTGAGCTTTTTTGTTAAAAACTTTGCTAATGAGTTTGGCTACTTCACGAAAGTGAATTGGAGAACCATGTTTACGAAGGACCAGATAGGCATAATCACGAATACCTTTAGTTTTGATGTTTGAGGATTTTGATTTGCCCCAGTCGCCAAGCGGATTTTTAGCAATATTTTTTGATATGGAAAGCCAACGAACAAGTATTTCATTTTGTTTATATTCATCAGAAATATCTTTTAGGTGAGTTAGGAAAGAAGAAACGATTTCAGATTCAGGAATAATTTCATCGTCGCCAAGTTGAGCATAAAGGTCTCTTAAAGCTTTATGAATTTGTCCAGTAAGATTTTTATCTATACTCCAATGATGTTTGAATTCTGCACTTTCTTTTACCTTATCAAAATCATTGCTGACAACTAAAAGAAAATGGATATATTTTTTAGTGACTGTGTCTTTGCCGAGTTGGTTTAGCAAATCTTCCTCAGAAACGACACCCCCCATTTTTCTGATAGTGTTTTTTAGTTCTTCAAAAACTGGAGACTCTTTTTCAAAAGCGCTAGATTTTCTGATGTGGTTGATTGCGTAATTTTCAATTTGTCTGACCCTTTCTCTGGTAATGCCGTATTTTTTGCCAATAGCTTCTAAAGTCATATCACTACCGGTTGCGTTTAAGCCAAACCTGCCAATTATGACGTCCTGCGCTCTATCAGATAATGGACTAAGAAGCCTCTTTACAACTTGTTTTGGGTTGAATGAAAGATTAATTATTTTGTTTTTAGAAACTTCTTTTGTCATATTTTTAAGTAAAATTAGGCTACATCGTTTGTTGTTTGATGTGTGATTTTTTAATGATTGTTATATCAATATTATAACATATTTAGCGCTCTAACAGTATCACAAGGAGATTTTTTGTCAAATATTATTTTTAAATCACAAAATTTATGATTTTTCCAGAGACAAATATAACTTTTTTTATCTCCCCTTTTGCGAGCCATTTTTGAACTTCTGGCAGTGAAATAGCCTTATTTTTAGCCACAGATTCAGAAATGTCTCTTTCCGCTTCAAATTGCGCTCTGATTTTGCCGTTCACTTGAACCATAATAGTAACTTTTTCTTGGACTATTTTCTTTTTGTCAAAACTTGGCCACTTTGTTTCTGCGATGAGTGATTTGTTTCCTAAATTTGACCAAATTTCTTCCGCAATGTGTGGAGCAAATGGTGAAAGAATTGTTATAAAGATCTCAAAATCCTTTTTTGTGATGGCAGGTTCTTTTTCCATCTCATTAGCCAAAATCATCATAGCGGAAATAGCAGTGTTGAAACTCATAGACTCAATATCTTCACCCACTTTTTTGATTGTTTTGTGCAAAAGTGTTTCTAATTTTTCGTTGGTTTTGGCAATTTTAGAAACTTTAAATTGGAGTTTCCAAACTTTCTCTAAAAATCTTCTAACACCGACAATGTTATTTTCTCCCCAAGATATTGCTTGATCAAATGGTCCCATAAACATTTCATAAACGCGCAAAGTATCAGCTCCAAAAGTTTTTACAATCGTGTCTGGATTTATTACATTGCCAAGCGACTTAGACATTTTTTCTCCCCCTTCGCCAAGAATCATACCGTGGGTGGTGCGTTTTTTATAAGGCTCTTTAGTGGGAACTAGTTTTAGATCATACAAAAATTTGTGCCAAAATCTGGAATACAGAAGATGTAAAGTGACGTGTTCCATTCCTCCGTTATACCAGTCTATCGGTGTCCAATATTTTAATTTTTTGAAATCGGCAAATTTTTTGGTGTTTTTAGGGTCGGTATATCTAAGGAAATACCAAGAACTACCAGCCCAATTAGGCATAGTGTCAGTTTCTCTTTTGGCAAAACCGCCACATTTTGGACATTTAGTATTGACCCATTTGGTAATAGAAGCTAAAGGAGATTCGCCTGTGTCAGTTGGTTCATAATTTTTTACTTTCGGTAGTTTAAGAGGCAGATCTTTTTCTTTGAGTGGAACTATACCGCATTTTTCACAGTGGACGACTGGTATCGGTTCTCCCCAATATCTTTGTCTACTAAATACCCAATCTCGCAGTTTATATTTCACCACACTTTTACCAAATTGGGTAGTGATAGCTTTTATGGCTTCCTCGCTTTTCATTCCATTGAAGTTTTTAGAATTTATCAGCATTCCGTAATCTATAAAAGCTTTTTCTGAAATATTGCCTCCGCTTATTACTTCAATAATTGGTAAATTATATTTTTTGGCAAATTTATAATCGCGTTCGTCGTGAGCCGGCACAGCCATTACGGCGCCGGTCCCATAATTCGCAAGAACGTAATCAGCGATAAAGACAGACACTTCTTCCCCGTTGGCTGGATTTATCGCTTTGACCCCTTTGATCTCTACTCCGGTTTTTTCTTTCTCTTCGTTTGTTCTTTCTATTTCTGTTCTGTTTTTAGAATCTTTTATATATTTTTTGATTTCTTCTTTATTTGAAATTTGAAATTGAGGATCTGCAATTAGTTTTTTGACCAGTTCGTGTTCGGGCGCGAGCACTATGTAAGTGACACCAAAAAGCGTGTCAGCTCTGGTGGTGAAAACTTCTATCTCCATTTTTTCGTTATTTTGAGATTGAGAATTTGATATTTGAAATTTCAGTAAGGTTCCCTCGGATTTTCCAATCCAATTTTTTTGTTGAGTTTTGATTTGTTCAAGATAATCTACAGTGTCTAAATCTTTTATTAATCTTTCTGCGTATTTAGTAATGGCAAGCATCCATTGTTCTTTCTCTCTTTTTTCTACTGGAGCACCACATCTTTCGCAATTGCCTCCAATCACTTCTTCATTTGCCAAACCAATTTTACATCTAGGACACCAGTTAATATCAATTTTAGCTTTATAAGCTAAACCTTTTTCTAAAAATTTTAAGAAAATCCATTGAGTCCATTTAAAATATTTTGGATCACTGGTATTAATTTCTCTATCCCAATCAAAAGAAAAACCTAGAGATTTTAATTGTTTACGAAAAATTTTTATATTTTTTTTGGTTACTATTTCTGGCTGCACTCCTGTTTTGATCGCATAGTTCTCGGTTGGTAAACCAAAAGAGTCATAACCTATCGGATACAAAACATTGAAACCTTCCATCCTTTTCTTTCGTGTAATAATGTCCATAGCTGTATTGCTACGCACGTGTCCCACATGAAGGCCATCTCCTGATGGGTATGGAAATTCTATAAGTCCATAAAATTTTGGTTTCTTAGATTTGTCTTTTGTTTGGAAAACTTTTTTCTTTTCCCAAACCGTTTGCCATTTTTTTTCAATTTTACTTGGATCGTATGATTTTTGCATAAACACTAATATACAATAAAAATCTAAATGTCTCAATAGTGAACACAATTGAGGTATTTAGAATAGTTTTTAACTAAACTTAACAGAGATTACCCTCTCACTTGAGTTGGGTAAATTTCGTGATCAATAACCCGAGGAAAACATACACGACCGGAGCCATGATTCCAATTGTTGTTTTGAATTATGCTTTCTTCTATTAAAGCTTGCGCTTCTCCTTTAAAATAAAAATTTTTTGTTAAGTCTTCCTTATTAAATTCAGCGCAAAGTTCAAAATTCATTGTGTCCGTTTGTCTGTATTCGTAATTTGTTTTCAATTGAGGATCTTTTGGAATGATTACACCTCGTCTTTGTTGACTTTCTGACATTTCGCTTAAACTTTTAGGTAACTTGCCATTTATTTGCCAATAATCTATAACTTGCCATTGAATATCTTTTAAGTCTTCTATTTTTTGGTTATCGTATTTTATGAGTCTTTGAGTCTTAGGTGAACCTACAATACTAAAGCCTGTAATAATAGCGATTAAAATAACTGTTCCTATAGCAATAACCCAAACTTTCTTTTGTTTTGGAGAAATTTTTTCCCGAATATCTTGAATGTAGAACCAAAAAATAGCTCCAGCTACAATGAGTATTGTTAATGCTTTGAGTATAAAAGCAAAAGTTAAATTTTGTCCGTCAAGAAATTTATAAAGCACGGTTACGAGGTCGCTTGATAAAGCTACGCCAGCTATGAAAAGTGTGACATAAGTTAACCATTTTCTGATCGGTAAATCTTTTTTGTCTGAGTTTTGAGTGTAAATTTTGTGGACCATTTTTGAAAGGACAACAAAAATTGGGAAGAAAACGATCAGGGTGGCGATTGGCATACTGATTTGAGAACCCGTTCCCCAAGCGTATGCGTTGGAATTAATTTCTGGAAGAGCTTTGTTTATAATTTTAAAAATTAGATTGATGAAGCTGATTGTTATTGTGTAAAGACTAACCATAACGCCAAGATGGAGAAAAAAATCTTTGGCTGTTGTTTTAGAATTTTCCATATTTCTAAAAATTAGAACTAATAAAACTACTAATATAAATACTATTATAAGTAACACTATAAACACCAAAACATTATACCATAAAATAGTTTGAATTTGTAGCCGTCTCTAGACTAGATTTAATTACTGGGTAACAAAAACCCTCATTTATACCTTGACAATATTTGGTAAATTTGATATAATAGGGTTATAGGTTATAAAATAAATCGTTATATCTTAAACTCTATTACATCACCATCTTTAACAATGTAAGTTTTGCCTTCGGTGCGAATCCAACCTTTTTCGCGAGCATTAGCGTAACTACCAGCTTCAAGAAGTTTGTTCCACTCAATAACTTCTGCGCGGATAAATTTATCACGAAAATCGGTGTGTATTGCCATTCCGGCGACAGGCGCAGTTGAGTTTCTTTTGATCGTCCATCCTCGCGTCTCGTCTTCACCTGTAGTAAAGTAAGTAATGAGATCTAAAGTTTCGTAAGCTTTAGTTATCAAATCGCCAAGCCCTTTTTCAAAAACTGGATCCACTTTTACAAAAGGGCCAGGAATTTTGTCTTCTATATCATTTCTATTTTCGCTAGCTTCTGAAGTGTTTAAAACATAAAGCAGTGGTTTCATTGTTAAGAGTTGCATATTTTTAACAAAAGGTTTTTCTTGGTCGTCTAAATTTTCAAATACGGCAGAAGCCATTTCCCCCTTTTCCAATTTCTTTTGCACTTTTTCTAAACCAGATTTTTCCCAAAAAGCTTCTTTTTTACCAGCACGAATTTCTTTCTCTAAACTACCAAGTCTTTTGGAAACAGTTTCCATATCTTTCAAGATAAGTTCTAGATTGATTGTTTCAATGTCAGAAAGTGGATCAACTTTGCCTTCTACGTGCAAAATTTCTTTATCATCAAAAATGCGCACTACTTCAGCAATAGCGTCGCATTCTCTGATATGTTGAAGAAAATCATTGCCTTTCCCCTCTCCCTTTGAAGCGCCACGCACGAGACCAGCAATATCTACAAATTCTACAACCGCTGGGATTTTCTTTTTTGATTTTGAAAACTCATTTAATTTTTCTAATCTTTCGTCGGGCACCGGAATAATACCAACTGATGGATCAATGGTGCAGAAAGGATAATTTTCAGCTGGCACTTGTTTTTTAGTAAGTGCATTAAAAAGCGTGGACTTTCCCACGTTTGGCAGACCAACAATGCCGATACTTAGTTTGCAAGAAGACATTGATTTCGTTTAAATTAAGTGCTCCATAAACTTGCAAAGATTTTTGATCAGTAATGACTTTATCAACTAATTTTTTAATCAGCAACCGTCTAACTTCAAAAATTATTTCATCACTTTTTAGTCTTTCCTTACTTCTTGGGCAAAAGTTCCGATTTCATCTCCGCTAGGAAGTAGTATCTCATTTTTTTCCTTTTTTTCCAAGTTTGCCGCTAACATTTGATCTTCAAGTTTGCGAACGTTCTCTCTCACTGGCTTAACATATTCTTCATTAAAGAAAAAATTAAATTGTTTTGATTTTTTCAACCATTCCTTTTGGGATCAAATAAAAATATGGGTCTTGCTTTGGGTGTTTTTTACCAGTTTTTATATTTTTGGTTTCAATATTTTTAACCAAAAGATAATCATCATATTCATTTTCGAAAAAACCAACCGTCTCCATAGTAGACAATTCAATATGTTTGTTTTTGGGAGAAAACATTTTTGTGTCTTGCCATATTATTTTTACTTTATCCCCTTTTTTATTCATCGCAATCACCAATTAACTTACATTCTAATATAACCTTTTCAGGGATGACAAAACCGTCTATAGGCAACATTTCTCTAGTTTCTTTGTTGTATGACACATTTGTTGATATAAAAGTATATTGATTGTGTTTTATCTCATGGAATGCTTGAACATTACTCAGACGAGGAAATAATAAAATTATTAAATATCCAGTTAGAAGTAGCACCTTTGGTAATATTTGATGCCCCTACAAATTTTATGTCATCTGAATACAGAGCTAAAGGTTTTGGGAATGAACGATATTTACCAACTTCACATTGGAAGAAACTTGTATCTAAAAATTTCAAGCTTAAAAAAATTTACGGTTTTGGTTTTAAAGAAATAGGATTGCCGAAATTTACTGAAATATTTCTTAAAAACAATAAAATATCTAGTTTATTATCTAGATATTGTGGGATTAATGAATTTTGGATTACTCGCTAATCGTGAGTTTTTCTAAAATAGGATAAATTTTCTCGAAATATTCTTTAAGATTATCATAACTAAGTGTTTGAGATACTTCATTTATTGCTATCCATTTTATATCATCATCAGGATTTTCAAGTTTTACTTTGGAATCATCTTCTGATTGAACCAAAAACATTTTAGTTGATATTGTGTTTCCATTAGGGTGTGTGTAATCTAAACTTGGCAGAGATTGTAATATTTTTACATCCAACCCAGTTTCTTCTTTTATTTCCCTTATCATAGTTTGAACAGATTCTTCTCCTTCTTCGGCATGACCTTTCGGAAAAGACCAATCCTGTTGTTTACCTCTGTATAATAAAGCTATGTTATTTTTATCTATATTACTAAATATGATGGCCCCTGCTTTTTCTATGGTTTTATTTTGTTCCATGTTTTTAGATATTATTGAAATTAAAAATGGCCTCTTCCTGATTGTATCAAAGAAGAGGCCATTTGGAAAATAAGAACTCAAAGATCATTTATGCGGCCAGTTTGGATAAGATGTTTTCTTAAAGTGTCTGTCTCTAAGGCACGCAACTCAATACTAGCAATACCGCAGAATGACCATTCAATTTCTGAAAGTTTGAGTGAATTTGAAGAAAGACGGAGATTATTGTCATAGTTTATTATAGGAGATTGGCTTGTGTTCTGGTCATGCCGATACTTAGTTTTGCCATAACAAATGGATTTTACTGGATTTTTCACAAAAAAGAAACTTTTTGTTTTACTGGACAATTTCACAGTTGGTAAAAAGTGAGGATTGAGAAAAAGTTAAAGTAAAATGACTTGTGGTTTCTTCGGCGGAGAGGTCTCCCAGTAGCTCAGCAGAATTAGTATGGGAAATAATGTTAGGATTCCAAAATCCTAATTCTTTTGCTTCTTGTTCTAAAATCCACAAACACAAAGGACAATCACTTTGGTTTGGATTATGAAGGTTTAGAATTTCTTGACTGTTGCCAGAACAGAATGAGTTTTGGGTTTTACGATCCATTTTATTAGATTCAGATAATGGTAAGTAATGGGAAAAATCGCTACTGATAATCAGGGCTGTATTTTTTTGAATCAAAATAGATTTTAAAATTTTAAGGATGTCGGATCGGTTTTGCTCAGTGCCTAGACTTCGTTGAGATATAACAATGGGAACAATTTGCGACTCAGGAATGTAGTGTTTAATGAATGGAACTATACTGTAAATACCATGTTCCTCTTTAAAAAGAGTAGAATACGCTACTAAATTAGAAGCTTTTGCTAACTTAATTACGTCTTTTTCGGAAATTGAAATATTTCCAAAAAAAGTGTCATAGCTCCCTTTGGTTGTGCACAGTAATTTGGGGCAGAGACGAAAATGATCTGGAGATATAATGATAATTTTTTTAGGTGTTGAAGAAGCCAATGCTTTGATACCCAAAGCGATGGATTTTGAAGCTACTAAGTGGTGCGGGACCAAGACAGCTTTTACCGCTCCATTATCATTATAATTTTTATCTGCTGAAATGATTCCATCAACCACTGTAAGGTCTAAAATATTTGCAGTTGCAGAATATGTAGGATTGTAAGAATCAGACGAAGAAGTGCACCAACCCAAAACCACAATCAATCCGATTGCTACGAATCCTAAAATTATTTGCTTCCCAAAAGTTCTTGAAACCATTTATTTATATTTGGCCAATCACTTTTTGGTTTGTAAGTGATTACAGAATTTCTACCCGAATCAGTATAGAATTCTTTTTGCCAGGCTTCATCAGTTAATCTCTCGCCTGGGGTTGTAAATTCATATTGAGAATAAGTGAAGCCAACAGTTAATCGGGGTCCGTTTGCGTCTTTTACGGCTACAAAAATTACTCTAGGAACTCCCGTGCCTTCTTCCAGCACGTTTCCCCTTTTGTCAGTGTGAATATCCACAACCATTGCGGCCCGCTTATCTTTAATTCCAAGTGTTGGACCTTCTACAGAAGTAGGTAAAGAACCCATCATTCTGCTTATTAAACCTACTCTAAGTTCTTCCCATCTACTAGTTACTCCCAGACCTTCTCTGTTTACTTTTGATTCTGGAGAAATAATATGTTCAACGCATTCTGCATAATATTCTTTTGTTGTAAAAGATTCAGTGAAAACACTATTTTCCAATTCTAATTTTGTATATTCTCTTATAATTGCAAGGAATTCTATATAATTTTCTAACTGTGGCATATTATCCAATTTTAGTCCTCTGGCTTTATATTCTTCAGCCAATCTTTGAGCAGTGTAATACAAGCGATCATAAACTTCAGCTTGTGGTTCTACATAACCTTTCGGAGCTTCTGGTATTTTTTTGGTATTACACTCTTCTATCCCAGCCCCCATCTCGGCAAATGCTTGTTTAGCGTAAAGGAGTGAGGTGTGCCTTAATTCGGTCCAAAAACCTGATCCGGTGAGCAAAGTTTTAGCTTCCCAAAGTGGAGATTGCATAAATTGCGGTAGAGATAGTTTGTTTTCTGTTAGCCAATCAAACATACCAGAGATTGACCACAAAGAGCTGGTGTAAAGATTACTTTTCCAATAATCTTCATTCCAACCATTTACCTCCGTTTTTAGTTCTTCAAGTCTTGTGTCTATTGCTTGTTTGCTTTCTAAATAAAAAGGTAAATCTGTTAGACGAGAAGTGGCATAAGGAGAACCTAATATAGACATAACCTCAAGAGAAGAAGCCATACTAGGAAGTCTTTGCCCCTTTACCGCCGGCTTTTCATCGCCTTGAGTTAACTTGCTTGTCCAGTAAGAATCGGGAATAAATTTGGCGCTCATAAATCGCATACCGATGAGAGCTTTCATTTCATCCTGTATCGTAACCGTTTCGTCTGGATTTATTTTTACTGGCATAGCTTTAATTTTTGATTCTGATTTTCTTTTTTCTAAATAATCACCCAAAACTTTTTCGTTACGAGCTTTGGAACCAAGATCATTTATTGCGGCAACGTAGTCGCTTATATCCAAATCATCACTTTCTCCCACAACAAACGCTATTAGTGATGAGAGCGAGTTGTATTGCTCGGCAACATTTTTATCTTCTTGAATTAATTCTCCAATATTAAGCGCGTAATTGGTCAAATCTTGGCTACTCAGCAAAAAAGGAATCTGTTGGTACCATTGGACCGCTCTGAAATATTGTCTGCGCAATGAACTACTTGTGTATGTGCCTCGGGGCTTGAACAAAGAAAACGGAACTTCAACTCTGATTTTGGCAGTAATAGCTGGATCATTAAATTCAGCTTCAAATACAGAAGGAATACCTCTTGGATCTTGAGCTTCATAAGATTTTTCAACATCCGCAAGCACTGCAGTCTCACTTTCTTTATCAAGGTTTAGTCTTTTTACAAAAGTGACCATTTTATCTAAACTATCTGCTTCTTTGTCTTTGAGTGTGTAATCAGCCTGCATTTCTTCCATACTCATACTGTAATCTGAGTTCCAATAATCATTAGCGTTGATTGGCTTCATATAAGTTGAAAGCAAGGTGTAAGGAACGGCAAAATAATTTCTAACCTTAGTCCACTCTTTTTGTTCTTCTGTTGTTGTGGCTCCTTGAAGCTTGGCAGAAGCTTGATCAAACATAGTTTTAGTTATGGCAAGAGTTTGATCATAAAGATATTCGTTTTCAATTTCTTTTAAAAGTTCAACGGATAGGATTGAGAAGAGGCTCATTACAGAATCAGAAGTGATAAAAACCGCATTGGCTTGATTTCTGTCTCTATAATCATAATCACCCCTTACTTTTTCATACAAAGCGATAAGTTCTCTGCTGTAAGTATCAACGAAAAGGCGATTTTCAGCACCAATAATATTTGTATCTAACAAATTTTTCATAACAAACTTGTTTTGCTCTAACTTGGCTAGCTCATCTGGAGTAAACTTAAATCCATATTCTTCTTCTATGTCGGTAATGTTTTTGATTTCAGAAATTGAAAAATTTTGAGAGATTTCAGGTTTTATATTTATCTCTTGACGCACGAACGGAACATCAACGAGTGGAGTTTGGTATGTGATTGGATAACTTGGGGTAGAGGTTAAATTTAAGCCAATTTTTTCACCAAAAAACATAATTCCTCCCAAAATTATTACAACGACAGCTGTTACTAACCACACCCACCAAGATTTCTTTTTGGGGCTGTTTTGGTCAGTTGGAGGTTGGACGGAAGATTTGAATCCATCATTTAGATTATTATTCTCCATATTTAAAAATTAATGATAATGAGTTGCTAAATAAAAAACTATCACTTGTATTTTATAATAAAAAAGTTTTTAGTATCTATTCTTTTTGGGGATATTTAAGCGATAATTTTCTATCGCTATTTTATATCGTTTTTACGCATAAAGTCGGTGTATTTTTGGTCCATATCCATTATGTGATTTATGAGCCAGCTACCCGCAAAACTAGCCACGTCAAGGGCTATTTTTTTAGCGTCAGTTTCTTCTTTTTCAGCTTCGTAAGCAAATTCTTTCATTTTTAAGCGGTAAGCATTATGAGCTTCTGTGTGTTCTTGTGTTTCTGGATAACCATACTGTTTAAATATATCTTCTTCGGTCATCATATGATAAACCGAATAATTGCTAAGATCGTTGATTTTAAATAATAATTCACGAATATCAATTTTCTCTTGACCTGTCATTTCAATAATGTCATCAACCATTTCAAGAAAATGTTTATGTTGTTCATCAATTTGTTTTATTCCCAAACTATATTTATCTGTCCAATTATTTTTATTCATATTCTATTATTATAACTTAAATTAAGATAATTTTCGCTGGAGATTTCTATGGAAACTTATGGCAAAACGATGAGCTTCGGCATTAGCTAATAATATTTCATTTTCAAATTCTGCATATTTTTTTACCCCCTTTTCTTTTTTGCCGTGATTTAGAGTTTTTAATTCGTTTTTTAACCCCAATATTTCTTTTGGTTTGTGTTTTTCATCTTTAACTACCGAGACAACGGGTATGTTTAAATTATTTTTTTTCAAAATTTTTTCGGCTACTTTTTTTTGAGCCATACCTCCATCAATTACCACGAGATTTGGCAGAGGCCATTCAATATGTGCTAGTCTGCGGTTTAAAATTTCAGAAAGAGCTTTGGTATCATCAGCGCCGAGTTGTCCTTTTATGTGAAATTTACGATAATTGGATTTTTTAGGTGCTCCGTTTTCAATAACCACCATACTGCCCACCATATTAGAACCAGAGAGGTGCGCAATGTCATAAGCTTCTATTCGGAAATTGGTATCAAAAAGTGTTTTTGTTTGCTCTTTAATAAGAGCAATATCTTGAATATGGTTTAAAGAAAAAATTTGTCTTTTTATTTTGTCAGCTTTTTCAAATTCATATGCTTTAGCGAAAGTCTTCATTTGTTTTTCTAAATTCTTGATTAAGATTTTTTTCTTTCCTTCAAAAAACAAAACAATATTTTTGATAATTTTAGCGTAGTCCTTTTTTGATATTTCGCCGGTGCAAACTCCGGGGCAAAGTCCAATCTGTCTGTTGAAACATCCCGCTTTGTTAAAATTACGCTTGGTAAGTAATTTTGTTTGTAACGGAATACATTTGTCTCTAAACGGAAAAAGTTTACGAATAATTTTCAGAGCTTCTTTTAGTTGACCACTATTTGTAAAAGGACCAAAAGAGTGTGCTATAGATAAAGTTTTTAAACTATCTTTTTGAGAAAAATTTGGTGGGGCTAGCTGAGCCGAACGTGAAGTGTGTGGTGAACATATTTCCTCAAGCTCTTTTCCTCTAACCATTAAAACTCTTGGAAAATCTTCCTTAGTAATAACAACATAATTAAAACTTTTATCGTCTTTTAAGTCAGTATTGGCTTTGGGTTGGTGTTTCTTGATTAAATTAGCTTCCAATATCAAGGCTTCTAAAACCGAATCAGTTTTTTGAAATTTAATATCGGTAAACTCATCTAGCATTTTAGAAATTAAAGGTCCTCTAGTTTCTTCAATGTTTTTACTGAAATAGCTTTTTACCCTGTCTCTCAATGAAGTGGCTTTGCCGATATAAATAATCTTTTTATTTTTTAGAAAAAAATACACCCCCGGCGCTTCTGGCAATTTAGAGATTTTATTTTTTATACCAACTTTTTTCATTTTCAAGAATATTTCAGTACCTTTTTGAGATATTTTCCAGTGTAAGATTTGGGGTTGTTGGCGATATCTTCTGGTGTGCCTTTGGCTATAAGTTTTCCTCCACCATTACCACCTTCCGGGCCGATATCAAGCACATAATCGCAGGATTTTATAACATCCATATTATGCTCAATCACGATTACGGTGTTTCCTCTATTTACCAATTTTTGTAAAATTTCTATAAGTTTTTTCACATCTTCGTAGTGTAAACCAATAGTAGGTTCATCAAGCAAATAAATAGTTTTTTGTAGATGAGGACGATAAAGTTCGCTTGATATTTTAATACGTTGAGCTTCCCCACCAGAAAGTGTGGTCGCCGACTGTCCCAATTTTAAATAACCCAAACCCACTTCGTTTAAAGTTTTAAGTCTGTCATAAATAGCTGGAATGTCTTCAAAAAACTTTAACGCTTCTTCTATGGTCATTTCAAGTATTTCGTAGATATTTTTCTTTTTGTATTTCACTTCTAGAGTCTCTTTCATAAATCTTTTACCTCGACAAACATCACAAGGTATATAAACCGTAGGCAAGAAACTCATTTCAACTTCTATTTCACCATTGCCTCCGCAGACTTCGCAACGCCCCCCTTTTACATTAAATGAAAATCTGCTCGCGCTCCAGCCTCTAGCTTTTGCTTCTGGAGTTTCAGCAAAAAGTTCTCTAATGAATGTCCAAGCGCCAGTATAAGTGGCTGGGTTAGATCTTGGTGTGCGACCTATTGGAGATTGATCTATCAAAATTGACCGACCGATATATTCGGTGCCTGTGAAAGATTTACAATTAAAAATTTCGTTGGTGCGATATTTGCGTTCAAGACGAGCTCGTAAGTTTTTGTGTAAAATTTCGTAAACTAAAGAAGACTTACCAGAACCAGAAACGCCGGTTACAGCGACAAATTTGCCAAGCGGTATATCTACATTCATATTTTTAATATTAAAAATATTGCCTCCCCGAATTTGAATTGAACCCTTATTCTGCCCCCTTCTTTTTTCTGGGGTCTCTATTACTTTTTCACCGCGCAAATAATCCAAAGTTACAGAACCCGATTTGTTTTGTTTAGCGGTTAACAGTTCTTCTAAGTATCCAGAAACCACCACTTTTCCGCCATGAATACCAGCTTCTGGTCCAATATCAACAATGTAGTCGGAAGCAAAAATAGTGTCTTCGTCATGTTCCACTACAATAATAGTGTTGCCTAGATCGCGTAGCGACAGCAAGGTTTTGATTAAGCGATCGTTGTCGCGTGAGTGCAAACCAATAGTAGGTTCATCTAACACATATAAAGCTCCTACTAAACCAGAGCCAAGTTGACTGGCCAAACGTATACGTTGAGCTTCTCCGCCGGAGAGAGTGTGAGCTCTGCGATCAAGAGAAAGGTAGTCAACCCCAACGTTGATCATAAATTGTAATCGGGATTCTATTTCTTTTAGTATAACTTTGGAAATATTTTTTTCTCTTTCGGTGAGTTTTAGTTGGGTAAAAAAATCATAAGCCTCTTTGATAGACATAGCGGTTAGATCAACAATATTTTTTTTGTTTATCAAAATTTGTAAAGCTTCTGGTCGAAGTCTTGCGCCATTACAAACCGGACAAACTTCATCGCCAAAAAAATGTCTAGTGCCGAGACCATTGCATACAGGACAAGCGCCATACGGTGAATTGAAAGAAAAAAGTCTCGGTTCTACTTCTGGATAAGAATAACCATCATTGGGGCAAGAAAGCTTGTTAGACATAAAAAATTCATCTGGCACATAATCTTTCTTTTTTTCTTCAGCCATATCTCTGAAAATTATTTTGACGGTGCCACCAGATTCTTCTAAAGCTTTTTCCAAGTCTTCAAAAAGTCTTTCCTCGGCGCTTTTAGGGTCATTTATGAAATCCAGCATACTGATGCTGTCTACCAACACATCAATATTGTGCCTCTTATTTTTTGAAAGGATAATCTGTTCACGCAGAGATTTTTTTTGACCATCAATAAGCACCTGCAGATAACCTTTGCCCAGCAAATCATAAAGAAGTTGATAATATTCACCCTTTCTTCCTTGAACCAAGGGCGCGAAAATTTCTACATAAATTGGCAACGGAATTTTCTTTTTATTTGTGGTTTCTGTGAAGCGAGACTGATTAGTGTTTATTTTTTCTAAAACAAAATTTTTGATTTCTTCGTTGGAAAGTTTTTTGATTTCTTCACCACACACTAAGCAATATGGATGTCCAATTCGGGCATATAAAATTCTGAGGTAATCGTATATTTCAGTGATAGTGGCAACTGTTGAGCGCGGGTTGTTGGAACGAGATTTTTGATCAATGGAAATAGCTGGTGAGAGACCTTCAATTTCATCTACGTCAGGTTTTTGCATTTGATGCAAAAAATGGCGAGCATAGCTAGAAAGTGATTCTACATATCTTCTCTGTCCTTCAGCAAAAATAGTATCAAACGCTAAAGAAGACTTGCCCGACCCGGAAAGTCCTGTGAAAGCAATCATTTTATTACGAGGCATCTCAACGGTAATATCCTTCAGATTGTTAGTTCTTGCTCCTCTGACTATTATTTTGTCTTCCGACTTTTTGTCCATAAACACACAAATTACACCTACAGATTTCTCTATAGGTATAGATTAAATTTATTACTTGCTACCTATTTATTATATCATATTTTTACGATTTTTTGTAGTTCTAAAATTTCATCACGTAGAAGAGCCGCAGTTTCAAAATCTAGCACTTTAACCGCCCCTTCCATTTGTTTTTCTTTTGAGCGAATTAACTTTTTAAGATTAATTTGTCCAGTTTTAGTTTTTAGGTCAAGTTTATTTGTGTCAATTTTTAAGATTTCACTTACTGCCTTATCGTGGTCACTTTTAAGTTGGTCGGTAATGTCTTGAATTTTTTTAACAATGGTTTTGGGGGTGATGTTGTGCTTTTTGTTATAAGCGATTTGTTTTTCACGTCTCCGATTAGTTTCATTAATAGCTCTTTCCATAGAACCAGTTATGTGGTCTGCATACAAGATAACTTTACCATCTACATTTCGCGCTGCGCGACCAATTATTTGAATGAGTGAAGTGTCGCTACGCAAGAATCCTTCTTTATCAGCATCTAAAATACCAATGAGAGTTACTTCTGGTAAATCCAACCCTTCTCGCAAAAGATTTACCCCAACCAAACAATCAAACTCGCCTTTTCTTAGTCTAGTTAAAACTTCAATGCGCTCAATGGTTTTTATATCGCTATGTAAATACTCAGCTTTTATATTTTTTTCTTTTAAGTATTCACTCAAATCTTCCGCCATTTTTTTGGTGAGCGTGGTAGCTATTACCCTGCCCCCTTTTTCAATATTTTTTTTAGCTTCTTCTATAAAATCGGCAATTTGTCCTTTGTATTTTCCTTTTTCTGTAATTGGTTTAACTTCAACAATCGGATCTATTAAACCTGTTGGTCTAATGACCTGTTCTACTACTTGTTGGCTGTGTTCGTTTTCGTAAGTGGATGGTGTAGCGCTAGTGTAAATGACTTGCCCTATTCTTTCTTCAAATTCTTGAAATGTTAGTGGTCTGTTGTCCTTGGCGGAAGGCAGTCTAAAGCCGTAATCAACTAAAGATTGTTTGCGCGAAGCATCCCCCGCATACATAGCGCCGATTTGTGGCACTGATACGTGAGATTCATCTATAATAGTTAAAAAATCTGGTTCCCCATTTTCTTTGTGGGGAAAATAACTCAGTAAAGTGTCGGGTGCTTCTCCCGCTTTTTTACCTGAAAAATGTCTAGAATAGTTTTCTATACCATTGCAATATCCTATTTCGCGGATGAGGGCTAAATCATAATTCGTGCGACGTTTCAATCTCTCAGCTTCAAGCAATTTTCCTTCTTTTTCAAATTTTTTTAATTGGATGGCAAGTTCTGCTCTGATAGTTTTAAAAGCTTTTTCATTTTGTTCTTTGGTGGAAATAAAATGTTTGGCAGGAAAAAGAAAAAAAACTTCTATTTCTTCTAAAATGTTTCTGGTGATAGCATCTATTTTTAGTATTTTTTCTATTTTTCCATCCGCGATATTTATTTCATAAATAGATTTTTCTGAGATAGGCATAATTTCTATTTTGTTACCGATGACCCTGAAGTGACCCGGATTGAGATCGGAAGGAGTTCTTTCAAAATGCATATTGATTAGTTTGCGTATAAATTCAGCGCGAGAAATTTTTTCTCCTGTCGCGATTTTTAAATTTATCTTTTCGTATTCTACTGGTGAACCCAAACCGTAAATACAAGAAACTGAAGCCACGATGATAACATCTTCGCGAGTTAAAAGTGCTTGGGTAGAAGCATGGCGCAATCTATCAATTTCTTCATTGATCATTGCTTCTTTTTCTATGTATGTATCAGATATGGGCATATAAGCTTCTGGTTGGTAGTAGTCATAATAAGAAACAAAATAATGCACAGCATTTTCAGGAAAAAATTCTCGGTACTCTTGAGCGAGTTGGGCTGCTAAAGTTTTGTTGTGAGCGATAACAAGAGTGGGTTTTTGAACTTCATTTATAACATTGGCTATTGTGAAAGTTTTACCCGAACCAGTTACGCCTAAAAGAGTCTGATGTCTCAGACCCTTCTTTATGCCTTTTACCAGTTTTTCAATAGATTGTGGTTGGTCTCCCGCTGGTTCAAATTCTTTGTTAATTTTAAATTTTTTATGACTTTGCATAACCGCAAAATTATAACATAAAAATATAAAAAATAAACATTAGACACTTAGTTTCTAATATAAAACTTATTTTTTCATCAATTCTTTTCTTGTTTTTTCAGGTAATTTTTCTATGGCGTATCGGAGAGTGGTGCGCGGTATTTTAAGTTTATATTTGTTTAAAAAAGCTAAAAGTTTTTTCTCATCTTTTTTTCCAGCCTCACGAAGTGCCCAACCGACAGCTTTGTGGATTAAATCGTTTTTATCAAACAGCAGTATCTCCGCCAATTTAAAAGTGTCATCAAGTTGATTTTTAGAAATAAAATAAAGAGTGGAAACAATGGCAATACGTTTTTCCCACAAGTTTTTTGATTTTGCTAATTTATACAAAATTTTTCGATCTTTTTCAAACAAATAATTACCAACAATATCTTGGCAAGTCATATCTACCAAATCCCAATTGTTGATAAATTCGGTGTTGTTAAGATAAAGGTGAAATATTTTTTTACGTTCTGCTTCTGTTCCCTTTTTATATTTAAACACTAAAAATCGCAAAGCCAACGTTTTCTCTTCATGCCATTTACTTTTTTGAAGCAGTGTCAAAATTTCTTCTAAAGATATTGTTTGAGAATATTTTTTAACAATCTCTTTTTGATTGAATGTTTTAATCCCTAAAAATTTTTCACCTTCTCCGTATTCTCCTTTTCCAGTTTTGAAAAATCCAGCAAAAACCTTCGCTTGGTTTTGGTTGGCTTTTTTAAGAAGTTCGTTCTTTACTTTATTGAGAATACCCAACTTGGTTATGTAATTATTTGAGCGCAATGAGCGCAACGTTTTGCGTTGATTGGTATCTCACTTAAACATTCTGGACATTTTTTAGTGGTTGGCTTCACCGGAGCTTCTTTGTGTGAACGAGAAACCAGTAAATTCATTGGTTTAACTATAAAGAAAAAGATAGCGGCTGCCACTAAGATAAATGAAATTAATGCGTTCAAGAAAATACCATATCTAAATTGGCTACCATTTATTGTAAATAATAAATTACTAAAATCCGGCACTTTGGCGATAGCAGAAATAAATGGTGTTAGAAGATTGGAAACCAGAGCATCAACTACAGCACCAAAAGCGCTCCCAATCACGACACCTACTGCTAAGTCTACTACGTTACCTCGGAGTAAAAATTGTTTGAATTCCTTTATCATATTTAATATTAACCGCTAATAATGTTTATTGTTTTTTAATTAAAACTAGAGCACCATAAAGACCACCAAAATCACCAAGGTCGGCTTTTTTAATTATCGGTAATTTAGGATATATTTTCAGAACTTCTTTTAAATATTCTTCGGTTTTTTCCATTGGTATTGAAGGATTGCCGGTGATCATAGAACCACCCAAAACAACACAGTCTGGTGACCAATGCGCGATAATGTTATTTAAACCAATAGCTAGTTTTCTAGCATGATCGTCCCAAATTTCTTGATCAGTAATATCTTTAGGTTTTTGGTTGGTTCTGGCTTCTAAAGCTTTTCCAGAAATTAAATCTTCCAAGGTTTGTATAGGGCTAATATTTATAATTTGTTTACCTGGTTCAAAACCAATCGCTCGTTCATCTATTTTACCTCCAACAATTCTGGCGCCTCCCACACCAGTAGAAACTGTTATATAGGCAACAATGTTAAAATTTCTGCCGGCACCCCAATGCGCTTCTCCAAGACCAACGACTGCCGCGTCGTTTTCTAAAATAACTGGAACACCAAAAATACTGCTTAATTTTATTTTTAATTCTTCTGGAGTTATAAAAGGTATACTTCTGGTCATGCCACCAACTATAACTTTTATTTCTCTATTTTTTGTTACCTCTTTTACTATGTCTTCAAAAAGTTTGAGAAAATTTTCTAACGAATCTTTGGGGGTGTAGATTACCTTAGGTTCTTCAAAAAATTCTCCATTTTCGCTATAAGCGATTCTTATTTTAGTTGCTCCTATGTCAAAAAGTATAGAATTCATTTTTTAATTTTGATTATCATTGACTAATTGTTTTTTGTAAGCTTCTACCGCTGGTTGATCGTGGGGATCTATTTTTAAAAGTTCTGCCAATTCTATAACTACCCTCATCATAAAAGCCATAAAACTACCAAGCTCTTGTTCGTTTATTTCTTCCATTTCGTATTTTATAAAAGGCAATCCGGCTTTCTTGTAAGCGGTTGAGACATTTTCAAAAGCTTCGTTATTGATACTTCCCGCAATCTCTTTGAGGGATTTTACAAAAATTGTAAATCTGTTTTTAGGTCCGCCCAAATAAAGTTCAAGCATTGAATGTAGATCAGTTGGACCAATGGAGACTGTTGGTGTAAGAGTGGCAAGACTTTCCGCAATCAGTTGCCTACACCATTTCCCCAAATCTTCAAGTTCTGAATTGAAAATAAAAAAATCTAAAATATCAAAGCCTTTTTTGTGGTAATTGAATATTTCTTGTGCTAAATGTTTAGCCGGGTTTTCGTTGTTTTCTTTAACACACTCTTTTTCTGTTTTTTCTTTTCCATTTATGAAAGCCTCAGTGTCTAAACCAGCTATTGAAAGTATTGCCGTGTGTGCAATTGTGAAGGCGCTAAACCTGCCTCCTATATTCCCTTCCCATTCTACACATTCCATATTTCTTTCTTCTGCTTCTTGCCATAAGGGACTATCTTTAGTGGAAATAATAAGTGTTCTTTCATTAAAAGAATTACTAAATTTTTTCTCAAGAATTTTAGATATTTTTTTGAATGTTTCTAAAGTTTCTACTGTTTTGCCGGATTTGCTAATTACAACCAAAACCAGTTCGTTTGGGTTTAGGATTTTATTGTTTATTAAAATTTCTATTTCTTTATACTCACGTTCTTCTGGGGATTCTAAAAAAAATATTTTTTTATCTTTTTCTAATTTGTGTGAGGTTAGAGCGTTCCAAACAGCTTTGGAGGCCAAGTTAGAACCGCCTATACCAACAACAAATATAAATTTGGAATCCTGATATTTTGTTTTATTTAACATAATTTAATTATTGAGGACAAAAATAATTATTCTATACTCTACTAAACTCAATAAAAGTTGGTATCTCAAAAACAGAAACATCATAATCTTTCCAAGGAGAACAATTATAGTCCATTTTATCGTGACTACCGATGATTTGAGCCTGATCTTTCAATGAAGAACTTTTGTTGGCGCTTTTGGTGGCGTTAGATTGATAGCCAATATTTTGAAGAGAAGTCCAAACATAAGCATCTTTATTATTCAAAAGTAAGAAACTGGTGAATTGTTCGCTACTACCTAAAATGGTGGTGCTGATTCTGAATTCACCATAAGCATTTTTGTTATTAACGTGAATAACCCCTAAAACATTTGAAATCTCGTCTGATTTTGTGAAGGTGCATTTGTAAGGTTGGTTTAAGGACATAATGCCAGCCAAGGTGTAATTGCCTTTAATTTCACCATTTTCGTTTATAATCGGTGTTTCGGGTTTGCTACCCAATACGAAAATCACAACGCCTACAATAACAAAAGCTAATATTATGAGCCACGATATTGTTTGTTTTTTCATACACTCATTTTAACACTTTTTTATTTTGTTTCCATTGCACTATTGAAGCCCCTTTTATTTCAGTTGGTCCAGCTTTTCGGATAAATTTAGCGTTTTCTTTTGGCACAAAATCAATGTGGGGCGATTTATCTAACGCTTCAGCTATTTCATCTAAATCTTCTTCTTGATTAACCCAATTTGCACCAAATTTTTTCCAAATATCAAAAGGTTTAGAAAATGATTTTAAGGTTTTTTCACCATTCTTATCTAAAAAATATTCATGATAAAAAGACATCGCTAATTCACGATAGTTTTTATATATTGGATCGCGAAAACGCAAGACAGAATGATTGGTTTTACTTATTGCTCCCCAATATCCATTAATTTTAAAAACACATAAAGTATGATCACTGTCTTTTTTAAGATTTTTAACTTTTAAATCCATTAGATAATTTTCTATGTTATTTTTCTGTAAACAAAAACAAGCCAATACCGCCCCTTCAAAACAGTGGGCTTTTTTCTTTTCTAATATTTTTTGAGGTGGCCAATAAGTTTCTCTTTCGTTTTCAAAATTAAAAGGTATTGCGTCTAAAAAATCCTGTATTTTTTTAGGGGTGTTTAGTTTTTTTATTAAAGATTGCATTTGTGATATATTATACTCTATGTTCTACCAAAAGATTTTAAAACCAATATTTTTCAAATTTAATCCAGAATTCATTCACAATATTTTTGTTTACATAGGTGAACTTTTAGGTAAAAATCGTATTGCCAGAAATTTGACCCGCTTTTTTTATGGCTATAAAGACCGAGATATTTCTAAAACTGTTGATGGTTTGACTTATAAAACCCCTTTTATATTGTCAGCTGGTTTTGATTACAATGGTAGACTTTTAAACATTTTGCCGGAAATTTCTTTTGGTGGCGCAGAAATTGGTTCAATCACAGCAAGACCTTGTGAAGGTAATAAAAAACCGCGACTAAAAAGATTGCCGAAATCTCAAAGCCTGATAGTTAATAAGGGTCTACGTAATCACGGGGTTGAAGTAGTTATAAAAAGATTAAAGAAAATCAAACGAACTAAAAATTTTGTGATTGGAGTTTCTATTGCTCGCACTAATGATAGTAAAAATCAAGACACCAAAGAAGGTATTGCCGATTATTTTTATAGTTTTAAAAGATTAAATGAGGAAAATGTTGGAGATTATTATGCTCTCAATATTTCATGTCCCAATTCTTTTGGTGGCGAATCTTTTGCTGATCCTAGGATTTTACCAGATTTACTTGAGAGTTTGTCTGCTGTGAAGTGTGACAAACCAGTTTATGTGAAGATGCCGATTAATTTAGAATGGTCTAAGTTTAGGGAACTTCTGGAAGTTTTGAGCAGGTTTAAAATGATAAAAGGGGTCATTATAGGAAATTTGAATAAAAATTATGAAGATTTAGATTTTCCGAATGAAGCGCCAAAAGATTATTGTGGCGGACTTTCTGGTAAGCCGTGTTTAGAACTTTCTGACAATCTTATCAAACACACTAGAGCTTCTTATGGAAGAAGGTTTACAATTATTGGTTGTGGAGGTGTGATGTCTGTGGAAAATATGAAAGAAAAATTTAGAGCCGGTTCTGATTTAGTGCAACTTATGACGGGAATGATTTATAATGGCCCGGGGTTTATGAAAGAATTATCAAAAGCTTATTCAAAAAATGAAAAATCTTAAAAAGATTTTATTAGCAATGGTTATTGTTGTTGGGCTTGTGGCGATTTTTTTCATGCCACGTTTTAAAAATGTTGATAATCAAGATATGGCTTGGCAAGTTTTCCAAAAATATCTTTCTTACAATAAAATTCAAGATTTAGAAGGGGTTAAAAATATTGTTTATAAAGTATCTCCAGTTTGTGAAAACGAAGAGACTCTTGCTGATTGTAAAACTAGAATGAGTAATGCCTACGCTTATGGTTCTGCTTTGAAAAAAGAGGATTTTGTGAATGTTTGGAGTGATGAAAAACAAATTATTTTGGCTACTGATTTTTGGACTGAATCTATTCCAGCTTTGGATCAATACGGTCGTTTTCGCAGTCTTATATTTTTAATAAAAGACGATGATGGTGAATGGAAACTTTTAAGTTTTAGTCCTACAGCTGGCGGTGTTACTGCAAAAGGTTCGGCAACAGAAGAAGAAATAAATGAAAGAATTGTGCGTTACACCGAAGATAACGATCAAGATGGCAGACCAGATTACGAAGAAGAGTGTTTAAGTGTTAAAGAAGGACAGGTTTGTATTGCAACCGATCCCAAACTTCGCGATACGGATGGCGACGGTTTTTGGGATGGGGTGCAAGTTTTAATTGAAGCAATGAAATAATTTAAGATTTGTTGTGAGATTTAGCTTTGGTGCGCTCTAGTTCGGTTAAGTATTTTTTACGTAAACGCACAGATTTGGGAGTGATTTCTAGATATTCATCTTCGGCCATAATTTCTAGACCGTTTTCAATAGTGATTGGCAGTGGTGGCGCTAGATATATTTTGTCATCACTGCCAGCGGCGCGCATATTGGTGAGCTGCTTGCCTTTTGTTGGATTAACCACTAATTCATCTCCTCTTGAAGTGTTGCCTATCACCATACCCTCATAAACTTCGGTGGTTGGTCCAATATAAAGAGTGCCTCTAGTTTGTAAATTATCTAAAGCGAAAGCCAGGGCTTTACCGTTAGCCATTGAAGTTTGTGAACCGGTTTGTTTCTTTTGAATTTCACCGGCGCAAGGTTTGAAGCCAATAACTCTGCTTGAAAAGATACCCTCACCTTTGGTGTCTACTATAAATTGATTTCTGTATCCAAGAAGACCTCTAGTTGGTCCTTCAAAATTGAGACGCAAACGATCGTTGGATTGTTTGGTGCCGACCATAATGGCGCCTCTTTGACCTAATTTTTCTATGACCGTGCCCTGCATTTCATTTGGCACATCAATGGTGATTTCTTCAAAAGGTTCGCATTTAACACCGTCAATTTCTTTAATAATAACTTGAGGTTGAGAAACTTGTAATTCAAAACCTTCGCGACGCATATTTTCAAGTAGCACAGCAATATGCAATTCGCCTCTGCCATAAACTTTCATACTATCTCCAGAAAAATCTACTTTGAGTCCGACGTTAATTTCTAATTCTTTTTCTAATCTTTCTCTAATTTGTCTGCTAGTGACGAATTTGCCTTCTCTACCAGCAAACGGAGAATCGTTCACTAAAAAATTCAACGCGATAGTCGGTTCATCTATTTTTATAGTTGGCAAACTTTCTGTTTCTTTATTATCTGTAATAGTGTCGCCGATATAAATATTCGGCAATCCGGCAATCATAACTATATCCCCCGCACTCGTTTCTTTGACTTCTTTACGACCGATGCCTTCAAAAGTAAAAATTTTGGTAATTTTACCTTCCTCTATCTCGCTAGAAGTTTTTTTGATGAAAACTTTCTGACCTTCTTTAAGTGTGCCTTCGTAAATTCTAGCGATTGCCATTCTGCCCAGAAAATTATCGTAAGCTAAGTTGAAAGGTTGGGCTTTGAGTGGAGCTTCTTTGTCGCTTTTTGAAGCTGGCACTTTTTCTAAAATGGTGTCAAGCAGGGGTTTGAGGTCTTCATTTTTGTCGTCTAAATTTTTCCGAGCGATTCCTTTTTTAGCTATGGCATAAAGAGTTGTGAAATCAAGCTGTTCTTCTGTGGCACCTAAATCAAAAAATAATTCAAAAATTTCGTCGTGAGCTTTTTGTGGGTTGGCCGCTTCTTTATCTATTTTATTCAAAACTACAATCGGTTTGTGGCCGATTTCTAAAGATTTTTTGAGCACAAAACGAGTTTGGGGCATAGGTCCTTCTTGAGCGTCTACCACCAAAATGACTGAATCAATGGAGCGTAAGATGCGTTCTACTTCAGAACCAAAATCAGCGTGCCCCGGTGTATCTACCAAATTTATCTTGGTATTTTTGTATGTAAGAGAAGCGTTTTTGGAATAAATAGTGATGCCACGTTCTTTTTCAAGCGCGTTTGAGTCCATAGATACTCCTTCTTGTTCAAAACCAGTTTGCTTCAAAATAGCGTCAGTAAGCGCTGTTTTGCCATGGTCTACGTGAGCGATGATTGCAATGTTTCGTATTTCCATTTTTTCAAAATAAAACCCCTCAAGGGGACTTCCCCTTATTATACCTCATTTGTTACAAAAAATAAAGTGTTTTTTCTCTTGAAACGCTTTATAACCACGGACTCAGCAACTGGCACGTGAACTAATCAGTAAAAAATATAATTAAATTCTTTACGATCCTATATTGATAAGAAACGATGCAGAAGCTTCATTTTCGGACAAACCAGAAGGATTATCTTTGTTAAGTATTATTGTTGCTGGACCAATATAATTTTCTGGGAGTTTAATATGAGCTTTGAAAGATACAAAATCTTCTGTCATCCAATTTATTTCACCTGTGGTTGGGTCAGGTTCTGCTTGAGCTATCGCTGTAGCTAAAATATTTTTATCCTTATCTAAGATCTGGATTGGAAAAGAAGCTTCAAAAAACCAATATCCTCTAGCTTGACCGGTGATGTTAAATTCTTGGTTAACGTTTGCATCTGGCAGTGGGGATTCAATTTGTATTAAATCCTCAGATGCATTGTGATAAGTGATTGTTGGCTCATTTTGAATATCTCCACAATCTTCTGCTGGTATTGGTTTATTATGATTGCCGCGTTTGATCCAGATTCCATCTTGGCAAACCCAACCATTTCCTGATCCTACCAAAAAGATTTTGATTGCGAAAATTAAAATTATAATAATTAATAAAACTAATGCTATTTTTATAACGTTTTTCATATTTGTATAATATCATTTTTTAAAACAAAAAACCGCTCCCTAAGTTTAATAAGGGCAGTTTTTGAAATTTGTTAAATACTGATTATTATCTCTTGCGCTTTGTAGCAAGTCTAGCTCGTTTGGCTTCCAATCTTTTTTTAGTTTTTCTGGAGCGCGATGTTTTTCTTTTTGTGTTTGTTGCTTTTCTTTTTGCCATAATGAAATCATTATACACTAAAATTAAAAAAGATAAGAGTGATATTGTGCTTAACCCAAATTTAAGTTTTTTTGTATTATTTATTCGTATCTAAGGGCTTCTATTGGATTGAGTTTGGAAGCTCTTTGTGCCGGGTAATAGCCAAAAATAATACCAATTGCTGTTGAAATACTAAAAGCAAGCAGGACAGATTGGATGGTAACTTTGGTTTGTAATATATCAAAATATGTAACCCCAAAAGATATTGCCCAACCAAGTATCACTCCGATTACTCCTCCTGCAAATGTTAGCATAACAGCTTCGGCAAGAAATTGAAGATTTATATCTTTAGCTTTGGCGCCGATGGCTTTGCGTAACCCAATTTCACGTGTTCTCTCGGTGACCGTAGTAAGCATCATATTCATAATTCCTATACCGCCAACTACAAGTGAAATGCCAGCTACTGAACCTAAGAAGATGGTGAAAGTATCGGTTATAGAGGAAGCGGTAGCTAAAATATCAGCCTGATTTAAAGTGCTAAAATCAGCCAATTCTGGATCGGAAATTTTGTGACGATTAAGTAAAAGTAAAGTTAGATCATTTTGAACTTGAGTCATTGATTCTGCATCAGAAGCTTGAACACCTATTGAAGAAACGTGAGTGGAGCCAGTCAGAAATCTTTGAGCACTGGAGAGTGGAATATAAATTGCGTCATCTGGGTTGGTAAATCCACTTCCCCCTTTTGACTCAGTTATACCTATTACCTTGAATTGCGTATTATTGATGCGAATATTTTGCCCAATGGCATAAGTGTTTTCTCCAAATAAGTCGTCTCTAGTAGTTGGTCCAAGCACTGCTACTCTTGAATAATTACGAAGATGTTGTGTGCTTATAAATTCACCTTCTGCTACTTTTATATTTCTTACAGTTGTATAAGATTCGTTTACTCCAGTAACGGAAGTATTAGTATTGGCGCCTTTAGCTATTACTTGATATCTTCCAGATAATTCTGGAGAGACATATTTTACATTATCTACTTGTTCTAAAATAGCCAAAGCATCTTCTTCAGTTAAAGTGCGGGCTGAACCTCTACCTGAACTCACTTGAGCACCAATACCTCCTTGATTTCCTGGAGTTACAGTGATGAGATTAGATCCAATTGATTGAATACTTGATTCAATTGTGCCTTGAGCGCCTGCTCCGATAGAAATCATTGCGATAACGGAAGCGATTCCAATTACAATACCTAAGACAGTAAGGCTGGTTCTGGCTTTGTTTGAAATTAATGCGGTATATGTTTCTTCTAAAATATCAGATATCTTCATATCTTTAAAAATTTATTTTTTCTTATCTTCCACTATTAACCCATCTCTAATACGAATAATTCTGTCTGCGTGTTTAGCCACTTCTGGTTCGTGAGTGATAAGTATAATAGTTCTACCAAGTTCTTTATTTAATTTTTGAAAAGTATCAAGCACAATTTCTCCTGTTTTGGAATCTAAGTTGCCGGTTGGTTCGTCGGCTAAAATTAATTTTGGGTCATTAACTAGAGCTCTGGCGATAGCCACTCTTTGAATTTGGCCACCCGAAAGTTCATTTGATTTGTGAGTAAAGTGTTCTTCATTGAGTCCAGATGCAAGTAAAGCTTCCCTAGCCTTCTTTTCCCGATTTTCTTTGTTTACTCCTGAATAAATCAAAGGCAACATTACATTTCTTAAAACGGTTGTTCGGGGTAAAAGATTGAAAGATTGAAAGACAAATCCGATTTCATCTCTTCTTATATCTGCAAGTTCATTGTCGCTTAATTTGGAGACATCCTTGTTGTCTAAAAAGTATGTTCCAGAGGTGGGGATGTCTAATGCTCCTAAAATATGCATAAGAGTAGATTTTCCAGAACCGCTTGGTCCCATTATGGCCACATATTCTCCGTCGTTTATACAAAAACTAACTCCTTTCAAAGCAGTGAATTCAATTTCTCCAGTTCTGTATATTTTTGTGATATTTTTTACTTCTATCATCTTTGGAAAGGTGCTCCTCCTCCTGCTCTTCCAGCTCCACCACCACCTCCTCCTCCAAACAAACTTGGGGCTGGAGATGTGGTTTGGAAAAATGATTGGGTTACAGAACGAGATATGTATGTCTCGCCTTCATTGAGCCCAGAAATTATTTCTGTAAATTCATCATTTGATAAACCAATTTGAACTGGCGTTTGAATAATAGCGCCATTTTCGTCTAGAGTTTCTATAAAACTTTTATCACCTTTGAATTTAATAGCAGAATTTGGAACTCTTATTATGTTTTGTTTTGATTCGCTTACAATATCTGCTGACAGACTCATGCCAGTTCTTATACGTTCATCATTTGCATCAAAAGCTATTTTAACTGTGTAATTGACAACTCCTTGAGTGACAGTGCCAAGTAAATCTACTTCTGTGACTGTGCCGGTTATAGTTAAATTATCAATAGCATCAAAAACAAGAGTGGCTTTTTGACCAGTTTCTACTTTGGATACGTCTACTTCGTTCAAAGAAATTTCAGCAATTTTTTCATTAGTTATAATAGTTGCTACTACTCCGTTTGAATTTATTTTATCTCCATTTTCGATATAAACTTTACCTATTATTCCATCAAACGGTGCTCGTATGTAATGATTTGCTAATTTTTCTTTGGCGTCACGTAAACTATCTTCAGCTTTACTTAGATTAAGTTGTGCTGATTTAAAATTAAGAGTGGCTGAACTAGCGCTATCTTTAGCATCTTCAATAGCTGTTAAAACATTTGAAAGAGAATTTGTGTGACTATTAAGTTTTGATATGTAAGACCCAAGTGTGTTTTTATCAATGGCGATCTGGTTAGGAATATTTGTTGATATTCTTTGTTTTATATAATCTATCGCGTTATAAGAACCGTTTACTGCTGATTGTAATTTTTTTGCCATAGCATAAGTGTCTTCAATCAATGCCACTAATTTTTCTCGATCTTCTGTGCGTATTGTTTTGTATGTTCTAAAAACAATTTCATAATCATTTTTTGCGCTATCAAATGTTCTTCCTGCTTCATATTTATAATCAATTCCTGTTTGGCCAGCGATTGAATTTATATTTATATCGCCAAAATACGAAGAATGAGTTGGGTTATAAAAAATATTATTCATTCCAGTTACTATATCTGGAATATCAATCAAAGCATTAGATATAGCAGTAAGTCCATTATCATAAGCTTTGTTTAAATCAGAGATCGGAGAATTTTCTGATTGATCATTTTCTTTTTTTAAAGATTTTTCATAAGCGATTTTGGCATTTTCTAAACTTAACTCTGCATTCTCCACTGTTCTTAAAGCATTTCTATTATCTAGAATTACTAAAGTCTGACCTTTTTTAATTGTGTCACCAAGTTTTATGGGAATGAAAGTTATGTCACCAGAAACTTCAGATGCAACATCTACTCTATTGGAAGCAGAAACTTGACCGATACCATTCACCAAAGAAACAATATCTCCTTTTTCTGCGATAGAGGTGATGTATTGGGATTTATTTTCTTCTGAACTAAAACCACTAACTATTTTATAACCAGTAAAAATAATTAATAACATCAAAAACACACTGGTTTTTTTGTGTGAAATTATCCAGTTTTTGATTTTTTTAGGTTTTATAAGTTTCATTTTTATTATTTCATAATTTTCTTGTAAATTATTGAGATAGTAAAGATGTTTATTGTCAAATTATTTGCTCACTTTACCCTGCTAAATTTGTGAACTTGAGTCGTAAAACCCGAGGTGATTATTTTTCATATGCTGGACAATTGTAACACAAAAAAAGTTTTGGTTATATAGACAAAAACAAGTATTTTTAACATAGTAATAAAAATGCAACAGAATAATATCCCTGGATAGTCACCAGCGCTTTCATAAATTTTTATTGACCGTATGATTTTTTAGATTTTATTTAACAAATTGCAATTGCTTGACATCAGCGCCGCGTTCAGTCATTTGGCTACGAACAAACACTTTTGTAGCTTCAGTGAATTCTTCTGGTTTGCATATAGATTCTTTTCCGCTCAGATCGGTGCATTGAGTTTCTGAATCAAAGAATAGAGGCACCACATGTCCAGATTGACCGTTTTCTTCAAAAACTAAGTGCCAATTTTTTGGGTTGTAAGGTTCAGGTATGGAATCTTTTAATAGGAAACCTTCTTTCTCAAAACTGAACTCTCTTTCGGGTGCGAATTCTCCAAGCGAGCATTGAATATCATCAATATACCAACCGTCGTTGTAACCACGAAGTATGACGGTTGCCTGATCGGTTACTTCTTTGTTTTTTGATGTGACCAACATTTGCGCCTCATCTTCAGTTATGAAAACTCTTCTCATAGAAATATCTTCTGGCACTTCGGTTTGGCACAAGACTGGATCAAGGGCTGTTTCTGAATCTTTTTGTGCGTTTTTGATTTTCTCTCTTAATGATTTGCTTAAAATAGGTGACTCCGACAAAGTTTTTATATTAGGTTCTGCATTCGGTGCTTTTAAAGCATTAAGCCAATTTTGATAAAATTCTCCAGCGGTATCCACAGCGTCTAATTTTGAAACTTGCTGTTCTGGCTCCCCTTTGGAGAATACCCAAATTAATCCAATAATTCCTAATAAAATGATAATTATTGCAATGACTTTTGTCTTTTTCATATAACTCTATACTACTACATTCTTTTAAAAATTGAAATACCCCTATTATTAACTTTTTATAACCAACTTTCGCTTAAATATTGGAATAAAATTTTTAATTCTCAAAATTCTCCAATCAAACCAATTTCAGTTTCTAGTTCATAGCCAGTTTCTTCTTTTACGTTTTTTTGAATTAGTTTAATGAGAGCGATTACGTCAGACGCAGTTCCGTTACCAGTATTTACTAAAAAATTGGCGTGCTGTTCTGATGATTGAATACCTCCAATTTTATAACCCTTAAGTCCCACTTGCTGAATTAATTTTCCCGCTCCTACGCCTTCA
Organism: Parcubacteria group bacterium; assembly: GCA_012514175.1. Taxonomy (GTDB): domain Bacteria; phylum Patescibacteriota; class Minisyncoccia; order Phycocordibacterales; family WO2-35-19; genus WO2-35-19. The sequence continues at coordinate 72,293 of JAAZAU010000012.1, read as the reverse complement.
ACCTTCTTAAACACTGACCCGCAAGAAGGATATTTGTCTAACGAAGGTTGTTTTTCGTTTCTCCACTCTAAATTTTTTTGGATTTGTGCTTGGATGTTTTCTTTCGTATCAGGAATTAAATTAAAGGTCGCTTCTATTACAATTAAATTTTGGTCATGCAAAATACTGTAATCATATCTAAACTGAAAAAAATTCTTATCAACCCTGATCACTTCATTATTTTCTGTGAGCAACTTAGCGTTAGCAAGTATTTCTTCAATAAAAATAGTTCTTTGTCTGTCAGGAGAAAGAAAATGTAAGTTTTGCCATAAAGCTCCGCCGACAGTGCTAGGTATGCCAGCAAAATGTTCCAAACCCGACAAGCTTTGTTTTGCGGTTTCTGATATTAAATCTGAGATAAGAGCTCCACTTTCAGCTGTCAAAATATTTTTTTCCAAGCGAAAATTATTTGATTCATTTTTGATGACCAATCCTCTAAATCCTTTGTCGCCAAATAAAATATTGGCTCCGGTACCAAGAACAAAATATGGAATTTTTTCTCTTCGCGCTTCCTTTACCGCATTTATTAGCTCGAGCGAGGTGGTTGCAACCACAAAATAATCTGCCAATCCCCCTATTTTGTAAGTCGTATATGGGGCAAGAATTTCCTTCTTTTTAAGATTAGGTATTTTTAACATAATAATATGTTATCACTGAGTTTAAATTTTTAAAGAACACATTTTTATACAAACTTAAAAAACAAGCTTATTAACCTGATTGTTTTCCTCTGCTTAATTGGAAAGGCTTTCAATCCATTTATCTTCCAGAGCTTTTAGACTACACCCCGTGATTTCTTCAAAAATTTTAATGTTTTCCTGTGCTGATTTCCCCCTTTCCATTTTCCTGTACAATTCTTTGAATTTTTGTAGACCCATATTATCAAGCAGATACTTTATGAATGATCCAGCTATTGAATAATAAAATTCAGCTTCTTCGTCTGGTGTATCGAGCCAGCCCTGCTGAGACATCAAACTTGATATATCTATAACCAGATCTTTCCCCAACCTTTCTTTTATGATTACATTATGCTCATTACCAAACATACTTTTACCAACCATAGCTTCAGCTAAACCCTCTTGGAAAAAACTTATTGACATTCCTAACTGCAAAGAAAGCAGATGAGTATCTTCGTGTTCGCCGATTACTTTGTCCTGCTCGTTGTAAACTGCATGCACTTCAAATTCTTTGTAAATTGATTGACCATACCAATCGTCTCCCATAAGTTCTGCTTTTTTGTCTCGTGATAAATAAAAATAATATTTAATTTTTTGGTCTGGTTCTTTTAATTCCAAAGTTTGCGTAATTTTTGTGTATGCTGATTCTTGCCTTGTTTTAATTATCTCGATTTCTTTTTCAGCCAAAGAGTTTTCTTTTACATGAAAAATATAATGGGCCGACTCATATTTTTTCCAAGGATAATCTTTGAATTTGGTTATATAAAATGGGATATTTTGCTCGTATTTCATATGTTCACAATCATACAAGAAGGGGCAACATTTGTCGCCCCCCTTTTTTTAATCATGTGATTCATACAAAAGTTTTAGCAGACCCTCGTTTAAATCACGTAAAAGTACTTTTTTGCAGTGCCGCTTCGAGAAGCTTTCTGTAGAACCACCATTATTGTGCTTCTTCTCTAACTTCTCTACGAGCACATTCTTCATCTGTTTCATCCATATAGCATCCACCACCAGGAAGAGAATAGAATTTCTCATCTGCATCTCTCACTGCTATAAACTTACCATCTTTAGTTTGAACAAAAACCATTGCTTGTGTTTTTGGTAATCTTAAACGAGAAATTATAAGTGGTAAATACATATTGTCTCAAAATTCAGAGTTCGTTTTGTCAGAAGCTGCTGGGAGACAGGGACTCGAACCCCGATTACTTGGACCAAAACCAAGTGTCCTACCATTAGACGATCTCCCAATGTGTTTTGGTATAATAACACCTTTTTTGCAATAAAAAAAGAGTCTCTTTGTAAGAAACTCTTTTTGTAAGGTTGTTATTTTTTGTCGCAAGAGTCTATGATTGCCAGTTCTATAGGAAGTTCTGGTATGGAGCTGTAAGTTTGTCTTGAGTATGCGTCTAAGAAATTAACCAAAACCTTAGAATTTATATTTCTAGCGGTTTTTGCTATTTTTGAAAGTCTTTCAAATTCTTCCTCCCCTGTTTCGTCTATAATGAGATTTTTTATGCTCTTTGCATCTTTAACTTGTCCGGTTGAGGTTATTTGTGAAGTGGGACTATAGCGTAAAAGTAAAGCAAAACGCAATGAACGCAAAATCATTTTTAGAAATACTTGCATATCGGCATTTTCTTCGCTAGCTTTTTTTACCGCTTCAATTCCTTTTTCCGCGTTTTCTTCAGCGATTGCTTCTATGACTTCCATTACTACAGATTCTTTAGGTGCACCCAATACTTTTTCTATTTCATCGTGAGAAAGATTTTTATCTTCTGACGAATGCATAGTTTTTTGCAAAATAGAAAGAGCGTCACGGAAAGAGCCGTCGGCCAACATAGCCACAAGCGAAGCTGACTTCTTTTCAATCTCGTATTTTTCTTCTTTAGTGACTCGCAAGATTTCTTCAACTAAAATTTTGTGAGTGGGTTTTTTAAAAGAGAAACATTCGCAACGAGAAATGACGGTATCTGGTAGCTTGTGTTGCTCTGTAGTCGCCATAATGAAAATAACGTGCTCAGGTGGTTCTTCCAAAGTTTTAAGAAATGCATTCCAAGCTTCTTTGGTTAACATATGAACCTCGTCAACAATATAAACTTTGTATTTTGAAGAATAAGGATAGGTGTGCACGGCGTCTCTAATAGCTCTGATCTCATCAATGCCACGATTGGAAGCAGCGTCTATTTCGTAAATGTCCTCACTGTTGACACCGAGAGTTTTAGCAAAAATACGAGCGACGGAAGTTTTGCCGGTCCCGCGACTACCAGAAAAAAGATAAGCGTGAGAGATTTTCCCGGTTTTTACCTCGTTTTCTAAGACAGAGACAATATGATCTTGCCCTTTAATTTCTTTGAAATTCTGGGGGCGATATTTTCTATATAAAGCAATTTTCATATACTTATTCTATATTAAAATATGATAAAATAAAGTCATGTCATTTTCTCATAAAATTAGAGTTGGGGTTTTGCGCGGTGGTCCTAGTTCTGAATATGAAGTTTCGCTCAAAACTGGTGGCAATGTTTTGGCTAATTTGCCTGAAGGTTGCGAACCGTTGGACATTCTTATTTCTAAAGAGGGTATTTGGCATATGTATGGTCTTGAAAAAGACCCTTATCAAATCTTGAAAACTGTTGATGTGGTGGTGAATGCGATGCATGGTGCTTATGGCGAGGACGGCACTGTTCAAAAAATTTTTGAACGTTTCAATATTCCTTACACCGGATCTGATTCGTTGTCTAGTGCGATTTCAATGAACAAAGTTTTGTCTAAAAATATTTATAAACAAAATGGTTTGAAGACTCCGTATTCTATGGTTATACCTTCCGAAAAAATAACCAAGAGTTCCGTTAGGGAAATTTATCAAAATATGATTCCACCTTTTGTTGTTAAACCTTCAAACGCTGGTTCTTCGGTTGGAATTTATATTGCAAACACACTAGCTGAACTTGAAGAAGCGGTGACAGCGGCCGCTAAACACTCGCCGACAGTTTTGATTGAGGAGTTTATTAAAGGCAAAGAAGCGACTTGCGGAGTAATAGAAGATTTCCGAGGACAAAAATATTATGCTTTATTGCCGGTGGAAATAAGGCACGGAGGAGAATTTTTCAATTATGATTCAAAATATTCTGAAAATGGAGCAGAAGAAATTTGTCCCGGTAATTTTAGCCAAAAAGAAGCAAAAGAAATAGAACGGTTAGCTGTAGAAGCACACAAGCATTTAGGTTTGCGTCACTATTCCCGTTCAGATTTTATTATTCATCCTAGAAGAGGTATTTTTGTTTTGGAGACCAACTCTTTGCCTGGGCTTACTGAAAGATCGCTTTTACCAAAAGCGCTTAAAGCTGTCGGCAGTGATACCAAAGAATTTATTGCCCACTTATTGCAGATTACTTTAAAAAACAAATACAAATTTAATTAGTTTGAAATTTTTAAGGTGACCACTACTGGATTTGAACCAGTGACCTTGCGAATGTGAATCGCACGCTCTAACCAACTGAGCTAAGTGGCCGTGAGGTTATTATAAGAAAATTATACAAAATAAACCAAGCGGTTGTTTTTGTTTTATGCACTTGACATAAAATGTGATTTGGTGTATAATGGGGGGTAGTGTAGGTTAAAAAACATAAAAAAGACAGTTTTTAACTGTTTTTTTGTTGGCAATTTTTAATATTGATGAAAGGACGGATGGCAATTCTTTAATTCCACGCTTGTCTTCAAAATGTTTTTTCTCTTTTTCAATAATAATTTCTGCTCCAAGTTTTTCTTTAAAAATTTCGGCATCTGAAAGAGGCACCAAAGGGTCATTATCAGAAAAAATACACACAAAATCATCAGCTTTAGATTTTATATATTCCCAATCAAGTGGAGCGTCAAGCCAAGGTCTGGCTATTTTTAAATCTTTATCAACTTCATAAGCTTTATCTTTCAAATTTAACCATCCTGCTAAAAGAACTGCGCCAGCAATTTTTTGTTTTTCGGTGAGAGTTTGAAGGTATCTTAAAATTGTTTGGCAACCAATAGAATGACCAAATAAAATTGTGTTCTCATCTGGATTGCCAATTTGTGTTTGTAAAAAAGGCACCCAAGTTTCTATTTTGGGATATTCGGGTTCAGGCATTGAAAGAGCGAACACTTCAAACTCCCGATTTGTTAATTCGGTTTTTAGCCAAGGTAATATTCCCTTCTCCGGTGAACTTTGCCAACCGTGTGTTAAAAAAACTCTTTTCATTTTTATTACGTATTAAATTAAATTTTTGTAATAGTTTAAAACTATTTTAATAAACATTTTTTATAAAGAACAACACCCAATCCGTTTTTAAACCACTTTAAGAGATTGTGTTTAAAAGTTGCCCAGAAAGCCAACGGCTTTCTGGGCGGTTTGAGGATTATTTTTTCTGATCAATCATGCCACCCAAATAAGTGGCGATGTAAACTGCTTGATCATTTAGGTAGACTGCTTCCTTGCCAGAGAAGCAACTAATCTCCCCCATCCAAGAATTTGTGTAAATCAAATTTTTTGTTTCTGTCTGATAGAAGGTTCGTGGTCCCCGATAAGGGCCGTCTTCTGGAATGGCGAGCAAGGCTTCTCGCAGACAGTTGTAGATCTTCCTTGTGCTGATGTAGTGACCGTTGAGAATTACCCAACCATAATACAACATTATCCAGATAGGTTTCCCTTTGAATAAAACAATTTCGCGACCACTATAAGGGTCACCGCCGAAATAGTTGCTATGATGTTTCCAGTCATTTTTCTCAAAAATAATGGTCTTGGAACCATCGCTTTCTTTAATACCAAGGTTGCCGGGAGCAAAACCTGCTTGTTTCGCTTCAAAAACAAATTTCTTTAATTCTTGCAACTCAAAGCTCCTTTGGTTTGAAAATAGACAGACTGTATTAACTCCGCAACAATAATAACGAAATTATATTAACATATCAAGCGAAAAGAAAACTTTTTTTGCGGAACAGCGAACAAGGTGATAAATTCAATTTGGTGGTGTTTGTTTGAAAAAGTCAGAACCCATTTTGCAGAAAACCCTAAAAACTGAAATAGACTCGGTTTTGTTGAACAGTTTTCTAAGGGAAAAGATCGGCAAAAAATTAAAGCCGAATTTCTTTTTCTAGCCACGGGATTTTTTCATTTTTGCGTTTCCAAAATAAATCTTCCCAAATGTAATGAACGGCAAGCTGTTTGTATTTTCCGAATCTCTCAAAATGTTTTAGGATTTTTTTAACCGGAACAGGATTTCCTGGGTCGCGGTCAAAAAATAATTTTGAATAGATTTTCTGTTCCCAAGGCGAAACATGATTGAAAAAATCCCAGTGGTGGACCGTACAGGATTCGAACCCGCCACCTCCTCAGTGCAAATGAGGCGCTCTACCAAATGAGCTAACGGCCCAACTGTGTATTTATAACATATTTTGTCTCAAAAACAAAATAATGTTTTATTGTGATTTTGGAGCAAATCTTCTATAATTGAAGGCGAGATGTTAGGAATTGGTAATAAAAAAATATCAACGGAAAGTTATAAAGGAGTCAGAGATTTTTTTCCTGAGGATCAAGCTATTCAAAATTATATTTTTGGGATGATGAGAAAGGTGGCTATTTCTTGGGGTTATGACGAATATGGGGCTTCGGTGTTAGAACCTCTTTCTCTTTATAAATCAAAAACTAGTGAGGAGATAGTTAATGAACAGATCTATTCTTTTAATGATCGTGGTGGTCGTGAAGTGGCTTTACGCCCAGAAATGACTCCTACTGTAGCTAGGATGATTGCTTCCAAAATTCAAGAATTACCAGTGCCAATTCGCTGGTTCTCTATTCCTAACCTTTTTCGCTATGAAAAACCTCAACGCGGTCGTCTACGTGAACATTGGCAACTTAATGTGGACATGTTTGGGGTTTCTGATTTTTGGGCAGAAGTGGAAGTTATTTCTATCGCTTCAGACATCTTAAGAAAATTTGGTGCTGATGATAAAGATTTCAAAATAAAAATAAACAGTAGAGCTTTTTTGGATGATCTTTTTAAAAATATCGGTATAGATGGAGATAAAGTGCAGTTTGTGTATCGTCTTATAGACAAAAAAAACAAGATGTCAGATGAAAGTTTTAGGCATTCTTTGGTAACTTTAATTGGTGAAGAAAAAACCGAAGAACTTTTGAAAACTTTTTATTTTGGTGAAGGTCTTTTAACTACTATGAATCAAAGTGTGGCCACCAAACATCTCAACCAGACAATTGAAACCTTGAGAGACCGAGGTGTGTCTAATGTGGTTTTTGATCCGACTATTACTAGAGGTTTTGATTATTACACAGGGGTAGTCTTTGAAGTTTTTGATACTAATCCTGAAAATCCGCGCGCTATATTTGGCGGTGGTCGTTATGATAATCTTTTAAGTTCTTTCTCTAATCAATCTATGTCAGGAATTGGTTTTGGTATGGGTGATGTAACTACCAAAGATTTTTTGGAAACTCACAAATTATTGCCAAAAATAAAATCCAGAACAGACCTTTACATTTGTGTTGCGCCCGGTGCTGATGTGGCCAAAATTTATCAAATTGCTGACGAATTAAAAGATAAAGAAATAAATGTAACTGTTGATATTTCAGGACGCAAACTAAGCGATCAGCTCAAATCTTTAGACAAGAGACGCATTCCTTTTGTTACAACTATTGGCTCTGAAGAGTTAGAAAAAAAAGTGTTTGTAATTAGAAATGTTGAAACCAGAAAAGAAAAATCTGGTGGTATTGACGAAATTGTTTCTGTTATTCGTGATAATTCTTAAATTTAACTGAGTGATATGAAAAAAGTAGTTTTTGATGTTGAGACTTTAAATACTTTTCAAGAAGTTGGGTCAAACAATCCAGCCGATTTGGATGTTTCGGTGGTTGGTATTTATGAATATGAAAAAGATAAATATAGCACTTTTGTTCTTGAAGAGTTTAACGAACTTTGGAAGATTATTGAAAATGCAGATATGTTTATCACTTTTAACGGTGATCATTTTGATGTTCCCTTGTTAAACAAATATTATCCGGGAGATTTATTGAAAGTTAAAAATTTGGATTTACTTAAAGAGATGCATAAAGCTGCTGGTCGCAGAATGAAGCTTGATCAAATTGCGGAAGGGACTTTAGGTATTCACAAAAGCGGTCATGGGTTAGATGCAATAAAATGGTGGCGTGATGGTGAAGTTGAAAAAGTTAAAAAATACTGTTTGGATGATGTCAGGATTACTAAAGATCTCTACGAATATGTATTAAGAGAGGGCAAACTTTTCTTTAAAGAAGGCCCCAATTTAAATGAAGTTAAATTAGACACCAAAGACTGGGAGACACCTTCAGATATTTCGGCTCTAAACTTCACGTTACCTTTTTAAAAAGAAATCGTGTTACAATTTAAAGGTTAAGTATTATTAATTGAAAAGATAAATTATATGGAGGAAAATAAAAAAAGTTTAGGCGAAAAAATGTCTTTGCCAATTTCTATAGTTTTGGCGGGTCTTTTGATTGCTGGCGGTATATATATGAACGGTAAAATTACTTCAAACAATCCGACTCCTTCTCAAAAACAACAGATGGAATCAAAACAGCTCGCTAACGCTATTAAACCTATTGACGCTAGCGATCATATCATAGGCAGTCCTGAAGCTAGGATTATTGTGGTTGAATATTCTGACACAGAATGTCCTTATTGTAAACCTTTTCACGTCACTATGAATACGATTATGCAGGAATACGGCAGTAGTGGAGATGTGGCTTGGGTTTATAGACACTACCCTATTGAACAACTGCACGCTAATTCCATTAAAGAAGCTGAGGCGACAGAGTGCGCTGCCAAATTGGGTGGCAACAGCAAATTTTGGGAATATATAAATAAAGTTTATGAAATGACCGAATCTAATGATGGTTTAGATTTAAACAAACTTCCGGTTATTGCTACCGAGATAGGCCTCTCTTCTTCTGAGTTTAATGCTTGTTTGGAGAGTGGCGAATTTGCGTCTAAAATAGCAACTGATATTCAAAACGCACAGGCGGCAGGTATTTTTGGAACACCATACAGTGTGATTATTGATACTAAAACTGAAGAACATTATCCTCTTGAAGGAGCTTATCCTTATACTCAAGTTAAACAATTTATTGATATAATTCTGGAATCTTAGTTTCGTAATAATTAAACAACTAAAACTCCCCAACCGGGGAGTTTTAGTTATCTCATAAAGATTTTTTCAAAGCGCAATATTCGCAATTCTTTTTATTACAACCTAATTTTAAAAATTCTCCACTTGTCACCTCTTTAACTATTTTATTTATTTCTTTTTTTACTTCTTTTATATCGTCGGCTGATACTTCTATGGTGTAAGGTTCAAAATTCCCTTTTTTATTTTTCTCAACGAAATCTAAAGTGGCTTTGTTGATTGAAAATTTATTTTCGGCATAATTTTCGTAAAGAATATGGTAGAAAACTAATTGGCGTTTCAAATTTTCTCTTTCTTCTTTTTTGGTTTTGTCACTAAAAGGTTTGCCAGTTTTGTAATCTATAATATTTATCCGACCTTCTAAAGGTGAATCTAAAAACTCTATCTTATCTAATCGGCCACTAATATTTATTTTTTCTCCGTTTTCTAATTCAAATTCTCGGTTGATATGTTTTTCGTTTTCTATATTTAAACTCCAGTCTTTATTGTATTGATCATAATATTCTTCAAGAGCTTCGGTGCCTCTTTCTAGATATCTTTCGTATTCTTTTCCGTAAAATGAAGATTTTTCTATGAGATTTTTGAAAATTTTTATTAAAGAGTTTTTAGTTAGAAGTTTTTTGTTTTTTTTGCTTTCTTCAAAAAACTTTTCTAAACTATCGTGGATTAAATCTCCAAATAAGAGACTTTCTGAATAGTCACTTGGTAATTGTATTAGATTTCTAAAAAGATATTTTATTGGGCAATCTAAATAATTGTTAAGAGCGGTAACATTTAGGTTTTTTTCAAGAAAAAGTTTTTTTAGATACTCTTTATCAAAAAGACTTTTGTTGGAATCGGTGTGAGTGATAAATAAAGCTAAACTATTGATGTGCTCTTTTTCAAATTCATAAGTATCTATAATTTCCAGAGTTTCCTCGGCAATTTCAGAAATAAATTGGCTTTTGTCTTGTTCTTTACCTTCCCAGTCGGTGAGTGAGCTACTGATAAAAAGACCTTTTTTAGCTCTAGTCATTGAGACGTAAAAGAGTCTTCTTTCGTCATGGATGTCGCCTTTGTAGTCATCAATTGGTAAAGCTATTTCACCAAAACCTCTACTTTTTTCCCAACTTTTTCTGACAGTGTCTACAATATAAACATATTCAAACTCTAAACCCTTGGATCGGTGAGCGGTCATAAGTTGAACACCCTGAGTTATTTCTGGATCTTTAGTTTCAATGTCTAAATTATATTTTTTATAAGCATCAATAAATTTAATAAAATCACTCAAAGAGTAATTCTTTTTATTTTGCACTTGTCTTTTTATTTCATCAAATAGTTTGTCTATTTTGATGAGTTCGTGTCGGCTATTTTTGCTTTGAAGCATATGTTTGATATAACCAATTTCATTGAGAAACTCTTTAAAGAAACCATCAAATTTAGTATTAGCAGATTTAGTTTTTAGGGATTTTATTTTATTGGCAAATTCTTTAAATTCTTCTCGTTCGGCAATAAAATCAAACAGCGCTCTATTTTCTCTCCTGTTTTCTTTGTTAAATTTTTCCAAAATGTCAGTTACTAAATAAGAATCTATATTTAAAAAGTTTACTAGGAGAGATTTAGCTAAACTGTGATTGTCTTTAGGATTATTTATAACTCTCAGTATAGAAATTAGATTCACAATATTTATATCCTCTAGCAAATATTCGTTGGAAACAATTGTAAAAGGTAAACCTTTTTGACTGAAGATGTCTTTTATTTCTTCAATTTGCCTATTGTTTCGGTAAATTATCGCAATTTCTTCTGGACTTACATTTTCTTTTTTAATTTTGTTTTGTATTTCTTCAGCCAGATAAAGTAGTTCAAACTTGTAATTTGAAAATTCTAAAAATTTAATTTTGTCATTCGTTTTTTTATTAAAAGCCTTGAGTTTTACAGAATCTTTTAGGGTGTGAGAAATTAGGCTATGTGCCGCGTCTAAAATATTTTGGGTAGAACGGTAATTGTCTTCCAAGTTTATTAAGTCTATATCTTCATACATTTTGTTAAAATGTCGGAAAGTTTTTTCACTAGCGCCTTGAAATCGGTAAATAGATTGCTTTTCGTCACCCACTGTAAAGAGATTTGGTCTGCGATTTAAATGTTTCGCATCGGTTAAAAGCTCAATCAATCGGTTTTGACCATCATTAGTATCTTGGTGTTCGTCAATCAAAAGATATTGATATTGTTCTTGAAGATCTAGTTTCAAATTTTCGTTTTTTTCTAATTCTTTTAAAACATTTAAAATCATATCGTCAAAATCATAAAATCCCCTCTCTTTTATTTCTTGTTGATATTTTTCAAAAACTTCGGCAATTTCTTCTGCTTTTGCAATTTTTTTCTCCAATTTTTCTTTTTCGGCTGGTTTTACATCACCTTCATTGTATTTACCGAACTTTCTTTTGTAAAAAAGATTTTCATCCAACCAAAGTTCTTTTTCCCATTCAGGAATTCGGTTTTTAAATTCTAGAGGGCTTAGACCTTCTTTTTTTATCCTATTTATAGCTTTTTTAATTTGAGAAAGTGAACTAAATAAATCACTTTTAGAAACGATTTCTTTGAAACGACCTTTTGTAAGAATTTCTTCAATAATTTCTACTTTTTCTAAATCGCTTATAACTTTTGAAAACTCAAGTTCTTTAAAATAGAATCCAAATTCTTTAATAATATGTTCAGCAAAGGCGTGAAAGGTAAAAATATTTATACGATAAGCTCTGTCGCCTATATATTCTAGAAGATTTTTTCTGATAGCGTTTACACCAGAATTAGTAAAAGTTAAAGCTAGAATATTTTCTGGTTGAGTGTCTGTTTTTTTTAAAATATTGGCAATTCTGAGAGTTAAAATCGTGGTTTTACCTGTGCCTGGTCCGGCTACTATCATAACTGGTCCTTCAACAGCATCCACCGCCTCTTTTTGTTTTACGTTTAGTTTTTTGTATTTTTCCGCGAAAAGGTTGTCGTTCATAAAATAAGATTAGCATAAAAACAACAAGAATAAGAACTTGTTATTCTGGCTTTCGTATTCCTTCATATTCTCTTATGTGGTTAAAAGAAATGCTGGAGGCGTTTGATTTTTTCGTGCTGACGCATTTTTTCAAGAGCTTTGGCTTCAATTTGACGGATACGTTCACGGGTGACACCAAACTCCTTACCCACATCTTCTAGTGTGTGATAAACACCATCTAAAAGTCCATTTCTCATTTCAATTATTCTCTTTTCTTTGATTGGTAGATCAGCCAATATTTCTTGAAGTTGATCGCGAATAATGCGACGATTTGATTCTTGATCTGGGGCGATAATTTTTTCATCGGCTACGAAATCACTAACAGTTGATTTACCATCATCTTCATCCCCCACTGGAGTTTCTAGAGAGACTATTCCTTGATCAATTTTTTCTATCATATAGATTTTGTCAGAATCTAATCCCATTTCAACCGCAATTTCTTCTGGTAATGGGTCGCGACCTAAATCCTGGCTCAGTCTTCTGACTACTTGCTTGTATTTAGCTATGGTTTCTACCATATGCACTGGCACACGAATAGTGCGTGACTGATCCGCTAGGGCTCTGGTAATAGCTTGCCTGATCCACCAAGTGGCGTAGGTGGAGAATTTATAACCTTTAGTATAATCAAATTTGTCAACAGCTTTAAAGAGCCCCAAGTTACCTTCTTGAATGAGATCTAGAAGTGTTAAGTCAGATGAACGGTTGGCATATTTTTTAGCGATAGAAACTACGAGACGCAGGTTAGCTTTAGCTAAAATATTTCTGGCCTCATCGTCGCCATTAAGTATTCTTTTGGCGAGCTCTTTTTCTTGAGCGCCTGTAATGAGAGGGTGTTGACCTATCTCTTTAAGATACATTTGGATAGAGTCATAAGAAGTAACATCCTTAAACTGATCTTTATCTTTACTAACAACAGCTTCTTCTAAAAGTCTGCCCCCTTCCAAGATGTCTATACCAGCAGTTGAACATTCTTCATAAATTTCTTCAAGAAGCATAATATCATCTTCAATAGTTGGAAATTCTTTCAGAATTTCGTCAAAAGTTATAAATCCTCTTTCTTTACCTTTGGTAATCAAAATCTTTTTTTTATTTTCGGCTTCCGATTTTGTTTTTTTGGTTTTCTTTATTGCTTTTTTAACCGTTTTTTTTATCGGTTTCTTTTTTGGCTTTGGCGCAGGTTTGACTTTCTTCGCTTTTTTTAAGCGAGTTTGTTTGAGTTTTTTAAATTTTGTTTTGTTAGTTTTTTTGCTCATTGCCAGTAATTTAATTATTAATTTCTTTTAAACGTTTTTCAATATTTTTTAAATCATTTTCTAGGTTTTTTCTGTCTTCTTGGGTAATATCTTTATCGTCTAGAGTGATCGCAATTTCTTGATGTTTTTTCTTTAATTCTTTAATTTCATCCCTTTTTAATATTTCTGCGTTTTCCTGCTCTACATCTATTTTTAATCCGTATCGTTCTATTTCAAACAGGAGTTCTTCTTTTTGGTCTTTTTGGTTTTGATTTTCTTCATTGGAGTTAACTCTTGCGGTGTCAGTTTTGATTTTTTCAAGTTGTTTTAATATTGTGTCTTCAGTAACCCGCATCTTTAGAGCTATCTTTTTTATAAAATGAGATTTTTCTATTTCATTTTTAATTAAAGAAACTAAAGGTAAAATGTTGTTTGTTATTTCTTTTGTCAAAGCTCTGTCTTTGTATTTTTGCAACGCTTTGCTTAATAAGGCGTCTAAAAAATATTCAGAGTTTTTTAGAATCTCTTTCCATTCGCTAGGGTTTTTTCTGATGATAGAGTCTGGATCTTCATTTTTAGGTAAAAAGGTTGTTTTAACTTCCATACCAAGAGAAAGAGCCAATTCGGCTGCTCTTCTGGCAGCGCTTTCTCCAGCCTCATCAGAATCATAGGCTATTATAATACGATTAGAGAGTTTTTGCAGTTTTTTCAAATGCAGTTCTGTTAGAGCTGTGCCCGATGAAGCAACTGTGTTTAATGTGCCAACTTGATGTGACATAAGTAAATCCATCTGACCTTCTACTAAAACTGTGTAATCATTTTTGCGAATATAGTTTTTGGCAATATGAAAACCGTAAAGAGTTTCTGATTTGTAAAAAAGTTTGGTCTCAGGGGAGTTTAAATATTTTGGGTTTTTTTCATCTTCTCTCATTGCTCTACCAGAAAAAGCGATTACTTTACCGTTATTATCAAAAATCGGAAACATAATGCGATTTCTGAAAGTGTCATAATAACGCTCATCTTCGGAGCCCATTTTCCCCTCAGTTTTTTTTAAGAGCCCCGCTTCTAACATTGTTTTTTGAGAAAAACCTTTTTCAGTCAGGAAATCATACAGATTCCTCCAGCCTTCTTTGGCAAAACCGATTCTCCATTTGGAAATTGAGTCTGGGAGTAAACCTCTATTTTTAAGGTACTGTAAGGCGTTTTTGTTTTCTACCAAAGCTTCTTCATAAAACTTAGTCGCTACTTCCATTACTTTTAAGAGCTCTTCTTTTTCGTCTTTGTTTTCTTCTTTTCTAAAACCTTTAAGTTCTATACCGGCACGTTCAGCCAAAATTTTCATTGCTTCTTTAAAATCTACATTTTCAAATTTTTCTACAAACGAAAAAATGTCTCCTTTTTCACCACAACCAAAACAGTAGAAACTTTGTCTTTGAGGAGAAATGAAAAAGGATGGTGTTTTTTCGTTATGAAAGGGACATCTGGCTTTATAATTTATGCCGGCTTTTTCTATTTTCAAATAAGAAGATATAACATCAACAATGTTCAGACGTTCCTTTATTTGTTCTACGTTTGTAGACATATTTTATTTTAACTTTGAGCATCCAATTTTTCTTGAAGATCTTTGATCATCTTGTATTTTTCGCTACCAGAGAATCCTGAGCCAGCTGGAATAAGTCTACCAATAATGACATTTTCTTTGAGACCCTTGAGTTCATCTTCGGTGCCACTTAGAGCGCTCTGGATAAGCATTCGGGTAGTGTGTTGGAACGAAGCGGAAGAAAGAAAACTTTTTCTAGATAACGAAACGCCAGTAATGCCGATAAGCAATGGTTCTGCTTTGGCCTCTTCTTTTCCAGCATTTTTAACTTTCTCATTTTCAACAAAAAGATCGCTTTGAGATACAATATCTCCTTGAGAAAACTTAGTATCACCAGCTGATTTAATTTTTCTCCTTGAAAACATTTGTTTAATAATAACCTCAATGTGTTTTCGAGAAACCGGTTCGCCTTGCAATTCGTAAATCTTGGTAATTTCGTGAATGATATAATTTTGAGTCTTTTCTTTGCCTGCGTATCTGAAATATTCATTTAAATCTACGGAACCATCAGTCAGTAAATCACCTTTAGAAACTTTGTCTCCAACTTTTACAGTAATCATTCTGTTGTAGTTGGCTACGTAGTCAGTGTTTGATTTGGTTTTAGATTTTTCACCATCTTCTGGTAAAACAATTATAATTTTATCTTTACCTTCACTCTTTATTTCACTAACAACACCATCTACTTTACAAATAACAGCTGGATTTTTAGGGGTTCTGTTTTCAAAAACTTCTTCAACTCTTGGTAAACCTCGGGTGATGTCACCACCAACAGATGCAGTACCTCCAGCGTGGAAAGTTCTCATCGTGAGTTGAGTACCAGGTTCACCAATGGCTTGAGCGGCAATAGTGCCGACCGCTTCACCAAGTTCCACTTTTTTGTCTTTACCCAAATCGGAACCATAACAATGGACACAAACTCCATCCAAAGTTTTACAAGTTAAAGGTGACCTGACCATAATGTCTGTAATACCCGCGTCTTCTATTTTGGCAGCATCTTCACCTGTCAAAAAGTGATTTCTTTTGAAGAGAATATTACCTTCTTTATCTTTAACATCTTCAGCTAAAAATCTACCTTTAGCAATTTTTGCAATGGAGACTTCCATACCGGAAGAAGTTATTTTAGAAAGCATAACACCTTCTTTGCTACCACAATTTTCTTCGGTCACAAGACAATCTTGAGAAACATCAAAAAGTTTTCTTGTTAAGTAACCGGCTTTAGAAGTGTTGAGCGCAGTGTCGGCAAGACCTTTTCTGGCG
Organism: Parcubacteria group bacterium; assembly: GCA_012514175.1. Lineage (GTDB taxonomy): Bacteria > Patescibacteriota > Minisyncoccia > Phycocordibacterales > WO2-35-19 > WO2-35-19. Next base: position 56,270 of record JAAZAU010000012.1, on the reverse strand, counting down.
CCGTGAGTAGTAATGAAGTATTCAATTGGTGTTAAACCTTCTTTGTTTGAAGATACGACTGGGAAATCAATAGTTTCCCCAGCGGTGTTCACAATAAGACCTTTCATACCTGCCATTTGAGTAAGTTGACTTAAAGAACCTCTGGCGCCTGATTTTACAAGATCGTAGACTGAACCACTTTTATCCATTGATTCTTGAAGAGATTTTTCAATGCTGTCTTTGGTGTTATTCCAGATTTCTATATTTTTTATTTTTTTCTCATTGTAAGAGAGTAATCCGGCATCGTATTGTTCTTGAACCAAAGAAACTTTTTCATTAGCTTTATTGATTATTTCATCTTTATTTTCTGGCACTTTAATGTCGTCAATACCCCAAGTAATTCCGGCAATGGTAGCATACTTAAATCCAAACTCTTTTATTTTATCCATTATAGATGGTATAGATTCTATTCCGTATTTTCGGATAAGGTTGTCAACTAAGATTTTCATTTTTTTACCGGTGATTTCTTCGTTTATGTAAGGATAATCATTCGGTAATATTGAGTTAAACAAGAGTCGGCCTACGGTAGTTTCAAACATCTGATCTTTAAATTCCTTATATTTAGCTGAATCAGTAGCTAGAACTTTTATTTTTGCTCTGTATTCAATCAGATCAAAATCATGAGCGGTAATAGCTGCATTTGGATTTGGGAAAATCATTCCCTCTCCTTTTTCTCCACTAACATCTTTGGTCATCCAATAGCAACCTAAAATTATATCTAGAAGTTTGTTAGAAATTGTTGGTTCACCTGATCCAGGTTTCAAGATGTTTTTATCTGAAGCCATAATCATTTGAGCTTCCATTTGAGCTTCAGGTGAAAGTGGTACGTGAACAGCCATTTGGTCGCCGTCAAAGTCTGCGTTAAAAGCATTACATACAAGTGGGTGGATTTGGATAGCGTTACCTTCAATCAGCACCGGTTGGAAAGCTTGGATACCAAGTTTGTGTAAGGTTGGAGCGCGATTGAGAAGGACGTATTTATCTTTAATAACTTCTTCAAGAATTGCCCAAACTTCTGGTATCTTGTCGTCTATAAGACGACTAGCGCCACGAACGTTATAAGCTAGCTCTTGTTTCAAAAGTTGTGAAATGATAAACGGTTTGAAAAGTTCTAACGCCATATGTTTTGGCAAACCACATTGGTGCAATTTAAGGTCTGGACCGACCACAATAACGCTTCGTCCAGAATAGTCTACGCGTTTACCTAAAAGATTTTGACGGAAGAGACCTTTTTTACCTTTAAGATTGTCGGCGAGTGATTTAAGCTCTCTGGATTTACCAGCTTGAGTAGCGCCTTGGTTTTGTCCATGTCTTATAGAATTATCTATGAGAGCGTCTACCGCTTCTTGGAGAATTCTCTTTTCGTTTCTTAAAATGACATCTGGCGCGTTGATTTCGCAAAGTTTTTTTAAGCGATTATTTCTGTTGATAACTCTACGATAAAGATCGTTTACATCTGAAGTAGCATATCTACCGCCTTCAAGAGGCACCATTGGTCTCATAGCTGGAGGAATAACTGGTATCTTTGTAAGAAACATCCATTCAGGTCTAATGCCAGATCTGATTATAGATTGAACCAAAGCTAATCTTTTAGCAATTTTGGTTGAATCAGCTGATTTAGAAGTTTCTAATTCTTCTTTTATTTTTTCTTCAAATTTCTGTAAGTCTATAGTTTTGAATATGTTATAGATAGCTTCAGCTCCTATTTTAGCTTCAAAGAATGTGCCGTATTTCATAGAATAACTATGGTAAGCAACTTCATCAATAACTCTGCCTTCTACGATGCTTTCAATCTCTTTTTTTCTCGCAAGTAATTTTTCCTTAAGTTCTTCTTTTTCTTTTTCGTCTGTCAAATTTTTTACTCTTGATTTATATTCAGCATCAAGTTCTTTCAAAATACCTTGTTTTTCTTCGTCTGAGACTTTGGTAATGATATAACCTGCAAAATAAATAACTTTTTCTACATCAACTGAGCTAATACCAAGAAGTAAAGCAATACGTGAAGGCATACTCTTTAAAAACCAAATATGCGCAACTGGTGCAGCCAATTCTATGTGCCCCATTCTTTCTCTTCTAACGATTGAACGAGTTATTTCTACTCCACATTTTTCACAAACGATACCTTTGTATCTAATACCTTTGTATTTACCGCAATAACATTCATAATCTTTATCAGGTCCGAAAATTTTCTCATCAAAAAGACCATAACGCTCACTTCTTTGAGTGCGGTAGTTTATGGTTTCAGATTTGGTGACTTCGCCATGAGACCAACTCTCAATAATTTCCGGAGAAGCAAGGGAAAGTCTAACGATGTCGAAATCTGTATTTAGATTTATATTTTTGTTACTCATTTTATTAGTTATTATCACTTTCAATTGCTTCTAATTTTTTATTGGTTTGGGTTTGATCTTTTAACAATTCAATGTTTAGAGCTAAGCCTCTTAGGTTGTTAACTAATACATTAAATGCGGCTGGCAAGTTTTCTACTCGTATTCTTTCATCCTTAACAATAGCGTCAAAAGTAGCGCTTCTACCAATGATGTCGTCAGATTTCACTGTGAGCATTTCTCTCAAAGTGTAGGCAACACCATGACCAAGGAGTGCCCAAACTTCCATTTCTCCAAATCTTTGTCCTCCACCTTGAGCTTTACCACCCAAAGGTTGCTGGGTAATGAGAGAGTAAGGACCAATAGAGCGCATATGGATTTTGTCTTCAACCATATGGTCAAGTTTGAGCATATACATATAACCCACAGCAGTTTTTTGTTTTATAGCTTCTCCAGTTCTGCCGTCGTAAAGTTGCACTTTTCCGTCTTCACTGAGCCCCGCTTTTTTGAGCTCCTCTTTGATTTCTTGATCAGTTGATCCTGCGAATGGAGGAACAACAGCTTGATAATTTAAATTTTTGGCGGCTGCTCCCAAATGAAGTTCTAAAATTTGTCCAAGGTTCATACGTGAAGGCACGCCGAGTGGAGTAAGTATCATATCTATTGGAGTACCATCAGCCATATAAGGCATATCTTCAACAGGTAAAATTGTGGAGATAACACCTTTGTTTCCATGACGTCCCGCAAGTTTATCACCAACTGAAACATTTCTAATTTGAGCTATTTCAATATGAATTCTTTTAATAATGCCTGATTCAAGTTTATCGCCTTTTTCTCTTGAAAAAACTTGCACATTTATGATTCTGCCTTTTTTACCACCCTCTACTCTCTTAGAAGTGTCTTTGACATCTCTAGCTTTTTCACCAAAGAGAGACCTGAGAAGTCGTTCTTCTGGGGTGAGTTGAGTTTCGCCTTTTGGAGTAATTTTACCCACTAAAATATCTCCCGGGTTGACTTCGGCGCCGACTCTAATTATGCCATCCTCAGCTAAATTTTTGAGTTTAGCTTCACCAACGTTTGGTATATCACAAGTTGTAACTTCTGGTCCAAGTTTGGTATCACGCACATTAACTGTAATTTCATCAATATGAATAGTTGTAAATTTATTTTCTTTAATAAGTCTTTCAGAAAGAATGATTGCGTCTTCATAGTTTGCGCCTGACCACGAAAGAAAACCGATGAGAATATTTTGACCTAGAGCCATTTCTCCTTGCACAGACATAAGTGTGTCAGCTAAAACGTCTCCCGACTTAACCTTGTCTCCTATGTTTACAGTAGGTCTTTGGTGGAAACAAGTTGCGCCGTTAGTTTTAGCAAAATTGACCAATTTGTATTCCTTTTTTGTGCCTTTGTTGTCGGTAACTTCAACAGAGCTTCCATCAACCTTTGAAACAACGCCTTCTTTTTCAGCTATAACCAATCTGCCAGTGTCTCTCATTGCTGGACCCTCAATGCCAGTAGCTACCAACGGTGGTTCGGGCTCAACGCATGGCGTAGCTTGTTTTTGCATATTTGAACCCATGAGTGCGCGGTTTGCATCGTCGTGATTTAAAAACGGTATAAGTGAAGTGGCAATTGAGAAAGCTTGACTTGTAGACACGTCCATATATTCCACTTTGTCTTTTTGAATCATATCTGGTTTGCCACCGATACGGATTTCTACCATTTCTTCAGTAATATTACCGGCCTCATCTCTACCGGTAGCAGCATGAGCAATAGCAAATTTTTCTTCTTCTAACGCATTAAAATATTCTATTTCGTTTGTTACTTTGCCGTTTTTAACTTTCACATAAGGAGTTTCAATCATTCCGAATTCGTTGACACGAGCGTAAAGAGCAAGGTGCAATATAAGACCAATGTTTGGACCTTCGGGTGTGTGTATTGGACAAAGTCTGCCGTAGTGTGAAGGGTGCACATCACGAACCTCAAATCCTGCTCGACTTCTATTGAGTCCTCCTGGTCCTAAGGCTGAAAGCAATCTCAAGTGTTCTATTTCCGCCAACGCGTTTTCTTGAGACATAAATTGTGAAAGTTGGTTGGTGGCAAAGAACTCTTTGAGCCTAGCTTGTAGTGGTTTTGGTATTATAAATTGAACAGGTAAAGTTACATCAGTATCAACTGTGGACATTCTGTTCTGCATATTTCTTTTTATTTGAACCATTCCGACGCGGAATTTTTGTTGCATCATTTCACCAACATAGCGAACTCTTCTAGAACCCAAGTGATCAATATCATCTTCAATTGATCCTGGAGTTGTGTTCAGGGTGATTATATGATTCACCACAAGTTTTAGATCTTCAAGGTTTAAAGTTCTTCTGTCAGCATCTTTACCATCTGTTGGTAAATTGAATCTGGAATTAAATCTGAAACGGCCAACTTTTTGTAAGTCGTATCTGTCTGATTCAAAAAGGTTTATGAAAAATTCTTTAGCATTTTCAGCGGTGGCCAAATCTCCATCCCTAAGTCTCCTGTATATTTCTATGTAAGCCTCATCAGCAGTTTTGGTGTGATCTTTAGCTAAAGATTTTTCTATGTATTCTTTAGCTTCTTTATTGTCTTTAAATAATTCAAATATCTCAGAGTCTGTTTCAGCGCCAAAAGCTCGCAACAAGGCAGTGACTGGGAATTTTCTTTTTCTATCTATACGAACGTATATAGTTTTATCAATATCAGTCTCAATCTCAATCCAAGCGCCACGGGCAGGAATGATTTTGACACCAAATAAAGATCTGCCTTTAAGTTCAATTTTAGTGAAAAACACACCGAAAGATCTGGCAAGTTGTGGCACTATTACTCTCTCAATACCACTTATTATAAAAGTGCCGTGCGGAGTCATCATCGGAAAATCAGCCAAGAAAAGCTCTTGTTCTTTTTCGGTGTTTAAAACTTTATTAGTGAGTTTAACTCTGACTTTGAGGGGTGCTTCATAGGAAAGTTTCTTTTCTTTAGCATAATATTCATCGTATTTTGGTTGCTCTAATTCAAAACCCAAAAATTCAAATTTGAATTTTTTACCGGACGGGTCGTTAATAACAGCAAACTCATCAAAGATTTCTTTAATACCCTTCTCTATAAGCCAATTGAAAGATTCTATTTGGTCTTTGACTAAATTAGGGATTGGGGCTAGTGATTTTTTGAACTTGCTGAAATATTTTTTCGGCAACACTTTACCGGTCAGAACTTTGTCTTTTGTTTCGGTTGTTGTCATATAATTGTTGTTAATATAAAATTTACTACTTACTTTCCTATTAAATTATTAAACACAAACACGAAAATACACCCCAATGTTCTTGGGATTTTTTATTTCCTCCGCTCTTTAACTATTTTCTATTTTATATATCAAGCCAGAGAATTTCGCTTGTAATTAATCTCTTAAAATAAAGAGATTTGGCTATTAACAGCCTACCATTGACAAGCCATAACTCAATCAATCAATAGTAAACACTAGTATACACTTCTATGCACAACTGTCAAGCTTGTCAACCGCTTGCTGTGGATAAAAAATTTTCGCTTTTGAGAAAGTGTTTGTTGAAGAGATTATTTTCCAGCTCTTAACAAAGCCACCACAAATAAAGATTCAGACCAACCCAAAGGAACATTATCATTGGGTTGATCAGAATCAGAAAAATAAAGTTCGGGGATTTGGCCTTTGTAAATAGTCTTGAAAGCTTTTTCTAAATATTCGTTGGCTCTCAAAGCGTCATCATTGTCAGTGATGTCACCAAAGTTTTTTCCATCTTCAGACCATCTGCGATAAATGATAGAAAGCCAAGGAAAACCAAAACACCATTCCGCTTCTTCACTAACTCCATCTATATTTTTATTAAAATAACGGTCGTTTTTATATCTGATGATTCCGCGGTCTCTTTCTAAGTGGTATTCTATATGTCTAACTATTTCACGAGCAGTTTTTTCGGGAACTACATTAAAAGGGTAGATCAATGAAAGAAGAGCTAAGTCTACAAATTTACTACTTGATTCTCGTGGTAATATTTTTTTTAAATTTTCTTCTCCTATTTCTGCCAAGTTGTAAGGCATCCTAATAAATCCGAGTTTAGAAATAGATTTAAGTCCTGCCACACAAGCGCCAACTGAAGAGGCGTGCACTTCTTCGTATTCTTCCCAAACACCATTGTCTGGGTCGTGCCAATATTCAATAGAATTGAGATAATCCACTAAAATTTGTAACACTTCTCTTTCTTCGTCATTTTCTATGATTTTTATACCCCTACTTTCTAAATCACCAATCTTAAAAAGAATAGCGCCAATAGCGTCATTCTGTTTGTTGCCCCACTCTTCCCAAAACTCTTCAAAGGTTTCTGGATGATATCTAGCGTGGATATATTGGAAAGTTTGATAAGGTTTATTTTCTACTGCCCAGTTTATTTTGTTTTTATGTTTTTTAAAAATGTTGAGTATTGCTTTCCAAGTTTTTTTAACCGTTGCCCAATCTTCAATTTCTTCAAAAGCTAGACAGGTGTAAAAATTGTCTCGGAGCCAAGCTTTGTTATAACCCGTGGAAACATCACTACGAGAAGCTGTAAAAAGCCCACTTTTTGATTGTAAAGAGCGAATATTAGCTAAATGTTTGTCTAGGATATCTTCATTCATATTTTCAACTTTGTCTAAGTGTTTTCACCTAGCACATTCTTTTTGTATAATTTTTTAGCTTCAACAAGCATTTCTTTAAGGCAAGGCCTCTTGTTTTCCATAAGTTCTGCCAGTATTGGATAATTTTTTTTGGCCTCAACATAAAGAGAAATAATCTTCTCTTCTTCTTTGAAAAATTCCAGCATCTTTAGAGCCAATTTTTCTTCGTAATATTTTTTAGCATCGTCTCCGCTTCTGCTTCTGATATCATCAACGATTTCTTTAGCGATGTCGGTTTCGTTTTGCGCCTGCGCAATCAAAAAATCTATTTCGTCTTTAATAGGATGCTTCATAGAATATGTTTAAAATGTAACTATAAATGTTCTAAATATCTGGGATCTCGAAAATATGGATTTTGAGTTATTTTTGCTATGGCTAGTTTTTGCACTTTTTCAAAACGGTCTGCTATAACTTTTTCAGCCATAGCAATTTTTTCCTTACTGGTGGTTTCTGGGTTTGCTAAATTTTCTACTTCAATTGTTGGTTTCTTTTCAAAGTTTAAACTCTCCATATTTTTTTATTTACCCACCTATAGTTTGAGTGAAGGCGGAAAAATTATTGTTAATAGTTTTATTCTACTATTCTTTAGAAAAAATGCACAAAAGATATACACATAGAACACAAAAAATGCCATAAGGCACCTTTGACATTTTCTGTATTTGATAATTTTATTTGGGTTATCGGTTTTTTTTGCGCCACTCCTCAATTTTTTTGTGGTTGCCAGAGAGCAAAATCTTTGGTACTCGGTATTTTTTACCTTTGTATTCTAAAACTTCTGGACGAGTATAGTGTGGATATTCTAAACCATTCTCACCAAGCTTGTTTTTCTTTTCATTTTTGAGTAAAAGATTCCAATGCGATTCTTCTTCTAATGATTCAAGCTTTATAACTCCAGGAATAAGTCGTACCACAGCTGAATAAGCTACCATTGAAGCGATATCACCATCAGTTAAGACGTAAGGACCAATAGAAACCTCTTCGGCTCTTAAGGCTTTTTTCACTCTTTCGTCTATACCTTCATAGCGTCCAGTAATAAATACTATATCTTGATATTTGTTAGCCCAATTGTGTGCCATTTTTTGATTGAAAGTTTTTCCTTTAGCTGAAAAAATAACAATTTTTTTCTTTCGGTTTTTTATTTTCTTTTCAATTTTTTGAACAGCTTTTAAGATCGGCTCAGCTTGCAATATCATACCTGCTCCACCGCCATAAGGTTTGGCATCTATTCTGAGATAAGGTTTTTCATTTTTAGCTTGGGTTTTAGATGGTTTTACAAAATCTCTCGGGTTATAAAATTGCACTTTTACTTTTTTATTTTTTTGAGCACGCCCTAAAATAGATTCGCTTAAATATGAATCAAACAGATGTGGAAACAAAGTTATAATGTGAAATGTCATTTATTAATAATATAACAAAAATGCCCCTATGTCTAGGAGCATCTTCGTTTTTTATTTTTTGAATTATATTTTCAAATCTTCAATAACATCATCAACTGATTTTACGTCATCAGTGGTTGTGGTGCTTTTTCTGCCACCTTCTGGTTCGTTGATCTTAAGATTAACTCTGGCGTTATTTTTCATACCCACAACGCGGAGTAAAATTCTGATAGCTTTGGCGGTATTGCCTGAGCGACCAATTATTTTACCCATATCATCTTGATGAACGTCAAGATTCAAAAGTACTCCCATTTCATCAACAGTACGATTGATCTTCACTGATTCTGGATGATCCACTAATCCTTTAACAACATATTCTAAAAATTCTGCGTCTTTTTCCATTTAAGTTAGGCTAAAAACTAATAAGTAATAAAACTTTTCCGTCTGGAATTATATTATAAATGTTTGACAAGTGCAAATGAAAACTGTGCTTATCTAAAATTAAGCTTTAGGTTCTTCAGTTTTTGACTCTTCTGGGTTGGTTTCAGCTGGTGTTTCTGCGGTTGTATCAACTGTGTTTACTGAAGTTTCTTCTGCTTTAACTTCTTCAGTTTTTGTTGGTTCTGTTTGTTCTACTGACTCTGCTGGAGTTTCGGAAGGTGCAGGAGCTGTTTCTGAAGCTACTTCTGGTGTAGCTACTTTAGTTTCTTCTGTTTTAGCTTCTTCAACAACTTCTTTTTTGATAACTGTCTTTTTAGGCAAAACATTTATCTTTTTGCCCTCTATTGCTTTTTTATCCACTAGCAAATTATGCACAGTGTCAGAAAGTTTTGCTCCTTTGGACATAAGTTCCTTTATTTTTTCTATTTTGAATTCGGCTTTTTCCCCTCTCCTGGCATCATAATGACCTAAAATTTCTAAAAATTTACCACTTTTAGGTCCATTTTTTGAGTCAGTCAAAACAAGCCGGAACACCGGCTCATGCTTCCTGCCAACTCTTTGTAATCTAATCTTTAACATTACGCCAATTAGATTAGCAGATTATCTAAATAAGGTCAAATCTGTTATATTGTTTTTGTTGGGTACGTGGCGGAATTGGTATACGCGTACGCTTCAGAAGCGTATGCCGCAAGGCTTGGGAGTTCAAATCTCCCCGTGCCCACCTGAAGAAGTTTATTTTTTCTAACCAGTCTAATCAGAATGGGGATACTTATAATTTATAGACTTCATTTTATTAAATTTTTAATGTAGAGTAAAAAAGAAAATTCGGGGTGTAGTACAGTGGTAGTATACACGATTCGGGTTCGTGAGACGGGAATTCGATTTTCCCCACCCCGACTTTATTCTAAGTTTTCCACGATTAAGTGGAGTGTTTTTGGTGCATAAATGTTAAAATGTAGAATACTATGTCTATAATTTTAAACAAAGAAGAGTTAGTCACTAATGAATTGCGCAGAGACGCACTTGATATTTTAGAGAAAGGTCTTCAGGCGATTGATACTGAAAAAGTTTTAAACAGAAAAATTTTTGTTGAGAATGACACTTTAAATATTGATGGATATCTTTTGGATCTTAAATCTTATGAAAAAATTTTCTTTGTGGGTATCGGTAAGTGCGCTTTGGATAGCGCCAAAGTTATCGGCAGTATTTTGGGAGATTATTTGACAGAAGGTATTGTGATTGATGTGAAAACTTCAGCTGAAGCAGAAAGTTTAGTAAGTTGTGGCAAGATCAGATATTTTGTTGGCACTCACCCGTATCCATCAGAGCAAAATATAGAAGCCACAAAAGAAGTTTTAAAAATGATAGAGAATCTTTCTAGAAGAGATTTGGTTATAACTTTAATTTCCGGTGGAGGCTCTTCCCTTTTTGATTTACCGACGGTAGACATTTCTACTCTTGTAGAAATTACAAAAAGTTTAACCGAAAAAGCGGCAGATATTTTTGAACTTAACGCTGTGAGAAAACATCTCTCCAAAGTAAAAGGTGGTGGTTTTGCGAAGATTTGTTTTCCTGCTCAAGTAATCTCTCTTATTTTTTCAGATGTGCCCAGCAATGATATGTCCACGATTGCTTCTGGCCCCACTGTTTTAGACAGGACAGATGTTGAAACGGCCAAAAAGGTTTTAGAGAAGTATTCAATAAAAATGGATTTGGAATTTGTAGAAACACCTAAAGACGCTATGTATTTTGAAAAAGTTAGAAATATAATGCTCGTCAGCAATACTGATTCGTTAGAAATAATGGGAGATAGGGCTGAAGAATTAGGTTATAACGTAACTATTGAAACTGATAGATTTTCTGGAGACGCTAAACAATCCGGTGAAGATTTAGCAAAAAGAGAACCTAAACCAAAAACTTGCATTTTATTTGGAGGTGAGACAACAACAGTCATTTCTAATAATCAAGGCAAAGGCGGAAGAAATCAAACTATGGCTTTAGCTGCTCTTCCTTTTATAAAACCCGATTCAGTTTTGGTTTGTGCGTCGTCAGATGGTTGGGACAACACTGAACACGCTGGTGCTCTCGCTGACTCAGAGCTTTTTGAGAAAGCAAAAAATTTAAATTTAGTGCCCGAAGAATTTTTAGAAAAAAGTGACAGTTATAATTTTTTCAAACAAGCTGGCGGTGCGATATGCACAGGCAGGCTTGGGAGTAATGTTTCAGATTTGTTTATAATGTTATATAAGTAATTTACTAAAATTAAATAAATGAAGTAAAAAATGGAAAAAGATAAAAAATTTGTTCTTTGGTTTGATCAGGTCAACAATGACGACGTCGCTATAGTTGGAGGCAAGAACGCCTCACTTGGCGAGATGTATACCATTCTTACAAATAGAGGCGTCAGAGTGCCAAATGGTTTTATAGTAACGGCTTACGCTTACCGATACTTTATTGAAAAAGAAAACTTACTTCCTTTTATTGAAAAAACTCTTAAAGGTTTAGATACACACAACATTAAAGATTTACAAAAGAGAGGTAAAGCTATAAGAGATGCAATCGTAAAATCAGATATGCCTGAAGAAATACGAGTAGAAATTGCTGAAGCTTATAAAAATCTTTCAAATGCTTATGGTATTAAGGAAACTGATACCGCAGTGCGTTCTTCTGCTACAGCTGAAGATTTGCCAGACGCTTCTTTTGCTGGTCAACACGAAACTTTTCTTAATGTTGTTGGTGAGAAAAAAATTCTTGAGGCAGTCAAAATGGCGATGGCTTCTCTTTGGACTGACCGAGCTATTTCTTATCGTGTAGACCGAGGTTTTGATCATCTTGATGTCGCTCTTTCCGTCGGTGTGCAAAAAATGGTGCGTTCTGATAAAGGTGCGTCGGGTGTGATGTTTACTATTGATACCGAAAGTGGTTTTAAAGACGTGGTGCAAATAGATGCTTCTTGGGGTCTTGGGGAAATGGTAGTGCAAGGTAAAGTTACTCCAGATGAATATTTGGTTTTCAAACCAACTTTGAACCAAGGTTTTCCTGCCGTTATCAGAAAAACTATTGGTTCCAAAGAAAACAAAATGATTTATTCTACTTCTAAAGAAAGTCCAGTTAAAGAAGTAGATGTTCCAGAAAAAGATAGAAATATTTTTGTTTTAAATAACGAAGAAATTCTAACCTTATCTCGTTGGGGTGTGGAGATTGAAAAACATTATGTAGAACGTGCCGGCAAACCAATGCCGATGGATATAGAATGGGCCAAAGATGGCATTACTAACGAACTCTTTATTGTTCAAGCCCGACCAGAGACAGTTCAATCAGAGAAAAAACATAACACAATCACTGAATATTCTTTGGTTACTAAAGGTGATTCTGTTTTAACGACAGGTATTGCAGTTGGTAACAAAATCGCTTCCGGTAAAGTTCGTATCATTAACGATGTAAAAAAATTACACGAATTTGAAAAAGGTGAAATTTTAGTCGCCGAAATTACTGACCCTGATTGGGAGCCGATTATGAAGATTGCTTCGGCTATTGTGACTGAAAAAGGTGGGCGCACCAGTCATGCTGCTATCGTTTCTCGCGAACTTGGTATTCCGGCTATAGTTGGTACTGGTGATGCTCTCTCTAAGCTTAAAAACGGTCAGTTGGTAACAGTAGATACTTCAAGTGGTACTGTGGGCAGTGTGTTTGAGGGCAAATTGGAGTGGACAGAAAAAGCTTACGATATTACCAATATCCCTGAGACTAGAACTAAAGTTTGTATGAATATTGGCTCTCCTGAAAGCGCCTTTATACATTCGTTTATTCCAAACAAAGGTGTTGGATTGGCTCGTGAAGAGTTTATTATCGCTTCTCACATTAGAGTTCACCCAAATGCGCTTTTGAATTTTGAAAATCTAAACAAAACTCTTCAAAACAAAATTGAAAAGATTACTGCTGGCTATGACGACAAGATAAGTTATTATGTTGATAAGCTCGCTGAAGGTATTGGTCAAATTTGTGCTGCTTTTTATCCAAACGATGTAATAGTGAGATTTTCTGATTTCAAAACTAACGAATACTCAACTTTGCTTGGTGGTGAAGAATTTGAGCCTCAAGAAGAAAACCCTATGATAGGTTGGCGTGGCGCCTCGCGTTATTATGATCCAAAATTTAAAGAAGCTTTTAAACTGGAATGTAGAGCTTTTAAGAAAGTTAGAGAACAGTTTGGTCTTAAAAATATTGCCGCTCTAGTTCCTTTCTGTCGCACTCCCGAAGAAGGTCAGAAGGTTTTAGATATTATGAAAGAAGAAGGTTTGGAAAAAGGTATGGACGGGTTTAAAGTTTATGTTATGTGTGAAATACCATCCAATGTATTACGAGCTGATGAATTTTTGGATATTTTTGACGGGTTCTCCATTGGCTCAAACGATTTAGCTCAACTTTCGCTCGGTTTAGATAGAGATTCTGGAGTAGTTGCTCACATTTCCAACGAAAACGATCCAACAGTTAAAACTTTGGTTTCTATGGCCATCAAAAAATGTCGTGAACGAGGTAAATATATCGGTTTTTGCGGTCAAGCTCCTTCAGATTATCCTGATTTCACTCGTTTCCTAGTTTCTAACAACATTGAAGCGATCTCTCTCAATCCTGATTCCATTATTCCAATGATTCTCGCTATTTCTGAAGAAGAAAAGAAGCAAAGTTAAAAAATAAAAAACCGCCTGGCAATCGGCGGTTTTTTATTTTTTTAGATGCGATATAATTTATATATGTCTAAAATAACTAAAATTAACGCTAGAGAAATATTAGATTCTAGAGGTAATCCCACTCTTGAAGTAGATACAATTCTTGAGGGCGGAATGATGGGGCGTTTTAGCGTTCCCAGTGGAGCTTCTACTGGCAAATACGAAGCTTTAGAGAAAAGAGATGCTGATCCTGAACACTTTGCTGGTAAAGGAGTAGCTAAATTAGCAAAAAAAATAGAAAATGATATTAGCAAAGAATTTATCGGCAAAGATTTTGATCAACGCTCTTTAGATGATTATCTTATAGAAAAAGACGGGACAGAAAATAAATCAAATTTTGGCGCCAATACTACACTTGGTATTTCTATGTCTTTTGCCAAAGCGGAGGCGCTCAGAAAAAATATTCCTTTTCATAGTTATATCGCTACTCTTCTTGGGAATAATTTCCCCACCCTTCCCATTCCTATGGTTAACATTATAAATGGTGGCGCTCACGCTGATAATGATTTGGATATTCAAGAATTTATGATTGTGCCACTCCAAAGATATGGCACTTTTCGGAAAGTGTTAGAAAATTGCAACGAAATCTTTATGTGTTTGAAGGATGTTTTGTTAGAAAATAATCTTAGTATTGCGGTTGGAGATGAGGGTGGTTTCGCTCCTAAAATTCCTTCTCATAAAGATGCTTTGGATTTAATAATGCAAGCTATTCAAAAAGCAGGTTTTAGTCCGGGTGTTGATTTTGGTATTGCTCTTGATGTCGCTGCTTCTGAATTTTATTCTAATTCGTCTGAAGATTCCGTAGAAGCACACAAAAACGGCAAATATGTTTTGAAATCAGAAAACAAGGAGATGACTGGCGATGAGCTTTCTGATTATTATGAAGGTCTTATCAAAAATTATCCGATTATTTCTGTAGAAGATCCTTTTGCTGAAGATGATTGGGAGGCTAGCATAAATTTCACTGCAAAATTTGGTGAGAACATTATGATAGTTGGTGACGACTTGATTGTTACTAATATGAAAAGATTGATTGAAAGTATAGAAAAGAAAGCCGCCAACACTATTTTGGTCAAACTGAATCAGATAGGAACTTTGAGTGAGACTTTAGATGTTGTTAAAAAAGCTAAAGAATCTTCTTGGACGACTATCATCTCTCATCGTTCTGGAGAAACTGAAGATACGGCCGTGTCTCATCTTGCGGTAGGAGTTTCTAGTAAATACATAAAAACCGGTTCACTCTCTCGAGGTGAACGTATCGCTAAATACAACGAACTCCTTAGAATTGAAGAAGACATCTTAAACGACCGCTCTTAAATTAATTTTTTGAGGTTTTTTAAAAATATGGTGCGCGTGTCAGGAATCGAACCTGAGACCTCCCCATTATCAGTGGGGTGCTCTAACCAGACTGAGCTACACGCGCTTATTCCGCCAAAGCTTTAGCAAAGGCGGATCAAATCTATTAAAAATATAACAAAAAATATTATTTAAAACAAGAAAAAGAAAAAGGAGGCGAACGTTTGATTCACCTCCTGATTTGTTTTGGCGGCCCATGATCAAATATCCTGATCATTCAGGCCGCGCCAATTGTCCGCTACCTGTTTCTCGTTGTAGCTTTTGACCACAACGAAAAGCTCAGGTTTTGAGGATCGCCGGTTCAGCAACAGCCACACTGTCAGTGCTCCTATTGCGATACCGACTCCGAACGTCCAACCTCTGATCACCCATCCAATCACAACGCAGGCAATCAGAAAAGAGACAGTAAACAAACCTTCCGCCACTTTTTTCCAAGTCATCTTACCTCCTTTTTGTTTTTGATTGGTGGTGTTATTCTGCTATAATTATAGCACAAAAAATAATTTTTGCAAGAAAAAAGCGGCATAAACTGTAACTATGCCGCTTAGGTCGCCCCTTTTACTTATTTACGAAAGTGTTCCGGGGCGACCCAGATTACTTCATAAGTCCTATTTTCGAGGTTAGTGTCAATGCTAACCTCTTGGCCCTTATGGTTTACAATCCTCACTATTGGACCATCGGGCCAAACCTTCTCAACAAACAACATCTTTTTGCTGCTTTGCTCTGCAACAAGGTGCAGAACAAAGCAAAAAAAGAAAAAAACAACAACACTGATAAGGAAATTTTTCATTATAATTTCCTCCTTTCCTACCCCTAATTATAGCATAATTCGTGTATAAAAGTCAAGAGGAAAAATGACAACAAAATGGTAACAAAAAAGCGCTCAGATAAGCGCTTTTTTGAAAAATATTTTTTGTTTTGTTCCGTTCGTGGATTTTGTTAGCCAAAGGCTTTTCAAAACCCAACCTCCGTTGACACTTTGCAAAGCAAAGCGAAGGAGGATATTTTGCACATCTTTCTGTGCTGTCAAACAGTTTAGGTATCTGTTAAACCATTATGTGTCCAATTGGAACACACAATAACGACTCATTAAGTCCCGAAAATATCTTGCGATATTTACGGAACGATTTTCACCTTGAAATATTCCACGAGCAGCTTCCGCTACCCGTGCCTTGTTACGACTTAGTCCTTGTCATTGAGTTTACCTTAGTCCCACCTACGTGAGCCTTTGGGTACTCCCAACTTCCCTGACTTGACGGGCGGTGAGTACAAGACTTGAGAACGTATTCACCGCGGTGTAGCTGACCCGCGATTACTAGCGATTCCAACTTCAAGAGGTCGAGTTTCAGCCCTCTATCCGAACTGGGGCCACTTTTATAAGGATTAGCTCAAGCTTACGCTGTCGCAACCCGTTGTGGTGACCATTGTATTATGCGTGTAGCCCAAGGCGTCAGAGGGACATGCTGACCTGGCGTCATCCTCGCTTCCTCCCAGCACACAACGCGCTTCGTTTTGCCTACGATTTTTAATTTTAATTTTTTAATTTTCAATTAAAAATTGTATACGTAGTGCGCTCTGTGCTGGGTAGTCTCGGCTGACACTTGTAACAGCCAATGAGGGTTGCGTTCGTTACCCCACTAAAGGGAACAATTCAAATCACGAACTGACGACGGCCATGCATCACCTGTCCATATGTCCTTGTGAGACGCTTTGCATTTCTGCTAGCTTCATATGAATTTCTAGCCTTGGTAAGGTTTTTCGCTTATCATCGAATTGAACCGCATAATCCACCGCTTGTGCAAGTCCCCGTCTATTCCTTTGAGTTTTAAGCTTGCGCTCGTACTACCCAGGCGGATCGCTTAACGCGTTAGCTTCGGCTCTCAGAGGGTCGATACTCCGAAAACCCAGCGATCATCGTTTAGGGCGTAGACTACTGGGGTATCTAATCCCATTCGCTACCTACGCTTTCGTGTTTCAGTGTCAGGAATGCACCAGTATACTGCCTTCGCTTTTGGTGTTCCCCATGATATCAACGGATTTCACCCCTACTCCATGAGTTCCGTATACCTCTCGCACCCTCTAAGTCTTGCCGTTTCTCTCGCATTTTCCCGATTGGGTCGGGAGCTTTAACAAGAGACTAACAAAACCACCTACACACCCTTTACGCCCAGTGATTCCGGATAACGCTTGGGGCCTCTGTATTACCGCTCCTGCTGGCACAGAGTTTGGAGCCCCTTATTCATGATCAGATCAATAAACTTTCTTAATCATAAAAGATTTTTACGTCCCGAAGGACTTCATCAACCACGCGGCGTCGCTCCGTCAGGCTTTCGCCCATTGCGGAAGATTCTCGACTGCGGCCACCCGTAGGTGTATGGACCGTGTCTCAGTTCCATCGGTGGGGGTCAGCCTCTCAGCTCCCCTACCCGTCATAGCCTTGGTAAGCCATTACCTCACCAACTAGCTGATAGGTCGCAGGCCGTTCCTTTAGCAATAAATTTTTACTCTTACGAGACCATCGGGAGTTATCTAACCTTTCGGCTAGTTATGCCCGACTAAAGGGGACGTACCTACGTGTTACTACCTCGTTTGCCGTGGGTCTAAACCCACTCGACTTGCATGCCTTATCCACGCCGCCAGCGTTCATCCTGAGCCAGGATCAAACTCTAAAATAAAACGAAGTTTATTTTATCCGCCAAAGAGACGGATAATTTTCGTTACTTTAGTTTCTGCCTTGTTGGCAGATGCTTAATTTTGATAAATCAAAATAAACAGAACGGAACAAAACAAAAAATATTTTTTAGTTTTTACTCTTGATTTGATCCTGGTCAGTTTTTTCGAAATCACTAAGTTTTCAACATTTTTATAATAGTCTAAACGGACTACTTAAAATTTGAGACTTGCAGTTGCTCACCAAACCTTACCTAGGCTCAAAGTGAACAACTCTTTTCTTGTACTTTGTTATTTCAAGATATGTCAACGAACTCAAAAAACAGCTCTTATTTAAAGAGTATATTTAGTATAACTTTTTCCAAATATTAGTCAACCCTATCAAGAGTTTATTGGTGCTCAGTATAAAGTGTCGCGACATCTATCATAAAACTGTGTTAATATAGGGCGAATATGGCTAAAAAAAGAAAAACGAAAAAGAAAAAATATGTGGGAACCATCAAGATCACAGACAGGCCAGTTGGTTTTGTGGTGATTCCGAGATCCATTTCCGTTAAAGGTCGGGGTGCGACGCAAGGTGAGGACATTATAGTTTTTGAAGAAAATTTGAATTGTGCTCTAGACAAGGATGAAGTAGAAATAGAAATTATTGGTAAAGATAGAGATAGAAAAAAAGGCAAAGTAACCAAAATAATAAAAAGAAACAAAACTAATTTTGTGGGCACTCTGGAAAAATCTGGCAACGGGTTATCTTTTGTGCCTGATGATTGGAAATTTTATAGAAAAGTGGATATTTTAAATTTTCCTAAAGAAGCGAAAGCGGGACTTAAAGTTTTAGTAAAAATTGAAAATTGGACTAACCCAAATCTTAATCCTAAAGGTCAAATTGTTACTATAATCGGTCCAAAAGGCGTTCACGAAACTGAAATGCAGAGTATTTTGCTTGATAAAGGTATTGTTTATGACTTTCCTGCTCAAGTTGAAAAAGAAGCTACTAATTTAAAGAAAAAATTTTCTTCAGAAAGTGTTCAAGTTTTTTCGCAAAACTTATCTAAACTTTCTTTAAAGAATTTTCCTAGAGGTAATAAACGTCTTGACTTCAGAAATGCAATTACTTTCACAATAGATCCTAAAGATGCAAAAGATTTTGATGATGCCCTTTCGTATGAAGAAATTGGTGATGGTAAAATCAGAGTTGGTATCCACATTGCCGACGTTTCTCATTTTGTAAGTCCGGGTTCGGCGCTAGACAGAGAAGCTTCTGAGAGAAATTTTTCTACTTATTTAGTAGACAGGACTATTCCGATGCTTCCAGAAGTTTTAAGTAATGATATTTGTTCACTTATGCCAAATGCGGATCGTTATACTTTTTCAGCTGTGTTTGATATCAAAAAAAAGACTGGCGAAGTTTTAGATCGTTGGTTTGGTAAGACCATAATCAATTCAAACAGAAGATTTAGTTATGAAGAAGCGCAAGAAATATTAAATACAACAAAAGATTCATCTTCTTCGCTTAACTTTGTGGTGCCTCTTCAGGAACTTAATCGTATTGCTGAAATTTACAGAAAAGAAAAAAGCAAAAACGACGCTATAGAATTTGAAGCAGACGAAATCAAGTTTGAGCTTGATGCAAGAGGTAAACCTCTCAGAATTTATAAGGAGCCAAGATTAGACACTATGAAAATGATTGAAGAATGGATGCTTCTTGCGAACCGTGAAGTTGCCAAATTTATAAGCGATAAAATAAAAAAAAGAGGAGGAGCTAGTATTTTTAGAGTTCACGATTTGCCAGATATGGAAAAAATTGAAGAACTTTCCGTTTTTGTGAAAGCTTTAGGATACAAATTACCAATTAGCGGAAAAGGCGTTAGAGCTAAAGATTTGAATTTTCTATTTTCTCAAATAGAAGGTCATATCGGTGAATCTCTTGTAAAAACCGCTGTTATTCGCTCTATGGCTAAAGCAGAATATTCTACTAGAAATATTGGTCATTTTGGTTTGGCTTTTAAATATTATACCCATTTCACATCTCCCATTCGTCGTTATCCAGATTTAGTGGTGCATCGTATTTTAAATAGATATCTAAAAGGTGAGCCAATTCCTAAAAATGAAATTGCCAAATTAAAAAAGATCGCAGAAAAAGCTAGTGAAAAAGAAATAATTATTCAAACAGCTGAAAGAGACAGTGTTAAGTATAAGCAAGTTGAATTTATGCAAGATAAAATTGGCGAAGAGTTTGAGGTTGTGGTTTCTGGTGTGACTGAATGGGGTGTTTATGTGGAAGATCCAGAGACTAAAGCGGAAGGCTTGGTGCGTATTAAAAGTTTAACAGACGATCACTACAGACTAAATTCTAAAAATTATTGCATAATTGGTGAACACACCAAAAACAAACTTGCTCTTGGTGATATTGTTAAGGTTAAACTTATCTCAGCTGACTTAGATCGCAAAACTTTGGACTTTGAATTAGTCTGATTGACAAAATTTTAAATAAGAGTATAATAAGGTTGTCAGGTTCATTTGTGCGTCAAGTTGTTTTGCCTGGTGTTGGTTAGTTCACCGGGCCGGACACACAAGAGCCTGATAGCCGTTACACTTTCCTCCACTGGGTGTAACGGCTCTTTTATTTTGCGACTGTAACAGCTTCATCAAAAGCAATAGAAAGTAGTCGCGAGACACCGTCGCGTCCCATAGTTACACCGTAAATAATACCAGCACGAGACATAGTTTCGCGATTATGAGTAATTAAAATAAGTTGAGAGACTTTAGAAAGTGATTCAATCATATCGCCGTATTTTTTAGAATTAGCCTCGTCTAATGCCGCGTCAGTTTCATCCAAAATAATAAATGGTGGTGGGTTTACTTGCGAAATAGCGAAAAGAAGCGCGATAGAGGTTAGAGCTCTTTCGCCACCAGAAAGCATATCCAGACCTCGTATACGTTTACGAGGAAGCGAAACGTTTATTTCTATACCTTCTTCCGGTTTTTGTTCTTCTGTGTTTTCTATTTCTTCCTCAATTGGATTTTTCGCTTTTAATTTATAATTTTTAATTATTTCTAACTTGGCTTCGCCACCTCCAAACATCATTGAGAAAAATTCCTGAAAAGTTTTATTGATTTTATTTATACCTTCTCTGAATTCCACATCTAATTTTTCTAAAAGTTCTTTGATGAGTTGTTGTAAAGATTCGGCTGACTTTTTTAAATCTTCTAATTCTTTGGCTAAAAACGCATCTCTTTCTGAAGTTTCTTTGTATTCTTTTATTACTTCACTACCGCCTGCTCCACCGAGTTCTTCTAATCTAATTTTCATCCTTTCAAGTTCTTTTTTTCTTTCCTCTTGTTTTTCGCGTGGTTCAAGGTTTGTAAAATTATTTGAAGAAAAGTTTTCTGACTGATTTTCTTCGGTTAGTGTTTCGTTTTCAAATCCTAAAATAGCTGTGCCCAACAATACCCCACCTTCTTGAATCTGCAATTTCCAATCATTCTCTTCTAAATTTAATCTGTATTCTTTTTCTTTGAGCAGTTCAAGTTTGCTTCTGGTTTCGCTTTGTTCGCCCGATATTTTGAAAATATTTTTTTCAGCTTCCCGACTAGAATCTTTTTCTCTTTCTATGGAATCTTTTATTTGTTGATATTCGGCAGTGAAATTGGTTAGCGTGTTGTCTATAATTTTTATACTTTCTTCTATTTCTATTTTTTTATTTTCTAGATTTTGATTATTTTCTATAATTTCATTTAAATTTTTACTATTGAAGTTAGTTTTATGTTTAATAATAAAATCTCTTATTTTCTGTATAATTTTTGTTACTTCTGAATATTGAGAAATTTCTTTTTCCAATTCTTCTACTTCTCTAAGAGGTATAGTTTTTGTTTCTTCAGATCTCTGTTCGGCTTCTATTCTCTCAATATTTCTGCGATTAGCGTTGATCTCGCCCTCTATTCTACCTATATCGCGGTAAAGTTTGTCTCTGCTGTCTCGCTCATTTTTTATTTTGTTTTCAATTGCTATGAGCTCTTCGCTTTTCTCATCTTTTTTAGCTGAATTTGCCAAAATACGCTTAGCTTCTTCCATTTCTTTTTCCAACTGAACCAATCTTTCTATTACCGGATTTTTCTCTTTTGCTAATTGGTTTTTTTGTGTGTCTAAATAAATTTTTTCTCGTTTTAGATACTCTCTGTAAAATTTAGAAAGTTTGTTTTTTAGTTCTTCAGCTTTCTCAACTTTTTCAACCTGTTTTTTAAGAAAACGAATATGGGGCGCAATTTCCCTGCGGAGTGATTCCACTTGTTTAATATTTTCTTCAGTTTTAGCAAGTTTTCTTTCGCTCTCTTCTCTTTTATATTGATAAATTTTAAGTCCCAAAGCGTCTTCAACCATTTCTTTTCTTTCTTTCATATTAGCGCTGAGTATGCGATCTGCTTCACCTTGAGAAATAATATGATGTCCAGAAGCGCCAATATGGGCATTAGCAAGTAGTTCAATAATATCTTTAAGACGCACTAGTGAACCGTTTAAATAATATTCGTTGGTGCCGTCACGGTTTACTACTCTTTCTATAACAGCTTCTTCAAAATCGCCCCCTTCGGTTGCCTTGCTTACAGCGGAAAAAAGATTGTTTTTGTTGTCCAAGACGACTTTTACTGACGCTCGTCCAGCTCTACTAACTTCAGCGCTACCGTTCCAAATAAGGTCTTCACCGCGTTTGCCACGCATAGACTTAATGGATTGTTCACCAAGAGCAAAACGAAAAGCTTCAGCTACATTGGATTTACCGGAACCGTTTGGTCCAACAATAGCGGTAATTTGTGATTTAAATTCAAGTTCTGTTTTTTTAGCAAAACTTTTAAATCCAGAAATCTGAAGTGATTTAAGCATAAAACTATTTTATCACAATTTTAATCCCAACCTTTTTTTTGAAGAGCATGACGAGCAGCGGATTGTTCAGCGTCTTGTTTTGAGTTACCTGTTCCTTCGGCTACTAAAGTTTCGCCAAGGAAAACTCCAACGGTAAATTTTTTGTCATGGTCTGGTCCGGTCTCTTTAAGTGTTTTGTATGAAGGTGTAATGCTTGCTATATCTTGAGCTTTTTCTTGAAATTTACTTTTTGCATCCATCCAAAGTTTTTCTTTTACAATTTCTTCTGTCATAGGGGCAATATTTTTCATTATGAAATCTTTAGCACTTTCATAACCAGCATCTAAATAAATAGCGCCAATGATAGCTTCAAGAGCGTTAGCTAAAATGTATTGTCTAGCTCTACCAGTGTCTTTAGTCTCACCTTTAGAGAGGAGAATAAAGTCGTTTACAGCCAAATTTTTTGCAACTTTGGCGCAAGTGGTTGCGTTAACTAAAGCGCTTCTAATAGAGGTTAAATCACCCTCAGTTTTATCTGGGTATTCTTTATATAAATAATCGGTGATTACAAGTTCAAGAACGGCGTCTCCCAAAAACTCCAAACGTTCATTGTGTTTGTTTTTTAGGGCTTTATGTTCGTTTAGAAACGAACGATGAGTCAGAGCTTGCTGTAGCAAGTCTTTGTTCTTGAACTTTACACCAATAATGTTTTCAAATTCGTCAAAATTTTTTTCCATGGTCAATTTTTTTAATTGACCTAAGTATCCTAATTATTCTAAATAAATTCAATCTTAATTGAGATTTAGAGCAATTAGGTTAATTAGGTTAATTTTTTACTAATAAATTTATCGCCTTTGTGACTATTGGTAAAATATCATCATAGAAGTTTAAATTCAATATTTCACTCAATTTAAACCATTTTACATCATCTAAACCACCTTTTTCTTTCTTGTTTTCTAAGGTTAATTCTTCAAACGGGGCTTCAGCTAGAAAATAAACGATGTGTTTTTTAATCTTGCCTCGTTCTGGGTGGAAAGTTTCGTAAGAATTT
The DNA here is from genome assembly GCA_012514175.1 of Parcubacteria group bacterium. GTDB lineage: Bacteria > Patescibacteriota > Minisyncoccia > Phycocordibacterales > WO2-35-19 > WO2-35-19. Next base: position 32,712 of record JAAZAU010000012.1, on the reverse strand, counting down.
TCACCGAGCTTTTCTTTAACTTTTATATCTATACCAAGTTCTTCTTTGGCTTCATTTACAATACCAACTTCTTCGCTTAAACCATCTTTTAACCTGCCCTTGGTGAGTGTCCAGTGTCCAAACACATCATGAACCAAGGCCACGTATATTTCACCTTTATGTTTTGCATAAACCACAGCTCCAACATGAGCTTCCTGGGTGGCTGGTTTTTGAGAGGCGCTTTTCTGATCTTTACCTGGTTCACCCATTTCTTTATAAACAGCACCCAAGACTCCGTTTACAAATTTACTGCTAGTTTCGCCTCCAAATTTTTTTGCTAATTCTATTGCTTCGTTGATGGCTACTTTGGGTGGCACCTGTTCTCTGTCAGCAAAAAGAAGCTCAAACAAACCAAGCCTTAAAATATTCCTATCTATTGCATTTATTTTGTCCAAAGGCCATTCTGGAGCAGCTGAGACGATAATATTGTCTATGTCTTTTTGTTTTGAAATAACTCCTTCCAAAAGATCGTGCATAAAATGTCTGTTATCCATACCCGGAGCAAATTCAGAAATATCTCTTTTTAAAATCTCTTTCGGGTCTTCTTTGCTGTTGCCGAAATCCCACTCATAGAGTGTTTGTAGTACGACTGTTCTTGCAAGGTGCCTATTGGACATTTTAAGCTAGTAGTTAGTAACCATTAACTTCATACAGTATAACAAGATAAAAAAATAAGCGCAAAATACGCGCCTGTGAACTAGATATTTTTTAATCTTTAATTATTTTCCAGCTTTTTTGGCTTTTTCTTTAGCTTTCGCGTTCTTCTTAGCAATTTTTGTGTGAACGTCAACAATTTGCTTACCTTTATACTTACCACAAACAGTGCAAATGTCATGAGGTTTTTTAGGGCTACCACAATCTTTACACAATGACAAAACAGCCGTCTTCAAAGCATGATGACTTCTTCTACTGCCTGTTTGACCTCGGTTATGTCTCATTCGCACTACCATGCGCTACATACTAATATATTTCTAAAAATAAGGCAAATAATTTTTACAAAATGATTTTCGGTGTAAAGGAGACAGACCGTGTTTTTGGAGGTGTTTGCGGTGAAGCGCTGTTCCATACCCTTTATGAATTTGAAGTTCATAGAGGGGATATTTTGAGCCCAGACGACACATTAAACGGTCTCTTTCAACTTTGGCGATTATGGAAGCGCAAGCAATGAAAACATCTTTTTCGTCACCTTTTATTATGGTTTTTTGATTCTTAAATTTTTCGGGCGCTTTCAGTAAGCCATCTAGTCGCAAAAAAATCTCTTTCACCGATAACTCTGAAATATGTGAAATTTTTGCGTCAGTTGTGCTTGCGCAATATCTCATTGCTATGCGGTTTAAAGATTTTTTAAGCCCTAATTTTATGGCAAAAGAAATTCCTTTTTCATCAATTATTTTATTAGAAATATGCGAAACGCAGAAGTGAATCTTTCCTGATTTTTTTAGTTCACAAAATTTTTTGTAGATCTCTTCCCTTTTTGTTGAAGATAATTTTTTTGAATCTTGCAATTTGTTATTAAAAATATTTTTAAGTAGCCATTTTTCCATTTGTTTTTCTGCTCCAAATACGCCAACACTCACTGGTCCTGCTAGTGGTCCTCTGCCCGCTTCGTCTACCCCAATAATTAGTTGCATAAAAACATTATACATTATTTAACTTATTGACAGAGTTTTGTTTTTTTGAGGTAAAAAAAGAAGTTTGGGAGTAGGTTGTTTTTCTGCTAATATTTAAATATGAAATTCACCCATCTCCATACTCATTCTCATTATTCTTTATTACAGGCTCTTCCCAAGCTTCCAGAATTAGTGGAAGCAGCCAAAAAAGAAGGTATGGAAGCGTTGGCGCTTACTGATAATGGCAATCTTTACGGTGCTATTGAGTTTTATAAAGAGTGTCAAAAACAGGGATTGAAACCTATTGTTGGGGTTGATGCATACTTAGCAAGTCGCACTCGTTTTGATAAACAAGCTGGGATAGACAAAGACAGATTCAGGCTAATCTTGCTTTGTAAAAATGAAAAAGGTTACAAAAATCTTTTGAAATTGGTAACCGCGTCATACTTGGAGGGTTTTTATTACAAACCTCGTGTTGATTTTGAACTTCTAGAAAAATATAAAGAAGGTCTCATTTGCATATCTTCTTCTTGGAGTGGTGATGTTTCCACAGCACTTCGGAACAGAAACTTTGAATTAGCAAAAACCTTGATAGAGAAATACAAAAAAATATTTTTTAATAATGAAAGTGAAGATTTTTATATAGAAATTACAATGCATCCGGAACTCGCCGGACATAATGAACATATGCAAGAGTTGTATAATTTTGCTAAAGAAAATGGGGTGGGCGCAGTGGCTTGTCATGATGTTTATTATATTAATCCTGAAGATAAAGAAGCTAGAGATACACTTATGGCAGTTCAACAAGGCGCTCCTGTTGGGGGTGGAGAACGAAGCGCTTGGGGCAATGAAGAAGAAAATATGTCTTTTCTTTCAATAGAGGAAATCAAAGAAAGATTTAAAGATATGCCGGAAGCGCTTTTTAATAACCAAAAAATTAGTAGTTTATGTAATTTAGAAATAGAACTTGGTAAGTGGTCTTTTCCGGAAATCAAAATAGAATCTGGTAAAAGTGCTGATGATGAATTACGTGATTTGGCTTATAAAGGTTTGGATATACGTGGGTTACCAAAGACGCAAGAAATTATAGATCGTTTAGAATATGAGCTTGAGGTTATAAAAAAGAAAGGATATTCCCCTTATTTTTTGGTGGTAGCCGATCTGTTAAGGCATGCTCGTGAAAATGGGATTTTAACTAACATTAGAGGTTCGGTTTCAGGATCGCTTACCACTTATGTGACTCGTATTACGAATATTAATCCTATTGAATACGAAATTCCGTTTGAAAGATTTTTAAACCCGGATCGTCCTTCGGCTCCTGATATTGATATGGATTTTGCTGATAATAGACGTGATGAAATGGTGGCGTATGCTAAACAAAAATACGGAGAAAATAAAGTCGCTCAAATAGGAACTTTCGGCACTATGATGGCTCGTGGTAGTGTGCGTGATACCGCGCGAGCTTTAGGTTTTGCTTATTCGGTTGGCGATAGAATATCAAAATTAATACCTATGGGCGCTCAAGGGTTTCCTATGACTATAGATAGAGCTCTAAATGAAGTGCCAGAACTTTTAGAGCTTTACAAACAAGACGCTGACACCAAAAAAATTATTGATATGGCCAAAAAAATTGAAGGTTGTGCCAGACATATCGGTGTGCACGCTGCGGGTGTTGTCATCTCCCCTACTGATTTGACTGATTTTACAGCTTTACAATTTGATCCCAAAGGTGAAGGCAAAATTATTACTCAATATGATATGTATAGCGTTGATGAAAATGGCGCCGGACTTCTAAAATTTGATTTTTTGGGTCTTAAAAATCTTTCTATTATTGCCGCCACCATTGAATTGGTTAAAAAAACTAAAGATATTGATATTGATTTAAGTCAAATACCAATTGATGACAAAAAAACTTTTGCAATGTTGGCTCGCGGTGAGACTGAAGATCTCTTTCAACTTAATGGTGATGGGATGACTAGATTTCTCGTTGAACTTAAACCAACAACTATTCATGACATTAACGCCATGGTCGCCCTTTATCGTCCGGGTCCGATGCAATTTATTCCAGATTATATTGAACGTAAACATAACCCTTCTAAAATCACTTATCTTGATCCAGCACTAGAACCGATTTTGAAAAAAACTCACGGTATTTTGGTTTATCAAGATGACCTTTTGATGATGGCGAACCAGTTAGCTGGTTATACTTGGGGTGAAGTAGACAAATTCCGAAAAGCGGTTGGTAAAAAAATTCCTGAAGAGATGGAGAGACAGAGAGAAAAATTTATAGACGGATGTATCAAACATTCCAAATGGAGCGAAAAAAAAGCTAAACAAGTTTGGAAGTGGATTGAACCTTTTGCTTCTTATGGTTTCAATAAAGCTCACTCAGTTTCTTATGGTCTTGTGGCTTACCAAACCGCTTACCTCAAAGCTAACTTTCCTGGTGAGTATATGCGAGCGGTGCTTTCGGCTGAATCTGGCGACACTGAAAAGGTAGCTGTTTCTATTAACGAATGTAAAAGAATGGGTATTGAAATACTACCTCCAGATATTAACGAAAGTTTTTCAGATTTTACTCTTATTAAAAAAAGTAAAGAAGAGCTTGAAAAAACTGGTGAGACTATTAGATTTGGACTCACTACTATCAAAAATTTTGGTGAAAATATTTCTCACATTATTACTACAGAAAGAAAAAATAATGGTAAGTTTAAATCTTTGGAAGATTTTTTGACTCGTATTCAAGATAGAAATCTAAATAAAAAATCTCTTGAGGCTTTAATAAAAAGTGGTGCTATGGATACTTTTGGTGACAGAGGTCAATTGCTTGCAAATTTAGATATTTTGCTTGAATACAATAAAGAGGCTTCGGCTAATTCAGACCAAAATTCTCTTTTTGGACTTTTTGATTCTGGAGAACATTACTCAATGTTACATTTGCCGGAGTCTGGTTCGGTTACTACCGCAGAAAAATTAGCTTGGGAGAAGGAGCTCCTCGGCCTTTTTGTTTCTGGTCATCCTTTAGAGCAATTTAAAGAAAAACTGCAAAATCAAAAAACAACTGTATTAAAAATAAAAGAAAATTCTAAAGAGGGTGAAATTGTGGTAATCGGAGGTCTGATAGAAAGTGTGCGTGAAATTTTAACTAAAAACGGAGAAAGAATGTTGTTTATAAAGTTTACAGATTTAACTGACAGTGTTGAGGTGGTGGTTTTTCCTAGAATTTTTAAGGAATTTTCAGAAATATTTGTTGAAGATCAGTGTGTGGTTGTTAAAGCTAAAGTTTCTTTGCGTAACGGCGAGAAGTCTCTCATTGCCGAAAAAGCTAAGAAGCTGTAATATAAATCTATGGAAAATATAGATAAAAAACGCCACTCATTAGCACATTTGCTCGCGGCTGCGGTTTTAGAAATTTTTCCGGATGCCAAACCAACTATTGGGCCGGTTATCCCAAACGGTTTTTATTACGATTTTGATTTACCTTTGCCTATTTCTGAAAATGATTTAGAGAAAATTGAAAACAAGATGCGGGAAGTTTTGAAAACTTGGGACAAATTTGAAGACAAAGAAGTTAGTGCCAAAGAAGCTAAAGAATTTTTTAAAGACAACGAATACAAACTTGAACTTATTGAAGAATTAGAAAAGGCGGGAGAAAAAATTAATTTTTACACGGCAGGTAATTTTACCGATCTTTGTGCTGGTGGACATATTGATAATGTAAAAAACATAAAAAGTGGTTCTTGGAAATTAGATAGAGTGGCAGGAGCTTATTGGCGTGGAGACGAAAAAAATAAAATGCTCACTCGCATTTACGGTTTGGCTTTTGAGACTCAAGAAGAACTTGAAGAATATCTACACAATCAAGAAGAGGCCAAAAAAAGAGACCACAGAAAACTCGGCAAAGAGCTCAATCTTTTTCATATAGACGATATGGTTGGTTTAGGTCTTCCTCTTTGGCATCCTAAAGGTGCTCTACTCTGGAGAATTATTGAAGACTTTTGGTATGAGGAACATTTAAAAAATGGTTATGAGTTAGTGAAAACTCCCCACATTGGCAACAGAACTCTTTGGGAAACTTCGGGTCACTGGGGTTTTTATAACGAATCAATGTATCCACCAATGGAAATTGGTCAGTCTCTTGAAGAAAAACAACAAAATAAAAAAACTGAAACTTCTGAAGAATATCTTTTAAAACCGATGAATTGTCCTTTTCATGTTGAAATTTACAAAAGTAGCCCAAAATCTTACCGAGATTTACCTCTGCGCTGGGCTGAATGTGGAACTGTTTATCGTTTTGAAAAGAAGGGTGAGCTTTCAGGTTTGACTAGAGTGCGAGGTTTTACTCAAGATGATGCACATATTATATGTCGTGAAAATCAAGTTGAAGACGAACTTAAAAAAGTTATTGATTTTATTTTGTTTATTTATAAATCATTTGGTTTTGATCTTGAAAAAGTTAAGGTTTATTTGTCACTTAGAGACCCTAAAAATAAAGATAAATATGCCGGCAGTGATTCTGGTTGGGATTTTACTGAAGGAATTTTGCGTAAGGTAGCTAAAGAAAAAAAGCTAGATTTTATAGAAGAACTTGGTGAAGCTGCTTTTTATGGACCAAAATTAGATTTTAAAATTAATGATGTGCTTGGTCGCGAGTGGCAATGTTCAACACTTCAATTTGATTTTAATTTACCAGAAAGATTTGATATGGTTTTCACTAACAATGAAGGTAAAGAAGAGAGACCTTATGTCCTTCATCGGGCGCTCTTTGGTTCGTTTGAAAGATTCATTGGTTTACTTATTGAACATTATGCGGGCGCTTTCCCTCTTTGGCTTTCACCGGTGCAAATCAAGGTGATTCCTGTGCGCGAATCACATAACGTTTATGCGAAGGAGGTTTATGAAATGCTTAAACAAAATAATATAAGAGCGGAAATTGATTTGGAAGATGAAAACTTAGGCAAAAAAGTTCGCGCTGTTAAAGTCTCAAAAATCCCTTATTGGGTAGTTATTGGTGACAAAGAAGTTGAATCAAAAGAATTTACTCTTGAATCTCGCGAGGGTCAAAAGACCGAAGCTCTCTACTTTGAACAGCTTTTAGAACTTCTCAAAACACAAATTCAAGACAAGACATAAAAAAGCGCTCAGCGCTTTTTTTATTTAAATATCAATAGTTGCCAGTTTGGCGTTAGACTGGATGAAAGATTTGCGAGCAGGAACATCGGTGCCCATAAGGATATCAAAAACATGATCAGCCCCCTGAGCGTCTTCTATGGTAACTTTCTTTAAGATGCGTTTTTTGGGATCCATAGTAGTTTCCCAAAGTTCTTCAGCGTTCATTTCTCCAAGACCTTTGTAACGTTGAACAGAAATCTTACTACTTTTCTTTTTGTTTGTTTGCTCTTCTTCTTCTTCTTCAGATGTTTCTTCTTCAACCGATTCAACTTCTTGTATTTCAGCCTCAACATCCTCACCAATTATTTTAGCTTTTTCTTCGTCGCTATAAGCGTAAAAAACTTCCTTCCCTTTTTTTATTTTATAAAGAGGTGGTTGAGCGATGTATACAAAACCTCCGTCAATAAGTGGTCTGAAATATCTATAAAGTAAGGTTAAAATCAGTGTGCGAATATGAGCACCATCAACATCGGCATCGGTAGCAATAATAATCTTATGATAACGAAGTTTGCTAATATCAAAAGTGTCCCCGATAGCAGTACCAAAAGCCACCACCATATTTTTTATTTGTTCAGAAGCGAGCATTCTATCAAGTCTAGCTCTTTCAACATTCAAGATTTTGCCTCTAAGTGGTAAAATGGCTTGAATTCTTCTGTCACGTCCGGTTTTAGCGGTGCCACCAGCACTGTCTCCCTCTACGATAAATATTTCTGATTCTTCAGCTGAACTACTTTGACAGTCGGCTAATTTACCCGGTAAAGTCATACCTTCCAAAGCCCCTTTTCTAAGAATAGAGTCTTTAGCGGCTTTAGCAGCTTTACGAGCCCGAAGAGCCAAGATGACTTTGTTGATTATCGCTTTAGCATCATCTGGATTTTCTTCAAGGAACATATCAAAAGCTTCACCAAAAATACTCTCGGTCATTCCTCTGGCTTCTACTGATCCTAATTTTGCTTTAGTCTGACCTTCAAATTGAATTTCCCGAAGTTTAACAGAAACAACAGCCGTTAATCCTTCCAAAACATCATCACCGGTAAAGCTATCGTCGCCGTTTTTGGTGATATTGTTCTTTTTAGCGTAATTGTTTAAGGTTCTAGTGAGAGCTGTTTTAAAACCAGTGATATGAGTACCACCCTCGTTGTTATAAATATTGTTAGCAAAAGGCATTATTCTAGCTGAAATATCGTCTACGTATTGTAAAGCTACTTCTACACCCTCAAAATTTTCATTCATCTTCTCTACATAAAAAATATTCTTGTGAATAGGTTTTTGAGTTTGATTATAAAATCTAATAAGTGAGATCAAACCACCATCAAAATAAAAAGACATAGCGGGTGCTTCCAATCCTAAATCTCTTATATAAAAGGTTTCAGTATCTTTAACTTTATTTTTAGAATTACGCAAATCAATAATAGAGATTTTAAGACCTTTGACTAAATAGGCTTGTTGGCGCATATGTTGAACCACTCTATTAAAATCAAAGTCAGTGCCTTCTTTGAAAATTTCGGCGTCTGGTTCAAAGGTGATAATAGAACCACTTAATTTAGTTGAACCAATCTTTTTTACCGGTGATTTTCTTTTACCCTTACTATATTCTTGAACATAAATACCGCCATCTTTATGAATTTCGGCGCGCATAAAAATAGAAAGTGCGTTCACCACTGAAGCACCAACGCCATGCAAACCGCCTGAGACTTTATAGCTATCACCGCCAAATTTACCACCTGCGTGTAGAGTGGTTAAGATCGTTTCCAAAACAGAGACTTTGGTTTGCTTATGAACATCAACAGGAATACCTCGGCCATTATCTACGATTCTTACACGATTTCCGGGTAAAAAAGCTATTTCAATATCGTTAGCAAAACCACCCATAGCTTCGTCTCTGGAGTTATCAAAAATTTCGGTAATAAGGTGATGTAAGCCATCTGGTCCTGTGGTGCCGATATACATTCCTGGTCTTCGGCGGACTGGCTCTAACCCTTCCAAAACAGTGATAGATTCAGCGCTATAATTGCTTTTCTTCTTCTTTTCTTCCTTTGTCATTACCTCATTATAGCAAATTTTTCTTTTTTTTGCTAATATAAATTGGTGAAAAATTACACAATTTCAACAGAAGAAGAAAAAAGATTGCTTAAGGGTTTGAGTGAAAGACAAGATACTGATGCGGTGCGTATGAGGCGTTATTTGGCTATGCCCGATTTATCTCGCACAGAAGGTAGTCCAATCAAAGAACTTATAGACAGAGTTAAGGCTGTAAAAGGTCTTGAAGGTTTTGACGATATAAAAATTCCAGAAGTCGTGCCTTATGATGTGAATTTTGATCTTTTTAATTACCCACCAGATCATCCTGCTAGAAGTAAATCAGATACCTACTTCGTAGATGAGAAAAATGTTTTACGCACCCAAACTACAGTCTCTTGGTATTATTATTTGACTTCTGATTTTGGCAAAGAAAAGGTTAAAAATAATGAGGCTATCGGTGTGCTTTCTTACGGCAAAGTTTATCGCAAAGATGAGATTGATCGCAACCATATGAATGTTTTTCATCAGATTGATGGTTGGTATATTATTCCAAAAGAAAAAGGTGTTATAAATATAAAACATTTAGAGGAAATCCTGATTGAAATTGTGCAATCAATTTTTGGTAAAGATATTAAATATCGTTTTAATCCAGATACTTTTCCTTACACTAATCCAAGTTTAGAAATGGAGATTGAAGTGGGAGGAGAATGGATAGAGGTTTTAGGTTGTGGTGTCGTATTTCCGAGTGTTTTAGACAAATTAGGTGTGGATTCTCAAAATTATACCGGTTGGGCTTTCGGTTTTGGTTTGGAAAGACTGGCTATTATTGGTATGGAACTTCCTGATATTCGTTTGCTTTGGTCAGAAGATGAAAGAGTGAAAAAACAACTCAAATTAGGAAATAAATACAAAGAAGTTAGTAAGTATCCACCAATCGTCCGTGACATTTCTTTCATAGTAGACAACGTTTTTGTGCCTAATAATTATTTTGACTTAATACGCGAAACTGTAGGCGAAAATATTATTGAAGAAGTCAAATTAATTGATAAATTTGAAAATGTTGAAAAATTCGGTGAAGGTAAGATTAGCTATACTTTTCGTATAGTTTACCGTTCTTTGGAGAGAACTTTACTTAATACAGAAGTAGATGTTTTGCACAAAAAACTTGAAGAAGAAACCGAGAAAACATTTCTAGCGATTATTCGTTAATTATTGTATTATAGCTCTTATGCACATAATCTCTGAAGTTTTAACCTACATATTTCTTTTTGTCGCTCTCTATATTGAGGTTTTTTTTCTTATATCTTATTTTGAAATTACTGAAAAAGAAAAAAATTCTAAAAAATCTAATTTCAAGAAAACCAAAATTTCTGATAAAAAACTCCCTTCTGTTGCTGTAATTGTGCCAGCATGGAATGAAGGCAAAACTATTTTAAAGACAATTTTTTCTATCTTAAGATTAAATTACCCTAAAAATAAATTGTTTATATACGTAGTAGATGATGGAAGCACTGACGATACTTGGCAGGTGGTTCAAAGGTTTGCTAAACACAAGCAAGTTAAATTGCTTCAAAAAGAAAACGGTGGCAAATACACAGCTTTAAATTATGCTTTAGAATTTATTGATACAGATTTGGTTGGTTGTTTGGATGCAGACTCGTTTGTTCATCCGGAAGCCTTAAGAAGAATTGTTGCTAAATTTGAAGACGAGGAGGTTATGGCTGTTACTCCTTCCACTGTAGTATTTGAACCGAAGGGCTTTTTGGGTCTTATTCAAAAAGCAGAATATTTCTTTGGTATTTTTATCAGAAGAGCCAATCAATGTTTAAATGCTATCTATATTACCCCAGGACCTTTTTCTATTTTTCGTCGTTCGGTATTTAGAGAAATAGGTGGTTATAGGCACGCTTATAATACTGAAGACAATGAAATTGCATTGCGTATGCAAAAAAATCATATGAAAATCAGCAATGCTCACGATGCTTACATCTACACTGTAGTTCCTACCAAGATTAAACCTTTATTAAAACAACGTTTACGTTGGGTTTATGGTTTTTTGAAAAACGCTGTTGATTATAGAGATATGTTTTTCAATCCCAAATATGGCAATCTGGGGTTGATTGTTTTGCCAGCCGCAGGTTTTTCTATCATTTCTTGTGTGTTTTTCTTCTTTACCAGAATCTGGAGCTTTTTAAGTGTTTTAATTTCAAAAATAAAAGAAATATATACTGTAGGTTTTTATTCCAAAGGTTTTAATTTTGATCTCTTTTATATAAATACAAACATTTTAGTTTTTGTTGCGATTATTGCTATCAGCGGTATGTTTGTTCTTATTGCTATCTCTAGGAAATTGGCCTCTGAAGATAGCAAATTTGGCTTAGATAGCGCGCTTTATTTAATGTTCTACACTTTTATCTCACCTATTTGGATGCTTTGGGCGGTTTATAATTTTGTTTTTGTTAGAAAAGGCACTAAATGGCGCTAATAAGACTAAGATATGGACTGGAAAAAATACACTTACACTTTTTTTATTACGGTTATCATTTTTATAACCGCTATTTTTGCTAGTAATTATTTTAATCAAAAAAAGATAAACGAAATAAAAAATATAGAAAGTCAGATTTCTATAGATATTTCTGCTTCTGAAACTCAGTTCTCTTTGCTTTCTGAGCTTTCTTGTAAAGATATTAGTAGTGAATTTTTGTCTAAAGAATTGGCAACTTTAGGTGACAAGCTTTCTTATACTGAAGAGAGTAGAGGTTCGGATAACGCAGAAGTTATCAATCTTAAAAAATATTATTCCCTACTGCAAATTAAAGATTTTATTTTGATGCAGAAAATAAATGAAAGATGTGGCGGTAAACATCTTTTTATAATGTATTTTTATTCTAATATAGAAAATGATTGCAAAGACTGTGAAAAAGAAGGTTATGTCTTAACAAGATTGAGACAAGATTATCCAGAACTCAGAGTTTATTCATTTGATTACAATCTTCAACTTTCTGCTCTACAAACTCTTATTTCAATTTACAAAATAGAAGACAAACAGCCAGCTCTTCTTATAGATGATAAGGTTTATTATGGCTTTAAATCAATTGACGAGATTAAAGACGTTATTCCAGCTCTCAAAGAGATTGACAAACAAAAGAACATCAAAAAAGCTTCTGATAAAGCTTCTACTACTGAAAGATAAAATTATTTCTGATTATATCTGAGCCGACACGAGGGCTCGAACCCCGGACATCCACTTTACAAAAGTGGCGCTCTACCAACTGAGCTATGTCGGCAAACTGAACCAAGACTAACATCAGTCTATCACAGACTAACAAAATTTAGCATTTTTTCAAGCTTAGATTTTGTTCGCAATCAATAACTTTAAAAACTTTCTTCTATCTTTCCTCCCCCATTATTTATTTTATCTTCAGCAATTTTCTTAAGGTAAAAAGAAACAGAACCTTTGTTGATAATGTTTTTTTGACCCATTAAGACAGTTTGTTTTGACTTTATGTCAGCCTCTATTTTTTTAAGTAATTTTTTGAAAATTACTTTTACTTGAACTAAAACTAAAAAACGAGCTGTTTGTATAATTTGCACAAATCTGAACTTAATGTTTGATATTAATTTTTCAGCTTTTCTATCAAACAACCCAACACATTTTAGAGTGATATTTTTTTTACCATCTTTGAGTTCAAGTGCTTTAAAACCAACTAAAGCTGACATTGCGACAAACGACGAAGCGAACACAACTATTGTTGTCATATTTTTTGATTAATTTTAGTTAATTGAAAACCTTACAAATCTTCCAATCTCTGTTCTTTCGCCGAACTTTTGATTGGCCTGTTCTACTAAAGTGCTAATTTTTAATTCTGGATTTTTAATAAATGCCTGTTCAAGCAATACTTTTTCACTAAAATAAGCATTAAGTTTGCCCTCTATTATTTTATCACGCATTTCTTGAGGTTTGTTCTTATCAACACCTTCCTCAAATAGTTCTTTAGCTTTAGTCTTATCTTCTTCTTTAATATCTTCCATTTTTAAGTATTCTGGAGCGAGAGCAGTGATATGCATAGCAATATCTTTAGCTAAAGCTTTAAAATCTTCATTGCGGGCTACAAAATCAGTCTCACAAAGAAGTTCTACCATAGTTCCGACCGAACCAGTATTGTGAACATAAGTAGCCACAACTCCAGCCCCTAATGTTCTGCTGGCTTTTTTGTCGGCGGACTGTTTGCTTATTTTACGGAGAATTATTTTAGCTTTTTCTATATCACCCCCAGCCTCTTCTAAAGCTTTTTTACACTGCATAACTGAAACGCCGGTAGCGTCTCTGAGTTCTTTGATTAATTCTGTGGTTATTGCCATATTTAGATTCTTAAACTTAAATTTTTAATCGTCTTTTAGTGCTCTAACTATTATTATTACAAAAAAACCTAATTTTTCAACTCACAATCCCCATTCGGACTCATTCAAATTAGGACAATTTTTTGCAAGCTTCTGTAATTTTTTCTACGAAAAATCCAATACTTGCAACATTTGAATCATTTGCTGGAATTGGGTAATCAATATCTTCAATATTAGTATCAGAACCACACAAAGCGATAACTGGTATTTTTAGAGTGAGAGCTTCTTTTAAAGCAATTTCTTCATATCTTGGATCAATTATAAACAAAGCTTTTGGTAAAGCGGTCATATCTTTTATACCACCAAACATCTTTTGGAGTTTTTCAATCTTTTTATCTATCAAAACTCTTTCTTTTTTTGTGTATTTAACAAGCTCGCCTTTTTCTTTTTGAGAGGTTAAATCAAGCATCATATCTACCCTCTTTCTTATTTCTGGGAAATTGGTGAGAGTGCCTCCAATCCAACGACTGGCTGAATAAGGCATACCAACAATTTCAGCTTGTTCTTTTATAATACTTTGAGCCTCATTTTTACCTCCAACGAAAAGAATAACCCCTTTAGTTTCTACCAATTTGGATACAAATTCTAAGGCCTTTTGGAGGGCTTCGTTAGTTTTTTCTAAGTCAAATATATCAACTCTGTTTTTTGAACCGAATATGTAAGGAGCTATACTTGGATGTCTCCTACTCTTATTAAACCCAAAATGAGCTCCAACTTTGAAGAGCTCTTCAATTTTCGGATCGGTTTTTGTTGTTTCTGTCATATAATGAGAAATCCTATCAAATTTGTTTAAAAGCGTCAATAATCGGAGCAAGTTGACCTTTCATAATAATTTCTATACCGTGCCAGCTTTTGTTTAATCTATGATCTGTTATTCGGTCTTGAGGAAAATTGTAAGTTCGGATTTTTTCGCTTCTGTCTGCGGTGCCGACTTGCTCTTTGCGATCGGCAGCATATTTTTTAGCATCTTCTGTTCTTGCCATCTCGTCAAGTCTGGCTTCTAGAATAGCCATAGCTTTTTCACGATTTGCCTGCTGACTTCTTTCCGCACGACAACTTATTACAATGCCGGTGGGTTTATGAGTAAGACGCACAGCAGTTTCTACCTTGTTTACATTTTGACCGCCTTTACCGCCAGATCTGGAAAATGCTATTTCTAAATCAGCTGGGTTTATTGTTACTTTAATATTTTTTCTGATCGGCAGAATAGCTACAGAAGCAGTAGAGGTATGCACTCGGCCTGTTTTTTCAGTAGCTGGGATTCTTTGAACTCTATGAATACCGGTCTCATAACACATTTCCTTATATACATCTTTACCACGTATTTCAAAAGAAGCCTCTTTATAGCCCCCTAAGGGCGATTCTGACTCATCAAGCACAGAAACTGTCCAACCTTTGGTATCCGCGTATTTACGATACATATCGGCTAATTCTTGAGCAAAAAGAGCCGCTTCTTCCCCACCCACTCCAGCTCGCACTTCTAAGACTATTTCGTTTGGAAATTCCTCCTCCTCTTTTTGTTTGCGCTCATCTTCTTCTATTATTTTATCCATTTGTTCTAACAGAATTTGTTTTTGACTTGCTATGTTTTGTAAATCCGTTTCGGCCATTTCTTTCATATCTGGATTTTTTGCCAAAACTAAAACCTCACTCTCTTCTTTTAGGAGTCTTTCTAAATTTTCAGCCAAATATTTAGTCTTATCGTTTTGTTTGTATTTTGAGAGATCAAACATTTGATTTTGTTCCTGTCTCACTTTGGTGTAAAGAGGGTTAAAGGGTTATTTTTAAAAATAACTTACCCCTAATCCCTCTCCTACAAAAAGAGGGACAAAAATTTATTTCTTTGATTTAGTGGCTTTAGTTTTAGCGGCAGCTCTTCTGGCTTTAAATTTTTCAACTCTTCCAGCAGCATCAATAACCTTTTCATTACCTGTGAAAAATGGGTGGCAACTACTGCAAATTTCAATTTTGATATCTTTTTGAGTTGAGCCCACAGAAAAAGTATTACCGCAAGAGCAGCTGACACTAGCATCTGTATAGTATTTTGGGTGAATTTCAGTTTTCATACGCGAAAGTGTAACACAATATAGATTTTAAGCAAGTGCTATTTTTTTATCGCATTGCTGTGGTTGGGGTGGTAATTACGGAACCATATTGATTTAGGTAATCAATATTGGTTTGGATGCCAGCCTTGATGGACATAACGCTTTTACCATAAGCACAGGTAGTTCCTCCTGTTCCATAATATTTACAGGCAGCTTTGATTTGTGCTGAATAACTTGAACCCACGGCGCCCAAATCTGTGAGATACATAGCTGAAGCCATAAAAGCGTCTCTTGGAAGCCAAGGGTTAGGATCATATCCTAAAACGTTTTTTAATCTAGTTTCAAAAAGTTTCCATGTGGTCGGGATAAATTGAGCTGGCCCCATAGCTCCACCGTAGCCACCTTCGCTAGCAATTGGACAAGAAACTGGAGTTCGATCCCAAATCAAACCAAGTTTTGAAGTTATATCAAGAAAATCTTCCACGTCACCTTTTCTGCCAGGTTTATTCATGGGCTTCATAACATTGAGGAAAGGTGTGCCGGTATTTTTACCAACTCCGGCACCAGTCTCTTGGTTGGTTAAATAACATTGTCCAACATTGGCGCCCAAGTTACTTTCTTGAGTGATCACAGCTAAAAGAAAAGCAGGATCAATTCCAGTCTTACTTTGAGCTTCTTTGGCATATTGTAGAGCTGTGCCGAATTCTATTTTTTGAGAAGTTCCGGCTAGATTAAATAATGCGCTTTTGATTTTTTCTGCTCTAGCTCTTTTTTCCGCTGCCAATTTTTGGTACTCACTTTCTTTTTGTTGACTAATTGATAAAAGTTGTTTTTTTTCAGCTTCGCTTTGGGAAACTTTCTTTTTGCTAGCTTCCAAATCAATTTTAGCGTCTGTTTCAGCGTCTTGTTTTTGTTCAAGAGTTTTCTTTTCAATTTCTGTTTCGTTTTTAACACCTCTTACCAAGTCAACAGATTTTTTAATAGCGTCTTTTATAGAAAAATAATAATCCAAATTGGTATAAAAATCAGAAAGAGTTCCTTTAGAAAGGATAACGTAAGCTAAACTTTCATTATCTATTTCATTTGTTTTGCGCAACATTTCTGCTAGGGATTCGTGTTCGCGAGCGATTTTTTCTTCTAGCGATTCTATTTTGTTAACTTTTTCATTTATAGAAACTTTTAATTGGGCAATTGCTAAAGATCTAGCTTTTATCTTAGCTTGTAAAGCTGTTATTTGGGAATTTAAATAATTAATGTCGCCTTTTAAAGTTCCTGTTTGTTTTTGTTGTTCTTTTTGTTTAGCTACGAGCTCACTGAGCTCAGCTTCTATTTGGGTCAATTCATTTTTACAATAATTTTTATCGGATTCTGGAGAATTTGAAGTAATTTTTAGACAATCAACGGTGGCGTGAGTGGAACTAATTGGAATGACAAAAATCAAAGCCAAAATAAAAATTAAGCTGTATTTTTTCATACAGCTTAATTATATCATAATTCTTTTACACCTCTATTCTTGAGGTTCACTTTCGGCAACTTCTTCAGTTTTGCCTTTCTTCTCAACTTCAATAGAAGACAGATCAGCTGGTGCTTCTTCTTCAACTTTTTCAGCTCTTGGAGTAGCTACAGTTGCCACTACTACTTCTTCATTTTCTATGAGCTCTACTCCTTTTGGCAACACAATGTCTTTGGCTAAAATCTGTCCTTCAAGTTCGGTAATTGAAGAAATATCAACTTCAATTTGATGAGGTAAATTAGAAGGTTCAGCTTTAATTTTCACTTCGTGTAAAATTTTAATTAAGGAACCACCAAGATCCTTAACTGCCGGAGAAACTCCTATAAATTCAAGTGGCACGTCAATTTCAACCTTATGACCTTTTTGAAACACGTAGAAGTCTGCGTGTCTAGGTTCGTTAGTTAGTGGATCTAAGTCAACATCACGAATAAGAGCTTCTATTTCTTCTTCTGGGGTGGTTAGTTTGATAACAGTTGATTCCCCAGCATTTCTCCAAGCTTTAATAAAATCAGCTTTTTTAATTTGAATTGGGGTGGCTTCTTTTTTATGGCCATAAAAAATTGCTGGCATAAGACCTTCTTTTCTTAAAGAATCCAATTTTTTTATTTTAGTTCTTTTTTCGGCTTTTATGTTGATTGTCATAATGCGAGGTATAATAGCAAATAAACCTTATTTCGTCCAGTTTAAATTCTTTAAATAAGGCTTTGAAATTTATAAATTATTAAACAGAGCGAGGCGCTTTTGGACAACGGCTCGCATTTGTTCGCGAGCTAATTTCATATATTTATAAGGAGCGATTTCGTCTGGATTTTCGGAAATAAATTTCTGTAAACCTTGACGGTGAGCTAAGCGTAATTCTGTATTGATATGAATAATGGAAATGCCTGCAATAATAGCCTGCCTAAATTCTTCATCGGTAATACCAGAACCACCGTGTAAAACTAAAGGAACTCCCGTTGCTTCCCTTATAGCTTTTACTCTTTCAATATTTATTTTTGGATTACCTCCTTTTACCATACCGTGAATATTGCCGACCGCTGGAGCAAACAAATCTACACCAGACTGTTCAACAAACTCTTTAGCTTCATCGGGTTTGGTTAAAGTATCATCTGAGACTTCTATTTCTTCGGGTAAAACGTCAAGTAATTTTGAAGATTTGCCAATAAAACCTAGTTCCGCTTCTATCAAAATATCTGGATTTTTATTTTTCGCGTAATCAACTGATTCTTTAGTTATTTTTAAATTTTCTTCAAAAGGTTTCTCAGCGCCATCAACAGTGCAAGCGTCAAATCCAGCATCAACTACTTCTTTTACTTTTTCTAAAGAATAAGTGTGGTCAGCATTTAGAAAAATTGGCATACCCTCACTTTTTAAAGTTTCCACAAGCGCTTTAACTTGTTTGACGCCAATAAAATCTCTTTCTCCCTCGGAGACACCGATGATTACGGGTAGATTTAAATTTTTAGCCGCATTTACCACAGCCCAAAATCCAACACTATCAGAAATATTAAAATGCCCGATGGCTACTTTTTTTTCTTCGGCTTCTGTAATGTATTCACGTAAAGTTTTCATATTTGTGCGGTATCCACAATACTATCATATTTTCATTTTTTAAAAATCTTTTAAAGTGTATAATAACTATATGAGTTTTTTCTCGGAAAAAAAATTTGATTTTGTCTCTATCGGTGATGTTGTTTCAGACGCTTTTATTAGATTGAAAGATGCTAGAGTCGCTGATGGCCCCGACGGCAGGAGATCAGAATTAATTCTTAGTTTTGGTGACAAAGTGCCTTATGAATTTGTTGAGGAGGTTCAAGCTGTTGGCAATAGTGCTAATGCCGCTGTTTGTGCGACACGACTTGGTTTAAATTCAGCCTTTGTTACTGATATGGGCGACGATCATCAGGGTTATGAATGCAGAGCAACCTTACAAAAGAACAAGGTTGCCACGGACTTTATTACTGTTCACAAAGACAAAAAAACTAATTACCATTATGTTTTATGGTTTGAAGATGATCGCACAATTCTGATTAAACACGAACACTACGACTATAAATTTCCTGATATAGGTGAACCAAAATGGGTTTATCTTACTTCTATTGGTGAAAATTCTCTAGATTATCACAAAGAAATAATTGAATATTTAAGAAATCATCCAGATATTAGATTAGCTTTTCAACCGGGCACTTTTCAAATAAAAATGGGGGTAGAAGGTCTTAGAGAAATTTATGCTCGCGCCGACGTTTTCTTTTGTAACGTGGAAGAAGCAAAGAGAATTTTAAATATGCCGAACGAACAGGATATAAAAAATCTTTTGAAAGAAATGCACAGAGCTGGACCAAATGTTGTTGCTATTACCGATGGAGTAAAAGGTGCTTACGCTTATGATGGTTATGAAGGTTTCTTTATGAGACCTTATCCTGATGAAAAACCCCCATACGACCGCACCGGCGCTGGTGATGCTTTTTCAGCGACTTTTACATCTGCTCTTGCGCTAGGAAAATCGCTTTACGATGCTTTCCTTTGGGCCCCGATTAATTCAATGTCAGTTGTTCAAAAAATTGGCGCTCAGGAAGGTCTACTTACTCAAGAAGAAATATTGAAATTTTTGACTAAAGCTCCTAAAGATTATTTCCCTCAGAAAATTATGTAATTTGAGAAAATTTTATTGAGTAATTTTTCTGGCTAAAACTTTTTCTACAGCTTTTTCAATGTCAGAAACACCCATTCCATAATATTCTTTAAGTTCTTTTGGTGTTCCAGATTGACCAAATTTGTCGTGGACACCTATAAGTTCCATTGGTACTGGATAATTTTGCACCAAAACTTCTGCAATTGCAGAGCCTAGACCTCCAACTACTTGGTGGTCTTCCACACTAACTATAGAGCCTGCTTCTTTGGCTAAATTTATAATAGCTGTAAAATCAAGTGGTCTAATACTGCTGATATTCATCACTTTTGCTGAAATACCTTTTTCTGCTAATTTTTGAGCAACTAATATTGCTTCGTAAATTAAAGGTCCAGTTGCAACAATACCAACTTGAGGCGTCATTGGTGGGGCAAAAAAGATTTGAGCTTTACCAATTTCAAAAGGTGTGTCTTCAGTTGCAATGACAGGCGTACTTTCTCTCGTTAAACGAATGTAAACTGGTTTATCTATTTTTGCTGCTTCTATAGTAGCTTTTTTTGCTTCAATGCTGTCACAAGGAGAAATTAAAATGACGTTTGGTAAAACTCTCATAAGTGCGATATCTTCTAGAGCTTGGTGAGTTGCACCATCTGCTCCCACCGAAACTCCTGTATGACTACCAACTATTTTTACAGGCCTATCATTAAGTGCAATAGTGGTTCTTATTTGTTCCCAATTGCGTCCCGGGCTAAAAACAGCATAAGAAGCGGCAAAAGGAATTTTGCCCATGGCGGACATTCCACTTGCTACTGTTACCAAATTTTGTTCAGCTACACCTATTTGCACAAACCTTTCTGGATATTTTTTCGCAAAGAGACTCATTTGAGTTGAACTGTTCAAATCTGCGCAGAGCCCTACCACATTTTTATCCTGATCAGCGGCTAAAACTAAACCTTCACCAAAACCTTGGCGAGTAGATATTTTTTCAACCTCTGGATCAAAAATTTTATTATTGAGCTTTAATGATTGGTTTAACATATTTTTTAATTCGTATTCTGTAATTCGTTTAGAGCTTGTTGCGCTTCTTTTTCATTCGGCGCTTTACCGTGCCAACGCCAATCGCGTTCCATAAAAGAAACGCCTTTACCGGGTATGGTGTTTGCAATAATAACACTCGGCTTGTTGAAAACCGCATGCGCTTCACTCACCGCTTTGATAATTTCATTAAAACTATGACCATCTATAATTTGAACTTGCCAATTAAAGGCTTCCCATTTTTGCTTGAGTGGCTCAAGAGGCATTATGTCTTCAGTATAACCCTCCAATTGAATACAATTTCTGTCTATAATTACTGTAAGATTTTGTAATTTTTCTTTAGCGCCAAGCATTACTGCCTCCCAAGTGTTACCCTCATTGAGTTCGCCATCGCTTAAAAGTGCGTAGAATTGTTTACCTGAAGATTTGCTGTTGTCAATGGTATCAGCAAGACACATACCAATAGCTTGTGAAAGACCAGAACCGAGCGGGCCTGATGTAGTCTCAACAAAAGGCAAAAATTTTCTTTCTGGATGACCTTGCAAACGCGAACCAAATTTTCTCAAAGTTTTTAATTCTTCTAATTTAAAATAACCCGCATGAGCAAGCGTCGCGTAATAAACAGGACAAATATGACCGTTTGAGAGAACTAATCTGTCTCTGTCTGACCACGTCGGATTGGTTGGATCGTGTTTTAAAATGTGGAAATAAAGTGCTGTAAAAATATCTGCCATTCCTAAAGCTCCCGCGCTGTGTCCACTTCCGGCTTCTTCAAGCATTTCAATAACCGAGACTCTAATGTCTCTTGCTTTTTCTTCCAACCATTTTATTTTTTCTTCAGTAGGCCACATCATAAGTTTTGCATTTTTTTAAAAGACTCTTCTGGGTCTAGAGAATTAAAAATCGCTGAACAAGAAATGAAAGAAGTAACACCAATACTTTTCAAAATTGGAATTGTTTCTTCGCTGACACCTATATCAATCTGAATAGGCATCTCTCTATTTTTATGATGAAAATATTTTATTTTGTTTATGACAGAATTATCAAGTTCAACGCCATTGTATCCAATTTTATCATTACCCATAAATTGTACAAAATCTATTTGTTCCATAAACGGTTCTAAAAGAGCTGTATCAACAGAAGGTTTGATACCAAGACCAACTTTACAATCTAAACCCTTAATCATACTTAAACACTCGCGAATATGATTAGTTGAGTCTATATGAATAACAAAACTTTTAGCGCCTAAGGAAATAAAATCATTTAAATATTCAACCGGATGCAACACCATCAAATCAATTTGCACCAAAAACTCATCAATAAATGGAAACTTTAATTCGCCTTTAGCCATTTTAAAAAGATCGTCAGAATTTTTTTCAATGAAAGGCCAACTTTTTACTGGTGCATATTGACCATCTAAAATATCTACCTGAACTTTTTTTGCTAAACCCAAAACTCTGCCGAATTTTTTTCGAATTTCATCCAAATCTTGAGGTATGATGGCTGGAATAATTTCGATCATATTTATTTTGTTAATTTTTACACCATATCAGTTTTCAATCTTAGCAACTCTTCTTCTGTGTCTTTCTTCTTTAGAAAATTGGGTTTCAAGCCACAACTTAATTGCTTCTTTCGCTTCATTTAAAGATAAAAATCTAGCCCCAAGAGAAAGCACGTTAGCATCGTTGTGTTCACGAGATAATTTAACAATCTCTAGGTTGCCACCATAATAAACCGTTGAGCGCACATTTAAGAACTTGTTGACCACTATACCCTCCCCTTGACCACTACCACCTAAAACTATCGCCCTTGACGATTCTGGAGCCTCTGACACTGCTTGTGCAGCTTTTTTTACAAATTCAGGATAATCATCATCCGGATTAAATTCATAAGCACCACAATCTTCCACTTCAAAACCGAGCTCTTTCACAAACTCTAAAAGTTTGTTTTTCATTTCAAATCCAGCATGATCTGTTGCAAAATATATTTTCATAAAATTTTTAGTTGTTATTGTAAATTTCGTCTAAATACAAATTAATTACAAATATTTACCTATCGTAAGCACGTGTTTAATAAGGGTGTTGGTGTATCCTATTTCGTTATCATACCAGGCGCAAACTTTTACTAAGTTGCCATCAATAACTTTAGTAAGTCCTAAGTCAGCAATTGAACCAAAAAGTGAACCAATAATATCACTAGAAACAATTAAATCTTCAGCTACAGTATAAATACCTTGCCACCTAGGTTCCCTAGTTGCTTCCTTTAAGACTTTATTTACTTCTTCTACAGTTGTTTCTCTTTTACTGATAAAAGTTACATCAGCAATAGAACCAGCAACTACCGGCACTCGCATTGAAAGCCCGTCAAATTTACCTTCTAAATCAGTTATTATTTTTGTGAGAGCTTTAGCGGCACCAGTTGAAGTTGGAATAATGTTTTGAGCTCCAGCTCTGCCCTCTTTCCAATCTTTTTTGTTTGGACCATCAACAATTGCTTGGCTGGCTGTATAAGCGTGAGTGGTATTAAGTATTGCTTTTTCAATACCAATTTTTTCATTCAGTATCTGAATAACTGGAGAAATGGCATTGGTCGTGCAAGAAGCATTTGAACTTATGACGCTTTTTTCTAATTTTTCATCGTTGATACCCATAAGAACCATCACTTCTGTTTCATCTTTTGGTTCGCCTTTGGCTGGAGCAGTAATAACTACTCTTTTTGCTCCAGCGGTAATGTGGTCTCTTGCTTTTTCGTATGCAGTGAAAACGCCAGTGGCTTCAATAACTATATCCACATTCAAATCTTGCCAAGGTAATAAGGCAGGATCTTTTTCATTTAAAAACCTAATTTCTTTACCGTTTACAATAATTGCGGTCTGATCTTCTTTTGCTTTTACTTCAAAAGGGGCTACACCATAAGCGGTGTCATATCTCATAAGATAAGCAATGTTTTCTATATCACCCAAATCATTTATAGCGACAAATTCTATATTGGGATTATTAAAAGCCAGTCTTATAAACGCTCTACCTATTCTTCCAGCGCCATTTATTGCGATGCGAATTTTTTTCTCGTGCATTATTTTATAATTTAACCTATTAAATATAAATTATAACAAATAAATCTCTCATTTGATAAAAAATTAGTGGACAAAAAACTCGTTCTTTCAAACGAGTTCTTATCTTGAGTATTATTCTACTTTTTATGCTTCTACTTTGACAAAATCACTGATTTCACAAGTACCGCCAGCGCAAGCAAGTTCTTTGGCTCCAATGGTTTGGTCGCTTTTTTCATAAATAAGTAGTCTAGAAAAATCAAGTTGTCCGAGGGCTTTCAGACGAGTTTCGTATTCCTCCTTCGTAATTTCTTCATAAGGAGCCAGTTTATAAACATGGTTGTCACGTGGCAAGAACGAAAGTCCACCAATTATGTCCCAGTTTTTATAAATAAAATTAGCGACAGCGATCCATTCATCATCGCCAACATAGATCGTTACGGAAGGATTATGTTCGGTGAAATTAATTTTGAGTTTTTTCCATTCCTCTAACATCTCTAAAGCGTTTACATCTTTGTTGACGATTGCGCCTTCTGGAGCTTTGCACGGGAATTCAAGAACCATAGTAGTGGCATTTGAAGTAGAGTAACCAATTTCTGGATGAACAGGCACACCTTGATCTTTAGCTAATTTTAAAAGAGGGTCAGTAACCGAAATACGCACTCTACGAACGTAATATTTAGCGTACCAAGTGTGCATACCAGAACCCACACCTAATAATTGACCAGAATTGCCATGAGGTTTAACACAAGTAATAGAGGTGGATTCGTTAACTCCAAATCTTTTGGCATATTTTTTGTTAGTCTTGACACCTTCCTCGCGTAAATCTCTTAAATTTTTTTCATCACGCACCAATTTATTATCATAATAGCCAGTGATAGAAACACCTAAGAGTTGTTCTTTTTCAGAATTTTCTTTCCATTCTTTTGAAAGATATTCAAAATCAGTAAGAGTGGCTTGATAACTACCAACTAGAGTAGCCAATCTCATTTTGCGTTTTAAGTCTTCCATATTGTCCTTGGGGCGCACTACAATAGATGTTAAATTGCAAAACTGTTTAGATTGTAGATAAATTTCGCCACAAGGATTCATACCGAGCTGTTTAGCGTTTTTTACTACTTCCCAGCGTCTTTTAGGCATTTGAGTAGCAAGACCACCACGATTGAAAATGCCACGTTCACCAGAATGAGAAGTAACGAGAGCTGTCCATTCTTCTAAAAACTCTTCAGCTGAAGGCTTGGTCTCATAAACTGCTGAATTATTAGCCATTGAACGTTGCCCTTCTGTTTGCCAAAAAGCACCTTTTTTTGCATCACGCATTTCTATGTCATCAAGTGAAGAAAGCGAAATAAGGGCGCTACGTCTAACACCGCCCGCAACCACTATCAAACCGATTTGGCAAATAATGTCGTGTAAATCAAGACAAGACAATCTTCGGCCTTGTTTGGATAATATTTTTCTTTTTGTAAAAGACATTAATTCTTTAAGTGGCTCAGGACCAGAAGCTCGGCCACCCATAGTCTGCAATTTGGCACCCGCTGGTCTAACCAAGGAATAATCTATTTCAACATCTTTACCATTTTCCCAAGCTTCACAAGCGGCAACAAAAGCTTTACACCAACCAACCTTACTGTCTTCAACGATTATTTTTGGAGCCATTTTTCCAGTTTGTTTTTGAATTTGAGGAAACTTACCAACATTTTCTGGTTCAACTGAAAAACCACAACCTGCGCCACACATTGATATATACATTATCTCCGAAAGATCGCGCCACGAAACTGGAGCTATATAAGCGCAGTTATAAGCACAGACATTAGTTTTCCTAGCTGCTTTACCAGCAGACCAAAGTAATCGCATAGAGGGACAAATCTCTTGGTCTAAAATAGCTTTTCGCACTTCGGAATATTCGGTTGCAGTAAGCTTGTTGCCCATATTTTCTTTCATAAAATCCATAAATCTGTCTATAGACTCAACCCAAGTTTCTCTACGACCCAACTCATCTACCCATCTAGAATAAAATTGATAAAAAATAAATTCTTGGTATGAACTTTTGAAATACTTACTGCTTTCTTTAATCTTTTCTCTAACATCTTGAGGTATAAGATTAATTTGTTCGCGCATTTTAGTTCTTTCGGCTCGGTAAAGAATAAAAGCTTTCGCGGTGTTGGGATACTCGGAAGCCATCAACTCTTTTTCTACGATGTCTTGAATGCCTTCAACTGTAGGCACAAAATTTTTAAATTTTTTAGAAATTCTAACTAATTCACCAAGCACTTTGTGACCGACTAATCTAGCCTCACCTTCAGAGCCTTCATCTGCAGCTTTCATAGCTTTGGTTATCGCTATGACAATCCTTTCAAAATCAAATTTAACAATTGAACCATCTCGCTTTTGAACTTTTTTAATAAAATCCTCCATTGCATACTTTTTTGGCTTTTTTTTGATTTTTTCAGGCATATTTTTATAAAAAAACTTAAAATCTTGTAATTTTTTGCAAAAATTTAAAAATTTCGCCTCTTCATTTTATAACTTTTTGAGTTAAAAAAACTGTGGATAAGGTATAAAAAAATCATCGTGAAATACAAAAGCAAAAGTGTAAACCAAAAACGAAATTAAAGACTGACTATTAAAGGTCTTTCTAAGAGGCTTTTCAAAACTCTACAAAATCTCCGATGTTGATGTTGTGATTTTTAAAAAAATTAGCTTGAGTTTCTAAAACATACAAACTTGGAGAGTTTGGTTTAAAAACTTTTGGTGGTATTTTTTTTGAATACGTTTCCGGAGAGACGCTGTTTTCAATATGCACAATCTTTTTATTTTTATCTAACCAAGCAATATCTATTGGAAAATTCATATCTTTCATCCAAAACCCATAATAATCTTCTCTTTCAAAAACAAACAACATCCCCTCATCCTTAGCAATTTCAACTCTTCCTGAAAGACCTTTTTCTCTTTTAAGATCATTGTCGGCTACCTCTATATTTATTTGAGTGTTGTTTATCTTTAAAATAGCAACTTTTTCGTTTCTATTAGAAAAAACAAGACTAAATAACAAAATTAGCAAAGCAACAACACTTACAACGATTAGAGTGATTAGATTTTTTTTCATTTATTTAAATAATAACAGAAAAACCACCCGAGCGGGTGGTTTTTCAAAACTTTCACAGAAAATTATTTTTTACTGAAAGTTATCTCTGCGAGGACGTGCTTCTTGAGGACGAGCTTCATTTACGGTGAGAGCTCTACCATCAACTTCTTTACCATTCCAAGCATTGATAGCAGCATCAGCTTCGGCGTCATTTGTCATAGTTACAAAACCAAAACCTTTTGAAACACCTCTTTCTCTGTCCATAATGATGACAGCTTCAGCGACTTCACCGTTTTGAGAGAACATTTCTTTCAATTCGGTATCGGTAGTTTTGTAAGGTAAATTGCCTACGAAAAGCTTTTTCATTTACGTGCTTTAAATTATTGCGATTAAACGACCAAGTGATTCACTTGCTGTTCGCGATTTTTAAAGCCGCAAAACAAACAAAGAGACTTAACACTTACATCTATGAGTTTACACCCTTGACCTACAAAAATCAAGGTGCTAATATAATTTTCATTAAAAGAAGTTCCAGGAGTCTAACCTTCTACTAACTGCAAAATGGCTAGAGAAAAGTAGAAAAACTCATGGTTTTTTTGTTATTTGTATGGTTAAAAAAGAAGAAGTTGTTTCCAGTGAAAAGGAAATTGTGAAAGAAAACCAAATGTCTAAACTTATGGATAATTTGGTTTTACCACCCGCTAAAGATTCTATAATTGAAGGCACTGTTATTGCTTTTGGTCGAAATTCGGTCTTTGTTGATTTGCCACCCTGGGGTACTGGTGTTATTTTCGGTAGAGAATACATCAATGCTCGCGATATTATAAAAAAGATAAACATAGGAGATAATATCACCGGTAAAATTACTGGTAGTAGTAACAAAGAAGGTTACATTGAAATTTCTCTTAAAGAAGCCAAACAAGCTCTTATTTGGAGTGAAGCTGAAGAAGCTATCAGAGATAAAAAAGTTTTTGAACTGCCGGTTAAAGAAGCGAACCGAGGTGGGCTTATGCTGGTTTGGCAAGGTATCACTGGCTTCTTGCCAGCTTCTCAACTCAAAACTGAACACTACCCAAGAATAGCTGATGGCGATAAAGACAAAATATTAGAAGAACTTAGAAAACTTGTTGGACAAAAACTTTCAGTGGCTATTATTGCTACTAACGCCAAAGAGGGTAAACTTATTTTCTCAGAAAAAGACCCAGAAAACAGCAAGAAAGAAAAAATTGTTGATAAATATAGTCTTGGCGATGAACTTTCAGGTGAAGTTACTGGTATCGTAGATTTCGGTATTTTTGTTAAAATTGAAGATGGTCTTGAAGGTTTGGTTCACATTTCTGAAATTGATTGGGGTTTGGTTGATGATCCTCGTAAATTTGCTAAAGTTGGCGACAATATAAAAGTTAAAGTTATAGAAATAAAAGACGACAAAATCTCTCTTTCTATCAAAGCTATGAAAGAAAATCCTTGGACTGAAGCTGCTAAAAAATACAAGAAAGATGATATGGTTTCTGGCGTTATTATTAAATTTAACAAACATGGCGCCTTAGCCTCTATTGAAGAAGGTGTGGCTGGGTTGGTTCACGTATCTGAATTTGGCACTGAAGATAAATTGCGCGAAAAATTAGAACTTGGCAAAGTTTATAATTTCAAAATAAATATCTTTGATCCAAAAGAACAAAAGATGGCTTTGAGTTTTATGGAAGAAAAATAAAATTCAAAAACAGCTTTTATAAAATAAAAACATCTCGTGTGAGATGTTTTTATTTTATATTATATTTTTTGCTTAGCGACGCTTATGAGTATTGCATTTATTTCTTCACTTATAAAACGACTATCTAAAATTCTTTTTAAAGCATTCATTTGCTTTGGTAAAACTGATTGGCCGCACAATTCTTTTACACGTTCAGTAACTTCTTTTATATTATCAAAAGATATAACCATATTAGACAAACCAACTTTTTTTAATATTTCAGCGCAACCCATCTTATCGCTTACTAAAACCGGAATTCCAAGACAAACTGCTTCCATTGGAACATTTCCAAAAGTTTCAAATATTGATGGACAAATGATTAACCCTTGTGATAAATAAAATTTTTTCAGACCTTTAAAAGTCATAGGTGGTAAAACCTCTATAGTTTTTGGAATTTTTTTAATATAAGCATTGTTAGAATTAGTTACAAAACAAGCGCTATGTTCCCACTTTTGGCGCAAAAGATTTTTGTGTAATTCAAAAAAAACATCAAAATTTTTTATTTTAGAATAACGACCCACTGCAGCTATTCTACGTTCTACCGAATATTCAACAGCGCACGGTTCAGTAAACAAGCTAGAAATGGGATTAGGAATTATAAAACTATTTTTAATTTTACGTTTGACCACCTCTTTTTCTACCACATCTTTACATATTTTGGATGGAAAAATAATTTTAATTGCTCTGGTAATCATAGATTTTTCCATTGCCGAAAATATATTCCTCATCTTGGCAGGTTGATTTTCTACTTCTTTTGACAAAACTCCAGAATACCATAAAACAATAGGTATTTTTTCTTGTTTTGCGGCAATAGATATGATCCAAGGCACATAATATGTGCCACTAAGCAAAATAACATCTGGTTTTGTAGCTTTTAAAATATTTCTTACTATTTTTATTATTTCACTATAAGCTTTTTTAACCTCATTAATATTTTTAGCTTTTTTAACCACATTCATTATTGGCAAATGATGTGTATTAACTATGTGGTAATCAAAAATTTCTGGAGCAAAATTACGAAAGATCGCAGGACCTTTCATATAAACTCTAGCGTTTAACTCCAAACCTATAAATTTGTTATCTGAGGTATATAAGTGGTTTATTAAATTTAGATTGGAAGAAGTGATACCGCCAACGTATTCTCTGCTTAAATTTATCGCTATTTTCATTAATTTCGCATTCTACACATAAATACATAAAAGTCAAGTGAAAGCGACAAAAAACACGCAGTTTCAACGTTTTTTAACAAATTTTTTTATTTTAGAAGAATTAAGAATTAAATTCATTCATTGCTCTATCGCGACCCTCTAAAATCAAGGTTTGAATGCCTTCACTTGTTTTTTTAAAAGTTTTTTTCATAATTTCCAATTCTTTCGGTTTGAATTTTCCAAGAATAAAATCAATGACAGCCTCCCCTGCTTTTTTAGGAGTAAGATTGGCCCCAGGTTTTTTAACTTTGCCCTTATTGGTTGCTGGTGAGACTCCAATCCTGAATCTTACAAATTCTTTGGTTTTTACCGCTTTAACGATTGATTCAAGCCCCTTGTGTCCACCCATGCCTTTGTTATAAGAAATCTTTAAACTACCAAGAGGTAAATCAATATCATCATGAACCACTATTAAATTTTCCAATCCTTTTTTTCGTTTTGCTGGAGTTTTGGTAGCAGAAGACTTGGGTATCGGTTTAACAAAATAAGAAACAGCTGAACCAGATTTATTCATAAAAGTTTCTGGTAATATCAAAATCAGTTTTTCTTTCCCAATTTTACCTTCAGATATTAAAGCGTTAGATTTTTTATTAAATTCAAAATCTTCAAAACCCAAATCTTTGTGCAATTTTAGCACCGCCATTCTGCCGGTATTGTGGCGAGTATTATTGTATTCTTCCTCAGGATTTCCTAAGCCTACGATATAAAACATAAAATTTTGAATTAAATTAATATATATAATATAATGACCTAAATTATGGAAGAAAACAACCAAATTGTTGAACAACCAGTAAGAAAAAGCTCTTTCTGGGAACTTGTTAAGTATGCTTTTTTTGCTTTGATTATTGTCGTGCCTTTCAGAATATTTGTTGCTCAACCTTATATAGTTTCTGGTTCGTCTATGGATCCAACTTTTAAAAATGCTGATTATTTAATAGTAGATCAACTGAGTAAACGATTTGAAGAACCAAAACGTGAATCTGTATTGATAATCAAATATCCAAAAGACACTTCCAAATATTTTATAAAAAGACTTATTGGTTTTCCGGGAGAAACAATTGAAATAAAAAATGGTGAAGTTTTTGTTTATAACAGAGATAACGAAAATGGTTTAAAACTTGATGAGCCGTATATCGTTTATAAAAAGAATGAAAACTTCAAAATAACACTCGGCGAAGATGAATATTTTGTGCTTGGAGACAACAGGGCTGGCAGTTCTGATTCTAGAGTTTGGGGCACTTTACCCAAAAAATATATTGTTGGCACCCCAATTTTGAGACTTTTGCCGTTAAGCGAGATTGATATTTGGCCTGGATCATTTACTAAATCTGAATAACATTAACTTTCAAATATGGAAAACAAATCACCAGATAGAGGTGTAAAAGAAATCACCGAAATAGGCAAAATAGCAAGATTTTATGGTTTTAAACCCATAATACCTCCAACTATAACTAAACAAGACTTTAGTCAAGCCAAAAATTTTGAAGATGAAGGTTTGGTAGAAAAAATTGCTATTTTAAGAATGTATTTTGAAGAAAAACTGATGGGTGGTATTCAACCAAGTATGTTTTATTGTGAAAAACCTTTCCCTGGTTCAAAAGAAAGAAAAAAACCTCTCAGACTTGAAAGTTCGCTTGTTTCAATTGGGTCATCAAAAAGTGTATGCGAATGTCTTGCTATTCAAGCAAGTATTTCCATTTTAAACACATTGGGTTATAAAAATTTAGAAGTTCATATTAACTCTGTTGGAGATAGCGATTCTATTAGTGATTTCCAAAAAAAGCTTTCGGTTTTCGTAAAGAAAAATTACAACACTTTCCCTGCTGAATTAAGACAAGCTCTCAAAAAAGATATTTGTTCTATCATAAAAGAACAAAATGAAGAATGGAGTTCGTTTCAAAATGAATGTCCAAAAACTATAGATTTTTTGTCTGAAAACAGCAGATCGCATTTTAAAGAAGTTCTTGAATTTTTGGAAATAATGGAAATTCCCTACCACATAAACAATTCTTTGATAAGTGATTTAAATATTAGCTCGGGTACGGTCTTTGTTATAAAAAGTAGTGAAGATTCATCAACACAAACAGGAAAAGCGTTAGCCAGTGGTGCTTGCTTTAATAGGTTAGCAAAAAAAATGGGTTACAAAAAAGATTTGCACAGCTGTGTTTGTAATATTTCTGCTCGTCTTAAAAAAAGTCTCAAAAAAACTAAAGTTAGACCTTTAAAACCCCAATTTTATCTTGTGCAATTTAGTCCCGAAGCTAAACTTAAAAGTTTTCTTATTTTAAGGGAACTTTATAAAGCGGGAGCAAATGTCTTGCATTCTATAGCTAAAGATAAATTAAGTAACCAAATGGGTATCGCTGAGGCTTCTGGAGCGCCTTATATTATTCTTATAGGCCAAAAAGAAGCTCTAGAAAATTGCGTTATTATTCGTAATATCGCTAACCATGTTCAAGAAACGGTCTCTATTCCTGATTTAGCGGTTCGGGCCAAAGAAATCATTAAAGGTTTATAAAATTAAACAAAAACCAAAATATTGCATAGAATATCAGGTTGTGTTAGTATATTCTCTGTTATGGCAATTAATGTAGAAGTCAACAGAAGCGGCAACGACAACAATCTTGCTCTCATAAGAAAATTCACTAAACGGGTTCAGGGCTCGGGTATTTTGCCACGATTGCGTGGTAGAAGGTATAACGAAAGGAAGATTTCAGATTATGTTAAAAAGAAAAATACCTTAAAAAGAATTAGAAGGAAAAACGAAATACGAGAACTTATTAAAATGGGTAAAATGCCTGGTATTCTTGAGTAAATGGCAAGTATGAAAAACCTAGCCTTTGCTAGGTCTATGGCTGAAAAAATAAAAGAAGAAATCTTAGGAAAGCAATACGAGCTTTCCTTTGCTTTTGTAAATAAAGATAAAATAAAATCTTTAAATAAAACTTATCGCAAAAAAGATGAACCAACCGACATCCTTTCTTTTCCACTTTCTAAAACTAATGGCGAAATTTTAATCTGCAAAGATGTTGCCAAAACCAAAGCCAAAAAATTTAAAATGACTTTAGAAGATTACCTTTTATTTTTGGTTATCCACGGCATTCTTCATTTGAAAGGCCTAAAACACAATGCTAAAATGGAAAGGTAT
>JAAZAU010000011.1 GCA_012514175.1 Parcubacteria group bacterium | reverse complement strand
TCGGATTCTTCAGAGTTTAAACCAAAACGTGACACAAGAGGAATCAGAGTTAATATAAAAAATATAACCATATCTGAACTTATAAAAGCATATTGATAATTTACGAACAAAATAACGGGTAATATTATCAATATAATTATATTTCCTAGCGTGTCATTTTTTTGTCTCACATAACCATGCGCCAAAAGTTGCATATGTCTCTTAATTTTCATAATCCTAACAGAAAAACTTTCGCGTTTACTTGTTGGTACAGGTATCATATAAAAGATATACCAAATATTGGAAAGTATATACAAAAACGACGCTCCAACAAAAAAAGCACTTACGGGAGGAATTTGTAACATACCAAAATCAGATACAGAAATATTTAAAATTTCTCCTTTTAGAAAATGCAAAACACCAATAATTACCGACATCGCACAGAACCATAAATAAAAAAATACCTGCCACCCAAAATGTTTATCAAGATTAGTAAAACTATTGATAATGGTTGCAAATGTGGGAATAAGTAACAAAATAAAAAATAAATGAGAACAACCAAATTGCTCACACACAATAAACAAAACAAGAGCGTTAAGCACTATCAATGTGCGCGCGCCAATATGTGTTATAAAACGAGAAGCGCAGGTTGCTGTAAGAAAAAAAGCAGCAATAATACTTGAAAAAACTAAATGGAGATCAAAATCATAACTAATTTCATGTTTAAAAGGTAACATTCCAAAAGAACCAGCAATAAACATAAAAAATAATTTAATAAAATCCGTTTTCTTCCATTTTGGAAATAACAGAATAAAAGACTGAGCCACAATACCTAATATGAAAAAAATATGGTAAGAATTCATTATTTTATTTTACTTTAAATCTTATTAACTTCAAATTAGTTTATTTAAAAGTGAATTAAAAAAGGTGGCCAAAGCCACCTTTGAGGTTTTTTGGATTTTTACTCTATTTTGAAGCCGTAAATGTCACAGAGTAAATTGAGTTGAAGGTTCAATTTCTTTAACCTCACAACATCTTGATCTGTGACAGCTTCAATCCCCTCCACCAAAACCTTTTTTTTAAGGAGAGAAAACTCCTGTTTTATTTTAAGACACACTTCCACAACTTCACAAAAATGTGTTACGTCTTCAGTTAGTGAAGTTGTTTTTTTAAATGGAAAATCAATAACTTTGGACATCTCCCTCCTCCTTTCTTCTTATCAGAAGATAACATTTTGTTTTGCTTTTTTCAAACAAAAAATATCCGCGGTTTCAAAACACGAAACCGCGGAGATCATCAAATACGGTAAGAGATAGCCCGACAGGACTCTTCCACCTGTCGGGGTATAGATACGGGCACAATGTCACCCTTCTGAGCATAGACCTTGAGACGATCTATCTCAGCTAATACCCAACGAATGCGTTTCCGATTCCACTCTTTCCTTGACAATTCAGTAGTGAAAGAACTGCCGAAAGTAGAGATGGACGGAAAATGCTTGGCGAAAGTCGCCCGCAGGCGACGTAATTGTGGCGGTAATGACACCACAATTACAGACTTCGGATGAAAGTTTTTTTCGTGCAGAACCTTCATCCCAAATAAAACATTCTCAAGGCTGTTGGAAGCCTGAGTTTCAAGAAAAATGGCTTCCTTTGGCACCCCAAGCTTTTCCATCACAGAAGCATAAAATTCTGCTTCTGACGAAAACCCTTCCGGCACCGTGTTGGTTGATCGCCCGCCACCAGAAACAATGACAGACGAACTTTTGCCAGCCAGAAAAAGCTTGGCGCCATGTTCGGCGACCCGCTTGTCGGTGTGCCCAAAGACAAAAATTGTATTTTTAGGCGCAAGCCATTTTTCCGGCACATCATCTACCAGAAAACTCAAGACAATCTTGAGGTCTTCTGATATGGAATTAAACCCTTCCACTGTAAAATCCTCCTCCATATTTTCCTCTTTTCTTTATTTATTCTTTCCTTATAATAACACTTATATACACAAAAATCAACTTTACTCTCCCATAAAAAGAGTCGCTCTATTTAGAACGACTCTTGTTTTGGAAACAGGAAAATGAATTAAGTCCTACTCACTTCCCTCCCATCTTTATCTCGGTTTATAATAATCCCGTCTCGCAAGAAAGCTGCGTGACCTTGCAGATCAAAAACAGGTTTTCCATTTATCAACCAATACAACCGACCGCATTTGTCACAACGGGATGCTAGCGCGACATTACAATACCCCACTTTCAAATAAGTCTTTGGGTTGCGTGGCACTTGACCACCACAACCAAACATAGTGCATTTCATAAACCCTTTCCTTTCTTTGTTTTTTGGACATCTATTCAGAGGATATCACATACCAATAACAATGTTAAATCAACGTTCAATCTGCTTTAAAACAGCTTTACATTAAAGCTCAAATATGCTATACTATTAATATAGTTCTTTAAGATCCTTCATAAGGAAAGCCTCCGGACAATACCCCCGAAAATCGGAGTTATTGTCCGGAGGGAGGAGAGTCATTAACTCTCGT
Source organism: Parcubacteria group bacterium (assembly GCA_012514175.1). Taxonomy (GTDB): domain Bacteria; phylum Patescibacteriota; class Minisyncoccia; order Phycocordibacterales; family WO2-35-19; genus WO2-35-19. The sequence goes on along the minus strand of JAAZAU010000011.1, from coordinate 61,163 downwards.
GCTAAGCTTCGTCAGCTTTGCATTTAGCCCCCGCAATTTTAATATTATGATTAGAAGAGCGTTGGGACTGGGGTTAATGATTCTTATCCTCAGGTTCCTTATGAAAGAAGTTTTCGCGGCGTTTGAGAACACTGCTGTAAGTGTGCTCAACGTAGCCAATATCTTGATATCAAAACTGGGCACCACCACTACCCAACTTGATATCAACAATCTTATTCCGCGATAACTTTTTTAAGTCCGAGTGATTTTTACACTCGGGCTTTTTGTTTTTCTATACATTTTTTAAAAATCAACAGAAAAACTTTACAGTGAAAACATTTGTGATAAACTTTTACTCGGAAAAATTGTATAAACTCTAAAAGGAAAGGAAAGTTATGGTAAAAAATGTCAAAAGAGTTTACGACGGAAGCAAGTTCTGCAGTGGTGACTGTTGTTGTCCGGTGGTTGACTTTGATGAAAAAAACCACACGGTGATCTTAAGCGACCCGCTCAAGCCGGAAAACGGACAATTCAAAACCTCAGCCGAAAAATATCGGTTGCTCATCTTGATAGAGTATAATCGCCTTCTCAAGAAAGGTGAGCTCCTTTAGCTTTTTCCGTCCATATAAGCACAGGCAGACCCGAAATTCAGGTCTGCCTGCTTTTTAATGATAGAGTGTGGTATTTTATTTTTTCTTTTCAGCAGTTTTTTTGAATGGAAAATCAAGCGCTTTAAAGAAAGCTAGGGCATCAGCTTTATTTGTAAGATTGGTAACAATAGAGACAGAAAAACCAAAAACATCTTTTAGATCTTCATCTGAAGTTTCTGGAAAAACGGTGTGCTCTTTAACAGCAAGAGTATAGTTGCCCATTTCATCAACCGCAGAAAGAGAAATACCTCTAAAATCTTTAGTTCTTGGAAGAGCAACACTAAAAAGCCTGTCTAGGAAACTCCACATTTTTTCACCTCTAAGTGTAACCTGAACACCAACAATATCACCTTCTCTGGATTTAAAAGAAGCAATAGATTTTTTGGCACCTCTTTTTATTGGTCTTTGTCCAGTAATTTTAGCCAATCTATCTATAACAACATCAGTTTTTTTCTTATCTGAAAACGAACCCACACCCGAACTCACAACAACTTTCATTATTTTTGGAGCTTGCATTACGTTTTTAAGACCCAATTTTTCTTTGAGTGCTTGAAATGCGTCTTTAGTTTTTTCTTTCATTAATTTCATATTTTTTATTTATCTTTTACTTTCTTTACATTTGAAACATGAATCGGAGCAGCTTGTTCTATAATCTTACCCTTTTCACCTTGCTTTCTTGGTTTTTTATGCAACTTTTTCTTATTCATTCCTTCAACTAAAACTTTGGAAAGTTTCGGAAAAGCACGAACAACCATCCCAGACTTGCCCTTGTCTTTGCCAGTTATCACTATCACTTTGTCTCCTTTTTTTATTTTCATTTTTTGTTTTTTATTTGTGTCTGTAATTGTATTAAATAACTTCTGGAGCTAAAGAAACTATAGCTTGGTAACCCAATTCAGCAATCTCTCTTGGAATAGGGCCGAAAATCCTTCCTGCTCTAGGAACTATCTCGCCTTTCTTTTGGTCCACGACAATGACCGCATTTTCATCAAAACGAATGTAAGAACCATCTTTTCTTCTAAGAGGAGCTTTTTGTCTAACAACTAAACCCAAAAGCACTGCTTTCTTTTTGATTTCTTTACGAGGCTCAGCTTTTTGGACGGAAAATTTAACAAGTTCACCAACTTTAGCATATCTTTTTTTGGAACCGCCAAGCACCTTAAAAACTCGCCCTATTTTGGCGCCTGAGTTATCAGCTACTTTTACGATTGATCTTGGTTGTATCATGTTAATTTCTTTAAATATCTTTCTTAACTAGCGACCACTACAAAATGCTTATCTTTTGATATTGGCCGACTTTCCATTATTGAGACTCTGTCCCCCACTTTTTTAGTATTACCAACATCGTGAGCTTTGTATTTTTTACTAATTCTGTAATATTTCTTATACTTCTTGTGTTTAACAAATCTATCAACTGAAACCACACAAGTATCTTTCATCTTGTCGGAAATAACTACTCCACTCAAAATCTTCGGTTTTGAATTTTTTTCTGCGATATTCTTTTTTGTTTCAGTTTTTTTCATTTTGGAATCTATAATTTTCTATTTTGTGTTGTTTAAATCATTTAAGGCTGTTTTTATTCTAGCAATATCTTTTTTGATCATTTTTTGCTCTTTAACATTTTTAGTTTTACTGCCAGTAATACCAAATCTCAAGTTTCTAAGAGCCAAACTTTTCTCGCCAAGCTCTTTTATTAAATCAGTATTCTTTTTTGCTAGTTCTTTTGCCATTTTTATATTTGCATTTATTCGTTATTTACATTGTATTATTCCCTGGACACAATTTTGGTTTTAACTGGCATTTTGGTGCCACCTTTGCGCAATGATTCAGTGGCCACTGCTGCTGAAGCACCATCAACCTCAAACATCACTTGCCCCGCAAAAACTCTGGCGCAGTAACCTTCAAGGTCACCTTTGCCTTTACCCATTTTTACTTCTGCTGGCTTGCTAGTGAAGGGCATATCAGGAAAAATGCGGATCCAGACTCTACCGGTCTTGCCGAGACTTCTGGTGATGGCTTTTCTGGCTGCTTCTATTTGATTAGAAGTAATTCTACCCGGAGTCATAGCTTTAAGACCATGTGAACCGAAAGATACTTTTATTCCACGAGTAGCCGGACCTACTTTTTTCGGGTTCTTGCGCATAGTCTGCCACTTTCTGTATTTAACTTTCTTTGGGAATAACATAATTTTAAATTTAAACTTTTACATTTTTGTCTTTACTGAAAATATCACCTTTGTATATCCAAACCTTAATACCAATTTTACCTAATGGCAACTTTGCCTCATAAAAAGCATAATCAATATCGGCACGCAAGGTTTGCAAAGGTATACGACCAACTTTTTTAGACTCAACTCTAGCCATATTGGAACCACCCAAAATACCAGAAAGGGTGATCTTGACCCCTTTAACATCACGATTAGCATAAGCTTTTTCAACCATAGTCTTCATCACTCTTCTGAAAGGCATTCTTTTTTCAAGACTTTCAGCAACCATTTGAGCCACAATCATAGCACTTGCTTCAGGAGATTTAACCTCTTTGATATCTATCTTGAGCTCCTCGTTGAGATTTAATTTGCGTCTTCTTACAAACTTCATAATGTCATCACGAAGTTTAGTCATCCCTTCACCATTACGCCCAATAATAAATCCTGGTCTGGAAGTTTCAATAATAATTCTAAAAATCTTTACACTTCTTTCTATTTCAATAGAACTCACAAAACAACCCTTGAGTCTCTTTCTTAAATATTCATATATCAAAACATCACCTTGGAGATTTTCTTTGTATTTAGCTTTTACGCTAAACCAGCGTGATTTCCAGTCACGAATAATTCCTAATCTATGTGCATATGGGTGTACTGTGTGAGTCATAAAATTAATTTTTTTCTACAAGCATTATTTTAATATGAGAAGTCCTTTTACGAATTGGGTGAGCACTACCGCGAGCAGCTGGTCTGCGTCTGTATAAAATACTACCACCATCTACAGTAATAGACTTAACAAAAAGATTATCTGCGCTCATACCTTTATTTTTCGCATTAGCAATAGCCGAATCTAAAAGTTTGTGCAAAGGACCAGTGGCTCGTTTGGTTATAAAAGTAAGTTTGGTTTTTGCTTCTTTAACAGATTTACCTCTCATCACATCAGCCACCACTCTAACTTTTCTAGGTGATTGTCTGTAATTATTTAGTTGTGCTGTTACTTCTGTCATACTATTTTAATTTTATTTCTTGGCATCAGCAGCTGCTTTAGCGGCTCTGGCAGCATTGAGTTCATCTTGTTTTTTCTTGGCCTCAAGTTCTTTCTGCATTTTACCTCCGTGTTTTATGAATTTACGAGTAGGAGAAAATTCGCCAAGTCTGTGACCTACCATATCTTCACTTACCAAAACTTCTATGTGATCACGACCGTTGTGTACCCCAAAAATAAAACCCACCATTTCGGGCGCTATAACACAAGCTCTAGACCAAGTCTTAATAACCCCAGTATCCTGTGGTTTTTTACCTTCTATCTTTTTAAGGACTCTTGGGTCAACGTATGGACCTTTTTTAAGTGATCTGGACATACTTTAACTAAAATTAAACCCGCTAAGCGGGACCTTGATATATTAACAAATAAGGATTTATTGTCAAACTCTACATTCTTTCTGGCACTTCAATACCAAGAAGATTTAAGCCAGAAGTAAGCACATAAGAAACGGCGGTAGTTAACGCGATTTTATAAGGCGAAGCCGGATTTTTTGAATCAATAATCTGCTCGTGTGCATAAAAACCGTTGAAAACACTAGCGAGCTCGGTTAGATAAGTCACAATATAGTGCGGAGCATATTCCTTCCCTGCTCTTTCTACTATTTCAGGAAAACGATATAAATATTTTTCTAACTCGGTAATTTCAAAGTTTTCTGGTCTTTTTATTTTTGGATTTAGAAATTTAAAAACTGATTGGAATCTAGAAACTTGAAGTTTTGATTTTTCAAGCACAGAGTTAGCTCTCACAGCAGTATATTGTAAGTATGGTCCAGAATCTCCCTCAAACGAAATGGATTTATTAAAATCAAAAATTATATCACCACCAATCGCTTGTTTAAGAATGGAATATTTTATCGCCCCTAGAGCCACAATTTTGGAAATTTTTTTCTTTTGTTCCTCCGAAAATTTCCTATCTTCTATTTTCTCTAAAACTTTTTCTTTAACTTGTGCCAGCAAAGATTCGGCAGTGATCACATCGCCGGTACGAGAAGACATTTTACCTTCCGACAATTTAAGCATCCCATGTGAAAGATGAGTCAACCCACCTTTAAGCTCAGGAAAAATTTCTCCAATAGCCACTTCCACCACATCAAAAAAACTGTCTTGTTCGTTAGCTGTCACAGTGATAGATTGCCGATAATCATATTTTTCTCTTTTGAGTTGGGTAAGACCGACTTCTTTAGCTTCATAAGTCGGAATGCCATCCGAATTTATAAAAACCCGAGTATGAGTTTTTGGTTCAAATTCTTCACCTTTAAAAATTACTGCTCCTTCAGATTTCGTAAAAATTTTAGGAATATTTTCCAAAACAATTTTTTTACCTATCTCCCCCGTCTCACTTTCATAAAAATGATGATCAAATTTACTCCCTAGTTCTTTATAAAGATGATCAAAATACTCAAAAGAAATTCTCCTACCTCTTTCATATATCTCATTTACTAACACGTCACTTTTATCATAAATTTTTTTGTTTATTTCAATAATTTCTCTTTTAGCGTTTTCATCCTCTTCGTAAGCCTTAGCACCCCGAGCGTAAGCTTTGGCATAATTAAAGACACTCTTTTTGTCTTTTTCATTTTTAGAATCATATTTTAAAGCCCAAACAGCTTTAGCGACATGAAGTCCGATGTCGCCATGATAACCAACCGATATCACTTCAGCACCACAAGCTTGCAAAATCCTAGAAACCGACTCACCAATAGCATTATTCATTAGATGTCCGATATGAAATTCTTTGAAAGGATTAGGCTGGGTATGCTCAATCAAAATTTTACCCCCAGTAAGTAAATTGTTTTCACCGCATTTTTCTTTTTTTTCATTTATCTCACCAATAACGCTAGAAAAAAAATCTTTTGACAAATAAAAATTTATAAACTTACCAACTGCTTCTATCCTTTCTACCTCTTTTATTTTGTTTTTTTCTAATTTTTCCACCTGATCTTTTGGGTTTTCTGTAACACAAAAAAAAGAATAGTCACCGTTTTTCAAATCTTTCGGGTGCGCTAAAACAAAATCATTTTTGATTTTTAAAGTTTCTTTAATCCAACTTTTTAATGTTTCGTAAATATCCATTTTTTTAAATTATTTTCCAGTACTTCCAAAACCACCTTCGCCTCTAGTGGTATCGGAAAGCTCTTCTACCTCTATTATATCCATAATTTCAATCGGTTGAATAAGCATTTGTGTTACCTTATGCCCTTTTTCAAAAACATATTCTTCTTTGCCCAAATTTATCACTCCCATTATAACCTCACCTCTAAAACCAGCATCAATAACGCCCGCCAAAACTTTAATGCCATTATTCATTGATAAACCACTTTTGTCCCAACAGAGACCAACATACCCTTCAGATATTTCCATCGCAATACCACTCCTTATTTTAGCTATTTCGCCAGGTTTTACCTTTACTTGTTCAAGGGCAAACAAATCCATACCAGCATCATAGGAATGAGCATATTTTGGCAATTTGGCCTCAGGATCTATCCTTTTAATCTTAAGTTGCATTCTTTTATTCTAACAATTTTTATCGTCAAAATCTCGCATTCATTTTATTTGACTTTCTGTTATTTTAGTGCAAAATCTAAAATAGACGGACTGTTCTAAAATATTTCAAATAGGAGGCTTTATGCTCTATGAAAAATTTATCAAGATCATCTTCGCCACTTCAGCCTACTGCTTCCAAGGCAAGTTGGTTATTGGTGATCAAAACGACATCCCTTGGAGGGGTTTGGTCCCCTCAGATATGGAGAGATTCAAAAATCTCACCATCTACAAGTCGGTGATTATGGGACGTAAAACCTGGGATTCAATCCCTGAAAAATCCCGGCCGTTAGTGTTACGTCAAAATATAATCATCACCAGAAATCCCAAAAAGATTTCTAGAAATATCGCCCAAAACTACCCAAACCACTCAAACCTAGTGGTTACAGTGGACTCTTTCAAAAAGGCTGTTCTGTTGGCTGAGTCAAAAATAGTTTGGGTGATGGGTGGCGCTGAAATTTACAAATTGGCTCTGCCATATGCCGATTGTATCTACCAAACAATGGTAGATAAAAAAGTCAAAGGAGACACCTTCTTTCCCAATCTTGATTGGGCAAGTTGGGAAAGAATTTACATTCATTTTTTCAACCCCGGAGAAGAAAAAACTCCGAGAGACAAAGTCAGATCGTGGTATTCTGTATTTAAGCGTCAAGTTTAAATACCTTGCCACTTTTATCTTACCAGCCGTTTCAGTGAACCTACACCGAAACGGCTTTTTTTATAAATTTGACTTTAAGGTATTTAAATGGAGAATAAAAAGTGGACTTATGGTTTATTGAAATACAAGAAAACAAGGGAAAGAAAGGAGAAGAGAAAATGACAGTTATTAACTATAAGCCTTTCTCAAAAAGAGAACCTGATACTCAATATCAGGATTTGCTTCGGCACATCGTTTATTCGCCCGATTCTTTTTTGGCGAAAAACCCACACCAGGTGCGTGGAAGATTTACTAACCTGGAAACAGACAATCTGGTTTACTCTTTTGAAAATGGTTTTCCCATCATCACAGAAAGAGAAATTACTTTTTGGAAAAAACCTATTACGGAAATACTCCTTTTCATAAAAGGAGTACACACTTTACAAGAAATGAAAGATGCGGGTTGTGATTGGTGGGAAGAATGGGTTTCTCCGGAACAGTGTCAAAAGTTTGGCCTTGAAAGTGGCGACTTGGGACCCGGTTCTTATGGACCAAATCTTCACAAATTACCATTTTGTGAGGGGGAATTACCTAAATTTTTTAACCAGATTGAAAATCTGGTGCAATCACTTAAGGATGGTCCCGGGCTCAATACTCATGTGGTATCAACCTGGTTCCCACCCTTCAATATGCAACATTCTAAGTTGCAAAGAAAAGTAGTGGTAGCGCCGTGTCATGGCACTCTCATCCAGTGCACGGTTATAGAGAACAAAAAACTTGTTCTCTCTATGGTGCAACGTTCGGGAGATGTCCCTGTTGGAGTTGTTTCCAACATTATTCAATACGCGGCTCTCACCATAATGCTGGCTCACGTTTGTGGTTATGAACCTTACAAGTTCATCCACAAAATAAATGATGCCCAAATTTATGAAAACCAATTGGAAAAGGTGAATGAATTGCTCAAAAGAGATCCGTTTCCTTTTCCAATTCTGAAACTTTCTTCTGAGGGTCAAAAAATCAAAAATATTTTTGACTTCAGAGCCGACCATTTTATACTCACAGAGTATAAAGCACACCCAGCAATGAGCATACCTACCACACTTTGAAGGAAAGGAGATTTAATGAAAAAAAAGCCTTTGGTTGAGATGTCTCATGCCAGGGTGTCAGCCCAAAAAAAGAGAATGGCAGAATGTCAAAGACTTAACGTCTGCCCTCTTTGTTGGGAAAACCTGGAGGAGTGGCATAACGCACCTGTGATTAAAAAGGGTAAGTTTTGGGTTATCACCGAAAACGATTACCCTTACAAAGGTAGCCTACATCATTACTTGGCTATCTATAAAGAGCATATCTCCTCCATCGCTGAGTTAAAAAAAGGGGCCAGCGAAGAATTGTTTTCTTTGTTTTCAAGATTTTGCGCGGAGAAAAAAATAGAAGGCGCAAGTATTTTACTTCGTTTCGGAGAGATGGATTATACCGGTGCCTCTATTTCTCATCTTCACGCACACATCATATCTGGGGCTTCTAAGAAAAAAATTGAAAATTCTGTGAAGTTCCCGGATTCGTTTATTATTTCAGTTCTGGGCTACAAAACCCCAGAATAAAAATAGTCCCGAGATTGTTTAGTAACCACTAAATTCAATCTCGGGACTTTTTACTTATTAACTTTCACAATTCGGATACCTGCAGCTTTAAGAGTTTCAAAACCCTTCAGCACACTGTATCCTTCGGTGAAAAACAATTCCTTGATTTGACACTCGGCTAGCATCCGAGCACAATCACCACAAGGAAATGTGGTGCAATAAACCGAAGCGCCTTTGAGGGAAATTCCCTCTCGTGCACAGGTGGCAACGATACCTTTTTCTGCGTGCAAAGAAAGATAAACCTCAGCGCCCGCAGAATCACCCGCGTCAAAATTAATACGAGGATCCCCAAAAATAACCGTTTCGTATTCTGTAGGAAGATGTTTACAATACGAAAAAGCAATCATTTTTTGATCCTTGAAAGCTAAAGCTCCGATCTGCCTCCACCAATCCGGAGTTTTTTGACCAAATTTTTCTGCGACACTCATCCGTAAACCATCTACTATGTCCGAACTCGTTTCCAAATCCGGCATAATTGGTTCTTGACGTTTAACCGCAGTCATATCCCATCGCGCCCAAATTGGTTCAAAATAAACCTGACAACCCGACGGGGTCAGATACTTTCCAGCGACAAGATGGGAAATATCTTCATCTGGCATAATCCAATTCTGGTCCTTTTGTTTTGAAAGGTCCAAATTGGTTAAACAAAAAACTTCAACCAGACTTTCCCAAGAAAATTCATTCTGAACATTGTTCAAAAAAACTGAAACAATATTGGCCGGCAAAGAAACAATATTTCTACCCAACTTGGGATTTAGTGCTTCCGCCACATCTTGGGTAATGAGATATAAGTGAAATGGCTTATGTTTTTCAAGCCACCCCAGATATTGCCGATTAATAACCGGCATATAGGCAATGAGGTTGTTCATTTCTTGCCCCCCAGAAAGTCAGATACAGTTTGCTGTATCTTAACAGCCAATTCTTCCGCTCCCTCTGTCATCAAACGCAGCGTCTTGGCTGTAGTGGTCGTAGCCGCTTTCGCCTCCAAATGCTTGATGTCACCACAATACTGACTCAATTCTTTTTTGTCTTCTTCGGTAAAAGAGCTGGTGGTTTTTGACATAATCAAAACGTTGGGTTGCACAAGTTTAATAAGATCATACTTGTGCTGATCTGTGTCTCGTTTTACCACTATACTCACCGAAGAAAGCATTGAAATAATCTCAATCCTTTCTTCAAAGACATCAAACGGTCTCTTCGGACCTTTCATTGCTCGAGTTAATTCATCTGAATCAACTCCAACGATGAGCACATCACCATAAGTTCCAGCTTCGGCCAAATAACGTCCATGACCAACGTGGAACATATCAAACACACCCTGGGTTAAAGCAATAGAAAAACCCCCTTCCTTGAGTTGTTTGACAATCTTTTCAAGCTCCTCAAAATTGGCAATATATTTGTCTTGCCAATCTTTCCCTTGCAAAACACTTTTCAGTGTTGGTGACATAACACCTCCAAAATTAATTTTGTGAAATAACACTCGCTCTAATTTCTTTCTATCATGTAAACAAAAAAATAAAAAGACTTGTTAAAAAGTCTTTTTATTTTGTAATTAAATTTTGTTTTTAACCCTTGACCTCCACACCCATTGAACGACATTGACCAGCAATAATATCAACAGCTGTGTCTAAATCATTGGCGCTAAGATCAACCATTTTGATTTGAGCAATTTCTTCTAATTGTTTTCTGGTGATAGTGCCCACTTTCTGAGAAGGCGTCTTACCAGCGCCTTTTTCAATACCTAAAACCTTTTTGATAAGACTTGAGGCGGGTGGAGTTTTAAGCACAAAATCAAAACTTCGGTCCTCATAAACAGTAATATCAGCAGGAACAAGCCCATCCATCTCTCTGGTGGCGTCATTAAATTGTTTAACGAATTCACCAATGTTAATACCAGCTGGACCAAGAGCGGTGCCCACAGGAGGTGCCGGTGTAGCTTTGCCAGCCGCAATCACTAATTTTATTTTTTTTGATACTTTCTTTGCCATTTTTGTATTTTAATATTGATTTCCTCCAGAAGCCCGAGGAGATTGTAATATAACCTAGATTTTCTTCACTTGCAAGAAATCCAATTCTACCGGAGTTTCTCTACCAAACATCGGCACCAAGACTTTAACTTTACCTCTTTCTTCATCCACTTCACCAACTTTACCTTCCAAATCTTTGAATGGACCGTCCACAATCTTAACCGCTTCGTCCAAAGAGAGATCAATGTTGTGTTTAACTTTTTCAGAACTCATTCTCTTAAAGAGACTTTCAATTTCTTTAGGTTCAAGCGGTACTGGAAAAACACCGGCACCAACAAAACCTGTTACTCTGGGAGTATTTCTAACTACATACCAAGAATCATCGGTTACGATCATATCTACTAAAACATAACCCGGGTATATTTTTTCTTCTTCTTCAACACGTTTACTGCCTTTTATTTTTATTTTTTTCTCGGTTGGGACAATTACGTCAAAAATTTTATCCTCCATACCTAGAGATTCAATGCGCTGTTTAAGATTTCGCATCACTGCATTTTCATAACCCGAGTAGGTATGAATCGCATACCAATTTCTTTTTTTTTGTATTTGTTGTTTAGACATATAAATTTATATAAATAAATTCAATATTTTAGAAAACAAGAAATCAAATAGACCTAAAAAAAGCGCTACCAAAACAGAAATAATAACGACGACCAAAGAAAACACTATGGACTGTTTTTTAGTCGGCCAGTTTACGTGCGAAAGTTCGGCTTTTGTTTCTTTTAAATAATTGTTGATTGACATATATCGTATTCTAAAAAACCCCTTGTCGGGGTTTTTCTTATTAAATTGTAACTTCCATTATACTCTTATTAAAAAGAGTGTCAAGAAGACCATTTAAACAAACGCGGATAAAGTATTTCACTTATTTAACCTCGTAGATGATGCTTATATCAGAAATAATTTTAGTTTCTCCTGCTGGTAATTCAGCCATCACTTTTGAAACAGCCTCGTTTGCAACACCGCCACCTTTGCCGTAAGCATAATCATAATCATAATTATTGTTGCTGTTTTCGTAGTAATTCATCATTTTACCTAAACGCACCCCAAGTTGTTTAGCAAGCACCTTGGCTTTTTCTTTAGCCTCAGCTATAGCTTCTTCACGAGCTTTAGCTGCAAGCTCATCTTTGTTATCTACGGTAAATTCTAAACCACTTATATTAGAAACACCTGAAGCGCCAACTTTGGTCACTAAGTCTCCCGCTTTTTCAGTATCACGCACTTTTACAGTTATTGATTGACTAACTTCGTAACCAGTTAAAACATTTCTACCGGCAGGACATGGGTAAGTCACGCAAGCAGGTTGCACCCATTCATATTTTGGATAAACATTATAGCCGGTAGTTTTAATATCTTTGTCTTCAACTCCTAATTCACGCACAGCAGACAAAGATTTGTTGATTTTGGTGTCAGCTTTCTCTTGGGCTTCTTTAACAGTCCCACCACGTTCAGTCACGGTAAAATTAAAAGTAGCTATATCGGGAATCACATAAACTTCACTTTTCCCAGAAACCGAAATTACAGACTGAGGGTAAAATTCGTTACCAATATTTGGTAATTTTTTAAGAACGGTGAAGATTTGCACAATTAAAAACAAGGAAAGAAAAAATAAAACCGACACGGTCCATTTTGTTACTCTTTTTGCACCTTCTTCACCAAAAATTTGCTTAAACATATTAATTAGATTAGCTATTAAATTACTTAACTACCCCTAATTATAGCATTTTTAGCGTCTAAAAACAAGTAAAATATACACAGTTTTTAAAAAATTTAGACTTTTTTGCTCTTTTAATCAATTCCTGCTTGATGTTTTCCCCATAGGAGCATCATATAAAATTGTTGCTGCTATTGTGTTAATATATTGTTGTGTTTTGGCGAAAATTACAAAAAATTATATTCTGGATTTTTCTGATTTTGGTAGTATTTTCAATTGTTTCTTATTACGTTTTCGGGGAAGATTTGGATTTGCAAACTCTTAGATATTATATAAAAGATTTGGGCATTTGGGCACCAACAGTTTTTGTTTTAACTTATATTTTACTTTCCATATTTATACCAACCACTCCCCTTATGATTATAGCTGGATTGCTTTTTGGTTTCTGGTACGGACTTCTTTACACTTTTGTTGGAGGGCTTATAAGTGCGATAATAGTTTTTTCTTTTTGTCGCAAATTAGGCCGAGAAGAAGTTGAGAATATTTTGAAAAATAAATACTTAAAAAAATTAGACGAATACAACAAAAAACTTGCCGAAAACGGAGTTTGGGATTTAACTGTTCTAAGAATCCTTCCGGTTATGCCTTTTAATGTGCTCAATATATTAATGGGGATTTCCAGTATCAAAACTAAAGATTATATACTGGGCACAATCACGGGCTCTATGCCAAGTCACATTGTGGCACTTTATTTAGCTACCTTAGCTTCAAAAATAATTTAACTAAGCAACTTCTCGTTTGTTGTCACCACTTGCTTGCCCCAATATTCTTTCAATATCTTGGACAATTGACTGTAAACTTTCATCAGATTTGATGACATAACCCACAGCCCCCATAGACATCACATCACTTATTTTTTTAACACTAGAAAGATTTGAAGAAACTAAGACTGGAATTTTAGGTAAATCAGTTGACTCCTGCATTTTTTTCAAGAAAGCAGTGCCATCAAGTTTAGGCATCATAAGATCTAAGACGATAAGATCAGGTTTTTCTGTTCTAACTTTTTCTAAACCTGTTTCGCCGTCTTCCGCGCTTACTAAAATATATTTTTCAGGCGACAGTGCGGCTTGCAAGGTCTTTGAGAAAAATTGGTCGTCATCTATAACAAGTATTTTTTTCTTCATATTGGTTCAAAATAACGAATAAACTGCTACTTATAATAATAACACTCTTACAAAGGTATTGTAAAGAAGAAACTAGATCCTTTAGTTTCTTCAGAAACCACTCCAATGGTTCCATTATGGGCTTCAACGATACCTTTAGCTATTACCAAACCTAGGCCGGTGCCTTTGCTTTCTTTATCTACAGGACCAAGTTTGGCTTGTTGAAAAGTTTGGAAAAGTTTACCAATTTCTTCTTTTGGAATACCTAATCCATTGTCAGAAACTACAACACACAACGATTTTTTCTTTGTCTTAATATCAGTAGAAGTTGGAAAAACTGGAACTCTCGCTTTATCAAAATCTTCTAAATATGGACCTTGGGGATCAAAAACGAAAGCGGAAACTAAAACTGAACCCCCGGCTTTAGTAAACTTCAAAGCGTTTGAGAGCAAGTTATTTAAAATTTGTTTGAGTGCTTGTGGGTCAAAACTAGCGAATTCCGGCAAACTCTTATCAAAAGAAAATTCTAGATTTATCTTTTTGCTATCGGCTAAAACTTTATAAAACATTATGCGGTTTTCTATCAAATCTTTAACATCAGACTGTTCCTTATTAACTTCAAATTTACCCGCTTGAAGTTTGGTGAGATCCAAGATGTCACTAACCATTTCCAGCATTGATGCAGAATTTTGATGTATCATTTCTAGATATTCTTTGAATTGATCGGAATTTCTATCTAACTGACCAGAAACCCCTAGTTCAGATATTTTTTTGATACTATCCAGGGGTGAACGCAATTCGTGCACTATCATACCGGTAAATTCTTCTCTAACTTTTTCAAGTTCTACATCTCTAGTAACATCATTAAAAACTGCTACCGCTCCCAGTATCTGACTATTTTTCTTAGGAGAAGTGTGCATAACTGGATAAACTCCAATTTCAAAAAAAGATTCGTTAATGTTTATTCTTTCTGAAAGAAAAGTGTTATTCTTAACCAAAGCTTCTTCCAGTTTGCCGTAAATATCAAATTTACCACCCAACGAATCTACAAAATTAAAAATACTGAGATCTTTTTCCTTTTCCTGAGACGGATCAAATTTTATGATTTTTTTAACAGAAGGATTGGCGACTACAATTTTGTATTCAGGATCAACCATAAGCACACCGTCCCCCATACTTTCCACCATAGCGTTAAGCTTACCTTTTTCCATATTTACCACTTCTTCCAGACGAGAAACCGCTTCAGAAGCTTGACCTGTAATCTTGTAAAGAATGGTCATATCTTCTTCTTTATAAAGTCCTACGTCAACGTGAGCAACTGACAGAACCCCCACAACTCTACCATTTATTACAATAGGAATATTAAACAAAGAGCCTATTTTTTGTTTAATGCCATCAATCACGATCGCACCCGAGACCACATCATCTTTGGTGTAAGATTCAAAATCGTTATCGGTTAAAGCTGAAAGAGACGCAATCATCTTTTCTTTCATTTCATTTAGAAAAATATCACCGACTGGTTTTTCTATGTATGTATTTATTTTTAATTTTTCAGGTGTGATAACCACATAACCCACAACTGTGTAATCAATAAACTGCCTGAGAGAACCAGTAATAATTTGGAGTATCTCTTCAACATTGAGCGAATATCCAGTTCTTTCACCTAACTCTTTAAGTATGGCGAGTTCATAGAGGTGTCTAGCAGAATCCTCTCTTTCTTTTATTATTTCTTTATTTTTATTTCTAAAAAGTTTATAAAAATAAAAAACAAAACCAACCGATATTAGGACTATCAGTAAAGAAATCAAATATAAAACGGCGCTTGTAGGAAGCGCAAAATTCATCGCTAGGTGTTCATTATGCTTTTAAGAAGTTTGTTGGCGCTGAGAACCATAAAAATATAACCGAATGCAAACAAAACTGTGCTCAAAACATTAAACCAAAAATCACCATACCATTGCCCAACCACAGAAAACAGTGTTCCGAAGACAACAAGCAACATACCAACACCTATATAGTTCAAAACTAATCCAAACAAACCGCCTCTAAGTTTTTTAGCGGATCGGAAAACTAAAAAAGTGGCAATAAGACCTATAACAATGGACAACAAAAGCGAAAAATCTCTCGCAAACACAGAGGCGTAAGCAACATTATTATCAACCGTCGGTATTTCACGCCCTTGAGCAAAAACGGTAATTGATGGAAGCAAACCTGCGATGCAAAATAATAAAAACTTTTTCATATTTTTTATATTAATAAATTAATGTTTTTTAATAGAAGGATATTTTTCAAAGATTGAGTTAACAGCATTTTTCACTATCTCGCCAGACAACAACACGTATTCGTCTATAAGTTTTTGTAAAATAATTTGACCCGGACCTTCAACGCTAATCACTTCGCCTTCATCAGAAACCTTAAGTCCTTCTACTCCTCTAGCCTTAAGTATAGCAATTTGAGGACCTAAAATAACAATTTGCTTTTTTATTATTTCAGTAATTATTTGTTTATAATCTACGTTATTAGATTCCATCCTGGTAGAAGTAGAAATCACAACATATTTTCGTATATGCGATTTGATACTTAGATTAATTATAATAACGGAAACTCTTTTTTTGACTTTTAGGTCTTAAATAAGAGCCCGCTTAATTATTATAGCAAAACCTAGTTAATCCACAGATTATATTGTGGATTATTGAAGTTAAGACTTATTTTTTTGAGCACAAAACGTCTTTAATCACTGGGGTCGCGTGGTCGCGCGGGTCAGAAAAATATTTGAGAAAATCGATGACGCTACGATCTACATTCCAAGCTTCAAAGATTGTTACCCTACACCCGCGCTCACTATGTCTAAATAATAAAAAAGACCACCCCGGTGTAAACGAGGTGGGCTTGTTTGCTACTGAAAGAACTACTTCTTCGGACGGCGGGAGATGTTCCTGTGCTCTTCGATAAGCCGGAGGAACTCGACCTTCGGAAACGGAATCCCATGACGAGCACAGAATTCTTCCAGGAGATCTTCGGGAATGCCCATGCCGGTCTTCAGGGTGAACGCGTGTTGCGCATCCAACTCCTTTGCCGTCACGATCTTGTCCAGATACTTCCTGCTGCGATGCATCAGTTTCTCGAAGCTGTCGCGTTCCTCGCTAAGCCAGTGAGCGATAACAGATTTCTGACGAACGGTCAGATCCTTATTATCAATCACTTCACTGAGGGAGTCTGCCCACTCCTGGAGAATGGTCAGATTGATACCTCGCAGGAAGACTCCGATCATCGCACGCCGAAGCGCACGACGCAGGAGGTAACCTTCCCGAGTATTGCTCGGGACGATTCCTTCCCTGATCATCAGAATCGATGTCTTGATATGATCAAGAATGATCCGAGTCCACGCCGTATCACCAATGCGCTGATTGATGAGTTGGTAGGATGGTTCATACTGATCGATCTCGTGAATCGAAGCCCGACCCTGAAGAATCATAGCGAAGCGCTCGAGACCAGCGCCAGTGTCCACGCACTTCATGGGGAGCGGAGAAAAATTCCCTTGCTCATCCTTGAAGTATTGCATGAACACTCCAGCGTTCCAGATCTCGATGTGCCGCCCAGGAACAAGCACGTCATCAGTTTTTTTCTCAGCGAATTCTTCGCCTCGATCAAAAAAGACTTCGGTGCATGGACCACAAGGTCCACTCGTGCCAGCAGGACCCCAGAAGTTGTCTACTGGCGGTCGACCGATGATGCGTTCTCGCGGCAGGAATTTCTCCCAGATGCGAGCTGACTCTTCGTCACTCGGTACTCCCGGCAGACTTTCATCAGCCATGAATACCGTCGCGGACAATCGTTCGGCCGGAATCCCGAAACCTTCAGTAATCAGTTCGAAGGCAAGCTCAATGGCTCGCTCTTTGAAATAATCACCGAAAGACCATGACCCCATCATTCGAAAGTTCGTCCCATGATAGGAATGCCGACGCTTTCGACATCGACGAAACGGATGCAGTCCTGCACGTTTGTCAAACGCGGATATGGCGGTGTCGCTTGGCCCGTAAAATAGGGTTTGAGCGGAGCCATCCCCGAGTTGATGAACATAAGTGTTGGATCATTCCTTGGAATAATCCCCGATTGCTCGATCAACTGGTGATCGCGCTTAAGAAAATGCCCCAGAAACGTCTGACGCACTTCCTCTGTTGTCTTGTAAGGTAAACTCACGTTTATCTCCTTTCTTTTGTTAAGGTTTCAAATCCGGAAATAGATTAACATTTATTTTAATGATTGGCAAGACATCGGTTGACCTAGAGCTGATTTTGTTGTAGTTTTATGCCAGAAACAATTTTAACTGAAGGCTCTTTAACAACCTCAAAATTAGGAGAAAAACATGAAATGGTTTGAACGACTCTACTTCGGCACATGGCAGCTTGGAGGACAGTTCAAAAAGCTGCCCCCCGACTACATTGAATCTCTTCTGCTTTTCGCCATCAGTTCGGGCATTCGTCGTTTTGATACGGCGGCTGTCTATGGTGGAGGAAAAGTTGAGGAGATGATTGGCACATGGTTGCCGGGAGATGCGGTCATCGTGACCAAAATCCCAGCAATCAAAAAACCCGACCTTAAAACTCGTACTCCGATCAGTGAATTTTATACACCAGATCATCTTGATCGAAGTGTTGAAGGTTCATTGGACCGGCTCAAGAGAACACAGGTCGACACCGTCTTGTTGCACAACTGGCTTCCCTCGTGGACGTCAGATGCAATCCCCATTATTCAACACTTGCAAAAGATGAAGAGTGGGAATACGACTCGAAGAGTAGGAATTTCTCTACCGGATGATTTTTCATCAGTCATCAGTGATGAGGCTTTGCCTTACATTGATGTTGTAGAAGCCCCTTTTAATCCGAATCAAAGATGGATACTGAATCAGCTTCCCTCTTTGATCGCCATGAAAAAGGAGATTCTCTTGAGAAGTCTTTTCTGTCAGGGAAAAATACTTACCCTTCATCCAGTCGAGCTGCTCATCAAAGATGCAATGCAGCTCGGAACATCTGTTGTCATCGGTATGACCACAGAAGAACAAATATCACGCAACATCAACCACTTGAAAGGAGTTGTCACATGAATTCAAAACAAGAATACGTAGCGGCTGCCAATTCGGAACCGCGCGTAACGATCAATGGGATGACTACCGGCCGCGAGTTTTCTGTTCGTGAATATACGTACGGAGTTCTTGTACCGGATAGCAATCATCCGCTCTCGTGCGTCAGCGTGTCTAACAGCTCGCTGAGTATTGATCTGTGGGTTGGATGTTCTTGGCAGTGCAGATACTGCCACGTTCAAGACACCCATCAAGATCTTGCAGATCAAGGCACAATGCCAAAAAGACCGAGACGGCGCAATCAGTTCACCGTCGATCAAATCGTCGATGAATTGATCAAACATCCGTTTTTCGTTGCTGGCGAGACAATCATCAGCATCGGAACAGCAAGCACTGAACCGTTTGCACCTGGACCGGTTACAGAAAGCACATTTGAGATCATGGATGCATTCGTGCGCCGCGGTCTTCAAAATCCCTTCTGGATCGTTACCAAGGGCGGAGTTCCGAAAGGAAGAAAGCTCGACATCGCCCGCATCACAAATGCGACGCGAGGTCTGATGTTGTCTCTGTGCTGGGCAGACAATCCTGATACGATTGAACCTGCTCACAACAACCGTTTTCTTAACGCTGAAGAAGCAAAGGAAGCTGGTGCCACCATCGCATGGTATATGCGCCCGATCGTTCCTGAATGGAGCGGAAACAGGGACCGCATTGAAATGATGATGCTCTGGGTAAAAAAGCACTACGGCAATGTCATTGATATGATCATCCCCGGAGGATTGCGTTGGACTGAAGGTATCGAGAATGGTTTGGTGGAGATTCACAAACTCCCCATGCCGAACATTCCTCGGAACGACAATGTGAAGATGCTGCCTCAGGATTTGATAGACTTTATCTTTTCCTTGAGTGCAGAACACTTCCCTGGCGTTCCTGTATTCCTGAAGTCCTCATGCGCGCTTACTCGGATGCTCAAGATTCCAAGCATCACTTCGGTTCAGGCGTTTGCCAGACACGAGTGCGAGGAGTCTCGTTGTCCTCTTGCTCAACGGCAAATCTGTGCTCATGGATCAGCATATTCCATGAACATCGAACGCGCTCAGGCAATATTGGATAATCTCGGGATTCCAGCTCACGTTGTAAGTTGGGATATTAACCGCGGACTTGTTACTCATCCTGAGATGAGCAAGTTCACCTACGCAGTCAGGCAGACTGTATTCAAACACTTGGCAATGGGAGGTTCTGCATGAAGTCGTATGATGAAATCAGACGCCACTTCGGGACCTTCGGTTTCAAGTGGCAGGACAGCGTTCCGATCGTAAGTTCAAATCCGAAACTCCTGTTCAACATCTCAGGTGGAGTTGTATTTGAAGACGTGATCTCTCATGGAAAAAACCACGAGAGCAGCCGCGTTGTTTCAGTACAAACCTGCTTGAGAACTGACGGATGGGAGAAAATCGGTCGTTCAGGAAGGCATCATCTAGCATTCGACATGCTCGGCCACTTTTCCCTCTATGAGGGCAAGGAAGCTGAAGTGAAGGATGTAATGATCGAGAGTGCCTGGCGATATCTGACGGCGTGCTTAGGCATTAGTTCGAACACGCTGTCAGCTACAGTGCATCCGAAAGATGCAACGTCGCAAAGAATCTGGGAAAGGTTAGGTGTCAGGACCGTTAGTAATGACGGAAATGTCACCTATACCCCGACTCGGAACCGATGTGGCGTTCGTACGGAGATCGTCTGGCAAAATCCAGGCACAGGAAAGTCGATGGAACTTTGGAACTTGGTCTTTACTGAGTTTCAGGGAGAAGTTCTCTTTGAATCTTCGTTAGAGATGATCGCTGCCGACTCAGGAGCAAGTATTGATCGTATCGTCACTGCAATCGAATGCAGCCGAAGCGATTATGAAAACTCGAACTGGAGAGGTGTGATCAGTACTCTCACTGAACGATCAAAAGTTCAGGATCAAACCACCATGTGTCGCTTAGCCGATTTAGGCAAAGCAGCGGTTCTCTTGGTATCACAAGGGCTTCGGCCTGGAAACAAGGCGGCGGATTACGTCCTTCGGAAACTCATCCGAGAGGCTTTCATCCTCTGTCAGCAAACGTCGATTCCGTTCCATGAGTTTGTTGTGATATCGGGAAATCAATGGTCTTCGGCCGAAGCGGTGCAAGCCGTTTTTGCTGAAGAGGTGTCAAAGTTCGAGAAAGGGCTTGAACGTGGAAGAAAAGAGTATCAAAAACTCGTTTCCCGCAGGAATGGTCCTCTTACTGAATCAGACATCGAGTATCTGGCATCCACATTCGGATTTCCGAAAGCCTTAATCGGGCTTGAGGAATCAAGACGCGGAAAGGAGACACTATGAAAAGTAGTGTGATCTCCGATCTAACTCACGTTCTGCGTGAGATGCAGGGCATGAAAGTGCTCTTACACGTCGGACTGAAGAGGAACTCTTCAAAAGGCAAGATTGATCTCTTAGCAGGTTGCGATGAAGGCAGAATTGAAACATATTCGCCTATCATCGAATCCTTGCTGAAGAAACGATGGCCTGATGGAAACTTCTTCGTGTGCGACGATAGCGTACGCTTTGATCTGCCGACGAGTACAGGAGGTATCGCAGTTTGCGATGCAGCTCTGCTCGTCAGGCAGGTCGAAGAGTGGATTGAGGGCAAGAATTTGGGTGGTCAACATCGCCCATGGGCTACCGGGTACTGGTTGCCGGAAGCGTTGTGCGGAGATTTAGCTACTGCTGAAACTTTACATGACGTAACCGATATCAGTGACCGCTTAAGGGAACTACTTGTTCCCTATCCCATCTCGCTCTCGAAGAAAATTGTTGAACTGTGTACTGAGGAGATAAGGCAAAAACTCTCAACGCTTGAAAGATTGCATGAAGATGCAATTATCGAGCGAGAGTTATGCCTCTCGGATGTTACAGCCGCAATGATCAGGCTAGCGTTTGCACGTAGCCGTCAGTACTGCCGGGGGTTCCGTTCGCTTGAACGACAAGCAATTCTCCTTCGGTCTTTGGACCGACCTATCTTTGAAATCGCTCTTGAACTTTCCAAAAGGAAAAGGGTGAAGAATCTGATGGGTAAGATTGAGAAGTTGCTCTAACAGGGAGACATACGCAAGTGTGTCTCCTTTTTTTATTCAACAATAATCTTTTCTCCGTTTTCTAAGAGAGCAGCCTGAGAATTATTTAATCTCTCCACAATAACATTATATTTTTTCTCAAAAACTTTTGTTTCTTCCTCAACCTCTGGAGAATAGTGCGGAAGAATAATAAGATCGGTGATATTAAAGCCAGTGAGATCTTCTAGGCCGATATCATTCGGGTCAGGTTCGACTTCATTAGCTATATTGATTGATGGACCGACAATAATACTTCCAGCACTAACGCCCACATATACACCACCCCGACTTAGGAGATTCTCGATTGAGGTTTTGAAATTTGCCTCACGAGCGAATTTAAGAAGCTTGAAGGTGTTTCCGCCACATACATAAATAACACCGTATGAAGAAAAGTCTCTGTCTAGCTCTGCCTCAAGGTCAACAAAATCAATCTTAGTGAATCCCATTTCTTCAAACTGCTTTTTTGCAAGCTGAGAATATTTATTTTGATCCTTACCTTCTGCAGCCGTCGTTACTATTGCAACAGCCTGGCTTCCTGGGTCAGCAAAAAAACTCTGAAATCTTTTTGCGATATTTTCAGAGGATAGACCCGTTGAAGTTAAAAGTAATTTACCTGTATTCATAATCATAACGATATTAGTCTAAATTTTCTGTTTTATCAAATATTGCTCTATGAGCTCAATATCTTTTTTATCCTTATCCCTACCGAGAGCCGTCTTAAATTTAATCAGCTCACTGAGTCTTATAAATGGTACTCCCTCAATAATTTCCGCATTTCTAATCAATTCATCGTGGTCCGGCTGATATTCCCTGTATTTATAATCAGCATCAACTTCATAGTTACCACTTTTAAGAACACCATTTCTATTCGGAACACTTTGCCAGCCACTATTCTTTAAGATTACAAAAAGATTCTTGGTCACAATTAGATCAACATCGTGGTGCGGTCGTATACCATAAGCAGACATCACTCCACTGCCGACAACTGCATACTGACCAATAGGCAAATTAAGCTTTTTTACATCTTCAAAAATAGTCATTTGTGACCATTATAACATTTACCCCACCCTCGCGCTCACTATATCTAAATAATAATTACTCCTGCATTTTACCTGCATTTGCAGGTGGACACACGTTGCTTTTGCGTTGTATTAACAACAGAGAGTTTTGTTGCACTTAAATTACAATCGCAGCTTTACCCTACACTTCTACTCTGTATTCTATCGAACCCCCGTAATTTCTGCTGAAAGTTGGTCTGCCCATTTTTTCACCTTTTTCTAATGGTGGCTCGCACCCGTTTTTTCACCGTTTTTTAACGGCGGGCACCTACTCTGTTTTGTAATTCGTGATCGATAAGTCAAAGACTGTTATTTAACTGTTTTATCAGTCTTTACCCTACACTCTCACTCACTATTTCATGCAAAAGTGCCTTCCCGTTAATTTCCCGTTATTACGGGAACCGAGAACCGCTTACCCCACAGTCTCATTCACTATTTCGGATTACTTCACAGTGACCGCAACTCCCGTAATTTTGGACCGGACATGTTCACCTGATCTTTTCCTGATCTATCAGGTTGATCACCGTATTTCGACCGTATTAACGGTCAGGAGTTAACAGGTGTGATCAGGCGTTATCAGGCTACCTGTTTTTTCCGTAATAATGTGCGGTCAATTATTTTACCCCACCCTTGTCATCACTATTTTCTTTGGTCACTTCGTTCTTGTACTTTTCGAGCCAATCTTTCTTCACTGGTTTATAGACCGTATCCATGAGGGTAAGCAAAGCTACCGCCTGATCCATTGCGGTTGCATCGTCGATGTCTTGGCCAGGGTTTTCCTGTCGCCAAATCTCTTTGAATTCTTCTAACGCTTGTTTTGAAATCATATGTTTGTAATTACCCCCGAACCTCTCCCGAAAAGCGTACACAAGGGCATTTAGGGGCTAATTATGGGGTAACTTAAGCCTCTTTTTGGCCAAAACTACGGCATATGCGCCAACTATGGTGAGAATCAGGAATACTCCGATTCCCGGTGAAATGTATAAAACCAACTTGAAAAGGTTGTAGAAAAATGAGAAGACCGCGTTCATGATACTGACGATAATTCCAAATACTTCGTACATCAAAAATATAAGACCGACCCAGATCACAGCCTTTATTCCCCTATAGAGTTGCCAGTCTCTCAAACCTCGAACGATGACGTTATGCAGGAATTTATAAAATCCGGCGATGTAGAGCAGATAGCCCGGGACTGCAAAAGCCAATGCGCTGTAAAATACTCGGACCAAAATACTTGGTTGTTCTATCGGACTTATCGATTGCCATACAAATACCGAGCCTTGAGCATAGGACCAGATAAGATATCCGAGTGCCACGACAAAAGAGAAAGCCGCCGAGTATGTGATTTCTTTCTTATGCTCTTTGAGGACTTTGGTATGCCAGTTAATTGTAGTTATTTCTTTCATATATTATTTATTGCCTGAAGTAACTTTGTCATCCGATTTATATATAAAATCTCTTATCTCTTTGTATAGAACCCTAATCTGGCCCGCAACATCCTCAAGCTTAATGATTTCCCCTGTAATTTCAACCGCTAGTGCATCCTCAGAAATATTTAACGAAAGCGATCCTTGTTTAGAGCTACTGATACGTTCATCCATATGTTCAATTGCATTTCGTATATCAACAATCTTTTTTTGGTGAGTGAAATTATATTCTTTCGGTAAAAGTTTAACGAGTTTGAAAATTCTCGATAATGCATTAATACAGTTTTCAAGATGATTTATAATCGGACATGTATACATATACTGTCCGCTATCTCTTTTCATTAATTCCTCATATGTAAGTTTATTTTCTTTCTCTTCTTCGATCGCAGTTTCTCTGGCAACTTGATACTCATATTTTGCCTTATCCATCAGACGCGAGATAACAGAAAGTGTCTTGATCGTCTTTTGTGAGTGTTGTTTATCAAAACCAGCTAAAGATGTCAGGATAAAATGCCCCACAACTGAGTGTTTCAAATCGCTAATATCTGGCATGTTGCATTCTTTGACTAACATAAATTATTTTATTCCTTATTATTGAATCACATCGAAAAACCTCTAATTTATTTTTTATAATATTCACTCTGTTAAAAAAACAAAGTATTTGATCTTCTACCTATTTCTCAATCAAGGTAGCAGGAATCATCTGATTGATTTTTTCTTTATTCAAAAACTTCTGATATGCAGTATAAGCAAGCAGATTTTCATGCTGAAGATGACCAATCAGCAAACTAGGATGCACTCCAACTTCTTCACTCTTTTTAAGTAATATCTGTGGAGTAATATCTATAAACTTAAGACTAGAAACAACTCCATTAAGTCCGAGATTTTGAATCGCGAAATCGTTAGCCTCTTTTTCTTGTTTGTTTTCTTTTTCTAGATTATTTAAATCATCCACAAAAAAGGCATTGGTATCAGTAGGTGCATGTAAGACAATGTGTCCTATTTCGTGCAGTAATGTGAAGAAGAAATTATCTACTCTTTGATATCTCAAAGACATGACAATAACCGGCGATTGGTCGTCAATCCAGCAAGCTGCACCATCAACACGTGTCTTAGAAAAATGTGGTAAGAGAATAACTCTAACACCAAGCTTTTTAAGCTCATTAATTACTGTCTCTATACCTTTCTCTTTACAAGAATAATCCTTAATAGTTTTCGCAAACTCCTTCAATTTTTCCTTATCATACTTATTATCAAGTTTCTGCTCAGAAGCTTTTTTCTTTGCTAAAAGTACCCAAGTATTTAAATAACCTAAAACAATGTCCCCATTAGATACTCTAAAACGAGCACCGGCGAGTCTGGTATTAAAGTCATCAATAGATGACAAATTCAAAAGGCTGAGAATATCTTTTTTGAGTTCCTCAACTTTAGTCTTTCTTTTTATATAGGACCGTCTAACGAGGTCAGCAATTGGAAACAAAGAATACAACTCTGATCTTTGTTCAACTTCTTGAGGTTTATCCTTTGATTTTTTACTTAAAACATATAAATCATACTCAGCCTGCATAGCGAGCCACATATCAGGAGACGTTCCAAGTGCAGCTGCAATAACCCCTGCTGTTTCAGGAGTAATACCCCTCTTTCCCTTAATGATCTCATTTACAGTCCTAGCTGGACGGCCAATGATATCTGAAAACTCAGCTTGAGTAAGCTGTCTGTCATTTAGCTCATCAAGCAAAATGTCCCCCGGGTGAAATACTCGAGCGGCTTGTTTTTCATTTTTTATATTTTTTTTCATGATGATGAGGTTACGAATAGTGATTCGAGATTTCTTTTATCAGCATAATCTTACAGACACCGTCATTCTCTAAACTGAAGATTAGTCTGTATTGCTGGTTAAGTCTGATCGAATACTTGTTGTTTTCACCTTCCATTTTCTCAAAATGGTTGCCTTTTATGGCTCTCAAATCATTCTCATTTTTTGCTGATTTGATTGTCTGCATCCTTTTAAAAAAGGCAGTGACGACATAGTCAGGATAAGCTTCCTTACCTTTTTCCTCATAGTACAGATCTTCGAGATCTGAGTTTGCGAATTGAAATCTCATTTTCTTTTAAAATCGACCTTTTTTGTACCAAGATTGGCATAATTTAATAATAGCACCGTCGGCCCGTATCGGTCAAACATAGTTTTACACATGTCGTAAATATATGATGTTTCATATATTTACATTAGACGTTAATCAATGCTTAACTTCAATTCGCGGTTACTGATAAAATACTAGCAAATAAATGCTCTTTAACAAAATAAAAACTGTTATGCGCCAAGAAAAGCGACCAAAGGAAGTTTGGTAACTTTCCTGGGCGTCTAAATTGAATAGGAGTAGCCTTCCTTAAAAGATACTCTGTGTCGATTATTCGACAAACAGGTAGAAAATAGATTATGGCCTGAACACCTATACTCTATCACACCTTACGCCCTTTTATCAAACCTAAATTACAATTACTATGAGTAAAGGATCCAAAACGTTCCTACTCGGCCGAGATTCCAAGACAGGAGAATTTATTCCTGTTAAGGAAGCTAAGGGCCGTCCAAACACCACTACAGTTGAACGCATTCCTAAATCAGGAAACGGTGATACTGGCAGAGGTGGTAAGAAGAAATAGGCACCATCCCTAACTCAGAGGACCACATATATGCAACTTGCATGGCAAAAGTGCCTAGGTGATGTATGGGGACCATTACTTACTGTTGACTTGAGTCACTCTCATTTCAATGGTATGGAAGGTGTCTACATTATCTGGCAAGGCAACGGTCCAGTGATCAGGGTTGGACAAGGAATAATTCGAGATCGCCTGTCGGCACACCGTAGAGATACAGACATTACTGCTTATCAAAATCTATATGTGACGTGGGCACCAGTATCCGCTGCATGTCGTAACGGAGTAGAAAGATATCTCGCAAATATTCTAAAGCCTAGAGTTGGTGATGCATTTCCAAATGTAAATCCAATTCAAGCTTTTCTACCCTGGCCATGGCAAATGATATAAGCCATTTTTGAGGCTTTTAAAAATCACCCACAGGAAGGATGGGTGATTTTTTACGCTAGAATAAATTAGTATTATTTAGCAATCGTGAAATTTTCCACTCTTTTGATAGCTAAGTCAACGTACTTCTTTTCTCTTTCTATTCCAACCCATTTTCTACCAAGAGCTTTTGCGACTACAGCGGTAGTGCCGCTACCCATAAATGGGTCGAGTACAATGTCCCCCTTTTTGCTCGAGGTCAGAAGTACCTGCTGAATTAGTTTAAGAGGTTTTTGAGTGGGATGAGACTTAATTCCATCTTTACCTCTTAACCTTTCACTTCCACGACATATGCCGAAACTCCAGTCTGTATCTTTCATCTGCTTATCACCATTCATCTTTTTAAGTAATTGATAATTAAAGGTATAACCTTTTGATTTTTTATCTTTCACACCCCATATCAAAGTCTCATGGTTGTTAGTCAGACGACGACAATTTAAATTAGGAAGTGCACCGATCTTAACCCATATAACATCATTCAAAAACCAAATACCCAAATCCTGCATAATTTTTCCAACTCTAAAAATATTATGGTACATCCCTATAACCCATATAGTTCCTGTCGGTTTTAAAATTCTTTGGCATTCTTTAAGCCAATCTGTTGTAAAACGATCATAGTCTTCATAACCATCGAACTGATCCCATGCATCATCAACAGGAATAATCTCTGAACCATCCGGTCGCTTTAATCTCTTACCTTTTGGTAGTTGTAGATAATATGGCGGATCAGCAAAAATGAGGTCAACACTATTATCTGGAAACCCTTTCAACACTTCTAGGCAATTTCCATGTATGATTTTGTTCAGATATTTTTTCATTGAAGTTATAGATGATCAGATGTTCAACCTCTCTATCGTTTCGACCTTTTACGTTATAAAGATAAGTCTTATCAAAAGAGACAACGTTTATTCCTTTCTTGTTCTTATATAAACTTGAAATAAATGGGGTGTCTTTAATTATTAAGATAAATCTAGCTTTTGTAGTGTACAAACACTCAGCAAGCCTCTCTTGATCTTTTTTACCAAAAGAGTGTTTTTCATAATCACTAAAGTCGGTATCATATGGTGGATCTAGAAATATAAAGTCATTTTCACTCAGCTTACTTTTTTTAAAGATCTTTTCAAAATCAGTATTTTCTATCTCTGTATTTTTGAATAAGTCTTCAACATCTTTACTGAGAATATAATCCACCTTACTTCTAAAATCTTTATTGTTATATCCAATGCCACCATAAGGTATATTAAAATGCCCAGCCGCATTGAACCTAAACATTGACGCGTAGCAAAATTCTCTTATGAAATAATAATTCGCAACTTTTTTAGCTAGAGTGGTTTTAAAACGTGAGCCATTATAATTCATTACATCTCTGAAATGCATATAAAAACCACTACGGAAGGCGGTTTCTATGTTTTTATGTAAATCACCATCACCAATCTTTCCACGTTCTTTTTCGATTTTCTTTATTCTGCCGAGCTTAGAGACAAGATTAGAAATTATCTGTCTTAACAAGTTTTTCTCGTCGAGGCAAAAGTCTTCATGAAAAAGACCATTGAATCTTTTCTCTTCAGACTGTAGGTATTTATTTACGGTCACTTTAAGATCTTCCTTGGAAATCTTGTCGTGTTTAAAATCCAAATACAGCTTAGTTAGCTTATCTTCAAATATGGCAATATATTTAGGGATTTTTTCCCAATTGTCGACATAATCATACAGGGCCTTCTCAAAAGATTTTTTATCTTCTTCACCTTTAATAAACTTATAAAAGTTCACTAACTCAAGATTAATGTCATTTATTATTGCTTTCTTTGGTTTCAATTGAAAGAAAACGGCACCACCACCAAAAAACGGCTCAACATAACGTGTATGGTGAGGAATAAGATCTTTTATGTATTCAAATTCTTTTGATTTGCCGCCAGGCCATTTTATAAGTGGTTGCATAATTTTTAAACCCTAGCTATACCCCTAGGTAGGTCTTCTTTATTGAATCCAAAGAATTCTTGATTAGTCCAGCTTTTTCCTTATATGCATCAAGAACAATTTTATATCCATCGTCAGACTTACATACAAAATTCCAAAAATCTTTACCTATCATCAGCTCATCTTCAGCAAAAAATTGCTTTACTCGCTCTTGTTTCCATGGTTTGTCTTCACCATAACGGTTATATACTGTTGCAAAGAATATTTTTACTTTAGAATTAACAGGTAATGTATTTGAAAGAATGGCAAGCTGTTCCAAAAGTGCTTCTTTTTCAGATCGAGCTTTTTTATTATCAAGATCACCACCTATCTTAAGTTCGATTAGATAGTTCTCTCCTGTCTCTTTATCAATCAAATAATAGTCACTATCGTGCCTCTTTGTAACTAATGATTGATCTGTGGGTTTTGTCCTTAAAAGCTGATAGTCATCACTGCTCGGGGTTAGCTCTCGTCTTTTATATTTTTCTAGAAGCTCTGCAATTGATTGAGTTTGCTGAACACTTAAAGGACCCTCAACATTCTGTTTGACCTCATAAGAAAATTTAGCAATATTTATCGCCAATTTTTCGAGCATATTTCCAAGAGAGCTATCTAGTGATCGAACGAGAGCAGTAAAATATTGTATTTCGGGACCGAGGACAGCAATAAAAACATTATGTATTTTCATATTCAGAGTTCCCTCTGGATCATCTATTTCGCCCTCATGTCGAGCTTGGAAACCTGCGGCATATGATTCAACCGCGGTGTGCACTAGTGAACGAATTGCTTGTTTTTTATCTAATACTTCTGGTGACATAATACCCACATTTTAGCAGATTTAAAGCTGTTAGCCTAATTTACTTTGTGCGAAAAATTTAGAAAAAATTTAATTCAATATCTTTTAAGACTTTTTAGTGAATGGACACCTGTTTTAGCCTTCTATTCACTAGTTTTTAGTTCTTTTAGATAATCTAGGCAGTCTTCATAAGCGTCTGCCTTACCGCCGACAAACTCGTTTAGGCCATATTTCTCAATATCCTCACTTTCGCACATCTCTCTTTTCCATAAGGACCTATTTTCTTTAGCTTTTATATTTATAAACTCTTCTAATTTTTTAAGAATATTTTCTGTTGTCATACTCTGATCGTTGATCAATACAGGAAACAAGTCAACGCGAGCAATTTTACGTATTAAAAGTTAAGCCCTTAACTTTTAATATGCTGGTTTCAAATTAAAAGTTCCATTCTTATCATTTTGTGACTGGATGTTAGGTTTAACCTTACTTCCGGTTCATTTTTGAGTTATTCGGAAATTCCTAATAACTGATCCTATGCTTTCGGCATTACGAACAAATGCAACTTTTTAAAGAAATCCTCAACATGCCTCTCGGACCCCTTATATCCCACATGCCACATATCAATATCTTCAATCGACCTATTATCCTTGTAGTCATAAATTGTGGCTACCGTTGGTTTCTTGCCCTTGGTCTTGAACGCCCACTCAAAGCGAGTCTTTTGATCTGATGATCTCCATTCATCGTCTCTGGTCCTATCATTCGGAAAGCTAAATAGTGCGAACATGTGTTCGTAATCTGCCTGGAGATAGCCGACAAAGCTTGTGCCGTTGATATCTTTTGCCTCTGCTTTTATAAATGTCTTCATCGCACGACGAACATACTGGAACACTCCGAAGAAGTCTACTACCCCACATACCAGCTCACTATATTGGAAAATCTACGAAAAAAGAGTAGATTAAGGGAACATTACCATTACCGTTTCATGAAGGCTGGAGAAAAATTACAATTCATCAAAGATTTAATACACGAACGAGCACAGATAAGTCCGGCAGGTATTTTGAAGTTCCAGCTCAAAGACACACTCTCATTTTCTACAGGTGAACAGATACTCGTCTTGAAAAAGCTTGAACAGGAGGGTCTTATCAAGGATCTCAATGTTATCGGGAAAGCTGTAAGTTTCTGGGTTATTAGTACTTTTGATGATTACGTAAAGCCCATCAAGACTGATGACGATCTCATTTCCGTCACAATCGGGGCCAATACTCTCTCTATCGACAAAGTTACTGCTACGGTCCGTTTGAATACTGTTCAAGCTATTTTCAATCCGAAGAGCCAGGAGTTCGCAACTCTTCTCAAACTCGCTACGGCCAAGGGCAATCAGATAACCTACTCCGATATTCTTGGCGAATCTGTTTCCAAAACTACCAAGCGCAACCTGACTTTTGTGATACGCAATATCAAAGAGGCACTCGGCATTTTGCCCGCAAAGAAAGCTAAAAATAAGGACATAATCA
This sequence comes from Parcubacteria group bacterium, assembly GCA_012514175.1. Taxonomy (GTDB): domain Bacteria; phylum Patescibacteriota; class Minisyncoccia; order Phycocordibacterales; family WO2-35-19; genus WO2-35-19. Next base: position 29,578 of record JAAZAU010000011.1, on the reverse strand, counting down.
AAAACATCAAAGGCGTTGGCTACAAGCTCGCACCCTGATCACACTCGGGCACATTAAGCCCACAATAAACCCATAATCGTTCCGTCCATTTATTCCCCTCGGACGAATACAGTCAAAGCACAATGCTTTGGCTTTTTGTTTAGAGCATTCATTACCAATTAATTCGATTACCCATGATCAAAAAGAAAACCAGATGGTCATCGGAAGATTCCGATCCATCAGATGTCTTTACGACATACGACTTGGGCTGTGCCAGCTTTTTGCTGTGTCTCGGATTCAAACTTGAATCTCTGGACCGCGATAACCCGCGCAAAGCCTTGTTTATGTTCAAGCGTGAGCCTCGTATCGAGGAGTACGCCAACAAATACTTCACTGACGAGGTCGAGGTGAAGGCTCGTTCTATGTTCGACAGCATTAAAGCTCTGAAGAACAAGCTTTACTCGGAATAGCTATGTTGCTTTTGGACGCAGACATCAAGAAATTCCAAGAGCTCTACAAGGCTCGTTTTGGAATGGATATAAGCAAAGATGAGGCTCTTGCAAAAGGGACTCAGCTTTTGCGCTTGATGGAACTCGTCTACAAGCCAATGACCAAAGAAGAGCATGAGCTTATTCATAAGCGACGACTCGAAACACTTCCATTACTAACACATAAATTACAAAACAATGAACCTACAGTCACTTACAATCAAAGAGGAACTCGACAAGATTAAGGACCGCATTACTCTGCCCGAACCAATCACTCTCGATCAGGTCCGGGAAGTATTGGACCTTACTATCAAGAAAGATGATGGCAATAAAATTATCACCTTTCTTGCCATGCTTGCGGCATATACCGACAATGCACAATTCAATATCAGCTTTAACGCACCATCGTCTTCTGGTAAAAGTTTTATACCGCTTGAGATATCTCACCTCTTTCCACAGGAAGATGTGATGAAACTTGCTGGCGCATCGCCAACTTCATTTCTCCATGAGACTGGTGTGTACAAAAAAGAGACCAATGAGCACTTCATTGACCTATCAAGAAAGATCATCATTTTCCTTGATATGCCTCATGCGACACTCCTTACTAAACTGCGATCACTTCTATCTCACGATGAGAAAGAAACAAGGCACAAGATTACTGACAAGACTCAGAAAGGTGGAACCAAAACAAAGACGGCTGTTGTGAGAGGCTTTCCTTCAGTTATATTCTGCTCAGCCAATGCCAAAATGGACCAGCAAGAGATGACTCGTTTCCTTCTTCTTAGTCCCGAGATAAATCAGGAGAAAATCTTTGCCGGTATCCATCAATCTTCTCGTAAGGAGTCTGACAAAAAGAAATACTACAAAGAACTCAATGAAAATCCTCTCCGTAAGGCTCTTATAAAACGCATTCAAGCTATCAAAGCTGAAGGTATTGATGAAATTATTATCGAAAATGAGAAATTGGTTCAGGATAGATTCCTGGCTCATATCAAAAATCCTCAACCGAGAAATCAACGCGACATCAAACGTATTTACTCCATCATCAAGTCAGTCACCCTTCTCAATGTTTGGCATCGTAAGCGTGAAGGCTCAACGGTGTACGCCTCTGAGTTTGATATTGATACCGGTTTTGAAATCTGGGACAAGATATCACTCTTTCAAGAGCTTGAAATATCTCCGTATCTTTATGAGTTCTACCAGCAAATCATTCTGCCTTTATGGAATCGGGACCAGGTAGATGAATTTGGCGATCCTGTGCCTGAAGAAAAGAAGATCGGTGTGACCAGACAAGACATGCTTAAGCAATATGCCCACTTCTATGGCGGTAACCTCGGCATGTTCAGACTCCGCTATGACTACCTACCAAATATCGAATCTGCCGGGCTTATCTTCCAAGAACCAGACCCGAATGATCGCCGACAACTGCTGACATATCCTACGACGGCCATTAGAAAGCTTGAGCAAACTGAGAAAATAAATAGTGCGTATGAGTCGGGGGTAGATAGTCATGTGGGTGAGATAAAGGCGGAAGATGTGCCCTTCTAAGACTTGCAATCAGCCCACGAAGAAGGTAACACAGCAACACCCTTTATTAATTAATATTACCCACTTATGGCGACAAACGTTCAATATTTCATGTATGCTCGTAAGTCTTCTGAATCAGAGGATCGACAAGAGCAATCAATCGAGGACCAGGTGAATAGGCTCAAAGAGCGAGCCAACTCTCTTGGTATTTCAGTCAAAGAGATTCTAACCGAAGCAAAGTCGGCCAAGCAACCAGGCCGACCAATCTTTAACGATATGCTTCGGCGTATTGAGAAAGGCGAAGCAAAAGGAATACTCTGCTGGCAGATCAATCGCCTCGCTCGTAACCCTATCGATAGCGGAAAGCTTAGCTGGATGCTTCAGAAAGGCATTATCGAATCCATTCAAACAATGGAACGAGAATATCTGCCTGATGATAACGTTCTTCTTTTCAGTGTTGAAAGTGGCATGGCTAATCAGTTCATTATTGAGCTACGCAAAAATACCAAGCGAGGCATGCATGGCAAAGCTGATCGTGGTTGGTTCCCTTCGAAGGCGCCTGCTGGTTATATCAACGAGCGACTTGAGCATATAATCCTGCCTGATCCTGAACGTTTCCATTTGGTCCGTAAGATGTGGGACCTTATGCTTACTGGCAATTACACACCAAAGAAAATTGCGGAGATTGCGAATAAAGAGTGGGGCTATCGGTCCCTAAAGAGCAAACATAGCGGTGGAGTAGAGATGGCACCGAGTGTGATCTATAAAATGTTCAACAATATTTTCTATACCGGAAACTTTCACTGGGGCAAGAAAGTATACAGGGGCAATCACAAGCCGATGATTACTCTTGAGGAGTTCGATCGGGTCCAAGCTATCTTTGATAGGACTGAAAAGCCACGAGCCAAAACCCATGAGTTTGCATTCACCGGGCTTATTCGATGTGGACTATACGGTGCAATGTATACCGGCACTGAAAAGGTTAAGGATATAAAGAAAACGGGTCAGAAAAAAGTGTACACCTACTATCACTGCACCGGCCACAAGAAAGGCGTGCCATGTCCTAAGCGAAACCCCATCACCCTTTCTGATCTTGAACAGCAGATCGAACTCTTGCTTGAGGAATATACAATCCTTCCTGAATTCCAAACTTGGGCTATTGAGGCTTTGAATCGCAATAATGATAAAGAAATCGAGGACCGTACCAAGATCTATGAAATGCAACACAAGACTGTCGTAGAATCGCAGACTGAGCTCGATAACCTCACCAAGATGCGTTACCGCGATCTTATCGACGATGAGACTTTTGTGAAAGAACGTGACATTTTGAAAGATAAAATTGCCCGATTACAAGCGAAACTCCGCGAAACCGAGGGACGTGCCTCAAAGTGGCTGGACCTTACTGAACAGGTATTTAACTTCGCCTGCTATGCCCGAAAAGAGTTCGTTACAGGTAATCTTCAGAAAAAGCGTGAGATATTCTCGGCACTAGGTCAAAACTTCTACATCAAAGACGGCAAAGTCTTCATTACCGGCAATGAATGGTTTCAACCAATCAAAGAAGCATACCCTGAATTTAGGGCTGAATTTGAGAGGTTAGGACTGAGAGAATACGCCTCTGTTGAGGCACGAAATGTTGCTTTTGCAACACTCATTCTCGAATGGGGTGACTAGCCGGACTCGAACCGGCGAAAACAGCTCCACAAGCTGTCGTGTTACCACTACACCATAGTCACCATCCTAAACCTAGTTATTGTGACATAAAAAACTAATATTTTCCAGTATTTTATTTATAATCTGGAGCTTCTTCCTTAATACCCATTACGTGATTAGAATAACGAGCTAAAGCATAAAGAGCGCTTGAAAGTCTATTTAAGTAACTTTTTACATTTTTACTTACAGGTTTTATATTTTTGTTTTTCTCTGATTCTGAATCTAAAAGAGAGGGTTGAGACTCTTCCTCTGCTAAAGCAATTACCCGCCTCTCAGCACGACGTGCAATTGTGCGAGCAATATCAAATATAGCCCCAAGACCCGCCGCTGATTGTTGCCATTTGGTAATATCAACCGGTCCACCTGCGATAGAGAAAGATTTTATTGGGGGTAATTCTTTTTCAATCTGATCTATTATGTCTTCTAATTCTTTAACTTTTTCTTCAGTAATAATTTTATTTTTTTCTGCAGACAGACCATTATTCCAAATTTCCGCCTGAATGATGAAAAGATTTTTTTGTATTTCGTGAACAATATCGCACAGACTTCTCTCCTTTATTTTAAAACCAAGATAAGCAGATTGGACCTTACAAAGACCGAGAAACGAATTAATCTCGTCTAAACTACCTGTGGCTTCTGCCATTGTAGAACTCTTAGCAATTCTTTGGTCACAACCAAAGTTTCCAGTTTTTCCATCATCACCAACTCTTGTGTAAAGCATAAAACTTTTGAATAAACTCTTAATACAGCGCTGATAATTTAATCATACACTTTATCCCAATTTTTTAAACTAAACTAATGGCACACTGCTAAACCTTGTTAGTTATAAAATATTTCTTTCTCATTTTTTCAATAGCAACACCTATACCCATTGAGAAAAGTCCAGCCACAAACAAGATGATTGGCCAACCAACTTTATCTTGGAAGTATTCGTACCCAATGCCAAAAATATAAATTATCAAAAACAAAGTTCCGATATAAAGGTAACTACGTGATGATCTCAAAATACTCCCAAAAATAAAGCCGAGACTTGAAAGCAACAATAAGGTCTCATAAATAGGTTTATTACCACCTGAACCAAAATTAAGTATAGATCCAAGCACAAATAATGGACCAATAACATCAAATAGTATTTTGAATTTTGGCGCCTCTTCTAGTTGTGAGTATTTTAATTTTTCCATACCCCACCCGATAAACATATAAACGATACCGATGATCAGCGATGACCAATTAAAAATATCCCAACTGTAGTGAGCAGCACTTCCAGTAAGATTTTTAAGTAAAGTACCACCAGAGGCTAAACGTGACAAAGAAAAGAAAATCACACCAGCACCAATAAAATACGGGGCTTGACAATATTTTCTGAAATTGTTTTTCTCGCAAAAAACTCCAAAAAAGAAATACGCTACACCCAAAATAAATAGAAGATAAGCTAAATACCCTTGATTGCTGAATGTCTCATTCAATAAAACAATAAATGACCAAGCAACGACCAATGTACCAAATCTATAAGAATAACGCCCTTCATCTTTTTGCCCACTTTTGTCATAAAGCAAACTAAAAAACAAATATGCGGTACCTAACACAAGAAACAACCAAGACATTGTTGTCCTACCAAAAATATTACCAGCACCAACAAACACAATGAGAAAATAAAAGACGCTCAAACCAGCCCCTTGATACAAAAACGCCCAAATCGGGAAACGGAAAATAAAACTAGAGACAAGATACAAAACAAAAGATAACAAAGAAACTGCTAGACAAAAGTCGTTATCAAATGGTTGAGCAAAAATTTTTAATTCTGTAAACAAAATCGTAAGGAAAAACGGAAAAAGCAATGAGCCGACAGCTAAAAACACCACACTTTGTTTTTTATACCCATCATTAAAGAACATTGGAACACCAACAATATAACAAATCAGCATTGGTAAAAAGATAGCAAAAATTCGCGCCACCAATCCCCACTGTGACCAATTGATTCCTATATAAATCGCCCCAGCAAGCACAATAATAAGCCCACCAAGATAAAGTAAAATCTGAGAAGCGGACAAACTTTTCAAATCAATACTCCATTCAGATTTTTTCGGCGGAGCAGGAGGTGCAATTGATTTAGCGAGCTTTTGTTGGATCGTTTCTTGCGCTTTTAGTAAAGCTTCATTTATTTCTGTTGGACTCCAACCTTGATCTAATAGAGCAGTGCTTATTTGCTCAACTGTATATCCTTTTTCAAGTGATTTTTTGGTGTAATCCAAAACTTGTTTGTTGGCCATAAGTTTATATTAAGTTTTATAAGATTAAATTACTTACCTTTATGTTATCTTAAAAATCAAGAAGAGTAAATAATTTTTAATAACAATTCAATAACAACAAAAAACACTAAATAATTAATTTCAAAAGTTAATTTTGGTGCCCAGGAGAGGACTTGAACCTCCACGCCTCTCGGCACAGCCACCTCAAGGCTGCTTGTCTACCAATTTCAACACCTGGGCATAAAGAAAGTATATCTATTTTTCAGCTTTTTTCAACAAACAGCTCAGCGATAGTTGCTGAGCTGTTTATTTTTAAAGATTAAATTATTCTTTGGTTTCTTTGACTTCTTCTGTTTGCTCCACTGCTTCAGGAGTAGAAGTGTCGGCAACCGGAGTTTCTTCATTTGACACTTCCTCGGTAACCTCTGTTTCTTCTATTTCTGGTAAATCTCTTACATTTCTCATTTGACGTCTAATTTCTTTAGCGGCCTTTTTGCGAATATGATAAAGCTTGGCTCGACGAACTTTAGAACGTTTAGTTATCTCAATCTTTTCAATCATTGGGGAATAAATTGGAAAAATTCTTTCTACCCCCACACCACTCGCCACTTTTCTCAAAGTAAAAGTGCCACCAGCTTCTTTGCCGTGTTTAACAGAAAGACACAAACCTTCAAAATCTTGCAAACGAGTTTTTGGTTTGCCAGTCTTTTTGTCTTTTTCAATTATTTTCTGAGTAACTTTGACAGTATCGCCAGATCTAATATCTAGCTTTTTTCTTTCCTCAATGTTTACTGGTGAAATTTTTATATTCATAATAGTGGAATTAATCTTTCTTCTTACCTACTTTTCTTCTACTAACAATAAATTTATCAGAATACTTTTTAGCTCTTCTGGACTTCTGTCCTTTACCCGTTGGCTTACCCCAAAGGGAAACGGCTCTCCTACGCCCCCTACCTTGTCTCCCTTCACCTCCACCGTGTGGGTGATCAACCGGGTTTTGAGCTGTGCCCCGAACTGTTGGGCGAATACCTTTCCAACGACTTCTACCAGCTTTGCCATAACTTTCAAGTCTTTTTTCTTCATTAGAAACTTCACCAATTGAAGCCCAACAAGTTTCCCTAACTTTACGAATCTCTGAAGAAGGCATTTTCAAATCAACCATACCAGCATCCTTAGCAATGATTTGCACAAAGTTTCCAGCCGAACGAGCAATTTTGGCGCCTCCTTTTGGTTTGAGTTCTACATTATACACAAAAGTACCAACTGGAATATTTTTTAGCGGCAACCTGTTACCTTGTTTTATTTCAGCATTTTCAGCGATCAAGAAATTATCTCCAACTTTGATATTTCTAGGTAAAAGCGTGTATCTCTTCTCACCATCTTTATAAACAGCCAAACCAATAAAACCTGTTCTGTTTGGGTCGTATTCTATTGAGACAACCTTAAAAGGTATACCAATTTTGTCATATTTGAAATCAACATCTCTGAACAATCTTTTGTGTCCCGAACCTTTATGACGAACGGTTATTCTGCCAGCATTATTCCTGCCGACTGCTCTTTTTCTTCCAAAAGTCAAAGCTTTGACAGGTTTGCCAGCTGTCAAAACAGCTTTGTAAAGCACATTGGAAATGTGTCTTCTTGATTTGGTTGTTGGTTTGTAAGTTTTTATTGCCATTTTATTTTTTATTATATTCGCATCATTCGTATTAATTCATTATTTTCATCTCTTATTCAAGCTTGTCACCTTTTTTCAAATAAACGTAAGCTTTTTTAACACCTGATTTAACACCTTTTTTACCTCTTACAAAAACCGTCTTAGCTGGATTTTTAACAATATTTACTTTGACCGGAGTCACCTTATAAAAAGCTTTCACAGCTTCCAAGACTTGTTTTTTAGTTGCTGAAGTGGAAATTTCAAAAGTGTGCACATTAGATTCAGCAGCAAAATTAGCCTTTTCAGTTATTCTAGGCCTCAGAAGCACATTTGCATATTTTACTTTTAAATCTAAAGTCATGATAAAAATATTATTTTAATTTTGATTCCAAAGAAGAAATCGCTTTTTCTGGATTAGTTATAACTAAATATTTGTATTGCATCAAATCTAAAACATTCAAATCTTTCAATTGACCCACTTCTAAATTACTAAAATTATTGAAACTCTTAGAAACATTTTCATCTTTGGCTTGAAGAGTTATGAAAGCAGAATTTTTTCTTCTATTTATAGCCGAAAATTCTTTAATCTTTGAAAGAGACATAATAACATCTTTAGCCTCCTTTGTTTTTGGTGCCTTAAACGAAAGGTTATCAAGAAAAATAACTTCTCCGTCTTTAAACTTCTTAGAAAGAGTAGTAAAGAGGGCTTTAACCTTCATTTTTTTGTTTATCTTTCTGGAATAATCTCTCTCGTTTCTAGGACCATGAGCCACACCGCCTCCAACCCAAATCGGACTTCTACGAGAACCGTGTCTAGCCCTACCGGTACCTTTTTGTCTCCAAGGTTTTATTCCAGAACCAGCAACCTCACCCCTATCTTTGGTGTGAGCTATAGGAATTCTTCTGTTACCCATCATAGATACAGCTACTTGATGAACCAAAGCCTCTTTCCAAGGTAAACCAAAAACTGCCTTTGGAAGATTGATTGTTCCTGTTTCCTTTCCTTGCTGATTGTATATTTTCGTTTCCATATTATTTTTGAATTATGAACATTAACTATGAATTCTCCATAATTATTAATTCATACTTCGCACTTCAATTAATGTTCCTCTCCTACCCGGAACAGCACCTGAGACCAACATAATATTACTCTCACCATCTATGCCGATAACTTTGAGGTTTTTAACGGTAACCATATCACCACCCATTCTTCCAGCCATTTTCTTTCCTTTAACAACTCTACCAGCGCTTCTGCCACCACCACCAATAGAACCTGGCTCTCTTTCAGAGTGCTTTTGACCATGGGTGCGAGATCCGCCACGAAAACCATGTCTTTTGACTACTCCCTGAAAACCTTTGCCCTTGGAAACCGCAGAAACTTCTACTTTGTCGCCAACCGCAAAAACTTCCACCCCAATTTTGTCACCTTTATTATATGAAGAAACATCTTCAACCCTAAACTCTCTCAAAACAGCCAAATTACCTAAATCTTTCAAATGACCTTTAATGGGTTTAGAAATATTTTTATCGTGACGCACACCGGAACCAATTTGGATAGCGTTATAGCCATCTATATCTTTAGTTTTAATCTGGGAAACAGTAGCAGGAGTTACGCTCAAAATAGTGACTGGGGTCACTTTACCATCTTCTCCAAAAACCTGAGTCATATTCACTTTTTTGGCTAATGTAAATTTCATATAAAAAACGCCATCCGGCTTTCAGTAGATTATCAGAATGCTCTAAAAAAGTCAAAAGATAATCCTTTATTTAATAGAATAGTTTTTTGTGATAATTCTCGTAATTTAGAAAAACCTACTTAGCTTGCTAAAATTTTATAAAAAATTTTCATATTAATTTCTTGATTATTCATATGAATATTATGCGTTCTTTTTTTTCCAATACTTTAAAAATTGGTAGCCAAAACAAAAACCCCGCTTTTGAGTGGGGTTTTTGTTTTAATCAGATTTTTTAGATTATTTTAACATCTATGTTGACTCCAGACGGCAGAGAAAGGTTAGTCAAAGCTTCCATTATTTTCGGTGAAGGATTGATAATATCAATCACTCTACGATGAACACGCATCTCAAACTGTTCCCTGGCGTTTTTGTAAACGAATGGAGAACGATTTACAGTATATTTCTTTATTTCAGTCGGTAACGGCACCGGTCCAACAATCTTAGCATCATACCGAAGAGCGGTGTCTATTATCTGCTTAACTGAAATATCTAAGACTTTATATTCATAAGCCCTTACTCTGATGCGCAACTTTGAAATTGCTTCTTCTTTTTTGGAAGATTTCTTTGTTGTTTTTGATTTTTTTAATGTGCTTTCACCTTCCGCCATAATATTAATCTCTAACCTACCTTAAATTGCGATTTTATGCAACAATTTTGGTGACTACTCCTGCTCCCACAGTTTTACCACCTTCACGGATAGCAAATCTCTGATTTTGTTCCAAAGCAATTGGAGCTACCAATTTAACTTTGAAAGTTACAGTATCTCCTGGCATAACCATTTCAACACCTTCTTTCAAAGTTACTTCACCAGTAACGTCAGTAGTTCTAATGTAGAACTGAGGTTTGTAACCTGAGAAGAACGGAGTGTGTCTACCACCTTCTTCTTTTTTCAAAATGTAAACTTCCGATTCAAATTCGGTATGAGGAGTAACCGAACCGACTTTAGCAATAACTTGACCTCTGTGGACATCTTCTTTCTTAAGACCTCGGAGAAGAATACCTGCGTTGTCTCCAGATTGACCTTCTTGAAGTTGCTTGTTAAACATTTCAATACCAGTAACAGTAGTTTTTTGAGCCTCTTTGAGACCTATAATTTCAACTTCCTCTCCAACCTTAATAACACCTCTTTCTATTTTACCTGTTACCACAGTACCTCGTCCTTCAATTGAGAAAATGTCTTCAATTGGCATAAGGAAAGGTTTATCAAGCTCCCTGACTGGATTTGGAACATAAGATTCCAAAGTGTCTATAAGTTCAACAACTTTTTTAGACCATTCATCATTTATATCTTTAGCTTCCAAAGCTTTTAGACCAGAACCACGAATAATCGGAGTATTAGCACCATCGTAATGGTTTTTGGTCAAAAGTTCTCTAATTTCTTCTTCAACCAAATCTATCAAATCCTGTTCAGCAACCATATCGCATTTGTTTATAAAGACTACAATTCTTGGAACACCTACTTGGTGAGCCAAAAGAATGTGCTCTCTAGTTTGAGGCATCACACCATCGGTAGCAGCAACCACAAGAATGGCGGCATCCATCTGAGCAGCACCAGTAATCATATTTTTGATGTAGTCAGCGTGACCCGGAGCATCAATGTGAGCATAATGTCTAGTTGGGGTCCAATATTCTGAGTGGTGCAAAGCAATAGTAATACCGCGAGCTTTTTCTTCAGGAGCTTTGTCAATACTCTCAACTGCTTCCACACGAGCACCATAACCCTCATCTTTTCTCAAATCGAGAGTTTTGAGGATTGAAGCGGTCAATGTGGTTTTGCCGTGGTCAACGTGACCAATGGTTCCCACGTTAACGTGAGGCTTAGAACGATCAAAAGTTTCTGCCATAAATTTAAATTAAAAATGAATAAAATTTGCGACGCAAAATAAAATAAAAAGCGCCATTTTTATCAATAAATTATATCATAACAAAAACAAAATTTTATGCAAATATGCCAGAAGTAGCCCGCTTTAAGCGATTCATTTCTTCTGAAACTATTACATCAAAACCAGGAATTCTTTGTTTTAGAAAAGAAATTATTTTGGGGTAGTCATTACCAGCCTCAACTAGAGTATCTTCAAAATCATTCATCACTGGCCCATCCATAGCATCTATGGCTCTTTCCATAACGGATTCAAAAAGCAGATTACCAATTTTTTCAATCATTAAAGTTTGCTCTCTGGAATCCATATTTTCCAAACCGAAATCGGCAGCTATTTTCTTATTAAATTCTTCACTCATTACTTTTTTAATCTTAAATTTTTAAATTTATTAATTTCTCTCTAAAGCCTATTACAGATTTATGCCGTTTCTTTCAGACCTATTTCAGAAAGATGCATTTTTTGCAAGTGGGTCCTTAAGAGATAACCTCCGAGACGTTTTACAAACTGTTCCACACTTTCATTCTCAAAAGGTTTTACCAATCCGCCAGTTTGTCTTATAAGTCCATCCATATGCTCTATAAAACGTTGGTGTCTTGGTGATTCTGAAAACCTTCTTACAATTTCTGGATGCAAATCAGATTTCATAGAGTCACCAGTATAATAATCTATAACCTTAACAACTGGCAATCTTGATATCTCTTTCCATTCAAGTGTGTCTACTCCTCTCTCTTTACCAAATCCCAACAAACCCCTTTTACCGTAAAACTCATCTATTTCTGTATTAAAAGCCTCTTCAAGGTCTTCAGCATATTTTTTGTTGGAATTAAATAAATTTTCTACATCATTATTATTGTTGTTATTTTTTTTAGCATCTTCTAGAAACGCTAACCTTGCTTTTGCTTCTGCTAATTCTTTAGCTACCTGATCCATGTTAACCGATTCATCAACGTCACCGTCTTCTATTGAGTCTGTTTCTGCTTCAGTTGTTTGATCTGTGTCAATCAACCGCCCATCTCTGTCAACATTACCATTTGCTAAATCTACTTGTTCAACTAATTTATTTACTTCCTCTTGAGCTTCTTGTGATATTGGATCCACTTTTTCTGCACTTTCTGACTCAATGGTTTCGGGCGGTCCCCCTGTTTGTTCAACAACGTCGGGCTCAGGCTTAGTTTCCACACTTGGAATCGGTTTATCACTTAAAATTTCTGGCACAGTTTTCTCATCTAAAACTTCTTGAGAGCGACCCTTGACCCAATCTTTTATTTTTTGATTATTTGAAAGAATTGACTCTTCTTGAGGACTGCCTGGAGTTATGGTTTGCTCAGCCTTGTTAAAAACAGTTTTGATCTCCTTAGTGTCTTCAAACATTTTTGTAAAGTCCGTTTTGCTACCCATACTTATAGAACCATCACTGTTTAAACCATATTGTTCAGGATTTTGAATAGCTTTATTAGTTAAATAACTTAGAACATAGGTTTTTTGAGCTTCAGACATTTTTTCAAACCGATCATTATGGTTCAGAATACTCTCCAAAATCTGCCAAGTGGATTCTCCTTCCAACACTTTATGTGTTAAAAGCGATGGGTCAAAAGACATTTGCTCTGGAGCAACATCGGGTGGAAACTCTGGTGAGTTTATATTTCCCGGGTCATAACCTCTTCTTGAAGGAAGCCGATCTTCAACATTTTTAACCAACTCCATAAGAACCTCTTTGCCAGCCCCCACGGTGTTTTCTTTCATTTGTTTCAAGGTTCTTTTTATTCTGTCTTTTTTATATCTATTTTTTATTTCCAAAAGCTTTTCAGCCCTTTCGTTAACAGAAAGATTAGAGTTTTTTAATTCTTCTATCTCTCTTTCCTCAGCTTCTTTCAAATCCTTAACCGCATCAAAAGTTAAACCCACGAGTCCAGCAGAACCAAAATTTAGAGCAAATTTTTGCCCCTCTGAAAGTCCTTCATACCACTTCGTTACTTTATCACTTAAAGCATTTTTCAAACCCTCAATAATTTTATCTTGTGTAGTTTCGGCTCTTTCATTTCTTAAAAACGCTAAATAAACTTCGTTTTCTTTCTCTACAAGCTCTTCAAAAATGGTTCTGTTTATTTTTAATCTTAATTGCGCTTCTTTTACAGCATCAAGATTTTCCCCCGCCTCCTTCCTTAAACTTTCTTTTATCTTATCTGCCGCCGCGCCCAAAGCGTATTTATAGTTTTCAATTGAAGTATTTAATGTATCTTGTTTTATTTGCCCCCGTTTAAAACTGTCTTCCGCCAAAATTCTATCCATCCTAAAATTCTCCAAATTGTCCTGCTCTTCGCTATTTTCCCACCTATAAACATCTTCTTTCGTCTCTATTACCCGCTCTTTAATTTGCTCTTCCTGTTCTCTGTTTAATTCATATTCAGCATTACTCACATATTCTTTGTTATCGTCTATACGAGAATCGTTGCTTTCAGGTTTCTGATCATTTTGAATACCTACTTTTTTGTCATCTTCAAATAAATCAAAATTTCTTTTGTCTATAACATTAATAGCTTCACCGCTTTTTTTCTTTTGCTCCAAAATTTCTAAATCTTCGTCACTTTGTTCAGTTGGTTCATAACGAACAGTTTCTTCTCCACCAAAATCTGCTACATAATTTTTTGCGTAAAAATCGGGTTTTGTTTCAGCTTGATTTTCATATTGAAATTCTGCGGATGTTTTTTCGCTTTGGGTTTCTGGTTTAACATCTAACGATTCTTGGTTTTCTTCAATCGCAGGAGATGAATCTAAAAAATCCTGAGCTTGTTCTTCTGAAGAAAGGGAGCCTTCTGATTCAAGCTCTTTTAATCTATTTTCTAGATACGCTCTATCTCTAACAGTTTTATATGGATTGTAAGGATTAAGTTTTTCCATTTCTTCAAAAATTTCTTCCACAGATCTATTATCTTCCGTAGGGATATCTAAAGATTTTCTAAGCAAATTTGTCTCAAGATTTTTGTATTCTTCTCTTTGCTTCCACTTTGGCCAATTTTCAAAACCCGATGGTAGATTGTTTGGGGTAGGTGCTCGTTCCATATCCTAAATTATATTCTAAATTAATATCAAAAACAAAAGCTTGACTGTTGACTACCTTAGGTATATAATAGAGTTAATACTGAATGATAAAAATTCCGCTCAACCCGCGGTTTTTTTATTAACCAGTGAAGCAAATTAAAAACTTAAAATTCCAATTATATGTTTGATTTAAAGGTTATAAATTCGGTTCTTGATCAACTAGAAGAAGAGCGTGGTATCGCCAAAGACAAAGTTATTGAAGCTATTGAGATGGCTTTAGCTACCGCTTACAAAAAAGAATACGGTAAACGCGGACAAATCATCCGAGCAACTTTTGATATAGATACCGGTTCTGTAGAAATGAACCAAATTAAAATCGTAGTTGATGACAGTAAAGTTTTTATGAATAAGGAAGATTTAGAGAAAGCTTTAGAGACTGCGGAAGCTAATGACGACGACAGAGTGCTTTACAATGAGGAACATCATATTTTATTGCCAGATGCCAAAAAAATCAAAAAAGATGCCGAAGTTGGAGATGAAATAATATTCCCTATTGAATCAAAGGGTAATTATGGACGTATCGCCAGCCAAACCGCCAAACAAGTTATCATTCAAAAAATCCGAGAAGCTGAAAGAAGTTCTGTGCTTAAAGAATTTGGTGAACGTGAAGGAGATATTATCACCGGCACAGTTCAAAGAATTGAACGCGGTAATATTTTTATTGACGTGGGAAGAGCTGTGGGTATATTGCCCTATGAAGAACAAATCCCTGGTGAGAGATTTAGTCAGGGTGAAAGGGTTAGATCTTACCTTTACAGAGTAGAAGATGGACCAAAAGGCGTCACTCTTAGGCTTTCACGCTCACACCCACGTTTTCTAGTAAAACTTTTTGAAAATGAAGCACCAGAACTGGCAAATGGCACAATTGAAATTAGATCAGTGGCTAGAGAAGCCGGTTCTCGTTCCAAAGTCGCTGTAGTTTCTAACGATGATTATATTGATCCTGTCGGCTCATTGGTTGGGCAAAGAGGTGTCAGGGTCGCTACGGTAACTTCCGAACTTGGAGGCGAAAAAATTGACATTATAGAGTGGTCTGAAGATCCTGTTGAGTTTATTGAGGATGCACTCTCTCCTGCCAAAATAGCTTCCGTTGAAATAAACGAAGAAGATCACCAAGCCAATGTCGTAGTTTCTGAAGATCAACAATCTTTAGCTATTGGTAAAGGTGGTCAAAATGTGCGACTAGCAGCTAAACTCACCGGTTGGAGAATTGACATCAAATCAATCCAAGGAGAAGACTTGGAAACAGCAGAATAATCCACTTTCATTAAGATTATAATGTGCTAAAATTGAGGACAGCAGGGGCAGCTGTTTACAATTAATTTATAATCTATGAAAAGTAAAATACTATTATTTTTAATGCTATTTTCTTTGTTGGTGGCTATGCCAAATCTTTCTTTCGCTCAATCTGACGTGGCAAAGGAAAACAAGGCCCAAGCAGAACAAAAGAGAGAAACCATAAAAGATCGTATAGAAACCAAAAAAGAAGAGATGCGACAGGAAACAGCCTCAAGAACAGAAACTATTAAAAATTCAGTCCAAGAAAAAAAGCAAAGTATTACCAACAGAATGGAAGAACGAGTCAATCAATTCACAGAAAAACTGAAAGAAAGATACGAAGCAGCAGCAAAAAGACTTGAGACTTTAGCCTTAAGAATAGAATCAAGAATCGCTAAACTCAAAATTGCAAATATTGACGTTTCAGAAGCAGAAGAGCTTTTAGCTAAAGCCAAAACTAAAATAGCCACAGCTAAAGCTAGTATAGCTCTTATTGGCGCTTCAGAAACTAAAGATTCTACCGATACCGCTTCTTCTACCGCAAATATTCTCAAAAATTCGTTTGGAAAAACAAAAACTCAAATAACAAAAGCTAAAGAAGAGCTCAAAGACGCCCACGCCGCTTTAGTTGATGTAATAAGTAGTTTAAAACCTGGACAAAATAAACTTGAAAAAGAAAATCAGACTCGCACTTCAACAACCACCACAACAACTACAAACGAATAAAATTATTAAATTAAACTAAAAAATATATGGACACATTCAACCCAAACCAAATGCCACCAATGCAAAGCCAACCTGAAAAAAAATCTTCAATTGGTCCGCTTTTTGCAGTCATTGTTATTTTAGCTCTTATAATTATAGGTGGTCTATATTTCTTTCAAATGAGAAGTTCCCAAAAAGTTTTTGTGCCTGAAATACCAGTTGAACAACCAGACGCTATCACCGAATCCTTAAATCAACAATCTGGTTCAGATGAATTAGATGCCATAGAAGCTGACTTGAACGCTACCGATTTAGATAGTCTTGATCAAGGCACTGCCGCTATTGAAGCAGAACTTCAATAAATAATTGAGTAAAAAAACAACATAAAAAAACAAAAAATCCCTGGATGGGATTTTTTGTTTTGACTCAAAAGCGTTTTTCATATAGACTAGCCAAATGGAATACAATATAAAAACAAAAAAATTACCTAAATCAGAAATAGAATTAGAGGTATCTTTACCAGCTGAATTATTAGATTCTGCTAGAAAAAAAGCTATAAAAAACTTTTGCAACTCCTTAGAGGTTGATGGTTTTCGCAAAGGTTTTGTGCCTGAAAATATTGTTATTGAAAAAGTTGGCGAAAACCGACTTTTAGAAGAAGCGGTTGACCTTCTTCTCAATGAACATTTTCCTAAAATTGTAGAACAAGAAAAACTAGATGTCATTGGTCACCCTAAAGTTTCAGTCACCAAATTAGCCTTAAATAACCCCGTGGAATTCAAAGTGGTCTTGGCTGTAATGCCGGAAATCACCCTACCCGATTACAAAAAAATTGCGAAAGACATTATTGAAAAAGAAAAAGGGAAAAAAGAAAAATTTGAAGCTACGGAAAAAGAGGTGGACGACGTTTTGTTACAGATCAGAAAAAATAAAGCTTATTTTGATTGGCATAAAAATCATCCTGATGAAAAAGGCCACAATCACCCCGATATTAAAGATGAAGATTTACCAAAACTTGATGATAATTTAGCCAAAGAAGCCGGTAATTTCAAAAATTTAGCCGAACTAAAAGAAAAAGTTAAAGAAAATCTAATCGCAGAAAAAAAACTCAGAAGTAAAGATAAACTCAGAGCAAACATAATAGAAAAATTAATTGAAAAATCTAAAATGGATTTACCAGAAATCTTAGTGGAAAGTGAAATTCAAAAATCTTTAGCTCAAATGAAAGATGATGTAGAGAGAGTGGGTATGAAGTGGGAAGAATATCTTGCCCACACCAAAAAGATTGATTCATCCGCTGAAGCTTTAGCAAAAGCAGAGGAAGAACTAAAAAAAGATTTGAAAGATAATTCTGAGAAAAAAGCCAAAGTGCAACTTATTTTTAACAAAATAGCTGAAACTGAAAAATTAAAACCAAACCAGGAAATTTTGGATAATGAAATAAAAGAATTAAAGAAACACTACCCTGAAGCTTCAGAAGAAAATATCCGTATTTTTGTCATCACCACTCTCCTAAACCAAGAAGTTCTAAAACTTTTAGAAAATCAATAAAAAATATGCTAGTATACGAATTATGAAAAACACAATACAAAATTCAATATTGGTTCCAACAGTTATAGAAAAAACTCATAACAGTGAGAGAGCTTATGATATTTATTCTAGACTGTTAAAAGATAGGATTATCTTTTTGGGTGGCCCAATTGAAGACACAATGGCCAATCTCATCATTGCCCAACTTCTTTTTTTGCAATCAGAAAATTCTAAAAAAGAAATTTCTCTTTATATAAATTCCCCAGGAGGTTCTGTCACTTCTACCCTAGCCATTGTAGACACTATGAAATTCATAAAGCCAGACGTTTCTACTTTCTGCGTTGGTATTGCTGCCTCTGGTGCAGCTTTAGTGCTTTCCGCTGGGACCAAAGGCAAAAGATTTATCTTAAAAAATGCTGAAGTGATGATTCATCAACCAATCGGTGGCGCTGAAGGTCAGGCTACGGATATTGCAATTACAGCCAAACATATTTTGAAAACCAAAGAAAATCTGAACAAAATGCTTGCTGAAAACACTGGCCAACCACTTTCTAAAATAGAAAACGATGTAGAACGAGACTTCTTTATGTCTGCTGAAGAAGCCAAAAAATACGGAATTGTTGATAAAATCCTATAAAAAAACAAAATTTGCGATTTTGGGACCTTTCTTATATAATGCCAGTATTAGCATTAAATTTCGTAATTTCCGTTAAGATTACAGAGCTGATTTTCATCAAAATGTCTTTATTTTCTAACAAAAAAATAGGCTTCCGTTTTCTGCTGCTCTAAACTAAAGCGGAATTACAGCAAAATATATGTCATTAAAACTAGCAATACTCTTAGCCGGTCTAGCGGCTTTTGTAGGTGTTGGATTTGGTTACTTTCTTAGATGGATTATTTCTTTGGGTCAAAGAGGTTCAGTTGAGCTTCGTATAAAACAAATGGAGTTACATGCCAGAGAAGAAGCCAAAAAAATCACTGAAGAAGCAGAAGCTAAAGCAGAAGAAACTTTGAAAGAAATTCGGACCGAATTCAAAGAAAGAGAAGAGAAAGTTAAAAAAACCGAAGATCGTCTTATCAAAAAAGAGGAATTCTTAGACAAAAGACAGCTTGATATTGATAAAGAAATAGAACAAGTTAAAGAAAAGGTTTCCGAAATCAAAAACATCAAAGAAAAAGCTGAAAATTTAGAAAAAGAAAAATACGAAGAATTACAAAAAGTTTCCAAAATGACTGAAGAAGAGGCGAAAGAACTTTTGTTTAAAGAAACTGAAAGAAAATATGAAGAAGATTTAACGGTTAGAATGCAAAAACTTGAAAATTCTGGTAATGAGAAATTAGAATCAAAAGCTAAAGAAATATTAACCTCATCTATCCAAAGATTAGCCAACTCTGTCTCTTCTGAAGTTTTTTCTACCACAGTTACCATCCCTTCAGACGAAATAAAAGGGAAAATTATCGGTAAGGAAGGTCGTAACATCAAAGCTTTTGAAAGAATATCTGGGGTAGAAATTATTGTTGATGATACACCTGGGCTTATTACTATTTCTTCTTATGACTCCGTTCGTAGACAAGTAGCTAAAGTAGCTTTAGAAAACCTTATTCAAGATGGCAGAATCCAACCTGTAAAAATTGAAGAAATGGTAGAAAAAGCTAAACAAGAAATCAATAAAACCATCAAAGAAAAAGGTGAGGCTGCCGCTTACGAATGTGGAGTCTTTAATTTAGACCCCAGAGTGGTTGCTATCCTTGGTCGTTTACATTTCCGCACCTCATATGGTCAAAACGTATTACAACATTCAATTGAAATGGCTCATATTGCCGGTATGTTGGCTAGTGAAATAGGAGCCAACGTAAATGTAGCCAAAGCGGGCGCACTTCTTCACGATATTGGTAAAGCGGTAGATCATGAGATAGCAGGCACCCATGTTGAAATTGGGCGCAGAATTTTGCAAAAATTTGGCACTGATGAAAAAATTATTCGCGCTATGGAATCCCATCACGGTGAATACCCTTTCTCTACTTTAGAATCCTACATAGTTCAAGCTGCTGATGCGATATCTGGTGCTAGACCTGGCGCTAGACGCGACAGTGTTGAAAATTATCTCAAGAGACTCGGTGAATTGGAAACCATTGCCACCGACATTAAAGGAGTAGAAAAAGCTTACGCTTTACAAGCTGGTCGTGAAATCAGAGTTTTTGTAACTCCATCTGAGGTTAGTGATATTGAAGCTAAAAATATCGCTCGCGATATTGCTGTTCGCATTGAAAACGAACTCAAATACCCTGGAGAAATTAGAGTAGTTGTCATCCGCGAGTCTCGCGCTATTGAGTTCGCAAGATAATTAGATCAATTCGTATTCCTTCCCTTCTTCTGGATAAATAGCAGGAATATCTAGATAGTCTCTGATGCGTTGCACAAGAAAAAGCGATGATTTTGGCTCACCCATTACTACGAAAACTTTTTTAAGTTTGGTTTTTTGGTTTTCTTCGTTGACGCCAGCAGATTTCTCTACAAATTCCAATAAGTGCTCACTGTCTTTGTGTGCGCTGTAACCATGAACACTTTCTATTCTTGCTCTGACTGGAACCTTTTGTTTGCCCCCTTTTCCTTTTACGTAAGAAGCTGGAAGAGTAACGGTTTTTGCGCCATCTTGAAGCTCTCTACCCAAAGTCCCAACAGGCTGATAGCCCATAAGTAAAATTGTGTTCTCTGGATGAGGCAAAGCTCTGGCTTCGTGCTCTAAAACACGCCCCCCTTCTGACATCCCGCTACCTGCAATAATTATTTTGGGATTGGGTATGTTTTCAATAGCTTGGCTTTCTCTAGCGGAACCCACAATATCTAATTTTGGAAAACTAAAAATATCATCACCTGAAGCGATTTCTTTTTGAATATTTTGGTTAAATAATCTATCGGATTTACTATAGATTGCTGTCACTTTTTCAGCCAGCGGTGAATCTAAAAATACTGGCACACTCGGCAATTCGCCATCTTCTACCATATTATTTAATTCGTAAAGAATAATTTGCGTCCTATCAACAGAAAAAGCTGGAATAATAACTTCTCCTTTTCGCTCAAGAGTTTCTTTAATTATTTTTTTAAACATTTCTCGGCGCTCTTCTTTATCTTTATGGTTTCTATCTCCATAAACGCTTTCTATAATTAAATAGTCAACATCTTCAGGAATTTCAGTATCTCTAAGTAACGGAGAAGGACTATTACCCAGATCACCAGTAAAAACTACTTTTTTGCCATTAAAATTTAATTCAATTATCGCTGACCCCAAAATGTGACCAGCATCAAGAAAACGAAAAGAAACTTCAGAATTAATTTGCTGTTTTTCTCCATAAGCTACACTTTCCCACAAACTGAGAGATTCACCTATATTTTTCTCTTCATAAAAATTTCTTGAGACTCCACCTCTTTCTCTAGAAATCATTATTTTGTAAGCATCAACAAGCAAATGTTTCGCCAATTCTTTAGTTTCAAAAGTTGAAATTATTTGACCCTTAAAACCATCTTTGACTAATTTAGGTATTTTACCGATATGATCCATATGAGCGTGAGTAACAAAAAGAAACTGAATTTCAGATGGATTATATTTAAACGGAGCAGAATTTACTTCGTCGGCATTTCTAGTACCTTGAAGAAGTCCGCAATCCACCAAAAGTTTTAAATCTTTATATTCAACCAAAAAATTTGCTCCGGTAGTAAATCCGACACCGCCATAAAATGTTAATTTAGGATTGCTCATTGTTTTTTGTTTTTTCACCTTTTAAAATTTCCAACTCTCTCATATAGCCATACAAAAACCCAACGGAGGCGCCCAAAACATCCATTATCAAATCCATAGTGAGATCATAAGGATAATCAGAAATCTGCACCATATATCGTTTAAAAATAAGTTCATAAATTTCCCAAAATAAAGCAATGGAAACCGAACCTAAAAGAGCTATAACAATAAAATCTTTAAGTTTTCTGTTCCGAGGCTTAAACAAGCCAGAATAAAAATAAAGCCACAAAAAGAATAAGGAAAGAGTTGCGCCACCCAAAAAATGCAAAATACTATCAAATTCATAAATTTTCCAGTAAAGATGATACGCGCTTGCCATGCAATGCAGAATAATTACAACAATAAACAAAGATAAAGCCTCCCAAAAAAGTGGTTTAAAATTTATTTTTATTTGAGGCATTTTCATTAAGTTATTTTAGCACAAAACCCGTCCTGCATAAGCGGAACGGGTTTTGTGTGGAGTCGCTCAATAATTTCCTAATTGAAAAAAATTAGGTGGGTGGCCTCGACTATAACAATTAGAACACATTTGCGTTCACATATTATAGAAAGTTAGCCTCCCTAAAAAAGAACAAAGAAGAAAATATTTGAGCGACTCTGTAATAATTATACCTCTATTCAAGTAAACCATCCAGATTTACATCATACAAAATTTGTTCAGCAATTAGTCTGTAATTAACAATCTCTTCTGGCTTAAACCAATGCTTTATTTCTGCTTCTGATTCCTCAGCAGTGCCTGATGCATGAATAAGATTTCTTACCGCTCTCCCATCACTATCAGCTAAAATATAAGAATCTAAAACATAATCACCTCTTATGGTTCCAACATCAGAAGAACGAGGCTCCGTTCCACCTACCATTTTGCGCACCAATTCAGTAGCGTGAACTCCTTGCCAAACCATAGCTATAACGGGACCAGAAGTCATATATTTTTTAAGTTTTTCTAAAATAACCGCAGTGATTTCTAATGGATCTTCAGTTTCCAATTTTTCCCCTTTTTCTTTTGCAGCTTTAATTCTTTTTTCACCAGTAATTCTTCTCCATTCCGGATCAAGGGTGTAATGTTTTTCAACAAATTCTTCCGTTAACAAACACATTTTCATAGCGGTGAGTTTAAGTCCAAGTTTTTCAAATCTACCAATAATTTCACCAATCAATGATCTTTGCACACCATCTGGTTTTATCACTACTAAAGTTCTTTCTTGTTGTCTTTTTGAATAATTCATAAAAATTACTTAATTAAAATTAATACCCCTATTGTTAATCTAATAAATATTTTTTGCTTTTTATAATTTTGTTAATACTTCAATTTTACCATCGTACCCCACCGCCACTGTGTGTTCAAAATGAGCTGAAAGCGATCTGTCACGAGTAATAAAAGTCCAATCATTGCTCAAAAGTTTGATATCACGACTGCCAGTTGAAAGCATCGGCTCAATTGCTATCACCAGACCTGGTTTTATTTCTGGACCTTCTCCTCTCATAGCTCTATTGGGCACAAACGGCTCTTCATGCACACCATAACCCACCCCATGACCTGAGAGGCCTTCAATCACACCAAAACCATACTTCATAGCCACTTCCATCACAGAAGCGCCTATATCACCAATGTGACCCCTTAGTCTCATTGAGCTTATTCCTCTATCTAAAGCTTCTTTTGTAGCTCTTATAAGGGTTTCTGCTTCTTCACTGATTTTGCCAACAGGTGCAGTAATCGCCGCATCAGTAACAAAACCTTGATACGTGACACCCAAGTCCAACGAAACAATATCGCCCTCCAAAAGCAATCTATCATCATCGCCATTTGGTATGCCGTGAACAATTTCTTCATTAATAGAAACACAAAGAGCAGCTGGAAAAGGTTGACGCACACCTTTAGGCGCATAACCTAAAAATGAAGCCGTGCATCCAGCTTCATCTATAAGTCTTTCGGCATAATCATTTAGCTCACCAGTTCTAATTCCTGGCTTAATTTTTTTACCTAATTCTTTCAAAATTTGTGCGTGAATCTTGCCACCTTCACGCATTATCGCTATTTCATCTTCTGTTTTGTATCTGATCATATTTTTAGCAAACTAGCCAAATATCTTTGACATCAATTCCTGATGCACCTCTTCAATACTACCCTCGCCATTTATAGAGATAAAATTGTAATAAGGGTTGTTTTTAAAATATTCAACAGCGGGCACAACATTCTTTTTATACCAATCTAATCTTGTTTTTATTTTTTCGTCTGTATCATCAACTCTACCCCGACTTTTCATAAGCTTACTAGCCCACTCATCAGAAACTTCCATTAAAATCACAAAAGGTTTTTCTCTTTTATAAAATTGTATAGCTGAATCCAAAACAGAAGCTTCAACCAATCTTCTGGAAATTCCATCCATAAAAATGTGCTCATCACCTTTAATTTTGTTTATCATTATTCCTGTCCAAATATAAATCGGAATAAATTCTGGCAACAACCCTCCGCCTTCTATTACTTTTTTGGTTTCTTGAGCGGTTAAATTATCTTGAGTAACAAATTTTCTTAACTCTTCTCCTGTTTCTATATAGAGAATATTTCTACCTGGATCTCTTTTCTCAAGTTCTTTTTGTAAAAGTTTAGCTTGTGTCCCCTTGCCACAACCTGACGGACCAAAAAATATAAATGTGTGTGGTTGCATAAAAATATAAATTAAGAATTATAAATTAAGCATAATAATAAAAAAACTTATTGGCAAGTTTTTGCCTAATTTAAAACTTGCATTTCTTGATTTGTTTTTAATACTCTCTGGCAGAAATTTGAGCGTCAATTTTTTTAACAAGATCAATAACAACAGAAACAACGATGAGAAGAGAAGTACCGCCGACAGCTATAGCATTAATACCAGTTATACCTTTAACAATAAGAGGTAAAACAGCAATAATACCAAGAAACAGAGCGCCTATCATAGTCAAACGAAAAAGCACTTTTGCTATGTATTGAGAAGTAGAAACTCCAGGGCGAACTCCCGGTATGAAAGCGCCACCTCTTTGTAAATTCTTAGATATGGTATCTGGGTCAAAAGTAATCGCAGTATAAAAGTAAGTGAAAGCAAAAACTAACAAAAAGTAAACTACACCGTAAAAAATCTGGTTAGACAAAAGAGAAAGTATGACTTCAGAAACCTTCTGAACGACAGCGTTGGCTGAATTAGAAAGGAATCTCACTATCATTTGAGGAAAAAGCAAAATAGACAAAGCGAAAATGATAGGAATAACTCCAGCTTGGTTGACTCTGAGTGGAAGATAAGTAGAAACCCCACCGTACATTTTATTACCCCTCACTTGTTTAGCGTAAGTAACCGGTATTGGTCTCTCAGCTTCAGTGATAATAACCACACCCCAGATAATTAAAGCTGAGGCAGCTGCCAACCCGATATAAGACGGCAACTGTGATGGTTCAAAAGTAAATATAAGTTGACCTACTGAGCTTGGCAAAACCGATACGATACCAGCAAAGATAATGATGGATACACCATTACCAACCCCAAATTCACTTATAAGCTCACCGAGCCACATTAACAAAATTGACCCAGTCGCAATAACAACAAGATTAGTGATCAGAGAAAAAGTGCCCAAATTAGCTAAAATGCCTTGATTTTGCAACAAAACAATAAAAGCGTAACCTTGCATTAATGCCAAAGGCACGGTCAGCAACCTTGAATATTGAGTGAACTTTTTTCTACCAGCGTCCCCTTCCTCTTGATACATCGCCTTGAGTTTCGGAAACATTACTGTCATAAGTTGCATAATAATAGAAGAAGTAATGTAAGGAGAAACACCAAGCATTATTATAGAAAGATTTGAAAGACCGCCTCCAGAGAAGATGTTCAAAAGTCCAAAGAAGTCATTACCAGAAAGAAATTGTTGAAGTTTAAGAGCGTCAATACCAGGAATAGGAATAGTTGCCATAAAACGGAAAAGCACTAAAACAAAAAGAGTGAATATAATTCTGCTTCTTAAAATCTTGTCCCCTAAAACTAATTTTGTTTTGTAAATGAAACTATTCATCTTTAATTAACAAATTAAGCTGACACTTTTTTAACCGCTTCCGACACTTCCACGTCTTCAAACTGGAAGTTCTTTTTAATATCTTTTTTATCAGATAAAATTTTCACCCTTGGTAATTTCCCTGCTTTTTTAACAATAATACCATTTTCTAAAAGAACTTTGCGATTTATAACTGCGCCAGTAGCGAATTTTTCGTCCAACACAGAAAGTTTTACTGGAAAAGCTTTTTCTAATCTAGATTTCAAAGAATTTTTCCCACGTCCGCGAAGTTTTGGTAATCTTTTTATGATATCTCGCATTTCTGGTCTCTTTTTTCTACCACTTCTGGCATTTTGACCCTTGGTGCCTCTGCCTGAGGTCTTACCACGAATACCACCGCGACCAATCTGTCTGGCTTTCCTGTTTGATTTATTCTTTTTTAGATTATGAAATTGCATTTTCTTTTATTTAACTTTTTTGGTTTTCAATTGTTTCAAAGCTTTAACAGTAGCTCTGGCTATATTGAGTTTATTTTTTGATCTAGATAAAATTTTAGAAGAAACTTCTTTAACCCCCGCTAACTCCAAAACTACTCGGACAGCGCTACCAGCAATAACACCTTTACCTGGAGCCGGAGTTAAAAACACTCTGGCGCTTGCATATTTGGTCTCCGTTGGATGAGAAATAGAACCTCTAGGAGTAAGCGCGACTTTAATCATATTCTTTTTAGCGTTTCTGATAGCTTTTTCTATTGCAATCGGAGTATCAGACGCCTTACCAACCCCAACCCCAACTTTGCCTTTCTTATCACCAATAACAACAGCAATACTAAAACTAAATCTGCGACCACCAGAAACCACTCTAGTGACCCTCCTGACACTTATAATTTTGTTTTCAAATTCTTGTCTGGCTCTTTCAGATCTTCTAGAAGGTCGGCGTTCATTTTTTCGTCTGTTGTTTTTGACTGGCGACACAGCCGACTCAACTGGCTCGGACGCAACATCGTCTGCGCTGTCTTGATCTTGAACAGCAACCTCTTCGTCAGTTTCTGCTATTTCCTCTTCTATTATTTTTTCTTCTGTATCTATCATAATTAATTTTATTATTAAAACTCCAAACCACCTTCTCTAGCCCCAAGAGCCAATGCTGAAACAGAACCGGTATAAAGATAACCTCCTCTGTCAAAAACAACTTTGGTTATTTTTTTAGCCTTAGCTTGGGTGGCAATCATAACCCCGACAGCTTTAGCTCTTTCCAAAGCGCTTTTTTCTTTTAAGCCTTTGCTGGTGCCTGCTACTAAAGTCACCCCTTTGCTATCGTCTATCAACTGAGCGGAAATGTATCTGTTGGATTTAAATATAGAAAGTCTTGGTTTTTCGCTGGTACCAAAAACCTTAGCTCTGATACGCTTTCTTCTTCTTGCTCTCTGAATTTTTTTTACCTTTGTGTTCATTGTAATTATACAGATTTCTTACCTTGTTTTCTTCTGATAACCTCATTGTCATATCTGAAACCCTTACCTTTGTATGGCTCCGGTTTCTTCAAAGCTCTAACCTTAGCGGTAAAAGCTCCTACAGATTCTTTATCCATACCAGAAACTGAAATTATATTTTTCTCAGCTTTAACTGTTAATTCAGAAGGGATTTCTACTTCTACTGGATGAGAAAAACCTAAAGCCAAAACCAATTTGTTACCGTTAACTTGAGATTTATATCCAACCCCTTCCAAAATAAGCTTTTTCTCAAAACCTTCGTTGACACCCTTTATCATATTTTTTAAATGAGAAGCGTAGGTGCCCCACAAACTTCTAGTTTGTTTGTTCTCTTTGGCGATAGAAAAAGAAATATGACCATCATTTATAGAGATAGTAACATCAGATCTAAAATTTCTTTCAAGAGAACCTTTGGGACCTTTAACAGAAACCAAGCCGTTATTCATAACAACTTCTGTTTTTTCTGGTATCTTTATTCCTTTTTTCCCAATTCGTGACATTTTTATTTATTCGTTTTACCAAATATTAAACAAAAATTCTCCACCTAAATTATTTTTCTTAGCGTCCACATCTGCCATAATGCCTTTTGGAGTGGAAAATACCGACAAACCAAAACCTCTGCGAAATCTCTTTATATTCTTAGCGCTTTCATACAAACGTCTAGATGGTTTAGAAACCCTTTCAACCCCTGAAACCGCTGATTTGCCGTCAGTTGAATAAAGCAAAGTTATTTCAAGATATTTTAGGTTATTTTTGGTTTTTTGGGTTACTCCAGCAATATATCCTTTAGCCAAAAGTAACTCGGCTATAGCAAGTTTAATTTTTGAAAAAGGCGCCGAAACAGTCTTCTTTTTTGCAACTCCGGCATTCTTTATTCTAACTATAAAATCTCCTATCGGATCGGTTACCATGATGATTTTTTTACTCCCGGTATTCTACCTTCATTAGCAAGCTCACGAAAACATATTCTGCAAAGTCCGAAATCACCCATATAACCTCTACTTCTACCACATTTGAAACAGCGGTTAACTGCCCGAGTTTTAAATTTCGGTTTTTTTAAAGCTCTTGCTTTTACTGAAGTTTTTGCCATATATAAATACCCATTAAAAAGCCCTTAAACGGGCTCCTTTTAAGCTAACAAATAAGAAGAAAAGTGTCAAATCAAAATTAACCCATTACACCCAAAAACCGCTTGATTTTTTATTCCACTTTTTCTGTGTTAATTCTGCATTAAAAAATATAAATAAAAATGGGGACGCCCCCGATTACCGATGATTTGATAACCAGAGACGCCCCCTCAGCTTTCTCGAATAGCCTACCCCTAATTATAGCAAATTGGATAAAAAAAGTCAATCTATCATTAATTTGTGTTACAATAAACGTTATGGCAATTTTTCAAAGCTTTATTTTAGGAATCATAGAAGGTGTCACAGAATTCTTGCCTATTTCCTCCACAGGTCATCTCATTTTAGCTAGCGAAATTTTAAAAATCTCTAAATCAGATTTTCTTAAAAGTTTTGAAATTATTATTCAACTTGGAGCCATTCTTTCGGTAGTGTTTTTATATTGGAAAGCTTTATTTAAGATTGAAAATATTAAAAAATTGTTTGTCGCTTTTTTGCCAACAGGAATTATCGGACTCACTTTTTACAAAGTCGTAAAAACTTACCTGCTCGGTAACCAGCAAGTGGTTTTGATAGCTTTATTTTTAGGTGGAATTGCTCTGATTCTTTTTGAATGGTTTTACAAAGAACCAACCCAAACCCCAGAAACAAGTGGAGAAACAGGCAATCTTTCGGAAATTTCTTATAAAAAATCTTTTTGGATAGGAGTCTGTCAATCGTTATCAATCATCCCCGGCCTCTCACGTTCGGCTTCTACCATAGTTGGCGGACTAGCTTTAGGTATTAAGAGAAAAGTTATCGTAGAATTTTCTTTTCTTCTTGCGGTGCCGACTATGGTGGCAGCGAGTGGTTTAGATCTTATCAAAAGCGCTGACACATTTTCCAAAGATCAATTTGGAATTTTGAGCATTGGTTTTATTGTTTCTTTTATAGTCGCCTTATTTAGTATTAAATTTTTGCTTTCTTTTATCAGAAAGCGTAATTTTATCCCTTTTGGTGTTTATAGAATTATTATCGCTATTGTTTTTTGGTTCTTTATTGTCAGCTGATAATTGATTATCGCGAAATTAATTAAAATCTTTTTGGTCTCACCTGCCCCTTTAATTTATTTAGATTATTTTTTCTTTATTTTAATCTTTGAAAAAGTCTTCATTTCGTGTAAGAATAGAAACAACAAAGCGAGCGACAAACGGAGAGTTGGCTGAGTGGATGAAAAGCAAACTGCTTTGCTTTTCATCCGGTCTGCGAACGAATGTGAGCAGAATTGCCGTTGTGAGCTTAGCGAACAGGCAATAGGTGGACGAAAGGGACTT
>JAAZAU010000010.1 GCA_012514175.1 Parcubacteria group bacterium | reverse complement strand
TTGGTTCTGATTTGGTGCATAGTGGTGGCATAGAAAAAACCACAAATAAATTTGATAAATAATTTAAAATAAAAATATGAATTTAATTTTTTTGGATACAGAAACAACAGGTAATGAATTGGGTAGAGATAGACTTTATCAAGTTTGTTATAAAGTGGGCGATGGGGAGACAAAAACGGAGTATTTTAAACCACCAGTTTCTATGACAGTTAAATCAATGAGTATTACTCATGTTACTGACAAGATGCTTGTGGATAAACCACCTTTTGAAGGAAGTCAGATGCAAGAAGATTTGGCAAAACTTTTTATAGATGGAATACTTGTTGCTCATAATGCTAAATTTGATATCGCGATGTTAGAAGCAGAAGGTCTTAAAGTGCCGAAATCTATTTGCACGCTTAGGGTGGCAAGATTTTTGGATACTAACGCTGTTATTCCTGAGTATGGTTTACAATTTTTGCGTTATTATTTGGGTCTAGAAATAGAAGGTAATGCTCATGACGCAGAAGGAGATGTAAACGTTTTGTATGCTGTATTTAATAGATTGTTTGCAAAAATAAGAGAAACTGTGGAGAGTGACGAAGAAGCGATAAATAAAATGATTGAAATTTCCGCAAACCCAACGTTATTTACGAAATTCAATTTTGGTAAATATAAAGATAGAAAACTTGAAGAAGTTTTAATAATTGATCGTGGTTATTTAGAGTGGCTTTTGCGAACCAAGCTTCAAGATAATCCAGATGATGAAGATTGGATTTATACTTTGAAATTTTATTTAAAGGTTTAGTGGGCGACGAAAATGCCAATAACGCGACGAGCGCCTCCCGCAAGAAGAGCGCGTTTAGCTTCAGTAAATGTGGCACCTGTAGTGTAAACATCGTCAAAAACAATAACAGTTTGGTTATGAATAGTGGGATTTTTTGCTAACATACTATTTTTTACATTTTTCATTCTTTTTTCTTTATTTAAGTTGGTTTGTCTTTCGGTTTCGCGAATTTTTTTGAGCACGTTGTAAGAGACTATAATGTTTTCTTCCCCCATTTTTTTGATTTCCTTGCAAATTTCTTCACATTGATTGAACCCCCTTTTTCTATTTTCGGTTTTTGACATCGGCATTGGGGTAAGTAAAGGGGATTTACCTTCAAAAAGCGTGATTTCAGAGATGATGTCTAAAAGTTCTTCATACAAATAGCCCGCGATACGTTTACGTAAACTAGCATTATTTTTATATTTGATAGCTTTAACAATGAATTTTACTTTTTTATTTTGGTAATTAAACAAGATAAAAATATCTTTTATATTCACGGGAGATTTAGGTAACAATTCACGCAAAGTGCTGTGCGGTATCGCTAAAAGTTTTTGCACTTCATTATTTTCTGGTACGATAATATCTTGAATTAATTCTAAAATTTGCCTGATCACTTTGTTTAAAGATTTTTATATAGTATATATTATCATTGTGTTATAATAACAGCGTATGAGTTTTTTTTCTGGTTTGTTTAAAAATAAAA
This sequence comes from Parcubacteria group bacterium, assembly GCA_012514175.1. Taxonomy (GTDB): domain Bacteria; phylum Patescibacteriota; class Minisyncoccia; order Phycocordibacterales; family WO2-35-19; genus WO2-35-19. The sequence goes on along the minus strand of JAAZAU010000010.1, from coordinate 27,695 downwards.
CAGTTAGCGCTTTAGGTATAGATATCGGCACCTCTTCTATTAAAGTTGTGCAACTTCAAAAAAAAGGTGACAAGGCTGTGCTTGAAACTTATGGCGAACTTTCACTTGGTCCTTATGGGAATGTTGCTATTGGTCAATCTACTAATTTACCGACCAGCAAAATTGTTCAAGCAATGAATGATTTAATTTCCGAAAAAGAAGTTGCTATAACTACCAAAGTTTGTGGTATGGCTATTCCTTTTAAAGCTTCTTTGCTTTCTATTATTACAGTGCCAGAAGTGGGGGAAAAAGAGATGGTTAGTATGGTCAATATTGAAGCTCGCAAACATATACCCGTGCCGATTTCTGAAGTAACTATAGATTGGTCTATAATACCAAGCCGAGAACCCGAAGAGCCCGTCATTTTCAAATCAGACAAAAAAGCAAAAATGGTAGATGTGCTTTTGGTCGCTATTCATAACAACATCATCAAACAGTATAAAGAAATAATAAACAGAACCGGACTTACCGCTAAATTTTTTGAGATAGAAATTTTTAGTTCTATCAGAGCTATTTTAGAGGGGGTGCAAGGTCCAGTGATGGTGTTTGATATGGGCGCGTCAACTACTAAACTTTATATTATAGACAGAGGTTTAATTTATAGTTCTTATACTATCAATTCTGGTTCTCAAGAAATTACTGCCAATATTGCTAGGATTTTAAACGTTTCTTTTGAAGAAGCTGAAGTTATAAAAAGATCAGTTGGTATGGGCGTAACCAAAGAGGGAGTAGATTTATCAGAAGCTGTTTCTGTTATGGCTAGTAAAGTGTTTGCTGAAACGAACCGATTTTTGTTTGATTTTCAAAAAAAGACCAACCAAAACATTAAATCCATATTTTTGACTGGTGGTGGTGCGGCGCTTAAAGGTTTTAGAGATTTTGCTGCGCAACATTTCAAAGTAGAAGTAGTTTCTGGTAACCCTTTTGAAAAAGTAGAAGTGCCAGCCTTTTTAGAAAATGTTTTGAAAGAGACAGGTTTAGAATTTGCAGTAGCTTCTGGTGCAGCTTTACGTTGTTTGCAAGAACTTGGGTAAATTTAGTAATCAACAACTTTTGTTTACACTTGCAAATACTTTTGGAGTATAATTAATTAAAATTATGTCATCAAACTTTCAATCATCGTTTATACCAAAGGAGCCAATAACAGCCAATCAGGTTTTTCAAAAGAAAAAGATGGGAGCACTTGGAATGCTTGCTGTCTCTCTTTTTATTGCCTCTATTGTTTTTGCTGTAGCTGTCTTTGTTTACAAAAATATGGTCAACAAAAGTATTGCTAACCTTCAGTCCCAATTAGCGGCAGCTGAAGAAGCTGTAGACAAAGAGACCATCAACGAAATGTCTCGTTTTAGTCAAAAGCTTGAAATTGCTAAATCTATTGTAGACCGACATAAAGTGATATCAAACTTTTTAGCGGTCTTTTCGTCTTCAACAGTAAGCACCGTTACTTTTGATAAGTTTGATTATAGTGAATTGAGTGGCGATGGTTTGGTTGTTAATTTGAGTGGTGAAGCAACAAGTTATGGTGGTATCGCTTTACAAGAAGAGGTATTTTATGAAGTACCTTATTTTAAATCAATTGATATTTCTGGTTTGAAGTTATCTAACCGAGGGACTGTCAATTTCAATATGATAATTTTAGTGGATCCAAAAATTGCCGAATATAGCATAGATAGTAATTAAAAATATGAGTAACACTTCAATTTTTGCATTTATTATACTCGCACTGTCCATTGGTTATGTTTTCGTCTATTCTCCAATGGATGATATTTCTTTTTTGAAAGAAAAGAAGCAGGGTTATGAAGAAACCTTGGAGACTATGAGTCATATTGAAGAAAAGAAACAAGGGTTGCTCATTGCGTTTGAAAATATTTCAGAAACCGACAAACAAAACATCAACACCATTGTTCCAACTTCTCAGAATTTTATGAAATTGATTTATCAGATTGATGTTGTGGCTTCTAAATATAGTATCTCTATAGACGATGTTACTGCCGCAGAAAATACTTCTAGTGGTGATTCTGTAAATACCGCCCAAACTAAACCTTACAAATCTGTTGTCATAGGATTTTCTTTTGATTCATCATATAAAAATTTTAAATCATTTATGAATGATTTAGAGAAAAGTTTAAGAATTTTAGATATTAGATCTGTTGGTTTAGAAGCTGGCAAAGATGGAATTAACAAATACAGTGTCAAACTTGAAACTTATTGGCTTAATTAATGTTTTTTATTCAATATAATTTAACAGAATGAACAATAATCGCACAACTTTTTTAGGTTTAATTCTTGTAGTTCTTTTAATTGTAGCCTACAAGGTGATGTTTATGGACGCTAATAAAGTTGATACCACAAACGAAGAAAATATTGCTGCTAGCGCTAGAGCCGAAGCCTTGTTGAAACAAGTAGAAAATATAGATTTTGACACCAGCGTCGTGCAAGATCCAAAATTTCAGTCTCTCAAGAGTATTGAAGTTCCGCTTATGTCTTTGCCTGTTGGAAAAGAAAATCCTTTTTCGCCGAAAACTTCTGGCTCCAATTGATATAACAAATTATGAGTATATTAGATATTCTTGTAAAACAAGGTGTAATTGAGGCTAAAGATTTTTCTTTAATAAAAGACAAGGCTCAAACTTCAGGCGAAAGCTTGGACGACGCGCTTGTTTCTTTTGGTATTAGTGAAGAAGATATCCTTCGGGCCAAGTCTGAATATTATGCTATTCCACTTAAGAAAATTGACGTTTCAACACTAGACAGCAAGATACTAGAATACGTATCAGAGGAAGCCGCTGTTTACTATCAATTTGTTCCGATAGGTTTAAACAATGGGGTTTTGGAAATAGGGGCGATAAATCCTGACAACATTCAAGCGCGAGATGCTTTAAATTTTATTTCCTCAAAAATTAATTTGCCTTTTAAGACTTTTTTAATATCTAAAGATGATTTTGAAAAAGTTTTGAAATTATACAAAGGTCTTACGGGGGAAGTGACCCGGGCTCTGTCCGAGTTAGAGACCGAATTTTTGTCTAGTAAAGCCGAAGAAGAAAGTTCTAAAGGTGGTAAGAAAGACAGAATAGTCAAAATTGATGAAGAAGAACACGATCTTAACGCTTTTGAAAGTGGTAAAAATGCTAAAGTCATTGATACTGCTCCAGTTACTAAAATTGTGGCAAATATTTTGAAATACGCTATTGATGGTCGGGCTTCAGATATTCACATAGAACCGATGGCTTCCAATATTCGGGTGCGCTTTAGGGTTGATGGTGTGATGAACACAAGTATTGTTTTGCCATCTAGAATTCATAGCGCAGTTGTGGCAAGAGTCAAAATATTGAGCAATATGCGTCTGGATGAAAAAAGAAAACCTCAAGATGGTCGTTTCAGCGCACCTCTTAACGAAAGAAAAGTAGACTTTCGTGTTTCCACTTTCCCAACTTTTTTTGGTGAAAAGGTTGTGATTCGTATTTTGGATCAACAAAAAGGCATCAGAAAACTTTCTGATCTTGGTTTGAGTCAGAAAAATTTACAGCAAATAATGAAAGCTATAAAAGAACCTTATGGTCTTATTCTAATATCTGGTCCGACTGGTTCTGGTAAATCTACAACACTTTATTCAATGATGAATGAGGTTGATAAGGATCACAAGAATGTTTTATCTCTGGAAGATCCTATTGAATATAATATGGAGGGAATGAGTCAGTCTCAAGTAATGCCAGAAATTGGTTATACTTTTGCTTCTGGTCTGCGCACCACTTTGCGTCAGGACCCCGATATCATAATGGTGGGTGAGATTAGAGATAAAGAGACTGCCGAACTTGCTATTCAAGCAGCGCTTACTGGTCACTTAGTGTTTTCTACTATTCACACCAATACGGCTATTGGTGTTGTTCCACGTCTTATTGATATGGGTGTAGACCCTTATCTTATTGCACCAACTTTGGTTTTAGCTATCGCTCAACGCTTAGCGAGATCGCTTTATCCAGGAGCTGGCAAACCAATTCCAGTTGATGCTAGTATGAGAATGATGATTGATAAAATGTTTTCTGATTTGCCAGAAGCGTATAAAGCTGATATTAAAATGGGTGAATATGTTTATGAAGCCTCTCCGGTGCCAGGTTGTCCGAGCGGTATTCAAGGTAGGGTAGCTGTAATGGAGGTGCTTGAAATTGATAAAGAATTAGAAAATATTATTCTTAAAAATCCAACTGAACAAGAGATTTGGAAGCACGCTAGATCAAAAGGAATGTTAACTATGAAAGAAGACGCCTTATTAAAGGCTTTTGACAAGGTAATACCTTTTGAAGAATTTAACAGTTTTTAATAGCTACCTAATAGTAATGTGCTACAATATATAAAGTTATGGAAAGCGAAAAAAAATACAAAGTAATATTGGTAGATGATGATGATTTTTTGATCAATATGTATGCTACTAAATTTAATAGCAACAATATTGAGATAGAAGCTTGTAAATCCGGCCCGGTTTTGATTGAAAAACTCAAAGCTGGCCTGAAAGCAGATTTGATCTTATTAGATATTGTAATGCCTGATATCAGCGGTCTTGAAGCTTTGAAAAAAATTCGTGAGGAAAAATTAGCGGATGACATCCCAATAGTTATGCTTACTAATCAAAATGATCAAAACGATATAAATGAAGCTAAAAGGTTAGATGTGGCTGGTTACATAGTGAAATCTGCAGCGACCCCTTCAGAAGTGGTGGAAGAAGTCATAAGAATTATAGAAGAAGCTAAAAAATAAACTTATGAAAGAATTAGACACACTTATAGAATTAGCTGTTAAAGAAGGTGCTTCAGATTTACATATTTCTGAAAATAGAGTGCCTTATTTGCGCATTTTTGGTCAGTTAGTGCCTCTTTCAAAGTATCCGAAGTTCACTAGAGCTTCAATGGAAAATATTTTGGAAAAAACTCTTTCTAATCTTAAAAAAGAAATCTTTAAAAATGTGCAAAGTGCTGACTTGGCTTACAGTCACAACGGCGAAAGATTTAGGGTGCATACGTTTTTAGATCAACAAAAGATTTGTATGACTTTTCGTCGTATTTCCAATCAAGTGCCTACGGTGGAAGAATTAGATTTGCCCGAAGTTTTGAAAAATTTTGCCAGATTAAAAGCAGGTTTCTTTTTGGTTGTTGGTCCAACTGGTCACGGCAAATCTACTACACTGGCCTCGCTTATAGATATTATAAATACAGAAAGATTAGAAAATATAATTACTATTGAAGATCCGGTAGAATATTTATTTACACCTAAAAAATCTGTTATTTTCCAAAGAGAAGTTGGTTCCGATACTCCAAGTTTTTCAGTGGCTTTGAGAGATTGTTTTAGAGCCGACATCAACGTTATAATGGTGGGTGAAATGAGAGATGCTGAGACGATGGCTACCGCGGTTTCAGCCGCAGAAACCGGTCACTTAGTGTTTTCTACACTCCACACCAATAACGCTGCTCAAACGGTTGATCGTATTATAGACTCATTTGAACCAGCTCAACAAAATCAGATCCGTATTCAGTTAGCCGCTTCGCTTTCGGGTATATTTTCTCAACGTTTGGTTCCGAGGATCTCTGGCGGGTTAGTGCCAGTTTATGAATTGCTTATAAACAATACAGCCGTATCCAATCTTATTAGAGACAGACGCACTCACGAACTCAATACCATCATAGAGACGAGTTCGGGCGAGGGTATGATTGATTTTAATAGGTGTTTAGTTAATAGAGTAAACAAAGGTGAGATTAGTATTGAAAATGCTTATCTTTATTCTACTAATCCAAAATCTTTAGAAAAGATGTTATAAAATTATGCTTTTTGAGTATAAAACTATAGATAATGAGGGTAAAAAAGTAGACGGAACTATAGAAGCTTTCAGTATGGATGCCGCCATAATGGCTCTTCAAAAACAAGGCCTTATTATTTCTTCTATCAAACCTAAAAAAGAAAGTGACGGTGATATTTTAAAGAAGATTCCTTTTTTCAATAGAGTTTCAAACAAGGAAATTGTGATGCTTTCCAGACAGATGTCAACTTTGTTTGAAGCTCAAGTTTCTGCGCTCAAAATTTTTAAACTGATTAGTGCCCAAACCGAAAATCCAACTTTACAAAAACATCTTTTGGAAGTGGTAGATGATTTGCAAGGTGGCGCCTCTATCTCTGCCGCTCTCTCAAAACACCCTAAAATTTTTTCAAACTTTTATGTCAATATGGTTAGATCAGGGGAAGAGTCTGGTAATATTGATAAAACCTTTGCTTTTTTAGCTGATTACCTAGATCGTAACTACGAAATCACTTCTAAAGCTAAAAATGCTCTTGTTTACCCAGCTTTCGTTATCTTTACGTTTATAGCGGTTATGGTGCTTATGTTCACAGTTATTGTGCCGAAAATCGGAGCTATTATAAAAGAATCAGAACAAGAAATTCCTTTTTACACCAAAATAGTGTTTACGGTGAGCGATTTTTTTGTAAATTACTGGGCTTTTATGTTGTTTGGTTTAATTGCGTTAGTAGGAGGTTTTGTTTGGTATAGCAAAACCGAAGAGGGTAAAAGGTGGATCTCAAATGCAAGACTTTACATACCTTATCTTGGTGATCTTTATAGCAAACTGTATCTCTCTCGTTTTGCGGACAATATGAGCACTATGTCACTGTCTGGTATTCCGATGCTTAAATCTATAGAAGTTACTTCTTCAGTTATAGAAAACCAGATATATAAAGAAATTTTAAATGAATCGTTAGCTAAAATAAAAGCTGGTCAGGCGCTTTCAACCGCTCTTTCCGGTCGCAAAGAAATACCAAATATTTTGGTTCAAATGATTAAAGTTGGTGAAGAAACTGGAAATCTGGGCAAGATTTTAAATACAATGTCTAAATTTTACCAAAGAGAAGTGATGAATGCTGTAGATACTTTGGTGGGTATGATTGAACCTGTGATGATTGTGGCGCTAGGCGTCGGGGTTGGCATACTTTTAGCTGCGGTTCTTATGCCTATTTACAATATTGCCGGCACTATGTAAAATAGTTATGAGAATGGATTTCAAAAATAAAAAAGGTCTTTCACTTATGGAGTTGCTTTTCGTTATAGCGATTGTGGGGATAATGTCCACTATTGTATTAAACAGTCTTTCTGCATCAAGAGCTAAATCTAATGATGCAAAAGTGCAGATGCAACTTCGGGGTTTCCGCGCAGCCGCTGAAAATTATTATACTAGTCAAAGTCCAGTTACTTATGGATCGGCTAATGATTGTAATTCAGGTATGTTTGTTGACACTGATCCAAAACACGGTAGTCCTGCGCTTTATTTAGCGTCAAGCGCTCTTCCTGCTGGCACTCAAGTGTTTTGTGGCTCTACAGATGGGACTAATGGGGTAAGTTCCGAATATGCTGTGATAGCCTCCCTTTCTAAACCTGGTCAATATTGGTGTGTTGACAACAAGGGTTTTGCAGGTTTGTTTTCTGGGACTCCAAACAACGGTTTGACCTCTTGTGAATAAACCAGATATCCACATATTTTTTTACAAAAAACGCAGGTATTACATATAATATTATTAAAGCTTGAGAGATAATAAAGAAGGTCGATTAAAAATCCAAGCTTCTCTCTCGAGAGAGAAATTAGTTAATTTATTTTAAAATTATGTTTAAAAATAAAAAAGGTTTTACACTTATTGAGTTGCTTGTCGTTATCGCTATTATTGGTATTTTGTCTTCGGTTGTTTTAGCGTCACTTAACTCTGCTAGAAGCAAAGGTAATGATGGAAAAGTAAAGACTCAATTGTCGGGCGCTAGAGCTGCCGCTGAAATTTGGTACGACAACAAGGGTTCGTACAAAGATATGTGTTCTGATGCTGCATCTAGTGATGCTATTTATCCTTATTTAAAAGACAGTAATTACCCAGCAGGAACTACTGTAGTCTGTGATGTAAGCACAGATAATACAGCTTATGCAATCAAGGCCAACTTGAATACTTCTGGTGAGTATTGGTGCGTTGATTCTAAGGGGACATCAAAAAATTACACATCTGGGTGGAGCACAAGCAAAGTTACAGCATGTCCATAATTAATCTTGTCGATTGGTAACAAAAATGCCCTTTAAGGGCATTTTTGTTTATAGATTATAGTGTTAATATTTTGTTATGGTTAGAATAATTGTATTGTCACTGTTAATTCCTGTAACTATACTAGGTTTTAAATTAAGCAAATGGGGAATTATTGACAGTTCTATGTGGTCAAATCAAGCTGAATATGTTCTGACAAATAACCTTAATCAGTTTGATTTTTCTCAAGCATATGGCCACCCTGGGGGTACTATTGTAGAAGGGCTTATATTTATAAACCGAATTACTAATATCTCCTTTGAGGATTCCTTAGTAATTTTTTTGACCTTAATTGGAGCACTTTTAATTGCTGGCGTATCTATTTTATCTTACAAAATAACAAATAATAAATTTGTTTGGTTTTCGGTTTTAGGTTTGCTTACTTTAAATAAGATGAATGACTTTGTTACACCTCCTTCTTTTGTTGTATCTCTATCTCTTCTTTTTTTATGTATTTTTACTTTGTATATATGTCTTAATAAACAAGTTTTTTCTAAAAAAACTATTTTCTTTTGGGTTTTTATTGCCGGTTTTTCTCTTGCAACCAGATTAGATATAAGTTTAATTATAATTTTTTCATTGCTGATAATTCTTAAACTTAATCAGAAAATAAACTGGCCTCAGTTATTTTATATTTTGTTTGGTTTGGTTGTTGTTTTCAGTTTGCTCAATCCTTTTATGTGGTTTATGCCAATTCAACACATAAAAGATTTGGTATATAAAATTACCTTTCATTATTCTGAATATTATCCAACATATCTTAGACCTTCAGAAATTTTAGATTTTTCAATATTGACATTTTTAAGTATGTTTTTAAGTGCATTTTTAATTTTTAAAAGGGAAAAAATTGCTAGCCCGATACCAATTAATTTTTTGGTTGTGATGTTGTTGATTACAGCTTTTCTTTATAATGTGTTTTTGACAGCTAGATATCAGGCTCCAAGATATTTTAAACCTTTGATTTTAATTTGGGAAACATTTTTGCCAATTTTTATTTTTTCTTTATTACCTCTAATTAACTTTGAATTCTTAAAAAAAGAAAAGAGTAAAAAAATTGCTTTAAATATTGTCAGTGTGTTTGTTGTGATTATTTTAATTTCCTATTATTTAATATATATGTGGTCGGCATATTCTAATAGTTTTAGTTATGTATTAGCATGAAAGTTGTTGTTGTGATGCCGGCATATAATGCAGAAGCTACTCTGGAAAAAACCTTTAGAGACATTCCTTTTGACTATGTTGACGAAATAATTTTGGTAGATGACGCTTCTAAAGATAAGACTGTTGAGTTGGCTAACAAAATAAAAGATAATTACAAAAACAAACCTTTTACTATTGTTGTTCACACAAAAAACAAGGGGTATGGTGGAAATCAAAAAAAGTGTTACGATTTGGCGTTAAATAATGGCGCTGACATAATAATAATGCTCCATCCAGATTATCAGTATGACCCAAAACTTGTTAAATATTTTAGAGAATTTATAGAGAATGGTTACTTTGATGTAATGCTTGGATCAAGAATAAGAGGTAGACAAGAAGCTCTCAGAGGAGGTATGCCTTTGTATAAATATTTTGCAAACAGATTCCTTACTTTTATTGAAAATATAGTGAGTGGTAGAAATCTTTCGGAATGGCATACAGGTATGAGAGCTTACAAAAGAGAAGTTCTTAATAATATTGATTATTCAAGTTTTTCTGATGATTTTGTTTTTGATACTCAGATGTTATTTAGGATAGTTGAGAAGGGATATAGCATTGGCGAAATACCTGTACCTGTAAGGTATTTTGAAGATTCATCATCAATTAACTTTAGTCGAAGTTTAAAATATGGCTTAGTTACATTATGGGAGACTTTTAAATTTCTAAATAGAAAGTTTTTTTATAGAACAAGAAACATTTCTAAGATATAATACAATATACAATGCAATTCTATTTTGGGGTATTGATATTTTTGTTTGGGGCGGCGCTTGGGAGTTTTTTAATGGTGATAGTTAATAGATATAATACAGGGTTGGCTTTTTTCAAAGGGCGTTCTATTTGTTTCTCTTGCAACGTTCAGCTTCAAAAAAAAGATTTATTTCCTCTATTTTCTTTTGTTCTTTTGAAAGGTAGGTGTCGTCATTGCAAGTCAAAAATTCCTTTCCAGGATTTCTTTTTTGAGGTGCTGATGGGCGCACTGTCTCTTTTGGCCGCTTTTAAAGCGGGATTATTTAATACTGATTTGTCTTCTGTATTTTCTGATTCATATTTTCTAATTCATTTCTTGCAGTATTTGTTAATTACAGCAATTTTTGCTGTTATTTTGCTTATCGCTGTTTATGATTTGAAACACTTTATTATTCCGGACTCTTTCCTTGTTTCTCTTTTTGTTCTCGCTTTTCTTTACATTTCATTTTTTGTTTTTTCTGACTTTTCTTTGATCAATGCTTTTTTCTTCATAATCAAACATCTTCTTTCTGGTGTGGTTCTAGCTTTGCCATTTTTGTTAATTTTTGTAATTTCTAAAGGTAGATGGTTGGGTTTTGGAGATATAAAATATATGTTGGTTATAGGGTTTTTTCTAGGTTTGGCTCAAGGTCTGTCAGCGATTGTGCTTTCTTTTTGGATTGGTGCCACTTTTTCACTTTTAGCAATCTTATTGAAAAAAATTATACCCTATATAAATTTGCCACTAATGCGAAATAATCTTACAATTAAGTCTGAGATACCGTTTGGTCCGTTTCTGTCTTTAGGAGTGATAATTAGTTTTTATTTTAATGTTGACCTATTTCAAATACATTCTCTCTTCGGTTTTTTCTAAAAGTAAAAGATCCAAAGCTTTCTCTTTAGTAGAATTGCTTATTGTTATGGCCATTGCCACCATTATAATGACAGCGGTTGTTGTTCAACAAAATAAATGGAATGAAAATTTGTCTCTCAGATCTCAAGCTTATGAAGTGGCTTTAATGATACGCCAAGCTCAGATTTATAGTTTAGGAGTGCGAGAAGATGTTGATAACACCGCAGCAGATAAGTTTAATGTGGGTTACGGTCTTTATTTTAGTTTGATCGGTTCTGAGAAGATAGTGTTTTTTGCTGATAGGGACAACGATAAAGAATATGATCCAGATGAGAAAATTGAAGAAAAAAAATTAAAAGGAGGAGTAAAGATAGAAGAGGTGTGCAGAGTTAATTTAGAACCATCGTGCTCGCACGGAATGACAGGTAATACAAAACCTAAACAAGTTAGCATTCTTTTTTTAAGACCAGACCCGAAAGCTCATCTAAGTTTTAGGTCTGCTTCTGGTGTTCTTTCTACCGGGGGTCCGGCTTATTTGGTTCTTAGTCTTAATGGTTCAAAGGCTGTGGTAAAAGTTGAAGATAACGGCCAGATATCTGTAATAAATTAATAATGTTTATATCTAAATTTAAAAAATTAAATAAAAAGAAAGGTTTTACTCTTGTAGAGATGCTTGTCGCAATAACTCTGTTTACTCTTATTGCTTCTTTTTCTCTGGGAGCTGTGGTGAGCATTTTTGATGCCAATCGTAAAGCCAGAAGTTCTAAGACTGTAGTGGACAATTTAAATTTATCTCTTGAAAATATGTCTAGGGTTATACGTTATGGTAACAATTATTATTGCGGTGAATCCTCTTTTTTAGAGAGTAAACAAGACGGTCTTGATTGTAATGCTATTTCAGTTAAGTTTAATGACAACGGAGTTGATAGAAGGATTATTTATAGGTTAAATGGAGAAAAAATTGAGAAATCTGAAGATGGGGGAACTCATTACACTGTTATCACTTCATCTGATACTCATATTCAACATATGAAATTTCGTGTTTTTGGCACTTCCGATAGTGGTAAACAACCTTATGTGATTACGGTTATAAAAGGTTATGTGGGAGAGAAGCCTACAATACAATCTTCATTTTCTATACAAACCACAATATCACAAAGGCAAAGAAAAACTGGCGTATGATGAAAAAAATTAAACCAAAAATTAAAAATTGGAAATTGACGATTTTTGCGAAACAATCAGGTTTCACGGTGCTTGAATCTATTGTGGCTATTGCCATACTTTCACTTTCTATCGCGGGTGCTTTTTCAGTTATTCAACAAAATCTCTCAATTTCCATTATTTCTAAAGATGAGGTAAAAGCTTTCTATTTAGCCCAAGAAGCGGTGGAAATAATCAGAAATAAAAGAGACAATAACCAATTAGCTTATATTGCTGGTCATTTTGATACTAATTGGCTTACTGGGATAGCATCAAAAACAGAAGACCCTTGTTATTTTGGTAAAACTTGTGTAGCTGACGCTAAAGATTTTTCTCTGAGAGAGTGCAGTGGCAGTTGTGAAAAATTAAGACAAGATACAAGTACCAATATGTATAGTTATGATCCTTCTGGCAATCTGACTAATTTTACAAGAGAAATTCAGTTTGAATCTATCAACGCTAATGAAGTAGCTGTGATTGTAAAAATTAAGTGGACTAAAGGTGTGTGGCCTTTTGAATTTAAGATTAAAACAACTTTAATGGATTGGAAATAAAATGAGAAAACTTCAAAAACAAAAAGGAATTACTTTGTTTATCGCGATGGTAGTGATGGGTATCTTACTTTTTATTACTTTCGTGGTTGCTCATATTACCATTAAGGGTATTCTTTTTGCTGATTCTGGTCGTGATTCTCAATATGCTTATTATGCCGCTGAAGCTGGTCTAGAATGTGCTCTGTATTGGGACTCAAATCCCGCTGTGAGCGCTTTTGCGACTTCTACGAGCGGTTCTCCGATAAATTGTGCTGGTAGCGCTTTAGTAACTAATTCTGGAATCTTAGGAACTTCAACAATTACAATGATAGGTGGTGGAGGGGACAGTAATCCCACTAGTGTTTTTGGGTTTGTTTTAGATAAGCAAGGTAATAACAAAGTCCCATATTGCACCATTGTTACAGTTACTAAAAGACCCGATATGAAAACCTATATCAAAGCTCGCGGTTACAACACTTGTGATACAAACAATCCTAGAAGAGTAGAAAGAGGTATAGAGGTGACTTATTAGCCCACTCTTTTTTAGTGTAAAAAGGGTTGGGGAGTGACGGAAAAAATGATAGTATTTCGGTTATGGGAGCTTCAAATGAAATAAAAAAAAGAGCAGAAAACCTTAGAAAAACCATTGAAAAACATAATTATCTTTATTATGTTTTAGATGCGCCTGAAATAAATGATTCCGCTTACGATTCGTTATTTGCGGAACTTCTTGAGCTTGAAGAAAATTTTCCTGAACTGAAAACTCTAGATAGTCCAACCCAAAGGGTGGGCGGAGAACCGCTTAAAGCTTTTCAGAAAGTTAAACACATTGTTCCGCAATGGTCTTTTAACGACGCTTTTTCGGAAGAGGGTGTGGAGGATTTTGATAAGAGAGTAAAGAACTTTCTCGCTCGCCACAATTCTGGTGAAAAAGAAGAAATAAAGGAAAACCTAGAATACACTTGTGAACTTAAAATAGACGGTCTTAAAGTGGTTTTGGAATATGAAAAAGGTCTACTTAAAAGAGCGGCAACTAGAGGAGATGGGGTGACTGGTGAAGATGTGACTAATAATGTTAAAACAATAAAATCTGTGCCACTCAAACTTTTTGAACCGGTGGATATAATCGTTGAGGGGGAGGTTTGGCTTAGTAAAAGCAATTTGGAAAAAATCAATCAAGCAAGAAAAGAAAAAGGAGAATCTCTATTTGCTAATCCTCGCAATATTGCAGCGGGCACACTGCGTCAACTGGATCCAAAAATTGTAGCGGAAAGGAAGTTAGATGTCTTTATTTACGACATTGCTAAAATCTCATTTCCAAATTCTCCTCATATTCAAGAGGGGTTAAACTTTTTAACAACTCAATTTGAAGAATTGGAATATTTACAAAAACTCGGTTTTAAAGTTAACAAAAATTTTAAATTGTGCCACGGTATCAATGAAGTTATATCTTACTGGGAAACTTGGCAAAAAAGAAAAGAAAAAGAAGATTATCTCATTGATGGTGTTGTGGTCAAAGTTAATGAAATTAAAAAGCAAAACCAACTTGGTTTTACCGGTAAAGCGCCACGTTTTGCGGTTGCTCTTAAATTTCCCGCAGAACAGGTAACGACATTAGTGGAAGACATTGTCTTGCAAGTCGGTCGAACTGGTGTGCTCACGCCAGTAGCGCATTTACGTCCAGTTTTGGTGGCTGGCTCGGTGGTGTCACGAGCGACTTTGCATAACGAAGATGAGATTAAAAGATTGGATGTTCGCATAGGAGACACTGTAATTCTTCAAAAAGCAGGGGATGTAATACCTGATATTGTCTCAGTGGTGAAAGATTTACGCACTGGTAAAGAGAGAAAATTTGTTTGGCCAAAATTTGTAGCAGATTGCGGTGGTGATGGTGAGATTGAAAGGGTTGCTGGACAAGCTGCTTGGCGTTGTAAAAATAAAGATTCTTTTGCTCAAAAGAAACGCCGTTTTTATCATTTTGTATCAAAAAGCGCCTTTGATATTGAACATTTGGGCCCGAAAGTCATTGATGCTTTGCTGGATGCTGAACTCATTGCGACTTATGACGATATTTTTACTCTTAAAAAAGGAGATTTGTTGTCACTACCGCGTTTTGCTGAGAAGTCGGTAGACAATCTTTTAACTTCAATTGAAAAAGCTAGAAATGTAAGCTTGCCCCGACTTATCGTGGCTCTTTCTATACCAAATGTTGGGGAAGAGACGGCACATTTGTTAGCGCAGAATTTTCAATTTTCAATTTTCAATTTTCAAAAAGCTACTAAGGAAGAATTAGAAAAAATAGAAGGTATTGGGCCAATTGTAGCGCGGTCTATTGTTGATTGGTTTAAAAATAAAGAAAACACAAAACTTTTATCAAAACTTTTACAACAGATAAAAATAGAGCAACCAACAATTAGCAATCAGCAAGCAGTAAAAAATAGATTAAAAGGAAAAATTTTTGTATTAACGGGCACATTAAAAACTATGGACAGGGATGAAGCCAAAGAAAAAATTCGCGCTCTTGGAGGTGGTGTTTCTAGTTCGGTTTCTAAAGAGACAGACTATGTAGTAGTGGGTGAAAATCCGGGCAGTAAGTATGACAACGCTCTAAAATTAGGTGTAAAAATGTTGAATGAAGATCAATTTAAAGACCTTTTAAATGGCTAAAAAAGTGCTATTATTGAACTATGGCAATCTCAAATGAGGAAATAAAAAAATTGGCTAGCTTAGCTAGGATACATATTGAAGAAAGCGAAATAGAGGATTTAAGAAGCGATATGAGCGCTATTTTAGGTTATTTAAATCAAGTTAAATCGGCTACTTTAGATACTGAAGAAGAGTTTGAAGAAAAGACACTTCGTAATGTTATGAGAGAAGACGTTGAGCCCATAGAAAGCGGGACTTACAGTGCAGAACTCATTTCAGAATTTCCAAATAAAAGTGGTGATTATTTGAAAGTTAAGAAAATTCTTTAAGGGTGAATTATGGAAATTGAAAAATTGACAATCAAAGAGGCGAGAAAATTATTAGACTCAAAGCAGTTGAGTGCTCAAGAGCTTTCAGAAAATTACTTAAAAAATATTGAGGCGAAGAATAAAGACCTCAATGTTTATTTAGAAGTTTACGATGATGTTTTACAACAAGCCGAGAAAGCCCAAAAAATTATCAACGATGGAAAATCAAAAGATTTGACTGGTATTCCGTTAGCTATTAAGGACAACATTTTAATTAAAGGCAAAAGAGTTAGCGGGGCTTCTAAAATTTTGGAAAATTATAAAGCTACTTATACTGCTACGGCTACTCAAAAACTCATTGATCAGGGCGCGGTGTTTTTAGGCCGAGTAAATATGGACGAGTTCGCTATGGGTGGCTCTACGGAAAATTCTGCTTTTGGGGTAACTAAAAACCCTTGTAATCCTGCGCATGTAGCCGGAGGTTCTTCTGGCGGTTCTGCTGCTGCGGTTTCAGCTCAGATGGCTTTAGGTGCGTTAGGTTCTGATACTGGTGGTTCAGTGAGAGAGCCGGCGTCTTTCTGTGGTGTGGTGGGGCTTAAGCCAACTTACGGTTCTGTATCGCGTTACGGTCTTATGGCGATGGGTTCATCTTTAGATATTATTGGACCAATAACTAAAACCGTTTCTGATGCTGAAATAATTTTCAATGCCATAAAAGGGAAAGATGTTTTTGACAGCACTTCAATAACCTTTCCCACCTCTTCTGCGTTAAAAAAAGAAGAAAAAATAACTATTGGGGTGCCTTATCATATTCTTGAACAAGAGGGTATATCTGAAGATGTAAGAAAAAATTTTGACGAATCTGTTGCTAAAATAAAAGATTTAGGTTTTGAAATAAAAGATATAAAATTACCAAACATTGATAAATCTCTCGCGATTTATTACATCATTATGCCAGCAGAAGTTTCTTCCAATATGGCGAGATTTGATGGTATTCGTTATGGTTTTTCGGCTGACGGAGCAGATCTCTTAGATGTTTATGAAAAGTCCAAAGGTCAAGGTTTTGGCAAAGAAGTGCGCAGGCGTATTCTTTTAGGCACCTACGTGCTTTCTTCGGGTTATTATGATACTTATTACGGTAAAGCAATGTCTGCTCGGAAAATTATAAGCAAAGAGTTTGCAGAGGCTTTCAAAAATGTAGATGCGATCCTTACACCCACTACTCCATCTCCGGCTTGGAAAATAGGGGAGAAAACCAGTCCTCTAGAAAGTTATTTAATTGATATTTTTACCGTTACTGCCAACATTGTGGGTGCGCCCGCTATATCTTTACCGTCAGGATTTGTTAAAATAGATGGTGAAGATCAATCTGTAGGTTTACCTCTTGGTATACAGTTTATGTCACCACATATGTCTGAAGATCTTTTGTTTTATATTGGTAAAAAATTTTTAGGAGAATAAATTATAATGGCTGACGACAATAAAAAATCAGATGATTGGAAATTAGATGCAGACGAATGGATCATAGTATTTTTATTTATCCTGGCAATTTTAAGCACGATAGTGCCTCTTATTGTTAGCTATATTAGCTCAGGTCAAGTTTCTTTTTTTGGTTTAAAGATTTCTTCTATCTGGAATTGGCTTAAATCTTCTGTGCCTTTTTTGAGAATGTTGGGTTTTGGAATAACTATTGCTGCCGCTGTAGGTGTTATAGTTTTTAACAAAAAAAGTGAAATCATTCTTCAAGCTCAGCGAGCTAAACTTTATCCAGAAAAGATGCCTCAAGTTTCTGACGCGGTAGAGCCGGCTAAAAATCATGTGGTAGAAAAATGGGAAGAAATAGTTAAACTTTCTGAATCTCAAAATTCGTCTGATTGGCGACTCGCCATTATTGAAGCAGATATTTTGCTTGATGAGTTATTAAACAAATTGCAATTGCCTGGAGATACAACAGGAGAGAAACTTAAAGCAGTTGAACCTAGTGATTTTACGACTATTGAAAGCGCCTGGGAGGCTCATAAAGCGCGCAATGTTATCGCTCACGAAGGTAGTAACATTCTTTTTAATCAACGCGAAGCTCTTCGCATCGTGTCTCTTTACGAGGCGGTTTTTAAAGAGTTTAAAATGATTTAACTAACAAAGCTCACTTTGTTTGCTGTGAGGTTATGCGAAAAATCACAGAATAATTTTTTAAATGGTTGCGGAGTTTGGATTCGCACCAAAATTTCGAGGTTATGAGCCTCGCGAGTTACTGTTACTCTACCCCGCAATAATAGCTCACATTATACTCAAATATATGATCAAATGCAAGTTTCAAGATAATTATAGCAAATTATTCCAAAATATGGTAAATTAAAACAACATTGTCGGTGTAGCTCAGTAGGTTAGAGCGTGGGACTCATAAGCCCAAGGTCAGTGGTTCGATTCCACTCGCCGACACAAAATAAGTATTATTTTGTTAGGCGAACAAAGCAAACTGCTTTGCTTTGTGTGTTTGATTTATATTTTGTTTTTAACTCTAATAAAGAAGAGGTGGAAATATTTCAAAAAATGTGATAAATTTCTCAAGTAATGCGATCGTAGCTCAGATGGTTAGAGCGCCGGCCTGTCACGCTGGAGGTCGTGGGTTCAAGTCCCATCGGTCGCGCCACGAAAAGCAAATTGTGCAACAATTTGCGA
Source organism: Parcubacteria group bacterium (assembly GCA_012514175.1). Lineage (GTDB taxonomy): Bacteria > Patescibacteriota > Minisyncoccia > Phycocordibacterales > WO2-35-19 > WO2-35-19. The sequence continues at coordinate 9,414 of JAAZAU010000010.1, read as the reverse complement.
TGTGGTCGCGAACAAGCAAGCCAGACTGCTCTGGCTTGCGTTGGGACTTGAAAAGCGGAGCCATGTTGAGCGTAGCGAAACAGGCGAGCTAGGGTCGTGAAAAATTTTCAAAGAAAATTTATTCCTGACCAAGTCCCATCGGTCGCGCCACGAAAAGCAAATTGTGCAACAATTTGCGATGTGGTCGCGAACAAGCAAGCCAGACTGCTCTGGCTTGCGTTGGGACTTGAGATAAAAACTAATCTCTTTTTTGTTTATGTGCCAAATAGAATTTAGCTATTTCAAACCAAAGTAAACTCAAGCTAATAGCTGAAATTATTAAAATAAAATCTGATATGTGAAGCGGAGTTATGTAAAATATTTGAGCAACACTTGGAACATAAAGAATGGTTATAATTGCAATGATAGCGCCACCTAAAATAGCAAGCAGAGCTTTATTGGCTGATAAAAGAATACGCACAAAACTTTTACGCCAAGAGAGATTAATTATAATTAACAAAACACTTGAGAAAACGATGGATATAAAAGCCAAAGATCTAGCTTTTGCTTCGCCATTGTTTGAATAAGTAAACAAGAAAAGCAAAAAGACTGCGCAAAGCACACCAAACCCTTGGGCAAGATTTACAAAGACTGTGCGTTTAGTAAACATTGACTGATCTAAGTTTCTAGGAGGTCTCTGCATTATTTGTTCATCTTCTTTTTGGGCTTCAAATACGGTTGAGCAGGCTGGGTCAATGATAAATTCTAGAAATGCGATGTGGACAGGGAACAGCACAGCGGGTAAATCAAAAAATATAGGTAAAATGGACATACCAGCAATGGGGACGTGTACTGCCAAAATGTAACCCATCGCTCTTTTCAAATTGTCATAAATTCTGCGACCTAAACGCACCGCGGCGACTATAGAAGAAAAATCATCATCAAGTAAAACTAGAGCTGCTGACTCACGAGCAACATCGGTGCCTCTTTCTCCCATAGCGATGCCAATATGAGCTGATTTGAGAGCGGGAGCATCATTGACACCGTCTCCAGTCATAGCCACTATTTCTTGGTTAGCTTTAAGGGCGTTTATGATAAGTAATTTTTGTTCAGGAGCAACTCTGGCAAAAATATTTACATTTTTTATTTTTTCAGCTAGTTCGCTACTGCTCATTTTTTCTAGATCTTCACCAGTCAAAAAGGATTGCGAATTTCTCATTCCAATTTCTTTAGCTAAAAATTGAGCGGTGCTTGGATAATCTCCAGTTATCATTATTATTCTGATACCGGCGGTATAAGCTTCTTTTACTGATTCTTTTACTCCTGGGCGAGCAGGGTCAATAAAACCAAGTAGACCAACAAATTCAAAATCCAGTTTATTTTGTTCTTCTGGTAATTGGTTTTTTTCACAAAAAGCTTTGGCGACCCCTAAAACTCTGAAACCTTTAGTGGTCATATTTTCAATTGCCTCAATTAACTTGTTTTTTTCTTTTTGACTAACGCGACAAAGATTTACAATAGCTTCTGGTGCTCCTTTAGTAGCGATTAAAAGTTTTTTACTATTTGGCAATTGCCAGGCGTATGATTTGACAAGTAATTTTTTAGATAAAGGATATTCTTTTATCAAAGTCCAAGTATCGGTGTTTATTGGGTCTGCTGTGCAAAGCCTTTTCTTGTTTTCAAGTTCTTTGTCTATTGGATCAAAAGAATTTTTCTCACTAGAAAGAATTCCGTATTTTAAAAGATTTTGAAATTCTTCTGCTAAATTTGTTGAATTTGATTCTCCGAATTTAAAGAAGGAATTGTTGGTATACAAATAATCCAACTGCATTTTGTTTAAAGTTAATGTGCCTGTTTTGTCAGTGCAAAGAACCGTAGCTGCACCTAAAGTTTCAATAGCAGCTGAACGTCTAGTTAAAACATTTCTTTTAGAAATACGCCAAGCGCCAAGAGCCATAAAGATCATTAACACAACTGGAAATTCTTCTGGCAGTATTGCCATGGCCAGAGTTAATCCGCTTAAAAGTCCTTTTATTGCGCTACCTCTTATAAAAGTGTAAGCGAGAAATACTACAACACAAAGACTCAAAGCCATTATGGCTACTACGCGAACTATTTTAGTTGTTTCTTTGTGTATTAAGGTGTCTTCATCTTTTATTTTTTCAAGACTTTTACCGATGCGACCAATCTCTGTATGTTGACCTGTGGCATCTACTTTGGCGGTGGCGTGGCCAGAAATAACCATAGAGCCAGAATATATAAAAGGCGAATCGTTGCCACCTGGTTTGTTTTTTGAAGTTTTACCGTTCCAAGGAGACTTTCTGACAGGTAAAGATTCTCCTGTTAACAAAGATTCATCAACAGAAAAATTTTCACAAGAAATAATACTAGCATCAGCTGGCACTCTGTCGCCTTCATACAATATGATGAGATCACCCTTTACCACTTCTCTACCGGGGATTCGCTTTCTTTTACCGTCTCTTATGACTAAAGCTCTGGGACTAGAAAGATTTTTGAGAGCTTCTAAAGTTTTTTCAGTTTTTCTTTCTTGATAAAAAGTAATACCGACAACTAAAAAAACAGAAGCAAGCAAAACTAAAGCGTCTCGGGTTTCTCCTAATATCATATATATCACTCCACCACCAAGAAGCAGGAATATCATTGGTTTCAATAATATTTGCAGTATTGCTGATAGCCACCCCTCTTTGTTTTTGGATGCGAGTTCGTTGTAGCCGTATTTCGTTAGGAGTCTAACCACCTCACTATCTGAAAGCCCTTCATAGGTATTTATACTTTTTTGTTCTTCTTGTGGAGTCATTTCGTATTAGATGGAATTATAACAAAATAAATTTAATCTAGCCTTATTACAATGTGTTATTATTAAATATATGAAAAAAAAGTTTTTTTACGGCGCTTTTTCTTTAATTTTAATTGGTGCATCGGCTTATTTTATTTACCAAAATATTTCAATCAATCCCTGTAAAAAAGCTTTAAAATATAGCATTGGACGATTTGATAAAGAATTTGGGATTTCCGAAGTTGAATTTAAAAGTTATATTGCTAAAGCGGAGCAAGTTTGGGAAGAGGTTTTAGCTCGTGATATTTTTATTTACGAACCTGATGCTGATTTTAAAATCAATTTAATCTATGACGAAAGACAGCTGGAAACTATTCAAAAACAAAAAACCGAATTCGGTCTTTCGGTGATAGAAGATTCTTTTAAAAAATTGGATACGCAGTTTAATCTTTTCAAAAATAATTATGAAGTTAAAGTAGAAAATTATGAAAATGCGTTAGCCGATTTTCAAGATCGCAAATCAACATACGAAACAAAAGTTCTAGAATGGAATAGTAGAGGAGGAGCGCCAAAAAATATTTTTGAATCTTTAGAAGCTGAAAGGATATATTTAAATTCTGAGGCCTCTAGACTAAATGCTGAAGTTTCTTCAATAAATACTATGACTAGACAACTCAACACCCTTCTGGAAGAGCGTAATAAAAAAGCGTCGGAATATAATCGTGTGGCTAAAAGTTATAATGAAAAATATGGTGAAGGTTTAGAATTTAATCAAGCTGAATATAACAGTGGGGGACAAATCAATGTTTATCAATTTAATACTAAAACCGATTTAATCTTAGCTCTTGCTCATGAATTTGGTCACGCTTTAGGTATGGATCATGTAGAAAATCCAAATTCTGTAATGTATTACTTGACCGATACCAATACAGAAACTGCTATTGTTTTAACCCCTGAAGATTTAGCTGAACTTAAAAGGGTTTGTGGGATTAAATAGTTTTGCTTCGGATTGCAAATATGGTCTTAATATAATAATATTTCTATTAAGTTGGGGTAAGTAAAATTTGCAACAACTTCACTTGCCGTTGTAGCTCAGTCGGTAGAGCACGTCATTGGTAATGACGAGGTCATCGGTTCAATCCCGATCAACGGCTCCAAATTCTGGTCTTTTTCAAAGTCTTTAGGCTTGATATGTTACCATCAAAGCTCGAGGCAACTTGAGTTTTTTTGTTAAAAAACCAGATTTGTTTATGCAATCTTTCCACCACCGGTAATACCTTCAAAACATAAATATGCTATAAATATAACAACCTTTAATTTAAGGGTTGTTTGCTGACTTGACTCATCTAGTAGTTGTCTTTAATAACTTACTGGATAGAGATAAGGTCGCATTGCCCCTTTAGTTTAGTGGTAAAACAATGGTATCGTAAACCATGAACGCCAGTTCAATTCTGGCAGGGGGCTCTGTTAAGTATGGAAAAACAATCAAAAGAACAAAAAATCAAAGAATTGGAAGAGGTTATGACACACCCCGATTTTTGGAGCAACAAAGAAAAAGCCCAAGCAACCATTAAAGAATTGCAAAAACTCAAAGACGAATTGGAAGGAGTGGGTCAATATGATAGGGGGGAAGCGGTAATGACTATTTTTTCTGGTGCTGGCGGTGATGATTCGGAAGATTTTTCAGCGATGCTTTTAAGGATGTATTTGAAATATTTTGAATCAAAAGGCTGGGGTTATTCTGTCTTACACGAAAACCAAAATCCAAATGGCGGTTATCGGAATATAACCGTTGAAATTTCAGGTAAAAATGTTTATGGGACGATTAAAAATGAATCTGGGGTGCACCGTTTGGTGCGCATTTCACCTTTTAATGCCAATGCCAAAAGACACACATCATTTTCAATGGTAGAAGTTATTCCAAAATTTGAAAAACAAAATGAGAAAGATGTTGAGATAGATGAAAAAGATTTAAAAATAGAGTTCTCGCGCTCAAGCGGTCCCGGTGGTCAAAATGTAAACAAAAGAGAGACGGCAGTTCGCATTGTTCATATCCCAACCAATCTTTCATCTCAATCTGACGGACAGAGAACTCAAGAAGCCAACAAAGAAAAAGCTTTAGCGATATTGAAGGGCAAGATATTTAAAGCATTAGAAGAAAAGAGAATTGAAAAACAAGAAAATATGTATGTTTCTAAAACTACCGAAATAGAGTGGGGTAACCAAATTCGTTCTTATGTTTTGCATCCTTACAAATTAGTCAAAGACCATCGCACTGGAGCAGAAACTTCAGATGTTGCTGGTGTGTTAGAAGAAGGTAAATTAGAAATATTTATTGAAGCTGAAAAGAATTTAAAATAAATTCCACAAAGAGATTTCTTTTTTTGGGCAGATAGAGTTATAATAGAGAAGATGATTATCTTTGATAATGTCTCAAAAAAGTATAATAACGATTATATAGCTTTGGAAAAGGTTTCTTTTGCTGTAAATCCAAATGAATTTGTTTCTATTGTGGGGCCATCAGGTGCTGGCAAGACCACTCTTTTACGTATGCTTTTAGCAGAAGATAAACCAACTGAAGGCAAAGTATTTTTACATGATACAGATATTCATACGCTCTCTAGTAAAGATATAAACTTTGTGCGTCGTAAAATTGGGGCGGTTTTCCAAGATTTTCGTCTTTTACCAAACAAAAATGTTTATGAGAATATTGCTTTTGCGATGGAAGCAGCTGGTAGAAGTGATGAAGAAATTGAGTCAGACGTGCCTCACGTGTTAGAGCTGGTAGATTTAACTCCAAAAATCTGGAATTTCCCAAGAGAACTTTCGGGTGGCGAGAAACAGAGAGTAGCTATCGCGAGAGCAATCGTTAACCAACCTGATATAATTATTGCAGATGAACCTACTGGTAACTTAGACCCAGTCAACACTTATGATATTGTGCAAATTTTCAAAAAAATAAACGACTTAGGCACGACTGTTATTTTAACCACCCACAACAAAGGAGTAATAGATTCAATAGGTAGACGAGTTATAACAATGCAAGACGGTAAGATTATTCGGGATGACAAAACGGGCAAATATATTCTTTAATATTAAACTATGGAAAAAACAAGTTTTAAAACTAAATTAAAAAGAATAGTTAAGGCTGGTTTTTTTAGTTTTTGGAGAAGTGGTTACGTATCTTTTTCTTCAGTGATGGTGATGGTTATCACTTTATCAGTTATTGGCTCTGTGTTTTTTATTGGTGCGATCCTTAATTTAACTATGGACGAATTGCGTGACAAGGTTGATGTTAATGTGTATTTTGTTACAACTGCAGAGGAAGAAGACATTTTAGCTCTGAAAACTAAGATAGAAGCCTTACCTGAAGTAAAATTTGTTGGTTATACTAGTCGCGAACAAGCTTTAGAAAATTTTAAAATTCAACATGAAAACGATCAGATAACGTTGCAAGCTTTGGAAGAATTAGATGACAACCCGCTCGGAGCGTCACTTAACATTAGAGCAAACGAACCTTCTCAATACGAAGGTATTGCTAATTTTCTTAACGAAGAAAATATTCTTTCAAAAGAGGGTCATAAAATAATTGACAAAATAAATTATTTTCAAAATCGCGTAGCTATAGATAAACTTTCTCGTATTATTTATTCAGCCGATCGTCTAGGTCTCATTATTTCTCTTGCGCTGGTTATTGTTTCCATAATCATTACTTCTAATACTGTTCGTTTAACTATTTATATTTCTAGAGAAGAGATTTCGGTTATGCAACTTGTTGGAGCTAGCAAAAATTATATTAAAGGACCTTTTATGTTTACAGGTTCACTAGTAGGCCTACTTTCGGGCATTATTACTACAATTTTATTCTTTCCAATTTTGTATTGGTTAGGTAACATTACCCAAAACTTCTTTATTGGGTTTAATATCTTTGATTACTATCTAAGTAATTTCTTTCAGATAGTGTTTATAATAATTGGCTCCGGGATTGCTATTGGGGTAGTATCAAGTTTATTGGCGGTTCGTAAATATTTGAAATTATAATATATTGATTGAGTAAAATTATGAAGAAAAAAAATCATAAGTATATTTTTGTGGTGGGTGGTGTTATGTCTGGGGTGGGTAAAGGTATAGCGGCGTCGTCCATAGGTAAAATTCTCCAAAGTAAGGGTTTTAAAATCAACCCTATTAAAGTAGACCCTTATCTTAACGTTGATGCTGGCAATATGAATCCAACCGAACACGGCGAAGTTTTTGTTTTGGACTCTGGTTTAGAAACCGACCAAGATTTAGGTAACTACGAGCGTTTTTTGGAGATGAGTTTAAGTGATGATGATTATATGACTTCAGGTATGATCTATAAATATGTTCTTGAGAAAGAGCGAAATTTTGGATATAAAGGTAAATGTGTAGAAGCTATTCCTCATATAACTGAAGAAATCTTACGTCGTATTAAAAAAGCCGCAGACAATCATCAATCAGATATTTCTCTTATTGAAATCGGTGGCACCATAGGTGATTATCAAAATATTCTTTTTATTGAAGCGGCTCGGACTCTTAAAATCAAACACCCGCAAGATGTTATTTTTGTAATGGTTAGTTATCTACCAGTGCCGGGTTCTTTAGGTGAGATGAAAACTCGCCCAACTCAAAACGCGGTAAGACAACTTAATTCTTATGGTGTTCAGCCAGACATTATTATTGCCCGAGGTCCTCAGGCTCTTGACCAAAAACGCAAAGAAAAGATTGCTATGGCTTGCGCTATTGCGCCTGAAAATGTTATTTCTGCTCCTGACATAGAGAGTGTTTATGATGTGCCTCTTAATTTTGAAAAAGACAAAATTAGTAGCATTATTCTCAAAACTTTTCATATGCGCGCCAAAGCCAACGGCAATTCTCTCAATAGTTGGAAAAATTTTGTTCACAAAAGAGATAATGCTAAAAAGGAAATTAAAATTGCGGTAGTTGGTAAATATTTTGATACAGGCGATTTTTTCCTTTCTGACGCTTACGTTTCAGTTATTGAGGCCATTAAGTTTTCATCAATCTGGGAAGGGGCTAAAACTAAATTAACTTGGATCAATTCTAAAGAGTATGAAAATAATCCTAAAAAAATCAAAGAGTTAAGTAATTATGATGGTGTTATTGTGCCCGGAGGTTTTGGTAAGGCTGGAATAGAAGGTGTGATAATGACTATCAAATATGTTAGAGAAAATAAGATTCCTTATTTGGGACTTTGTTATGGTATGCAACTTGCGGTTGTAGAATACGCTAGAAATGTTTTGGGTTGGAATGATGCTCATACCGCAGAAATAGACCCTAAATCTAGTCATATTGTTATTGATATGTTGCCCGAACAGAGGAAACTATTAAAGGATGGAAAATATGGCGCTATGCTACGTCTAGGGGCTTACAAAACCATTTTAAAGAAGGGAAGTGTGGCTACAAAAGCTTATTTATCTCTCGGAAATTTAGTAAAAGAAAACAATGGCCTTCTTGAAATTTCTGAAAGACATCGTCATTTTTATGAAGTTAATCCTCAATATGTTGCCGAAATGGAAAAAGCTGGGATGGTTTTTTCTGGCATATCACCCGACGGTAAGCTTATGGAAATATTAGAATTACCAAAAAACGTGCACCCATTCTTTTTGGGAAGTCAATTTCATCCTGAATTTAAGGCTAGACCCTTGCACCCACATCCTCTTTTTTCAGCTTTTGTTAAAGCTTGTATAGAAACAAAGAAATAATTTTATAAAAAAATCGGGTGGACTAGATTTGAAAATCTAGTCCACCCTTGGGCCAAGACACTTGAACGTGGGGCTCTATCTTGGCTTTATGGTTGGCGCCAAATCCAATCAGCATTCTTGACTATTCAAGTTGGCCCGAGCCAAGAATGTTGATTGAAGTTAGGTGAGGGAGGTTTACTCCGTTCACCTCTCTGTGAGAGCAAGCGTTTCTTTCTCTCACGTGGACTTCAGGGTGACGCTCTTTATACTTCTGAGCGCAACACCCTTCATGGGTAAGGGTTCCGTCAGTGAACAATATCAGCCCGCGCTGGAAGGAGCCGAAGAACAACCTACACGTTGGACAACAAGAATTACCCATACCTTCCTTTCCTTTTTCGAGAAAAGCTGTTTGTGATAGAGCGGATGATTTAATCCGCTCTGGTTTTCTATAAACAATTATGCATTTTACTTATGTTTTGTCAATTTTAGACTAAACTTAGTTGCGAATGGTATTTTTAGAGATCGCTTTGTTTTATTTTTTGTAAAAAAGCTTATTTTTTGGTATCTTTTAATCATTGCGGGATCATCTAGTGGTAGGATGCGACTCTCTGAAAGTCGTCACCTTGGTTCGAATCCAAGTCCCGCAGCAGCTTCTGACAAAATTCAGAGTTCGTTGCGTTTAATATGGCTGCGAATTTAGAACACTCGCAAACTTTCCGACGACGAGTTAGCTCGCTCTACCCAACTTTCAGCTGGGTAGGGCTTGTTTTTGTGGCGACTCTGCCGTTACCTTGATGTAAAAAGAAAAACAAAATTTTCTGTTCGGTTTTGTGGCTATGCACGAGGCGAGGGAAACAGCTCGCGAGCAAAAATTTTCTCTCTCAAACTCCTCCAATTTTTTGCTCGCTCGCCGTA
>JAAZAU010000001.1 GCA_012514175.1 Parcubacteria group bacterium | reverse complement strand
GAAAGAAAATTGTTTTGCTTTGCTCGCCGAATTTCGGCGGGCGGAAACGCTGGGGCGGGTCTAAAAGTCAAAATCGGGATTTTCATCAAAAAAAGTTCGGATTTTAACCAAAAGGTACCGCCAATTTACATTCAGCGAAATTGAAATTTTTTGAACGAGCGAGAGCTCGGCGAAGCCGAAATACGAAAAAAGAAAATAAAGTGGTAAAGATTGGTATCATTCCGAACTTTGGTATAGATTTGTTAATCCTCATGAACACACAAAAGAGTATAAGATAATGGACCATTTAAAAGTTACCGCACAGAAAAATGAATTCTACTGAAGATGCTCAGGTGTCTTCATTTCTATTTTGAGAACTTCACCTTTGTTTATTATCAAAGTCTTGTTATTTGAACGAATACGTATATTGTCATCGTTTATTTTAAGAATTCTAACTCCTTGCAATGGCTCGTTCTTTTCATCTGTAAAATATACATCAACCGGCACAATATCCTTGAGTTTTTTAAGCGAGTATCCATATGCCGACCAGGTAAAAATAAGGAATATGAGTGAGAAGGAAAAAGTTATCAGATATATATTTCCAGATAAGTACTCAAGTGTTCCAAAATAAAAGAGAATGATCGGCAAGATTCCAACACCTGTATAGCGAGCACAGAAAGACATAAAGGCATCGGTCTTCTTATCGAGGTTTAGGTATAAAATTGGTTCGACAATTAAAAACCTTTGATCTTTCTTGAACATTATTAACAAGTAATACAACACCAACAAATACCAGAACAAAAAAAGTTGTTAGGGGAAATCAATTCTAGAAACTGACTATAATCAATGGAACTCATAGGTAGCTACACTCTAAACCTAAACAGAAATTAGTCAATCTTATATACCTTAAAAAGGAAACTGTATAGCGCCACACGAGATTCTGGAGTGGATGTAAAAATAACTCAAAAAGATGTTGATGCTTTTGTTAATCGTAAATGGAGATTGGAAGCACAGATTAAAGAGTAAGCAATAAGACAGAAACCGGAGGAATTTAATTTTTAAAAATTGAAATAAAAATAACCGCTGGAAATCTCACAAAAAAAAGAAATCTCCAGCGGTTTGCTGCTATAGTTGGGTCCCCACAAGAACTTGCCGGCGCCAAGGCTGTCCCAACCTGCGCTCACAGAACAAAAGGGAAGAAGAAATGTCATCGCCAGTCGAACGCCCACACGCCTCTGATTGGCCTTCAAACTTATCCTTTTATATCGGTATGGTTTGATTCAACACCGATATCGGGATTATGAAAGCTTGGTTAGAGTGTGTAGCCTGCTAGCTCTTTTTCCTCTCCCCCCATAAACCAACGTTTTAGCGGATTTATGGGGAGAAACGAAGCTGTCATGCCAAAGAACTCAATACTCTTCAAGTATAGCATATTCCACTTTTTATGTCAAGCGATTTTTAAGAGAAAATTCTCCCACTAAAATCTTCAAACGTGTTAAAAATTTTAATGGGAGGAGGATAATGCTATCCTCCCAATTTATCACCTCCCTTCGGGTGAACAAAAGAACTGTTTAACTGGGATATTTATGACTCGTTTCCCCCAACCAAGAAATCAAGAACCATTGCCCAATCTTTAACCCATTTGTTTTTCTTGATTTCAATCATCGGCGCGTGCATCATAACCACTTTCGCTCCTTCAATTTTCACGGGAAAATTAGAGTAGTGATCAAACGCTGCCGAGAAAGGGTCATCATGGTGATTGAGGTCAGTAACGACGGCCACATGTTTTGCACCCCGTCGCGCTGCCTCGACCATGAGCAGAATTCCGTAAGGAATGAGCTCACCGAGCTTGAAAGCTTTGTCGCTGAGCATTTTTGAACTCATCGGCAGATGCAAGTCGGTGAGAACAACGTTGAATTTTTCTTTTTCAAGAATATTCATCGCGTCTTCGTAGCCTGTTACTGTCGAGAGTCGGTGCCCAGCCAGAGTTTTCTTAGCACTGGCGATATTCATTGGCTCATCATCAATGATGAGAATCCGCAGAGCGTCTGGCAGAAGCGGGACCGATTTTTCTTTTCGAATAACCGACTTTTCAGTGGTCGGTTTAAGAAGCTTTCTGGCCTTTTCAATTGCCTCGATAATAACCTCCACAGCATTTCCAGCAAGAGTGTTTATAATCAGACAGTTTTCGGGTAGCTTTGTTGTTACCCTTGATCCTGCCTGCAGATACGCGTAGATTTTATTCCTGTCGTACCCGCGCTCAACATCTCGAACTTCTGTGAAGATGACAAGATCTGCCTGACTAACATCCTCCACAAAAGTGTACAAGGACTTGTTTCCAACAGTCAACAAAACCTGCTTGACTGCTCTCAGAAGCGAGTCTCCCATCACCAAAAGAATTCTAATTGGTTTTGAATGAGTCATATTCTCTCCTTTTTGTTTGTGGTTTGCAAAGAGCCGAACCTCTCGGAATCCGCAAGCACCATGCTTGTGAACCCAGTAAAGAAAGTAAGATTAGACCAAAGTCTAATCCTGAGAGTCCATAAGGTGTTTATTTATAAGAACACCTTAGCTGAATACTTATGTAGTATAGCAAATTAATTGAGCTGTATTTGCCTCGCCCACCCATGCGCGAGCAACAGAGAGAAGCTCCCTAAATTAGTATAACCTATTTTGGGATATCCTACAATAGGATATATACTAAAAGTAATATGAACAAGTCAATTTATTCAAAAGAATATAAAAAAACTATTGAAAGGCTTAAAAAAGCTAGGTTTGAAATTGGTTTAAAACAGGAAGAAGTTGCTAAAAAATTAAAAAAACCTCAATCTTATTTATCAAAAATTGAAAGAGGCGAACGCAGAATTGATGTAGCAGAATTACAAGAACTCGCAAAAATATATAAAAAAGAAATAAATTATTTTATTTAATATGTATTTAGAAAAATTTGATAAATTTCTACAAACTGTTCCCTTAAAAGACTATAGAAAAAAATATAGCACTATTAAAATTGTTGAAATGGATTTGCCAAAAGGAATTCAAGCCATTGAACTTTTATATAAAGTATATTGGGAAGAGAAAAAATTTATTACTTTTGAAAAATTTTATAAAAGATATACGAAAGAGAAAGGAGATTTACTTGAAAAGTTTAGACAGAAAACAACAATGTGTAAAGATTGTTTTTATCGCGGAATAGAAGCCCGAATTTACAGAACTTGGGCGGGGTTAATAACTCAAATTCACGGCGGTTATGTTGCCGAATCCGTTTTTGGAAATGGAACAGTGGATATGTCTCGTGAGCTTGATTCTTTAGGCGCAGATATAAGAGTTAATTATAAAAATCGTATTTTAAATTATCAAGTCAAGAAAACAAGTTTTAGTGGAGTGATGAGCAGAGTTCCTTTGCCGAGAAAAAAGAAAAATAACGGCGAAAATATAGATATAAAATATGAAGTGCCGACTTGTTTGTCTGATCCAAAAACAAAGAGTGGCGAATTTAGATTGCCTTACTTAAGATTTTTGGAAGACAAACGAACAAAGGCTTTTGATAATGGTTTTGTTGTTTTTACACCAGATACTTTTTTGCCGAAGAAAAAAGAAATAGATAATTCTTTAAAATAATTTTGGAGTGTATTTGCTTTTTTCCAGATATTTTTCAGCCAATTTTATATAGTCGGGATTTATTTCAAACCCTATATAAGATTGACCCAACTTTTTAGCTGCTACACACTCAGAACCGGTTCCAACAAATGGCACCAACACAACCCCGTCTTTTTTGGGCATTGCGGACATCACTAATTTTTTTGATAATTCAAGAGGTTTTTGCGTAGGGTGCTTGACTATATCATGCTTTGCATGGTTTTTTAATTCTCTTGGCTCAAAAACTTGATTTTTACAAGTTTTACAAATAAACCATCTTTCATTCATTCCCGCTCCACCAGCTAAAGCTGGTATTTTTATTACATCGCGAGGTAAAGCCCCGCCAGCATGAGCATTATAAATTGTTTCTTTTCCATTACGGCTAAATCTCCCAGCGGTTCCTTTTCTAACTTTTCCCGCGGCTCCATTTAAAAAACCTTCAGTGTATGGCTCTCTAACATCATCTTTATTAAAAATTGGGATATCTTTCCAAGCGCAAATTATAGCCTCGTGGCTTCTTTGCCAAAAATTTAACGAGGCAACATTTTTGTTTGTGTAATGCCAAATAAGCCAGCGTTTATTGATCGAAATTTCAACTGAAAGATAGGCGAGTATTTCACTAAACCCATAAATAAACATTGTTCCCGTGGGCTTCATAACCCGAATTGATTCATTTATCCATTCTTTACACCAAGCGACATATTCTTTTAATTCGCGCTTATCTAAGTTATTTCCAAAATCCTTTCCGATATTATATGGTGGATCAATAATAACAACATCACAACTTTCATTTGGTAATTTTTTTAATTCTTCTACGGCATCGCCTAAAATAATTTTATTCAAAGGAAGTGTTTGACTTCTTTTTATTTCTTTATTTTCTAAAAGTGTTTCAGCTTGTATCTCTTCTTCATTTTTTATTACATCAATAACAATACCTTGTATTGTTAACTCTCTATTTCTTTTTATAATAATCGGCTCAATTGTTTTGTTCGCAGGTTGTAATCTTATATAATTTTTTTCTTTATAAAATTTTTTCAAAGTAGCTTCATAGTTGTCCACAAGGGCAACTATTTTTTGTCCATTCTTAGCGGTATCTTGTTGTTTAACTAAAACTAAATCGCCGTCATTTATATTTTCATCAATCATACTGTCACCAACTACTCTTAAAGCGTAAAATTCACCATTGCGAGATATTTTACTTCTTGGAACGGCGATTGTTTCTCTGTTTTGACTTTGTATCGCTTCAATAGGTTGACCAGCCGCAATTAATCCAAGTAATGGAACATTTACCATTTTTTCCTTTTCATAAATATCAATTGACCTTGGTCTATTATCTTGCTTCCCGATAAATCCCAAATTCTGCAAATTTTTTACATGGAAATGGGCGGTTGAAACAGAGGCAACTTTAAGTTTTTTGCGTATCTCTTCCAAAGAAGGGGCATATCCCTTTTTCTTGTGATAGGAGGATATAAAATCTAAAACTTGTTTCTGTTTTTTTGTAAGCATAAATATTTCACTTTATCTTTTGTTAAATCTATACTTCTTATAGTATAATAGAAAGAAAATAGAAAGTCCGTAGTCAATTATCCACAGCAAATTCTATCAAAAATATGCTCAATAATGAGGTAAAAAAATATCTTGAAAGTTTAGAACGAGAACAAATAACTCCTACGTCTTTTTGTAGAGAGCATAATATTGCACAAAAAATAAAAGATCTTCTCAAAAAAGATAAACAATATGAGCCAACAAAAGAAGACATTGCGGAGCAAATAGCTTTTGATTTCATGGCAGATTATCCGAATGATAATAATGACTGGGAAACTTATCATGGACCAATGTTTGTTTTACCAGACAACAAAGAACAAATGGTGGAATATCCAAGTATTAGGCAAGTGGATCAAGAAATGTTGGAATATTGGACAAAAAGAGCAAAGGAAAGCAAAAACCCTATTTTATCATCACGCTACGCCGATTTGGTTGTTGATTTTTCACCGAAAGTTATAAACAAAAGTGCCGATATTGATTTGTTTCAGATAGTTATAGATTCAAATATCGCAATTTGCGAAAAATCATTAGCCGACCCTCTTGATTGCAAAACAAAAATCAAAAGAGCGTTAGTTTTGGCAATTCAAATTAACAATCAAGAAAAAATCGCCAAAGCAAAAGAAGCAATAATCAATCTTGAGAAAAAAGTGGCGACAGACGATAAGCCGGGGCTGTGGGGCTTTGCTTTTAAGTGGCTCATTTTGGATTTTGAAAAAAAAATTACGATTACGGAAACAGAAAAATCGGAATTGATTAAAGCGTTAGAAGATAGGTTGAAAAGGGTTGAAAAAGATGTGTGGCTGGCGGAAAACGCCGTTTCCTTGCTTGCTGAATATTACGCAAACGAAAAAGACGAAGATAATTTAATGCGTGTTTTAGATGTTTTGGAAAAATTATTAAAAACAAACGACCGCACAAATTCTGACGCATTATTGAAAGTACACGCATACGAAAAAGTACACGAGATATATCAAAAATACAGAGACAAAGGATTTTCAAAGGCAACAGCCGCCAGCAACAGAATTTCGCAGGAAATGGGGCAGCTGGACTTGGATTGGAATAAATCCCTCAAAGAAATTTCCGTAACAACGGAAATAAAACAGAAAGATATTGACGATTTTTTGAAAGCAATTTTTGGCGAGAAAGAGCAAAGTAAATTAGAAGCGATTATCGCTAAAATAGCAATCAATTTTTTACCGAAAAAAGAAGCGGTAGAAAAGCAATTAAAAGATGTTTCCGGAAAACACCCGATCCAGTTTTTATGCACGACACAAATTATTTCCGATGACGGAATACCAATAGCTAAACTTTCCACGCTTGGGGAAGATTACGACAATCATTTCCAGCGATACGCTTCGCAGTATATTCAATTTGGTTCGTTTTTTCTAACTCTTGTGATCGATGAACTGAAAAAGCGAGTTTCTAAACAAAACATTACGGATTATTTTAGAAACTCAACACTTTTTGAGAATGAAAATAAAGAGTATTTAGAGCGAGCAATCTCAGTATATTGGGATAATGATTATCTTGTTTCTTCACACTTGTTCAGTCCGTTGATCGAAAGCGCAATCAGGGAATTGGTAAAAAATTGCGGTGGTATTGTTTTGAGGCCAAATAATCTTGGCGGATACGATCGCCTTACCCTTCGCCAATTATTGAACAAACAAGGTGAAATTATTGAAAGAGTTTTTGCTGGAACGGGGCAAAATATGGCTTTTTACTTCAGATTGGTGCTGACGGAAAAATTAGGAATGAATTTGAGAAATGATTTCGCTCATGGTTTTGGCAAAAAGAAATTTTTTACAAGAGATGTGTCAGACCGACTTTTTCATATTATGACATGCTTATCGCTTGTGAAAAAGTGAGAAGAAAACAAATAGCAACGTGTCAACTTCGTTGGCACGAAATTCGGCGATGGTGGAAAGCGAGGGTGGGTAAAAATTCCTTTCCCCTAATCCCTTCCTTTTTGCTCGCCCGAGCGTTTCAGTTTTGCCCTGAAATTTTTTGAACGAGCGAGGGCGAGGCGGAAGGATGTGCGGAGGAGATTCCGTCAAAAACATTTGATAGGACAAACAAGAGTTCGGATTAGACGTAAAGTTGCAGGAAGTGTAAACTAAAGCAAAACAAATTGCGAGTATTTTAATAAAGTTTAAGAAGAACCCAAACTTGTGACCCATGATAAATTCAACAAAGTATTTACAAAAAACATATGAAAGTTTATTTTTCAACATTTATTAGTGGGACTCAAGAAATAATTGAGATTTTGCTCAAAAAAAGGAAAAGCTAAGATATTAAAATCTTTGATGGTTTAGTTGTATTTGAGACTAAGGCAACCGAAAGAGACGTAAGAAATTATCGTTTTCTAAATAATGTTTTTAGATTGCTATACGAGTTTAAAGATGCAAACCCAACGAGTGAATATTTTGTTCTAATGGTAAAAAAAGTTTTGGGGGTTAAAAACTTTATTCCCCTAATCAAGAGTAGTCTGCCCCCCCCCTAAAAGAAGAAGGTTTAAGATTGTTTTTTCTTTAGCAAATCAAATGATTTCAGTTGATCGCGGTTTAGTAAAAAAATTAGAAGAGAAGTTGTGTTTTATAGAAGATCTCAAACTAAGCGTAAAGAACCCTGATTTGGAATTTTGGTTTATTTTGAGGTCCGAAGGAATTGATTTTTTTGGCACCAGAATTTCATATAACTATGACAAAATTAAATCAAAACAAAAAGGCAAACTCAAAACAGAATTGGCTCACCTTTTATCTTTTTTGTCAGCCCCTTCTCCTAAAGACATTATTCTAGATCCGTTTGCTGGTTATGGCGCTATTCCCAAAGAAAGAATCCATAGTTTTCCATACAAATTTTTAATTGCAGTAGATCAAGATAAAAGCCTAACTTTAAAATTAAAAAACAATCTAAGTAAACATAGGAATATAGAAATTTTGTGCGCTAACGCCTTGAACTTAAAAGAGATCAAGGATGAAACCATGGACAAGATTATTACAGATCCTCCGTGGGGAGAATATCAAAAAATTGACAATCTGGTTGCTTTCTATATTGATATGTTGAAAGCATTCAAACGAATGCTCGTTAATAAAGGAATTGCTGTTATCTTAACCGGCTCTGTTGAAAAATTTGAGGGAGCAATACTTCAATTCAAAAATTTTTTTGAAGGTCAAAAGAAACTGAAGATTTTGGTTTCCAGGAAAAAGGCTTCAATTTTTAAAATTATCAAAAAAGGGTAATAACAAGGTGCAAAAAGACAAAAAGATTTATTTGGAGAGTTTTTCCACCTCCGCAACCACTCTTTGCGCGACTTCCATATTTACCACATGGCGATTTTCTGGAGTAGCAGTTGCGCCATAACTCTTAGCCATTTCTTGAGGAGTAAACTCAACCAGCATGTCATTAGCGCCCGCCATAATCAGTTCGGTTTGACCTAGTATTTCTTGGTTTTTTCTTATTATTCCCTGCCCGTCAACATTACTTGGAACTTCAATATATGCTTTCGGAAAAAGGTAGCGCAATAATGCAATGAATCTTTTGGTCTTTTCCCAATCACCAGCCGGTTGTCTATTGTATGGTTCCGGCAAAACTTCGGATGGTGTGTAGGTCGTGCTACTTATCATTTCGTCAACCCCAAACCGACCAAGAAAAATGAGATCGGACGCAAGATCATCATCTGTTTGACCTGGTAATCCTATAATGTTCCCTGAACCAATTGCAAGCCCCGCTTCTTTGGCGGACACCATATAATTGATACGATCTTGAATAGTTCGGCTTCTAAGCTCCTCATGAATTCTTGAGTTAGCAGTTTCAATTTTAATAACATACTTTCTTACGCCTGCATCATAAATTTCCTTATACTGTTCCTGTGACAAATTTCCGAAACTAAGAGTTATATCAATGTCGTGGTAGTCTTCTTTGGCCTTTTTCACCGCCTCAATAACTGTCGAGATGATTTCCACATCCTCTCCTCCTTGAATAAATATGTCTTTAATTCCCCCCCCTCACGCGCTTGCACAATCGCTTCCACAATTTCATCCTTATTCATTCTTTTTCTTTCAACTGTTCCCTCTTTGAGATTATCACTCCTCATCGTGCAACAACGGCAATTTTGTCTACATACATTTGTAACATATATCGCTGCCCTCAGATGAATTGGTTCGCCAATAGTATCAGCCTTGATCCTCCTTGCTTCTTCGTAAAGCACCTCCGCTTCCTCTGGAGAACAAGCAAGCATTTTGACAATTTCACTCTTGAATAATTCTTCAGCTTGCGTTACTTCTGAGGAAATTTCAGCAAGCGGATCCGCCACACCACTATCTTCCCAATGTTTTTGCAAAACCGACCACAAGTCTTTTATTTTCTCAATACGCTGTAAAATAAGCTCCTTTTCTTGACTTTTTTCTATTTGTGCCGGTTTCGGCTTTTCAAAACTCATAGACGTTGTTGTTATAACTTCACAGTATAATTTAACACACACATTTTATAAATCAAAGGGATATAATTCTTTGGCTATAAATGAAACACCTTTATGGTGGTATAATCAAATCATCAAAGAAAAGAGGATGAGCATAACCAAAGCAAAAAAAATATATTTTGTGGGTGTGGGTGGAATTGGGATGAGCGCAATCGCTCGTTATACACTGACAACAGGAAAAGAAGTAGCTGGGTCTGACCTTAAATCGTCAGCAGTAACGAAACAATTGGAAAAAGAAGGTATTAAAATAAATTATTCGCAAGTTGCCGAAAATATAACCGATGACATTGATTTAATTGTTTATTCTGCCTCCGTTCCAGTAAGTAATCCGGAGTTGTGTGTCGCCAAAGAAAAAGGTATTAAAACCGCCACTTACGGTGAGGCATTGGGGATGATTTTTAATGTGAAAAAAGGTATAGCAATCTGTGGAACACACGGGAAGTCAACCGTTACCGCAATGACAGGAGCTGTTCTTGAAGATGGAGATTTGGATCCGTCGGTTTTGGTGGGTAGTATTGTCCCCCGCTATCAAGGTAATTTACGTGTAGGTAAAGGAGAAATTTTTGTGGCTGAGGCTTGCGAATATCGCAAGAATTTTATAAGTCTTTATCCGCAAATAATCGCGCTTAATAATATTGAGTTGGATCATACCGATTATTATGAAAATGTAGAAAAAATGAAAGACGCTTTTGCGGAGTTCTGTGAACACCTGCCGACAAACGGAGTTTTGTTTGCAAATGGCGACAGTAAAGAAACACGAGAAGTTGCTCAAAGAATACAGACCCAAAAACCAAACGTACAAATTTTTTATTTTGGCAAAAACAACCAAAATGATTTTTATTTCCAAAATTTTGAGACAGAAAAAGGAAAGACCATTTTTGATGTTTTTCATCAAGAAAAAAATCTGGGAAAATTTGTCTTGAAGGTTCCTGGTGAAATTAACGCTTTAAACGCGCTTGTTGCTGTCGCAATCGGTGTTTATTTTGGTATTGATATCCAAAAAATCAAAATGTCGCTTGAAAATTTCTCAGGAATTTGGCGAAGATTTGAAGTTAAAGGAGAGTATCGCGGAGCCTTGATTATTTCTGATTATGCTCACCACCCAACCGCCGTTAAGGAAACACTAAAAGCCGCCAAAGAATTTTATCCAAACAAACGCATTGTCGCGATTTTTCAACCGCATCAACACAATCGCCTACGCGGACTTTACAACGATTTTGTTTGCGCTTTTGATTTTGCTGATCAAATTATTCTTTCAGAAATTTATGATGTCACTGGACGCGAAGAAAAAGAAGATCAAAATATTAGTTCTTGTGATTTAGCACGCGATATTGAAAAACATAATCCAAAACTTGCAGGAAAAGTCGCATATACCGAAAATTTGTCTGAAACGATGCAACTTATTAAAGAAAAAGTTTGTTCTGATGATGTAGTGCTGATAATGGGAGCTGGAGATATCTTTGAAATAGCTGACGAATTAGTTAAAGAAAAATAATTTACTATTCACACACTTAGAAACTTGCTTGTTACTCCTTAAAAGTTTACCTGCGTTTGTTTTGTCTTTCCTTTTTGGCTACTAAAAATATTATAACTACAACCATTAAGACAACCAAAATGGTAACGATAAATTTCCAAGAACAACCTTCGTTTTCAGCGATATCAGTAGATGTGGTTGTCGCTGACTCCTTGTAAACACCAACATAAAGCGGATCAAGAATTTCATAGTTTGGCTTGCCGTCTTCGTCATAATCAGCGCCATCAATGAGAGTTAAAGTCATTCTGGTTTCCTTGTTCTCGTTATATAAATTAACAACTTTTGTAATATCAACCAGTTCGCCATCTTGCTTCTTGTAAATACGTAAGATATCAAGATTTGGGTAATACTCTCCTAAAACAACACCAACAGTAGCATCACCACCAAGTTTTTCACAGTCCAACTTGTAAGTCAGACCACCAATAATTTCAACACCTTGTTCGGGAGCTTTAATGTTACCCTTTAAGCTGTTAGCTTTTATAACATTGGCTTGGCAAGAACCATCCAAAACCACAATAATCGCCCGATTAACAATATTTGATTTACCCTGGTTACCATATTGATCTTTTAGATAAAACTTTTTTGGCGAAGAGAATAAAGAAGAACCTGATGCTGTGATTGATTTGTTAGGTGACCAAATGGAGTCAGTTGAAAAAGTAGGAAGACTGAAATTGAAATTTTTAGCAACTGTATTAACGTTATGAACCAAATCATCAAACCAAAGATCAGTTTTGGTTCGGGTTCTAAATCCAGACCCAGAAGGTTTATTTTCAGAAACAGTTATATTGTCCGCTCTGTAGGTAACCTGATTATCAACTGAAACCGAGGCGGTATTAAAGTTGCCAGCCACATCTTGAACCTTGTTAGCTTGAAGACTTAAAGTGACTGTTTCTCCGCTTGTCATATTGGTTACTACTGCTTTAAATTTACGGTTATCAATTTTTTCCAACCCAACCACCCCGCTTGAGCCCGTGATTGTAAAATCGCTCGCCAAGAGAAGCTCTCCGTGGATTTCTTTTGAAAACTCAACAATAAATTCAGCACGATTGACGTTAGTCGGATCGGCTTGAGTAGGAGCTTGCTCAATAGTCACATCCGGAAGAACAGTATCAATTGTTAAACCGCTGGGATAATAGTAATTTCTAGTATTACCGGATTGACCCAAAACAGTGATGCTAACCGCATAAACCCCATCAGCTAAAGCGTTGATTTGTCCTGCCGACAATTCCCAAGTGCCGTCACCTTTGTTGTCAGCAAAATAATCATTGCCATCAATTGTAATTGTGATTGTTGTCGTTGCTTCATTAACCAGACCGATTAGTTGCGGTGAAGTAACATTAGTAATTTTATTGATAAAACTTATGGTCGGAGCTATCGTGTCTTTGAGGAGACTGCCATTGGTTGTCGTTTCGTTGCCAACAGCGTCAGCTTGTTGAGCAGTAACAGCAATTGCACCATCATCATAACTAGATAAATCGGCCGACAAAGTCCACTGACCATAAGCGTCACAAGCTGTGACATAAGGTTGCTCACCGATTGTTACCAACAAATTATCGTCACCTGCTGTGCATTCACCCGACAAAGTGTAGTTAGTGTGATTGTTATTATTAATAATAGAAGTTGAAGTGCTAATGACCACAACTGGCGCCACACGGTCAACAACAAAACCGGCTATAGTGGTAGTAGAAGTATTGCCCGCCTGATCAGTTGACCGAAAAACTATATCACCCGAGCTAGCAACCGTAGCAGCACAATTTAATTTTCGGCGATCAATATCACAAATTTGACAGTCCCAATTTGTAACCGAGGCAGTGGTTGAATCTGTCACAAGCGAAGTGCTACTAGCATACATTTCAACATTGTCGGTTACAGTAATTGAGATGTCGTCAATATCATCTTTTTTAATTTTGGTTGGCGCACTCACAGTAGTGGTTGGGGCTTCTGTATCATAAAAATATTTTTGTTGGTTGCTACCAGTCATATTAGTGCCAAGATCCGTAGCTTTAATCTCCAACATACCGGTATTATGAATACCTAAAACTTCACAAGTTACACTTGTGGTGTATGAAGAAGTGACAATGTTACCATCGGAATCTCTACACTCCCCTAAACTCACGCTAGACGAAGCCGAACCAGTAAATTCTATATTACCAATTTCGTTACCGACATTAGGTGTAGTAATCGTGACTTTGGTGTCATTGATAGTTTTGTTACTAATAATTGTTGGAGCGGTCATAGTCACCTCTAACGGAAAAGTAATTCTCCTAGTAGTAGCTTTATTAGCATTACTGTAAGCTTTGATTTCCACTACGTGTGAATCCTTATCAGGATCAAGATCAAGTTTCCATTGTTGCAACTGTCCAGTATGACCCACCTTTTGAGTAGTTTTCTCCAGATCCCACGTTCCTTCCACGCCATTGTTTTCGGTATAAATAATTTCGTATTCTTTAACTCCAACTGGAGCCACAGCATTGAATCTAACCGTTGGTGAAAATAAACTATTTCCCGGAGACGTGATATCAACATTGGCCACCGTAAAGGTTGGACCCAAAGAGTCAATCACATAACCTTCTTCCGTCTTCGTAGAGCTATAACCAGCCTTATCAATGGCTCTCAGAACTAGTTTACCCGAACTAATAATTTCAATTGTGCATTCAAGCACCAAATGATTAGTTGGGCTAGGGTTAGTGTTTACAAACGGAAAATTTATGTCTGTTGTAGACGCATTAGGGGCTGGTTTACAATTAATACCCGTAGCAGCAGCCACACTAGAAGTATCAACCACAACATCTCTAATTGAGAAACGATCAGAAACAGTAAAGGTGGTATTGGTAATACTGTTTTCGTTCATTTTGGTGGGAGCATCAATTGTAATAACTGGCGCGACATCATCAACATCAAGCACGGTAATTATGAAAACTTCTTCGGAATACAAATCTGTCGCGTCAGTCGCTCGCACTCGGATAGAATAGGTGTTTTCTTTGTCTGGATCGCCAATATCAGTTGGTTTTTCAAAATCTGGGGCTTTGATAAAAACTAACTTTCCACTAGTTAGATCAAGAGAGAATTTTGTATTATCTTCACTTCCCTCACCTGGAACTAAGGAATATCTAATAGTAGCTGCTTCGTCAAGCGCCGAAACCGTACCGACTTCAGTAGTATTTTCAAAAATTTCATCGTCAGATAAAGTCAAATCCCATGGCGGACAATTTTTACCACCATCAGTGATTTCCCATCTATAAGTGCTAGCCAAGGTGCTTCTAGCTTGTCCCGCACCACAGTAATAAACACCGGTTGCACCAAATAACACATCGGACCAAACGTTCTGTGAACTCCAGCGGTTTAACAATTTATCGTAGTTATCCGGATTCATATTAGAGTTGTTGAGTACTTGATGAAAAGTGGTAACTTTCTCAACATTCCAATTTGAAATATCTTGATTAAAAGCTTTAGCGCCACTAAACACCGCGCCCATATTGCTCACATTTGAAGTATCCCAATTACCAATTGGTTGGTTAAACAGAACAGCGCCTCTAAACATACCTGCCATATTGGTAGTGCTTGATAAATTCCAACTGCCAAGCGGCTGGTTAAAAGCTGCGGCATTTTCAAACAATCGGTCCATATTGTATACCTTTGAAACATTCCAAGAACCAATTGGCTGGTTGAAGGTTACAGCACCCTTAAACATATATCCCATATTAGTAAAGCTGTTGGTGTTCCAATTTGAGATATCTTGATTGAATGAAGTGTTCATAAACATACCGGCGGTATTTATAACTTTGCCTGTTTGCCACTTCTTAATATCCTGATTGAATTTTGTAGCCCCACTAAACATATTTGACATATTGATAACATTCCCAGTCTGCCAGTTTCCAATATCTTGATTAAAAATAGTGGCATTATTAAACATAGCGTGCATACTAGTAACCTTGCTAGTATCCCAACTGCCAATAGGAGCGTTGAAGTTAGGAGTATCTCTAAACATACCCGCCATATTAGTTACATTGCCAGTATTCCAACGGTTCATAGACTCATTGCCATCAAAATTTGTTTTTCAAAAGCAAAAGACATATCTTTGACTTGTGACAAATCTGGCACGTCATCCGCGGTAAGTTGCATATTTGGCATACTTTGAAAAGCTTTGGCAAAACTTGACCACTTAATATTGCCCCATTGTTTAATTTCTTGAAGTTTGGCCCTTTCGTCAGTTGCAAGACCGGGAGCAGAAAAAGCCAAGGAGGTAACTGGTGACTTTATACAAATATCAAAAGTGCCTTCTTCTTCGTAGTCATAAACAACTTTATTTTTATCAACAACCCGAAAATCACCATTACATCTCCAATCAACATAATAATATCCCGTCGCCCCAGATAATTGAAAATTTAGAGTAACTGTAGTTGGTTCAGTCGCCCCATCTACATTAGTTTGCCATGTGGTAACAAACAAGCCAGGATCGTATGACGCTGATACAACAGGAACATCACCTCCGAAAATTGATGGTCCTAAAATCAAAACAACAACCCCGACAACAATTGTCAGTAATTTAAAATTAAAATTTCTAATCATGACGCTTTTATTGTATCAAATTGTATCAAAAAAATAACCAACGAATTCCACAAAGATGAAAAACTAAAACACAAAGTAAAAAAGGCGTATTTTTAAATTAAAGACTTGGTAACATCGTAATTATTAACACTATTATAAATATTTGGATTTTAAGATAAAAGATGAGACAATTGAAAAATGATTCAAGCATTTTTAATTTTTTGTTTTTCGCTGTTTTTGGTTATCAAAGGCGCCACTTTATCAACCAGATATGCCGACAAGTTGGCAAAAAGTTACCACCTTTCAAAATATACAGTTGGTTTTATCATAATAGCCATTATTTCAATTTTGCCTGAAGCGTTTGTTTCCATCAATTCAAGCTTACAAGGTGTTCCCGATTTTGGTCTTGGCACTTTGTTTGGTTCCAACATCGCAGACCTCACTTTGATTTTTGCTATTCTCGTATTTTTCACTGGAAGAAACTTAAAAGTAGAAAGTAAGATTATAAAAAACCACACGATTTATCCCTTTATATTACTTATACCTTTAATTTTTGGTTTAAACGGACATTTTTCACGCATTGAAGGATTAGTTCTAGTAATCATCGGGGCTATATTTTATTACACAACCATAAAAAGAGAGGCGGGCGAACCTATAATTGCATACAAACCCAAAAACAGGTGGAAAAATTTTATTTTTTTGTTTGGTAGTATGGCAATACTCCTTGCTGGTTCTTATTTCACTGTAAATTCAGCCACTCTCTTAGCTGAAAAGATTGGTATAAATCCTGTGCTTATTGGGATGCTCATTGTTGGTCTCGGCACCACTATGCCAGAATTATTTTTCTCTTTAGAATCACTGAAAAGAAATGATGATTCTCTGGCTATCGGCGATTTGCTCGGCACAGTCCTTGCTGACGCCACAATCCTAGTTGGTATATTAGCACTTATCAACCCTTTTTCTTTTCCTCCTAGAATCGTTTATGTAACTGGTGTATTTATGGTAGTAGCAGCTTTTATGCTTTTGCATTTTATGAGAAGTGGCAAAACTTTAACAAAAAAAGAGGCTTTTGTGTTGTTTGTGTTTTGGGTAATTTTTGTGTTAGTGGAATTTTTTGTTAATAAATAATAGTATTAAAATATGGATAATAAAATTTTTGTTTTAACTTTTGTAGCCATAGTTTTTATTTCTGGAGGCCTGCTTTATATCTATAATTCCAAACCTGTTGAATATAAAAATCCTAACGAACTAGAGCCGGTAGTCTGCACCGCCGATGCTAAATTATGTCCTGACGGTTCTTATGTAGGGCGAAGCGGTCCAAACTGCGAGTTTGATCCTTGTCCCACCGCTAGTAGCACCGCTCCCATTTTTGAAGATGGCACTCTCCTTCCTCAATAACCACAATGATTATCCAACCAGAAACCCCTCTTGAAAAAATATTTCGGTTATCACCATTCCAAAAAAAAGCGCTCGCTAAAATGCGTCTGTTAAAAGTTTCTGATCTAATCCGACATTTTCCAACTCGTTATGGAGAAGCTGGTTTGGTAAAATCCATAGAATTTTTAACAGCCGGCGAGAAAGCGGTTATATTTGGCAAAATTTCCAAACTTAAATTAGGTAAAACTTTTAAATCAAAAGTGGCTATTTCCACCGCTGAAGTTGAAGATCAAACTGGTAAAATAAAATTAATTTGGTTTAGTCAACCCTATATCGCCAAAATGTTTTCTGAAGGAAATTTGGTAAGACTAGAAGGCAAGATTTCAGAAAAAAATGGCGAACTAAGCATTCTTAATCCCAAAATAGAAAAGGTAAACAAAATCCCCGAAGAAATTAGCGGTTCATTATTTTCTGGCGAAAACAATCTTAACTTATCTCCAATCTATCCAGAAAGCCGAGGTATTTCCTCAAATTGGATTTATCATGCTTTACAAAAAGTATTTAGAAATGGAATTTTGGAAAATTTAAAAGACCCTATTCCAAAAAATATTTTGGAAAAATATCACCTTCCCTCTCTTAAAACAGCAATCATCTGGATTCATTCCCCTAGAAAAAAAGAAGACGCCGAAATAGCTAGAAAAAGATTTGCTTTTGAAGAAATATTTCTTGTGCAACTTGATCGCCAAAAAGAAAGATATTTGGCTAGAAAAGAAAAATCTTTCGTTATACCGGAAAAAAACTTAGAAGTAAAAAAATTCACAAAAGATTTTTCTTTTCCCCTAACTTCAGCTCAATCTAAATCTATAAAAACCATCTTTAAAGATTTGCAAAGCGGGCATCCGATGTCGCGTCTTTTGGAAGGAGATGTTGGTTCGGGCAAAACAGCAGTAGCGGCTACTATCGCTTTCGCAACCGCTAAAACCACTCCGATAAATTCCAAAACCGACCTGCCAGCAGAAGCGGGCAACTTACAAATCGCCTACATGGCACCAACCGAAATTTTAGCCGAACAACAATTTGAATCTTTCATAGAATATTTTTCCAAACACAAACTTGCAATCGGACTAATCACGGGCAGTGGCGCTAAAAAATTTCCTTCCAAAACAGATAAAAATAAATGGACGAAAATTTCTAAACCGCAACTTTTGAAGTGGGTAGCAAACGGTGAGATCCCAATTCTGATTGGCACCCACGCCCTCATCCAAAAAACTGTTAAATTTAAAAATTTAGCGCTTATCATCATAGATGAACAGCACCGCTTTGGAGTTAAACAAAGGATGCAATTGCGTCGCAAACACGATATAGCGCCCCATTTACTTTCTATGACCGCAACCCCTATCCCTCGCACTTTAGCTCTAACAATTTTTGGCGACTTAGATTTATCAATCTTAGACGAATTGCCAGCCGGTAGACAATTACCAGAAACCAAAATAGCTCTACCTCACGAAAGAGAAAAAGTTTATGAAAAAGTAAGAAATGAATTACGAAACGGACGACAAGCTTTTGTTGTGTGTCCGCGTATTAATGACCCTGATCCAGAAAAAGAAACCGCCATAAACGCAAGATCTGTCAAATCAGAAACCGAAAGACTTCAAAAGAAAATTTTTCCAGAATTTAAAGTTTCTGCCATAACTGGAAAATTAAAACCCGCTGAAAAAGAGCAGGTTATGTTAGATTTTAAAAATAAAAAAGCTGATATTTTAGTAGCTACTTCAGTCGTAGAAGTTGGAGTTAATATCCCTAACGCCACAGTTATCATAATTGAAAACGCAGAAAGATTTGGTTTAGCTCAACTTCATCAACTGCGTGGCCGGGTTCTCAGAAGTTCTTTTAAACCTTATTGTTTTGTTTTCACTGAAAGTAAATCAACAAAAACCATTTCCCGACTTAAATCTTTCGTCAACGCCAAAAATGGTTTTGAGCTAGCCGAAGCCGATTTGAAACAGCGTGGTGCTGGAGACCTTTCTGGTATTAAACAATGGGGCATTTCTGATTTAGCTATGGAAGCTCTTCAAAATATCAAAATGGTTGAAGCTGCCCGAACTGAAGCTCAAACTTTGATTGAAAAAGATTTTGAATTAAAAAAATACCCCCTCCTTGCTAAACATTTAGCCGAAAAACAAGTAATCCACCTAGAATAAGCGTGTAACATCATTGTTTCAGGCACATTTTAAGGAATAAATAGGTGCGCGCGGTAGGATTTGAACCTACGACCCCCGAGGTATAAGCTCGGTGCTACTACCAACTGAGCTACGCGCGCATAGGGGAAATATATCACAAACCACCGCAGTTTAAAACTAGGACGAAGCTTCGCTTATTTTTGGCTGAATACCATTTGCAACAAGTATAGAATCAAATTCATCACGTTCTATAGATTCTTTTTCTATAAGTCTTTTAGCAATAGTATCTAAAAGTGGCCTGTGTTCGTTAATAATTTTTTCAGCTTTATCATGAGCCTCTTTCATTATTCTTGAGACTTCTTTGTCTATAACCGAACTAACTTGTTCTGAATATTCTTTTTCATTTAATCCTCGGCCAAAAATTGTTTTACCATTAGAACCTTCAAGAGCCATCGGCCCCACATTTTCAGACATACCATATTTAGTCACCATATCTCTAGCCAAAGCAGTTGCCACTTGTAAATCGTTTGATGGGCCAGTAGTTAAATCTCCAAAAATTATTTTTTCTGCCACATAACCCCCAAGAGACATAGCGATATCATCCAAAAATTCATTCTTTGATTGTAATTTTTTATCTTCTATTGGCAGTTTCAAAGTATAACCAGCAGCTCTACCGCGACTAATAATTGAAATTTTATGAACTGGATCAGTATAAGGCAAAACACTAGCCACCAAAGCGTGCCCCGCTTCATGGTATGCAGTAATTTCTTTTTCCTTTTTAGAAAGCACATGACTACGACGTTCTGGACCAAGCATAACTTTTTCAATAGAACGAATCAAATCAAATTGAGCAATCTTGGTGCGATTCTCTCTCGCAGCTAAAATGGCGCCTTCATTCATAAGAGAATACAAATCTGCTCCAGAAAAACCTGGTGTCCTTTCAGCCACCACTGTCAAATCAACATCTTCAGCAAAAGGTTTGGATTTAGAGTGTATTTTCAAAATTTCTTCTCTATCTGAGCGATCTGGTAAATCAATGGTTACTCTACGGTCAAACCTACCCGGACGCAAAAGAGCTGGGTCTAAAACATCTGGACGGTTGGTGGCAGCCATCACAACAACTTTTTCCGTTGGTTCAAATCCATCCATTTCCACTAAAATTTGGTTTAAGGTTTGTTCTCTTTCATCATTGCCACCACCTAGACCACCACCTCTCACTCTACCAACCGCATCAATCTCATCCATAAAGATAATAGCTGGAGCTGCTTTTTTAGCTGTTTGGAACAAATCACGCACCCGAGAAGCTCCGACTCCAACAAACATTTCTACGAATTCTGAACCAGAAATTGAAAAGAAAGCCACACCCGCTTCTCCGGCAACTGCCCTAGCTAAAAGAGTTTTACCGGTGCCTGGGGCGCCCATAAGTAAAATCCCTTTGGGAATCCTGGCTCCAACTTCAAAAAACTTCTTTGGATTTTTAAGAAAATCTACAATTTCAGAAAGCTCTTCTTTAGCTTCTTTACAACCCGCCACATCTTTGAAAGTAACTCTTTGTTTTTGATCATCCGGCGCCGTCAATCGCGCTCTAGATTGCCCAAAAGAAAATGCTTGCATACCAGCACCTTTTACTTGACGAGTCATAATCCAAAGAAAAACTACAATAAAAAGTATTGGGAAAAGTATTGGCGAAAGACTGATAAGCCAATAAAGAAAACCCCCTTCTCGGTCAACACTTATATCAACTTTACTTAACTGTTCGGTGGTAACTCCATAAGCTGACAAAACTTCTTCTATACCAGAAGTTTCTTCTTTGGTAGAAATTTTGGTTGTATCATCAACAAAAACCGCTTCAATGGAACCGCTTTTAACAGTAATGGACTTAACATCTCCAAATTCTACTGCCTTTGCTAATTCAGAAATACTTATTTTTTCGTTTACCCTACTACCACCAAGATAAGAATAAATAGAAATAGTTAAGAATAAAATTAATACACTAGCTATAAAATTACCCAAAAAAGAACCTTTGATATTAGGAGGCATCTTACCGGCAGGTTTTTTCTTGTTCTTGTCTTTTTTGTTAGTTTTTGTCATCTTGGTTATAAATTATAAGGCAATAATATCATAAAAATGCTAAAATTACGAAACTAAACAAGTTGCATAATGGCGTTAATACAAAACAAAAAAATATTTTTTAATTATGAAATTCTAGAAAAAATAGAGGCTGGTATTGAATTGTTTGGTTTTGAAGTAAAATCCCTCAAAAAAGGCCAAGGTTCTCTAGAGGGTAGTTATGTCACTCTGCGTGGAGGCGAAGCTTTTGTTATAAATATGCATATTCCACCCTATCAACCAGCAAATACCCCAAAAGAATACGACTCTTTGCGAAACCGCAGGTTATTAATCACTAAAAAAGAAATAGCCGAATTGACTAAAATGGAGAGCCAAAAGGGGTTGACAATTGTGCCTATTTCGGTGTATAATAAGGGTAGGAAGGTTAAATTAGAGATTGCGGTAGTTCGCGGTAAAAAACAATTTGATAAGCGCGAAACTATCAAAAAGAGAGATACCGAAAGAGAACTCCGCAGAAATTTAAAATAAACATCGTCCGCGCCAAGTTTGCCTGTTTCTTTTTCACAGCTAACAAATAAATTTGGCGGGGATGAAAGGTTTAGACAAATAAGATTCTTTGACAATGTGCGTGATAGAGCTGGAAAAACTCTAAAAAAGTTTCCGAAACACAAATGCAAAAAATATAGTTGCAAAAGCTAAGTCAGTTGTTTCTCCATATTTTGGAGTCAATGATTTTGCTTTCGCTTACGTTAGAGCTTAATTTCAAGACTCTCGCCTAAGCGACGGTTCCCTCCTCAAGTCTGTTCAGGAAAGGAATTGTAATAACTTCGGACTTAGAAAATAAAAATTGTTTCGTTTTATTTTTGAAATCAAGAAACTAGATGTTTGTTTATTTTGTTAATTTTATAGAATAAACATTGAACTCCACCTAGGTGGATAAAATTAACTAAATCACGTAGAAGCATTATCAAAACTTGTTTGCATGGGGCTTCAATGCCCCCTTCTCCACCAAAATAATTTTAAATTAATCCGCTA
This sequence comes from Parcubacteria group bacterium, assembly GCA_012514175.1. Classification (GTDB taxonomy): domain Bacteria; phylum Patescibacteriota; class Minisyncoccia; order Phycocordibacterales; family WO2-35-19; genus WO2-35-19. The sequence continues at coordinate 33,901 of JAAZAU010000001.1, read as the reverse complement.
AGCAGGTTCTGCCATCACGAGAAATTAAAACTTTGTGTTCAAAAGTTTTAATTTTTCCATTTTTTATATTCAGCTCCAAAACCAAACCAGTAGAAACCTCTTCATTAAAATATTGATCAAAAATAAAGTTACCTAGAGAATAATAAACTGGCGCACCATTAATATTTTCACTTTCTAAAATTACGTGCGGATGTGAACCAATAATAAAATCGGCTCCATTGTCGGCAAATTTTTTAGCAATATTTTTAACTCTTTGTGGTGGAGCCACATATTCATCTCCCCAGTGAGTATAAACTATTATTATTCGGTCTTTTTGTTTTTCTTCTTCTATTTTTTGCACTACATCGTTTACGGCAATGTTTCCAAACTCGTTATAGTTTATAAAAGAAATTTTATTACCCTTTATCTCAATTTGACTGACTAAACTTTCTCTGTTGGCCGGCAAACCAAAATAATCAACGCCCGCTTCTGTCAAATATCTTTTAGTTGAAGCAACCCCCGCCTCACCAAAATTATAAATGTGGTTATTGCCCAAACTTACCAGCCTTATATTATTCTTCGCTAATAATTTGGCTGTATTGGTAGGAAAAGTGAAAGTATAATTACCTTCTCCTCCCGGGGTTGTAAACATACTAATTGAAGCATTTTCAGTAATTGGACCTTCCAAATTACCCACTACCAGATCGGAATCGCGCAAAAAATCTCCAATGCAAGAAAAAACAAAATCCTCGCCTTTGTTGTTCCCCACTTGTCTTATGTATCTATCAAACATCATATCTCCCACAAACAAAATTTTAGCCTCCTTGTCATCTTTTTTTATAACTTTTTTGCTTTCTTTTTGATTTTCAATTTTACCCCCCTCTTGACTTTCTTGGCGCCACGGAAAAACTAACCCGGCTAGCAGTATCAGAATCAAAAGCAGTATTATTGTGTAAATTTTTTTCATATTATTTTTGTTTAGGACGATAAGATATAGCTTCAAGAATATGGGAAGGAGAGATTTCAAAAGCGGAATCTAAATCAGCAATAGTGCGAGCTAGTTTAATAATTTTATGATAACTCCTAGCGGACAAATCTAAAGTGCGAGCCGATCTGTTTAAAATTTCTTTAACCTCATCAGAAATTTTTAAAATTGTAGTAATATCACGAGCGCTCATCTCAGAATTAGTGGCAATTCTACGCCCAACATCACGAAATCTTTTAGCTTGAATGCCACGAGCTTTAATTATTCTTTCTCTTGCTGGTAAGCTTTCGCTTTTTTCGGCTTTTTCAGTCAGTTTATCATGATCCACTTTAGAAACTTCGGTCCAAATATCAATACGATCAATAATAGGTCCTGAAATTTTCCTTTTATATCTTTCAATCTGCATTGGACTACAAGTGCAAGGTTTCCCTTTTATACCAAAATTACCACAAGGACAAGGATTCATCGCGGCAACTAAAATAAAATGCGCCGGGAATTTAACTGTGCCTTTAGCTCGAGAGACCGAAACCACTCTTTCTTCAAGTGGCTCGCGCAAAGATTCAATCGCTTTATTTTCAAATTCTGGAAATTCATCAAGAAACAAGACACCTTTATGAGCTAAAGTTACTTCTCCCGGCCGAGGATTGGAACCACCGCCAATAATGGCTACATGCGAAGCAGTATGGTGAGGGCTGCGAAAAGGTCTTTCCGCCACCAAATTGCCTCCTAAGGCGCCAGTCATAGAATGTATTTCCGTCACTTCTAAAACTTCATCAAACGAAAGAGGTGGTAATATGCCAGGCATTGCTTTAGCGAGCATACTTTTACCGGTGCCCGGTGGACCATAAAGAGCAATGTTGTGACCACCAGCCGCTGCGATTTCAAGCGCTCTCTTTGCTGCTTCTTGACCTTTGATATCAGCCAAATCGGAAGATATTTCTTGCGCTCGCCAATTAGTAGCTTTTTCGTTTTTAAATGATTTTAGTCTTTGGTTTAAATCAGTATCACCAGAGAGATGATTTATTATTTCTTTCAAAGTTTCAGCTCCATAAATAACCATACCATCTACTAAGGCAGCTTCTAGAGCATTTTGAATTGGCAAAAAAATTTCTTTAAACCCCGCCTCTTTGGCTTTTCTGGTAAAAGCTAGAGCACCTTTAACAGGACGCAAAGAACCGTCAAGCGAAAGCTCTCCTAAAAATATTTTATCTTTAGCATCAAAAATAATATCCCCACTGGCCAGCAAATACGAAAGTGCAATAGCAACATCAAGACCCGAACCTTCTTTTTTAACTTCAGCGGGCGCTAAAGAAATAATTATTTTATGATTCTTAGCTTTGGGAGATTCAAAACCGCTATTTCTGACAGCCGCGCTTATTCTGTCTTTTGCTTCTTCAACGGCTTTATCCGGCAAACCAACAATGGAAAAAGAATTCAGACCTCTAGAAAGGTCCGATTCAACATCAACAATATAAGGTTTTAAAAGATTAGCTTGAGCACTGTGAACTTTGGCGTAACTCATTCTATTGATTCATATGTTTCTTGCAAGTGCGAGCAGCTGGGTTAGCGATCAATCTGTCCTCTTCTATGGGTTCACCCGACACTTCACAAATACCATAATTTCCTTTTTCAATTCTATCAAGCGCATCTTTAATATCGTTGTATCTAATCTCAAGCTCTTTGAGAACAGCTGTGTTGCCTTCAAATTCTTCAATACTGTCAGCCACTTCGTTTGGATCCGCTCTACTTACATCCATATCAGCTGGTTCGGCTTCCCAATCTAATTCATTATCTGGATTTTTACGACCAACATCATCCAACTCTCTTTCAATTTGGAGCAAATCTTCTTCTAATTTTTCTTTAAAATAATTTATATCTATATCTTCTCTCATATATTTAATTGTATCATAACCCATTTATCTGACAATTGAGCGAGAAACATAAATAGCCGAAATATCACCTAAAATAAAGACATTGTTAGAGATCAAAACCGTGTTTTTATCCAAAAAAGTATAGGCGATTTGAGCTTGATTTCTTTTATTAACCAAGCCTCTAATATCTTTGTTTTTGATAATTATATCTCGCCAAACAAATGAATCTGATTTTGAATTTGGATTTGAATTAGTGTTAGTTGTAGTAGAAGTAGGATCAACCGGAACCGTATTTTGAATTTGTTTTGTCAAAAAAGATAAATCTTGAGTAATAGTTTTTTCCCAATCTAACATAGCAGAAAAAGCATTACCAAAATCATTAACAGATAATGAAATGAAAGGATACATTTCTTCATTTTGAGAAAATATACCTATCATATATTTACCACTCAAAGTTCTTTCTAAAATTCTCGGCACCGGAATTTTCATAGCGTTAAAAAAGTCCATTGACTTTTCAAATGGTAAACCATCACTATTTATGATTTTTACCAAACTCACTCCGCTTTTAGCTGACAACCTGGCAATTTCTTCATCTAAAGATTCCTTAGTTACACCGGTCAAGGTAATAGTGTCATTGTAAGGAATAATTTCCGTATCAATCGGCACACTAACCACAGGTTCAGTATTTACATACCTAAAAACGTAAAGAGAGATAAAAACTCCACCTGCGATAAGCAACAAACTGACTGCGCCAACCACTAAATTAGTCTTAAAATTGTTCTTTTTCGGTAATTTTGGTTCTGGTCGCGGAAACATTACTTCTGACTCTTTGACTTCCTTAACTTCTTTAACTATCTTGTGTTCCTCAACCTCTTTTCTTTCTTTGGCTTTTTGTTCTTTTTTCTTTTTTTTCTCCTCCTCTATTCGTTTTTTCTCTGCTTCGGTTTCTTCTTGTAATTTTTTCAATCTTTCTTTTTCTGCTTTTTCTTCATTTTCTTTTCTAAGTTTTTCTTTAGCGGCAATAGAAAAAACTGATTCGTTTTTCTCTTTTATGAATTCAGCCATATCACCTTGATAGGTGCGTAGAGCAGGAAGTTTAGTTTTGTTGTGTAAATTCTCTACAACTTTTTTAAAGTTATTAGAATTGTTTTTTGTGTTTTCTTCACTCATTAGATTAAACAATAATTCAATCTAATTATACACTAAAAAATAATGAAGTAATCTATTTTTTCTGAATAAAGTTAGGATCAGCATCTTTAATAGAAAGTTTGAGACGACCCTTATCATCAAGACCCTTAATAAGTATCGGCACACTCATACCTACTTTTATATAATTTTCTACTTTATCTATTCGGAAATTAGCCATTTCTGAAATGTGCACCATACCATCAGTTTTCGGTCCAAGTTCTACAATCACTCCAAAATCAGCCACTCTCGTCACAACCCCCGTAGTTCTATCCCCCACCTTAAACTCTCTAACAATGCTTTCAATAATCGCTTGGGCTTTTTTGGCACCCTCCGCTTCACCAGTAATATAAATTGTGCCATCTTCTTCAATATTAATTTCTACTCCAGTGTTATCTTTAATTTCATTGATAACTTTACCACCTCCACCAATAACCATTCCAATTTGATCTGGACGTATTTTCATAGAAATAATTCTTGGAGCTCTTGGTGATATTTCTTTTCTTGGTTCCTTAATTTCAGCTTCAATCACATCCAAAATTTTTATTCGTGCTAATTTGGCTTTTTCAAAGGCTTCTTTAAGAATAGGTAAAGGAATACCGTTTACTTTCACATCCATTTGCACGGCTGTTACACCTTCTCTGGTGCCCGCCACTTTAAAATCCATATCGCCATGTTCATCTTCTGGACCTTGAATATCAGTGAGAACTTTATATTTATCACCAGACATCATAAGACCTGAAGCAATACCAGCTACTGGCCTTTTGATCGGCACTCCAGCATCCATAAGCGCTAAAGTAGAACCACAAACTGAACCCATTGAAGTAGAGCCGTTTGAAGCCAGAGCTTCAGAAACAATGCGAATAGTATAAGGAAAAATTTCTTTGTCTGGCAAAATAGGCACCAAAGCTTTTTCTGCCAAAGCACCATGACCAGTAGCTCTTCTGTTAGTCACACCCACCCGACCAACTTCACCAGAAGAAAATGGTGGAAAATTATAATGATGCATAAATCTTTTATTAATCTGAGATTCCATACCATTTATCACTTGAGAATCACTTGGGCCACCAAGAGTCAGAGCAGAAAAAATATGAGTTCCACCACGATAGAAAATACCCGAACCATGAAGAACAGAAGAAACGCCTCCGGCTTTGGCATAAAGTGGACGCAATTCATCAAAACCTCGGCCATCAAACCTTACACCATCCTCAATGGCTTTTTTGTGAATAAAATCATTTATCGCTTCATCAAAAAGCACTTTGGCCAACTTTTGATCAGCTTCTGGCATATTTTCATTTAAATACTGTAACCATTCTTCTTCTAACGCATAAATCTTGTCTTTACCAGCTTCACCCACAATCGTATCAATTTTTGTAACTACCACTTTTTCAAAAGCTTCTTTCAAATCAGTAGGTATTTCCACTTTTTTAACTTCCATTTTGGCGACTCCCAATTCTTTAATGATAGTTTCTTGAAATTTTTGGATTTTTTCAATTTCTTCTTTAGCTTTATCAAGCGCCTTCATCAAAACTTCCTCAGAAACTTCATTGGAAGCCACTTCAATCATATTTATCACACCATCTTTACCGCAAGCAAGAAGGTCTAATTCATATTCCTCATTAGTATTTTTTTCAGGAGTTAAAAGATTTCTAGCTTCATAAGAAGGATTGATTAAAAATTCATTTTTTCCTTTAAGTTTGCCAATTCTTACTGCTGAAACTGGACCGTTCCAAGGTATTTTAGAAATACCTAAAGCTAAAGAAGAGGCAATAACCCCCAAAACATCTGGATCATATTTATCAAGCGAAAGCACAGTAACTATCACTTGGACTTCATTGCGTATAGTCTGATCAAAAAGTGGACGAATGGTTCTGTCTACAATTCTGCCCGAGAGAATGGCTTCATCAGAAGGTCTACCTTCTCTTCTTATAAAACGAGAACCTAAGATTTGACCGGTAGCATAAAACCTCTCTTCGTATTCAACAGTTAAAGGGAAAAAGTTAGAATCTTTTTCGTTTTTAGAAATCACCGCGGTGGCAAGCACCACCGTGTCACCGCATCGCAAAATTACCGAACCATGAGCATTTTCTGCTAAATCATTAAATTCGGCTACCATTTTCTCACCACCAATTTCAATTTCAAATTTTTTAGATGTCATTTATTTTGTGCGAGAGAGTTTTGAATGTTTTTACGCCCAAACCAAATTAGGCTCAAAAATATTCAAATCTGACGTCTCGCAATTATAATAATAATTAAAATGTATCATAATAATTTCAAAATGCATAACAAAAAACACCCCAAACAAAATCTGGGGCGTTTTTGTATTGATTTTTAAGGTTGTAATTATTTTCTGGCTTCAACAATCGTGGTGGCCACATTAGGAGGAACAATAGCATAATGATCAAACTCAATATTGGCATTACCGCGACCTTCAGTCATAGAGCGCAAAGTAGTAACGTAACCAAAAAGTTCTGAAAGAGGCACTTTAGCGCGAACCACTTTGAGTCCCACCCTATCATCCACTCCTTCAACAATACCTCTCTTAGAAGAAAGATGACCAGTAATATCACCCATAAACTTCTCAGGTATAGATACTTCAACTTTCATAATTGGTTCAAGAATAACAGGTTTGGCTTTCTTGGCAGCCTCTTGAAAAGCTTGAGAAGCAGCAATTTTGTAAGCAATTTCCGATGAGTCCACGTCGTGATAAGAACCGAATGTCAGTTCGCAAGAAATATTAACCATTTTGTAGCCGGCAACAATACCTCTTTCCATAGCTTCCCTGACACCTTTTTCAACGGCCGGAATAAATTCTTGAGGAATAATACCGCCTTTAATGGAATCAATGAATTCAAAAATGTCATCACGATGAACATTTTTTGGTCTTTTAACTCCCTCTTTTTCTGGCTCTAAAGGTTTCAAAGTAATTTTAACGTGACCGTATTGACCCTTACCTCCTGTTTGTTTGATATATTTGCTTTCGGCTTCAGCAGAACCGGTAATAGTTTCTTTATAAGCCACCTGAGGAGCGCCCACATTGGCTTCTACGTTAAATTCTCGTTTCAAACGATCAACTAAAACTTCCAAGTGAAGTTCCCCCATACCTGAAATAACAGTTTCGCCAGTTTCTTGATCAGAAGTAATTCTAAAAGTGGAATCTTCATCGGCTAAACGGTGCAGAGCCATACCCATTTTTTCTTGGTCCGCTTTAGTTTTTGGTTCTATACGAAGAGAAATAACCGGTTCCGGAGATTTAATGGATTCCAAAATAATTGGGTGGTTTTCATCACAAAAAGTGTGAGAAGTTTTAGCGCTTTTAAGACCAACAGCCGCCGCAATTTCACCAGCAAAAACCTTCTTTACTTCTTCTCTTTTATCGGCCTGAAGGCGCACAATGCGACCCAGTCTTTCTTTTTCACCAGTTGAAGCATTGTAGATATAAGAACCCGCTTCAATAGTGCCCGAATAAACACGGAAGAAAGTGAGTTGTCCAACAAACGGATCGGTTTGCAATTTAAAAGCTAAAGCGGCAAAAGGTTCTTCGTCAGAAGCTTTTCTCTCTATTTCTTCACCTGTTTCTGGATCGGTGCCTTTAACTGGAGGAATATCCAAAGGAGAAGGGAGGTAATCTACCACCGCATCCAATATTAATTGGATACCCTTGTTTTTCAAAGCAGAACCCGTAAACACTGGGAAAACTTGGTTGGCAATAACAGCTTTTCTTAAAATCTTTTTAAGCTCTGCAACAGGAATTTCTTCTCCACCCAAATATTTATTCATAGCAGTTTCATCGTTTTCTACAATTCTTTCAATAAGTTCAGCGTGATATTTTTCGGCATCAGCTTTAAGGTTTTCGGGAATAGGAACTTCTACAATGTTACTACCAAGTTGACCTTCAAATTTGAAAGCTTTCATAGTAAGCAAATCCACAACACCCTCATGCTGATCTTCTTCACCGATTGGAATTTGCATTCTAATAGCTTTTTTAGTCAAACGATCCAATATGGATTGATAGGATCTTTCAAAATTAGCTCCAGTTCGGTCCAGTTTATTAATAAAACAAAGTCTAGGCACTTTTTCATCTTCAGCATAACGCCAGTTAGTCTCAGATTGAGGTTCTACCCCAGCCACACCATCAAAAACAATAACCGCGCCATCCAAAACACGCATTGATCTAATAACTTCTACAGTAAAGTCAATGTGTCCTGGAGTGTCAATAACATTAAAACGACATTTATTTTCCAGTTTTGTTCTTTCCTCCTGAGACAAATAAGTTGGACACCAAAAACAAGTAATAGCGGCAGCAGTAATAGTAATACCGCGCTCTCTTTCTTGTTCCATCCAGTCAGTTGTAGTTTCACCTTCATGCACTTCCCCAACTTTGTGTTGAGAACCAGTATAGAACAAAATGCGCTCGGAAGTTGTAGTTTTCCCAGCATCAATGTGAGCAATAATGCCAAAGTTTCTAACTCTTTCTAATGGATAATCGCGGTTCATAAATAATAAATAATTGATAATAAAAAAACCCTTAGGGACTTAGAAAAAATATACACTATATAGAAAATAATTGCAAAAACAATTGGTTTATACTGGTTAGCTTTTTGTTTTACAAAATGATATAAATAAGGTATGAGTTTAGACATTTCTAGAGTTGAAGACCTCATTCCCAACATAAACCAAGAAGGTTTGCTTAACATAGCAGAAATTGCTGAGGACACTCAATCACAAAACAGGGTGCAAGAAAAAACTAAGCAACACTTATTCGGAAAAGGCCGAGATTTGAATTATGCTTTCATTGGTAGTAATTACGCTACCAGTTTTGGTAAGTTTGTTTATAGAGACTTCAAAGAAGGTTTGGGTGATATAAAAGAAAAAGAACTATACACGCAAGCCAAAGAAGCTCTAAAAAGATTTGATGGCGAGATTGTAATTGATTTAGGGGCTGGTAAAAACACAGACGGTTACAGAATCGCCGAATTAGGCAAAGCAGAATCTTATGTAGCAGTAGAACCCATATATTTTGACGATCTAAAAGACATTTTGACTTATTTTCGCACCAAAGAAAGGGCCGACGAAACCTTGTTGCCCTACACTATCGTGCCAGAAGATATGCTTTCTTTTTTGAAAAGATTGCCAAATAAATCAGTCAGTGTTTTTGCTGGAGGAATTTCAGAAGATATTATTGTAAACAAAGAATATTTAAGAAATGTAGCAAAAGAAATCAGCAGAGTTCTTTCTGACCGAGGCGCTTTTATTTCAACCAGTTCAGATATTCATCCTGTTGACTTACAATGCTTAAAATATAGCGCTTTTGAAGTCTATACCAGAAAAACAGAATAAACTACACGCTATTTTTAAGAGTTTTTACCACGCAAAGTGAGCAAAAGCTTTGTTAGATTCAGCCATCTTGTGAACATTTTCACGCTTTTTGATAGCTTCCCCTTCGTTTTTACTAGCAGCAATAATTTCTTCAGAAAGCTTTTCAGCCATTGGTTTGCCTTTTCTAGCTTTTGCGGCATCAATAATCCAATTCATAGCAAGATAAGTTCTTCTTTCTGGCCTCACTTCTCTAGGCACTTGATAGTTAGCGCCACCAACACGACGAGAGCGCACTTCCATAGTTGGTCCAGCGTTTTTGAGAGCAGTATCAAAAACCTCCATCGGATCTTCTACTTTAGCTTGATCTTTAACAAGATCAAAAGCCTTGTAAACTATACTTCTAGCCGTGTTCTTCTTTCCTCTTTCCATTACATAATTTATGAACTTCTCAACTTTTTGAGAATTAAATTTGATGTCTGGTTTAGTTATATTTCTGTTTTTTACCGCTCTTCTCATATATTATTTTGAATCTTTAGGTTTTTTAACACCATAAACCGATCGTGAAGTTCTTCTTTTTTCTACTCCTCCTGCATCCAAGCGACCTCTAACAATAGTGTATCTAACACCAATATCTTTAACTCTACCACCTCTAAGCATAACAACTGAGTGTTCTTGCAAATTGTGCCCGATACCTGGAATGTAAGCTGTAACTTCCATACCATTGGTCAAACGAACTCTAGCAATCTTTCTGATAGCGGAGTTAGGTTTTCTTGGTGTCTTGGTAGTCACCTTAGCACAAACCCCTCTCTTAAACGGTGAAGCATAAAAAACAGGCTTATTTTTATTAGTATTAAAACCACGAGCTAAAGCCACCGCTTTAGATTTTGAGCGGAGAGTTTTTCTTTTCTTTCTTTTTAATTGGTTTATCGTTGGCATAAAAATCAGCCTAACCGGCTGAAACACCAATTTAATACATTCTGATAAAAAATGCAAATGCTTGGTGTTTTTTCAAACTAATCCTCCAGCATAGCTTTAACCCGTTTAACTATATCATCCATACTTTGGTCTGTCTTTATAAAATAAGCTAAACTGCGATCAACTACCGCTTGAGCAATAACTTCAGAATCTTCAATCACTGAAAGCATAATCACTTTAGCTTTTTCACCCCACTCATCTTCTCTAAGTTTGCTAAGCATTACTTGACCATTCATTATTGGCATCATAACATCAAGTAATATTATATCTGGATGATGCGCCAAAGCTTTCTCTAAACCTTCTTCCCCGTTTGAAGCGTTAATAACTTCAAAACCTGAAGCTTTAAGTTTATCTGTTAAAACCCTTCTTAAATTGTCATCGTCGTCTACGACAAGTACTTTCTTTTTGTTTTGTTCTTCTTCCATAATTTTTATTTATTAATAAATTTTTAAATTGTGATGGTAAAAGTGCTACCTTTATTTTCTTCAGAAACAAAAGAAATGCTACCACCCATGGTTTCCATTATTGATTTTACCAAATACAAACCGAGTCCGGTACCTTGACTGCTAGATAAAACGTCAACATTGCCAGCTCTAAAGAGTTTGGTAAATATTTTTTCTTGATCTTTTTCTGGAATACCAACACCTGTGTCTGTCACCACAATCGCTTTTTCTTTAAAAGAATCTTTGAGGGTTATGCTGACCGTACCGTTTGGCTGAGTGTATTTAACGGCGTTAGAAATAAGATTTTGTATCACTATGCGTAAAAGCTTAGGATCGCTTTCTATATTTTCAAGATTGCCTCCGTAATTTTTTTCTATATTTATATTTTTTTCTTCTATTTGTGAAGATAGTTCTACCAAAACACTTTCCACCAAATCTGAAACGTTGGTGGGCTTCAAATCAATCTTCAAAGAACCCATCTCAATCCTAGAAACATTAAGTAAAGTGTCTATGAGCTCTATCATACCTTGATTTACTTTGTGAATAGTCTCCACATACTCCTTTTGTTCGCCAGAAAGTTCTCCAAAACTATTAGATAAAAGCATATCGGTATACCACCTAATAGTAGAAACAGGGGTGCGTAATTGGTGTGAAGCTAAAGAAACGAATTCGGTTTTAGCTTGATCAAGTTGTTTACGTTCTGTGATATCAAAAATGACACCTAGTCTCGCTTTTTTTAAATTATTAAAACTCGTTTCGCCAAAAACAGACAAAAGCACCCACTTAACAGCCCCTTTTTTTGTAATCAACCTAATTTCTTCACTGTTTATCGGTAGATTAGATTTGTAATATCTAAATAATTTTTCCGCTTTTTCTTGATCTTCTTCAAAACAAAGAGAGAAAAGATTTTTGCCCTCTATCTCCTCTAAAACCACACCAAAAAAACGTAAAGTGGCTTTGTTGGGTTTAATAATTTCTCCTTTTTCATTCAAAATAACATAAGGAACTGGTGCTTCTTCGTAGAGTTTTTCAAAGTGGGCCAGAGAATTAGATAATGATCTCGTGGCAATTGCGGCTGTAAGTTCGGCGCGAGTGCGCAAAGAAAGCAAAAGGTATATTAAATATGAAACTAAGACACTAACGACAATAAAAAGTATTTGAATTATATGAGGTTGAATATCAGCAATCAAAAACTCAGTCCCAAAAATGGTAATGGAGTCTGTGGAAAAATCTTCCATAAATAAAGATGAAAGATAAAGAAGCCCAAGCAAAATAAACAAAGAAGCTCCGGCAATGATCAAATGTTCTCCTATAAACGTGCTTTTCTTATTAGACATATTTAACCCCCAACAAAAATTCTAAATAAAAATACCACTATTTGAATAACAAACCTCCAAAAGAAAAAGACTAAGAAAAAAACTAAAATTAATCCGTATTTTTCAAAAAATTCACGCAAAGCTTGCCATTTATTATAAGGCAAAAACGTAAAAAGTATTTTGGAACCATCAAGTGGTGGGATAGGTATAAGATTAAAAATTGCCAAAGTGATATTTATCAAAACCACAAATCCCGCCATACCAAAAAAACTTTGATAAATAGCCGAATCCCACCAATAATCAGATGTTATTCTTATAGCCAATCCAAATATTAACGCTAAAATTAAGTTAGAAAGCGGCCCAGATATAGCTACTATTGCTTCACCCCATTTTTGATTTCTAAGATTGTAAGGATTAAAAGGCACTGGTTTTGCCCAACCTACTATAAAACCACCAATTTGATAACTAATGAATGGCACCAAAAACGAACCGACAAAATCTAAATGCTTAAGAGGATTTAAAGTTAATCTGCCTGCGTATTTGGCGGTCGGATCACCTAAAGCTAAAGCCGCATAACCGTGAGCCACTTCGTGAACAACCACAGACATTATGAGAATAAATATCATGATAACAAATTCCATAATTTTAGATCTAAAAGTTTAAGATTTGACTTTCAATATAACGATATGTTAGCATATTTCTCATTATGGCTAAAGTATGCGCAGTCACAGGTAAATCATCAAAAATAGGCGGATCCTATTCAAACAGGACCCGTGCTACTCAATTCAACCCTTGTGGTAAATCAAGGAAGTTTGCCAATCTCCAAAAAAAGAAAATTTTTGTGCCTGAATTAAATAAATCTTTCACTCTCACTCTTTCTGCTAAAGCTATCAAAACCATCCAAAAGAAAGGTGCTTATGCCACCCTCAAAGACGCTGGTATAATTTAAAAACCTAAGCCACAAAACCCCAAAATAATTTTCTTAAATTATTTTGGAATTTTTAGAATAAAAAAGAGCTCAGCGATGTTCTGCTGAGCTCACCCCGGCGATGCCGGTTTGTTTACCAATCCAATAAAATACCCTCCTTTCTTATTTAAGATAAAAACTACTACCTACCCCTAATTATACACCAACTGATATTTTTTGTCAAGCAATAATATTAAAAGCTATTTGGTGGTTTTTACGCTTAAATTAAGTCCATCACTTTTAAACATAATACGTCCCGATTTATCGGTTCGTAAAACTTCAGCACCAAAATTAGTTAAAGTATCTAAAGTTGCTTGATTGGGGTGATTGTATCTATTATCTTCGCCAACAGAAATAACAGCATACTCCGGAGAAACAGCCGAGACAAAAGTTTGCCCCGTAGAAGTCTTAGAGCCATGATGACCAACTTTCAAAACATTACTTGAAAGATCACTTACAGAAACTAAATAGTTTTCAATCGCGATTGGCGAATCTCCGGTGAGTAAAAATTCATTTTCTCCATAAACTAATTTTGTTACCACAGACGCTGTGTTGGTTTCCATACCAGTCGGGTCTCTATCAGGAAAAAGAATTTGTAAAACCGCCCCATCTCCCAAATCTACAATCATATTTCTTCTCGCTAATATTTTTTTAACGTTTTTTTCCGTTTCTCCATCATTGACTAATTTTTCCAATTCTTTATAAGTAGAAGATTCTCCGGGAACACCAGATTCCATAAAAATATTTACTTTGTAATTTTTTAAAACTTCTGGCAGTCCGCCAATATGATCTTGATCGGCGTGAGTAGCCAATACTACATTAATGGAACGATCATAAAAAGGCATCACCTTTGATAATTCTCGTAATATTTTTTTATCTGGACCAGCGTCAATAAGAATCTGATTACCGCTAGGTGATTCAATAAATATCGCATCACCTTGACCAACATCAAGAAAAGTCACTTTCAAGATTCCATTATTTTCCTCACACCAAAAAACATAAACAGAAAAAACAGCACCAAAAAATAAAATCCCAAGCGTAATTAATTTGAGTTTAGAAGACTTCATTATAAATATAATACCTCAAACTTAAGACAAAGGTTGATAAAGAAACAAGTCGCCTTTTTTCAGTTTCCAATAAATAAATCCGTAAAAAAGATAACAGACCAAAATTGCAAAAACAGAAATATTTCCTATTTGCAAAGTGGCGAATGGAACGTTTGCAAAAAACTTCGTTACAATTATTACAAACTGAGTAAGTAAATATGCCAGAGCGCCAATAGGCCAAGATAAAAATCCACCCACAAAAGGAAGCAAACCCAGCAAACCAGTAAGAGCGCCGAGGGCCATAACCCAAGGTATAAACGGCAAAACCAAGGGGTTGATTAAAAGAGAGACTATTGAAACAAAACCAGACATTTTAATAAGAAGAGGTAAGACAAAAACTTGAACAGCTAGAGTGGAAGAAACTATTTCACGAACACCATATTTAATAGGAATGTATTTTGAAATTTTGCTATTAGTAATAAAAGAAAAAATAGGTTGTGAAAATAAAATCAAACCTAGAGTTGCCATAAAAGAAAGTTGGAAAGAAGGATCATAAAAAAGATTCATCGGTTTCCAAAGAAGCATTAAAAAACCAGCAATAAAAAGCCAACGCAAAGCGTCAGCTGGCCGACCTAAAAACCTAGCCAAGATTGCTAAAGTTGCCATAATGCAAGCGCGCATCACTGTTGCTCCAAAGCCAACCATAAGCGCAAACAAAAACATAAAAATTACACTTAAAACAAAACTCAAATTTCTCTTGCCAAAATAAGATAGCGCATAAAAAATGCCCGTCGCAATGATAGTAATGTTGTATCCCGAGAGCACCACAATATGTATAAGTCCGACTTTTTTAAAATCATCAAGCAACTCCTGTCCCAAACTTTGCTTAGCGCCAAAAATCACACCCGCCAAAAAAGAAGAGTTGGGTTCGGGCACCACATCTCCTATTTTTTCTATAAAAATATTTTTTAATGAATAAAGAACCGAAACTATTTTTTCTGTGGTGTGCAATCTTGCTGAGCTAGATGAAACTAGATTTATTTCGGGACGATACATTAAAAAATAAATGTTATCTTTAGCAAGAAACGAAATGTAATCAAATTCCAAACCACTATCACTTTGAAAATTTTTTGGTAAATCTAATTTACCTGAAACTGAGACCCGATCTCCATACCGAAGCTTAGGGTAGGGGTCAGCAATCAGCAACACGCGATTTTTTTCTGGAACAAATTTTTGCACGTCTTGTGAGATTGACTGAGCAGAGCACGAAGAATTTTTGAGCGCGGAAACGTTCGTGCATCCAGAAATATATTCTGAAGAAAAATCTGGTTCAACAATGTAACGCACCGAGCTGTCTCTCACATCTGGTTCCTCTGTGATGGTAGCTTCAAAATAAATTTTTTCGCCAACTAGTTTTAATAAATTTTTATCAAAAGAAGTATCAACAAAACTCATTCTCAAAATTCCAATGGCAAAAAAGATTGAACACAAAAACCAGAGACGTCCTTTTTCTGAACGTAAAATTAAAAAGATGAAAAAGAAAACTGTAACTGACAATAAAGCAAAGTTCCAACCAAAATTAAAAACTTGTTCAAATATAATTCCAAGAACAAATGAAACAACGAGCCAATAAATCATTGGTGAAACATATTATATTCTTGTTTTGAGCCCTTAAAAAGATTCACTTCTATATTATCAGCAAATCCAGTAGCTATTTCATCACATCTATCATTTAAACTGTGACCAGAATGACCTGCTACTTTTTTCCATTCAACATTTTTATCTTTAGTAACTGCCAAAAGTTTTTCCCACAAATCTCTATTCAAAACTTCTTTCCTGTCTTTGGTGCGCCAATTATTTATTTGCCAATTTTTTATCCAACTAGTGATGCCTTTAATCACATATTCTGAGTCCGCGTAAATTTCCACATCAGAATTTGCTGGAACATTTTCTAACGCCACTATTGTGGCCATCATTTCCATTCTGTTATTTGTGGTTCTATCTTCCCGACCGCCAATTTCTCTAACTTGCTCCTCATCAAAAATAATAGCTCCATATCCTCCCGGACCCGGATTGCCACGCGATGAACCGTCTGTATAAATTGTAATCATAAAAACATTTTATATTTAATGTTAAAAAAAATCTACAATCCTCAAACGAATCTCAGAGCGTCCACCATAAAAAGATTTTTCAATATTAGCGACCAAATTGGTTTTAATCCCCTCTTTAAGCAGATCACCAAATTGGTCTGGCGAAGTGAAAAAAGATATCGCTCTGACACTTCTACTGCCGTCGCGAAAATTTATGGAGAGGTGCTCTTTGTTTTTTCCAAAACGATTTATTTTTTCTGGGATAACGTCACGGAAAATAAAAATGGGTTTTTCGTTAGACACCCCAAACGGCGCCAGTTTTAAAATTTCCGAAACAAATTTTGGAGAAACATTTTCCAAACCAAGTTCGGCGTCAACCAAAATTTCATTTTCGTTATCAATTTTTAATTCTTCTTTCAGAGACAAAAATGATTCTATTAACACCTCTTCAAGGGTATGAATTTTTTCAAAACTAACCGAAAATCCTCCGGACATTTTATGACCACCAAACTCAATAAAAACTTCTCGCCTCCTCTCCATCACAGCCACTAAATCAGTTGCTCCATCTGAACGACACGAACCTTTGAGCAACCTTTCTTCATCTCCTCCGTTTCTACCCCAAAGAAAAACCGGTCGTTCATATTCCTCTACAATAGAGTTCGCAACCAATCCTAAAATAGACGGGTGCCATTCAGGGTTACCGATCACAATAACAGGCTTCTCTCCCCCATTGTTAAATTTCTCTCTAACTTTTTTCTTGGCTTCTTTAACAATATTAGCAACCAAAATTTTTCTATCATCGTTGATACTGCTTAAGTGTTTAGCGTAAGTGTCAGCATCCACTTCGTTGTCAGCAATCAAAAGATTGAGGGCTTCAACAGGATGACCCATACGTGAAGCGGCATTAAGACGCGGAGCGATCATAAAAGAGACATCATCCTCGTTTAAATTTTCTCTATCCATTCTCAACATTGAAAAAAGTTTCAGCAAACCCAAACGTCTACTACGTTGTATAACTTTCAAACCAAAAAAAGCGAGCATACGATTTTCTCCGGTAAGAGGCACCATATCTGCCAAAGTGGCTAGCCCAACTAAGTCCAGGAACCATTTTTCTTGACCTTCTGAAATCAAATCTCTTCTAGTTTGTAAAATAGCTTGAATTATTTTCCAAACCACACCAGTGCCACAAAGTATTTTTTCAGGATATTGAGAATCTGCTCTTTTTGGATTTATTACCGCAAAAGCTTTAGGTAATTCTTCGCTGATCGCATCAATTGAGGAAGATGGTTCGTGGTGGTCAGTGATTATCACTTCCATACCCAAACTTTTGGCGTATTCAACATTTTTAAAATCTCTAATTCCACAATCAACTGTTATAAGGAGACTTACTTTTTCTTTAGCTAATTCATCTAATCCGTCTTGATTTAAACCGTAACCCTCTTCTTGTCTGCTAGGAATATAATAAACAAAATTATCAAAATTGATTTTTTTAAAAAAATCATAAAACAAAGCCACCCCAGAAACTCCATCAACATCATAATCACCCCAAACCCCAATGTGCTCTTTTTTGTCTATTGCTTGCAAAATCCTATTAACCGCTTTTTTCATATCAGACAACAAAAACGGATCCCAAGAATGCTTTTCAAAATCAGGGTTTAAAAAGGCCTCTTTTTCTTCTGGAGTTTCAATACCTCTATTGTGAAGTAACTGTTCAATTAAATCATCAGTAATTTTAGGTTTTACAGAATATTTTTTAGCCATAGAAAAATAATAACACTCCTAGCCCCCTCTGACATTAAAAAAGAAAGAAAAAACGTGTTATAATTAGGTTATGGAAAATTGTATTTTTTGTAAAATCATAAAAAAAGAGGTGCCATCTCATATTGTTTACGAAAACGACAATTTTTTGGCTTTTCTTGACATCAACCCTCAATCTCCCGGCCATTGCCAAATTATTCCTAAAGAGCATCACAGGTGGGTTTGGGATGTACCAAACGTCGGTGAATATTTTGAAGTTGCTCGAAAAATTGCCAAAGCCCAAAGGAAAGCTTTTAATACCGATTGGATATTGTCTAAAATTGTTGGTGATGAGGTTGAGCACGCCCACATTTGGGTTTATCCAAACAACAAAGTCTCTGGTGACAAAAAAGATTTTAAAGAAAACGCCCAAAAAATAACAGCTAATTTAGAATAATTCTGGTGCACTCGGTGCGCCAGAATTATTCTAAACTGATTTGGTTTTGAAGCGCTTCAATTCCCGGCAAAGTGCCTTTAGCCAAAAAATCAAGCATTGCACCACCAGCAGTTGAGATAAAACCGTGTTGAGTAATAACTTTTTGCACATCTTTATTAACAACAGCCAATGTATCTCCCCCGCCCACCACAACTTTAGCAGAACTTTCAGAAAGCATTCTGGCTAAAGCCACGGTTCCAGCAATAAAACCTTTTTCATAATTACCCAAAGGTCCATTCCAAAGAATAAATTGAGCTTGATCAATTTTTTCTTTTATAATAGCTAAAGTTTCTGGATTAATATCAGGCGCCACAATGTCTCCCTCTGGAAAAATTACTTTAGGGTTATCAGCAATAGGCACACCATTTTTATCTGACATCTCCAACGCTTTCACAGCCAAAGCTCCCCCAATGAACACATCATCAGCAAGTTCCAAAAACTTTTCTAGTAAAGGAAGTTTGGTTTCAAATTTGGCGCCACCAAGTATAAAAAGAAAAGGACGTTCAGGATTAAAAGCTTTGGAAAGATTTTGAAATTCTTTCATAAAATGAAAACCAGCAAAAGCAGGCAAAAATTTTGGAACACCTACAATAGAAGCGTGCTCTCTGTGAGAAACAGAAAAAGCCTCATTTACATAAATATCAGCCTTACTTGCCAAATCTTTAGCAAAACTTTCATCATTGTTTTCTTCTCTTTTATCTATGCGTAAATTTTCTAAAAATTCCACCCCCGCAGTTAAAACTGAATATTTTTGTTTGGCAAAATTTATAACCGTTTCAATAGAATCTCCTTCACGCCCAAAATGACTAGCTATTATCGGCAAACCGCCTTTATTTTTTATATATTCAATAGTTAAAAGCGTAGCTTCTATGCGCGAACTGTCAGTAGGTAAACCTGCTTCATCAACTGGCACATTCCAATCCACTCTCACTAAAACTTTTGTCCCCGCTTTTATTTCTGCTTCTTCAATTGATTTCATTTTTTAATATCAATTGCTTTTAAAATTTTTAAAAATTCTTCGGGTTTAAGGGAAGCATGACCAACCAAAAGTCCATCCACATTACCTTGTTCCACTATCAGAGCCACATTTTCCGCTTCAACGGCTGCGCCATAAAAAATTTTGCAACCACCCGCGATATCGCGACCAAAACTTTCGCTTATTATTTTTTTAATAAACAAAACTGTTTCGTGGATATCAGTCGGAGTCATAGCATCTTTATATGACTTCCCTATTGCCCAAACCGGCTCATAAGCAATCATAATGCCGACCAAATGTTTTTTAGGTAGCCCAGAAAGACCTTCTTTAATTTGATTTTTGATTACTTCCAAATGACGACCGTCTTTGTTTCTTTCTTTTTCTCCGATGCAAAATATTGGAGTTAGACCAGCATCAAAAGCTCTTTGGAGTTTTTTGGAAAAGATTTCACCACTTTCACCCAGTGTTCGTCTTTCGGAATGCCCCACCAAAACAAACTTTACTCCCAAACCTTTCAACATTTCAGCACTAATTTCTCCAGTCCAAGCACCTTTAATTTCACTAGAAACATTTTGAGCGCCAAAAAATATATTTTTAGGTAATTTTAATTTGGAAAGAGGTTGAATAAACGGAAACGGTGGGCACACCACCACATCGGTATTTTTAAGATTTTTAGCAAAGTTTCTTGGTGGGTTAAAAATTTCCTTAGCTTCAGTTAAGGTTTCTGGATTCATTTTCCAATTAGCCACTACCAAATTGCGTTTTTTCATTACACCATTGTAGCAATTTATTCAACCTCTTTCCACTTGACGATATCGTAACCTCCGGAAGGACCAGAGGAAAAATTAACATTGATAAGTCCGCTTTCGTAAGTAATAGTAGCGCCGTTACTTAAATTGATGCGATTCGCTACCGCTGATTTAGCGCCAGCATTGTTAGCAAAATTAATAGTGCCTTTTTGAGCGTTAAGAATAACAGTGCCCGCGTTGTTGTAAACATTGATCGCATTACTACTGTTGTTGGTGCTCACAAGTAAAATATAACTACCGGTTTGTCCTGAACCTGCAAAAACAGCATTGTTGGAAACATAAATATTCCCATCAGCTATAACAACTCCACTATTTGAACCATACGAAGAAGACAATTTTACAGTAGCGTTATTTGAAATATTTATATCACCGGTCACGTAAACCGTGCCTGTAACATTTAAAACATAACCATTGGAGACATTAAGATTGCCGTTAATTTTTTTAGGACCCAAAGAAGAGGAGGTGCCACTTAAATTAAGACTGCCCACGGTCCCACCGCTTTCGGCCGCACTTTTCCATTCAGCAATATTAGCATCTGATATCGGAAAAGCTTCTGGTGAAGGGTCTGGTAAAGAAGTGTTACAAGATTTATTGTTGCCGCTACCTGTTTGACAATAAAGGTTGGCGGTAACAGTGCTGTTAGTAACAGTATGGGCGTGAGCATCTGAACCAATCAAAACTTTGTTAATGGTGCCAGTCAACCCCCCTAAAAATATTTTAAAGTAAAAATCAAGACCCGAAGGCGAAGTGTTGTTCCAAACGGAAGTGCTTTGGTTACCAATTTTAGCAACCCCATTAGAATAATCACTGTTGGCTCCGATAATATAGTATTTACTAGTGTTGTTTCCTCCATCTAAAACCAACCAATAAACTTGTCCCGGAACCAGTTCAGGGTTTGAAGATAAAGGTATTTCCACCCAACCAAAAGAAGTAGTCACTAAAGAGGCCGACATAGTGCCTTGGGCCAAAGTCGCTGTTCCGGGTTTATCACCATTATTGTTTACAATCCTTACAGTTAAATTGCCTGGAGTGCCTACTTTTTTTAAATAGACAGCAATTTTATTTATTGGCGCAGTCTCCGTAACCATAAAACTTTGCGCTACATCTTGAGCATTGTAACTAGACCCAAATTGAATACTCTCAGTGGGCGGAAGAGGCAACTCGTTGGATTGGTTTGTGTTTAAACTCGCTGAATTGGCAGCATAAGCTGAACCGGTAATCCGAGCGCCATTGTTTCCGCTAATATTTCCATTAGCATAAACATTACCCTTAACAATAGAATTGTTGCTCATAAAAATACCTCCGGTTCCTGTTTGTAATCCGTAAAAAAACGAAACTCCAGCGCCGGCCGTTAAATGAGCTTCAATCTTTCTAAAATAATTATTGGTGTCCCCTGTCGCCACCACAACTTTATTGTTCAGACCGTCGGTCACAGTCACTGACACACTGCTTCCGTCAATTTCAAAAGTATTAGAAGAAACAACCGGCAATCCAAACTTATAACGATATATCACATCTTCAATAGCAGCTTCAGCTGTATAAAAACTTTTTTCGGAAATTGAAACCGATCTAGCCATTGAAATATGTCTGACTAAAGGATTTACAACACCAAAAATAATAACCATTGATATAGAAACAAAAAACAGCACGATAATTATCATCACTTGACCTCTTTTTTTGCTTTGTTTCTTAGAAAATAAAGACATAAAACCAATTAATAAGAACCTCTTAAAACCGCAAATCCATAAAACTTCTCAGTTTTTGAGAGAGAGCCTAAGGTTCCAGTAATTTCCAACTCTATTTTTATGGCTTCTGAAGCAGAGGTGGTTAAGCGTTTTAAAACAAGAGAACTAACAGAACCCAAAGAAGAAGTCAGTATTTCAGGGGTTCCGCCATCTTTAGAAACCCTAAAAGCACCATCCAAAACATCGTATGTTTTTGTGTAGGCATTTGAACTTTCATCAACGCCCATTAAAGTAATCTTACTTGGGTTTACGCCAAATTGACTGTTGCTCACGTCAATACTAGAGGCGTTACGAATTTCTCTAAGCAAGCTTTCCATAGTTACAGTCCCCGAAATCTCAATTTCCCTATTCAACCTTATTTCTTTATAAGAGCTGTTAATAGCCAAAAGCATATTTATAACCACACCCAAAACAACAATAAAAAGTGTTAAATACAAAATAGCTTCCACTAAGGTCACTCCGCGCGTTTTGCCCATATTTTTAATTTTTGAAAAGATTGCTAACATAAGTAGTTATTTCTCTAGTAGTAGTGCTTGAGTCCTTAGACCAAGATACGATTATTTTAACTTTTCTGGTGCCCTCGTCTAAGGCGCCAGAATCTGCAATGTTGCCATCGGCGTCTCTGTAAACTGCTGAAAAAATGGCTCGCCTGTCAAAAACCCCATCAATATAAGAAATAGCGGGAGTGGCTTCCCATTTTGTGCCATCAAAAATTAAAGAATAAGGAGTTTCTAAAGTTAAAGGAGCTATATTTGAAGACCAGCCACCATCGCGCATAAATTTAACCGCCTCAACACCTTCGTCAGCTAAAAATGCACCTTGAAAAAATTTTGCATTTGAGAGAGAGGTTTTAACAAAGAAAACGTAAATTCTCCAAATAGCTAAAATACAAAAAGCAATAATAAAGATCGCAATCAAAGCTTCCACTAAACTAAAACCTCTATTCCGTTTTTTTTCTTGGGGTAAAAATTTTTTAAAAAATTTCATAGCTATTATTATTGTATCACTCCAGTCCCTAAGATTGTAATAGTAATTGAAGCACTATCATCATCTAAAGAAAAAGTAACTGTGCCAAAATTTGCAGTTTCCCCACTAAACCTAGAAAAAACTACGTCAGGCACACCAAGATTTAAAGAATAACCAGACATATAAACAGCTTTTGAAAGTGTAAAAACTTTTTGATCAGGACCGCCAGCAACATAAGAGCTTCCTTTAAACAAAACCACTTTGTCGTTTTCAAAATGAATACCAAAAACAGAACTGTCTTTTGAAGTTACCGCAAGCATTCTTGCGTCACGAATAAAAGCAGAAACTCCAGCAACATCTTTTTCTAAAATTTCCTTTTTGTTAAGTCCAGAAAAAAAATAGAACGTCATACCTGCCACAATGACAAAAACCCCTATCACAATCATCACTTCCATTAAAGTAAAACCTTTATTAATTTTCATTTTTATAAATTCTATTATATTGCATCCACAAGTGAGTAGGTTGGGAGCAACATAGCGACAGCAAAGATACCAACTGCAATACCGATGAGGATCATAAGAAACGGTTCAATAACGGTGGACATATCTTTAGTTTTTTGATCAACCTCGGATTCATAATAGTCTGCGATATTTTCAAGCATATCAGTCACTTTACCCGTCTCTTCCCCCACAGCAAGCATCTCCCCCACAAACACTGGGAAAAGATTACCTTTAGAATTTGATATTGAAGAAGACAGAAGTTCGCCCATTTGAACCTGTTTAGCTGATTCAGTTAAAAGATTTTTAAAATAATGATTTTGTAAAACTGCGCTCGTTATGTTTATAGCGGAAACAATATCCACCCCAGAAGAAATGAGTGAGGAAAGAGTCCTGGAAGTCCTAGCCGCATTCACCTCTCTGCTAATAGTATTTATTAAAGGTAAACGCAAAATTATAAAATCTAAAACGTTTTTACCTTTTTGAGTTCTGATCATAGTTATTATGCCAAAGACCAAAACCAAAACCACACCAATCGTCAGAATAAAATTCATTCTCAGAAAATCACTGATGGCTATGATAACGCGAGTTGGCAAAGGAAGTTCCACTTCAAGACCTTTGAAAGTTTCCGTAAGCGTTGGCACCATAAAAATCATCGCAAGGACACCTATAGCTATCATCACACACACAATAACTGAAGGGTAAATCATTGCGCCTTTAATTTTTTTTGAAAGCGTATGAGTTTTTTCCAACTGGTCAGCCACAATGCGCAAAGAATTAGATAATTGACCAGATTCTTCACCCGCTCTAACCATAGAGACAAACAGGTTTGAAAATATGTTTGGATACGCTTCAAGTGACTTAGATAATGTTACACCAGACACAACAGAATTATTAATTTTATTTAGCACTTCTACCAGATTTCGGCTTTTTGATTGTTTTGCCAAAACTGTCAAAGCTCTAGAAACCGAAAGTCCCGCGTCCAACATCACAGAAAGATTTCTGGCTAAAGTTATTATTTCTTGAGTTTTTATTTTTTTTCTAAAAGAAAATAATTTCAAAGCGGAAGTTTTGGGTTTTGTTTCTTCTACGGAAATTATGGAGCCACCGTCATTGCGCACCGCAGCATAAAGAGCAGCTTTGTCAGCAAACTCTCCGGTTTTTTCGTGTTTCTCTCCGTCTTTTATAAATTTATATTTGTAAAATGGCATTTTATTTCAAATAAAAAATTATTCCGACACCACCCTCAAAACTTCCTCAATAGTGGTAAGCCCTTGAGCAGCTTTGAAAATTCCATCTTCCATCATAGAAAGCATACCCTCCTTTTTAGCTTGAAGTTCTATGTCTTCAGCGGTAGCACCTTTGATAATCAAATCTCTAACAGCATTAGAAACATTAAGCACTTCATAGACACCAATACGCCCCTTAAAAGCGTTGTCTCCCTCGTCTTTACTAGGTTTATAAAAAGGTATGTTTTCCCACTTATCATGTTTACCGATTATTTTTTCTTCCCGCAAAGCTCGTAACACCCTATCCATATCAATTACTTTAGCAAAGGAATCAAGTTCAGAATCATCAAGATAATATTTTTCTTTTTTGCCTGAAAGTTTTCTAACTAATCTTTGAGCAATAATAACGTCAATAGTGGAAATGATAAGAAACGGTTCTACTTTCATATCAACAAGTCTAGGAATAGCGCCCGAAGCTGAATTAGTGTGTAACGTAGAAAGCACCAAGTGACCAGTAAGTGCAGCGTTGATAGCCAAAGAAGCTGTTTCGTTGTCTCTAATTTCACCCACCATTATAATATCAGGGTCTTGACGAACCAAGGTGCGAAGACCCGAAGCAAACGTTAAACCGATTTCCGCTCTAACTTGAGTTTGATTAACTCTTTTCATTTGATACTCAATTGGATCCTCAATTGTAGAAATGTTTACATCCGGCGTGTTTAAAATATCAAGCATTGTGTAAAGAGTAGTAGATTTACCAGAACCAGTAGGACCGGTAGTAAGTATAAGACCAGTGGTGCGTTGCAAAGATTTATGTAAAAGCTCTAAACCTTCACCGTGAAAACCTAAAGACTCTAAGGTGAACCCAGAAACCGATTCGCGCAAAAGCCTCATTACAATTTTTTCTCCATAATAAACCGGAAGAGTTGAAACACGAAAAGAAACTCTTTCACCATTCATATCTATCTTAAATCTACCGTCTTGCGGTAATCTTTTTTCGTCTAACTTTAGATTAGAAAGCACTTTAATACGCGCCACCAACGAATAACCGATGTGTTTCGGCAAAATCATAGCGTCGTGCAATATGCCGTCAATTCTGTATCTTATCAAAATTTGCTCTTCTAAAGGTTCTACGTGAATATCAGAAGCGTTTTGAATGATTGAGTGTTTGAGCAAGGTGTCAACAATGCGCACCACCGGCAACTCTTCAGCTAATTTTTTAAGATCACCTAAAGAAGTATTATCGGTGGACGTCTTTTCAGATATTGTTTTAATTTCGTCAGAATCGGTTTTAATGAGATCACCAAATTCATCTTTAAGATTTTTTTGATACTGAATAAGCACGCTTCTCATTGATTCAGAATCAGTCAGACGTGGCAAAATTTTGAGTCCCACTTTTTTCTTGATGGAGTTAAGAGCTTGCAAATCATCAGTATCAAGCATCGCCACTTCCAGCGAATCTTCTTTCTTATTGAACGCAACTATGTTGTGCTTTCTAGCAATCGGCTCAGGAATCAAAGTTAAAATATCAGGATTTAAAGTCTGACCCTTTAGATTTATGAAAGGAATACCTAAGATATAAGCTTGAACACGACGCAAATCATCATCAGAAAATTTGCCTTTAGAAACAAGCAAGTCGCTTAGAGATTTTTTTTTGGATTTAGCCTCGCTTTCAATCTCTTCTACTTCTGATTTAGAGATGAGACCAGTATCAATAATAAAATCTTTTATTTGTGAATCTTCTACGTGCATAAATATTGCTTCCGCGAATATTTATTATATCAAAAATAAAACAAACAATAGAAAAAAATGGGAATAAAAAAATAAAATACTTCTCCAACACACTTCACAAACCCAACCAAGAGGAAAATAAAAAAAAATTTCAGCAGAAAAACTGCGCAAAGCGAGAGAGTATTTTTTATTATTTGTTTCGGTTTCGGTTTTTATTACCAGAGATAAGATACTTGCGAGGATTTTTGTCCAAATCTATAAAATCATCCGCCACCTCAATAAGTTTAGCCGAGGTTGATTTACCAAAAGAAGCTACTTCTACTTGGCAACCACTATTTTTTAAATATTCTACCAACGGAACAAAATCGCCATCACCAGTTATAAGAATAATCGCATCAAGTTTGGATGATAATTTAATAGCATCAATAGCCAAACCCACATCCCAATCCCCTTTTTTAGCGCCACCAGCAAAAACTTGTAAATTTTTAGTCTTAGTTTCAATCCCTATTTTGCCCAAAGCTTCAAAAAAACCTTTTTCTTCACCAGATTCGGTGGTAATAACGTAAGCCACCGCTCTAGTTAATGAACGTCCTGCAAGAACCTCTTTAACTACTTGGTCAAAATTAACCTTGCTACCATAAATATTTTTAGCGCTATGATAAAGGTTTTGAGTGTCTATAAATATACCGACACGTTGATTTTTATGTTTAATAACTGACATATTTTTATATATTAAAATAATTTTCAATTTCTAATTTGTAATCTTCAATAAAGACCAAATTAAACAATCTTCTAGCAAAAATAGGACATTGAAAAATCAATGAAAATTACAAAAATGTTAATTGAAACACTAATTAAGAAGATTTTTTAAGATCAAGCTTCTTAACAAGAGCATTATACCTTTTCTTGTCTTTCTTCTCCAAATATTTCATATGAGCTTTTCTATCGGCCACCAAACCTAAAAGACCTCGGCGAGAATGCTTATCTTTTTTGTTCTTTTTTAAATGGGATGCTAAATCATTAATCCTACGCGAAAGTATCGCGATCTGAACCTCAGGGCTACCTGTATCAGTATCGTGCACCTTTACTTCTTTTATGATTCTTTGCTTTTTATTTTTTGTAAGCATATCCCAAGAATAGCACATTACTCTATTTTTTGCAATCTCGCTTAAAATGTTAATTTTCCCTAATTTCACCCTTGACAAAATATTTAAAAAGTGTATAAATGTAGTCCTGATCTGTTCTTTTAATAAATTAAACAAAAAGGAAAGGAGAAAAATGATCACCACCAAAGACCTTTATCTTGGATTATTTGGAACGATAACGATTCCGTGGACCACTGGTTTCGTTATCTCCTTGATTTTTGGACGACATCGCCAGTTCTTGCGCTGGACCGTCAAGATGCTAAAGCGCATTGAGCGGTATGTCGTAGGTCCATAATGCCTCTCACCCAAACCGTCTCCCTTAGGAAAGGAGACGGTTTTATATTGTGCGACGTTTAAAAATAAAAATGATACAATATAGTTTCTCCCCTCCTCTAAATAAGGAGAGGTTAAAAAAAGGTGTAATGAAAAATCTAGAACAACTCAAAAGGCAATTTTTGGAATATCTGGAAATTGAAAAAGGTCGGGCGCTCAAAACCGTTGAGAACTATCAACATTATTTAGATGTTTTCTTAAAACAAACCCAAGTTAAAAACCCTGAAGATATCACCGACGACGTAGTTAGGGAATTTAGATTATGGCTCAATCGTCAGATCACCGGTAAAAATATAAAAACCGGTGAAACTATGTCTAAAAAAACCCAAAACTACTATCTGATTGCAATCAGAGCTTTTCTTAAATATTTAGCCCGACAAGGAATTAAATCATTGTCTCCCGAAAGAATAGAACTGGCTAAAGTGCCAGAAAGATCATTAGATCTAATCACTGAAGAAGAACTCCAAAGACTTTTGGAAGCTCCTAAAGGCAACGATCTTGCCAGTTTAAGAGATCGCGCCATTTTAGAACTCTTATTTTCTACCGGTTTGCGTGTTTCTGAACTTTGCTCTCTTACCCGCGACATAGATTTATCAACGGACGAACTTTCTATTATTGGCAAAGGTCGCAGAGTGCGAGTAGTTTTTATTTCTGATCATTCAAAAAAAATCTTAAAAGATTATTTGGCCAAAAGAACAGATTTAGATGACGCGCTTTTTATTCAACTTTCTAAAAATGGCAAAAGTCAAAAAGCCAGAGGTCAAAGCCTGGCCTTAAGCAAACGTTCTGTGGAACGAATAGTAAAACAATCCGCTATTAAAGCTGGTATTTCTAAAAGAGTCACTCCGCACACGATTCGCCATTGTTTTGCAACAGATTTACTAAGCAATGGTGCTGATTTACGTTCTGTTCAAGCCCTCCTTGGCCACGCCAACATTGGCACAACCCAGATTTACACCCACGTCACCGACAAACATTTGCGAGACATACACAAAAAGTTTCATAACAAAAAAGGGTGATTCTACTTTTCAAGATTTTCGGCTCCTCCGTTTTCCTTTCGCATCAATTCTTCCACTTTTTCTTTCAAACCCCCCACTCTAGGAACAAGGTCTGTATCTATCTCTTCTTTTTTAGCTTTTTCAATAATGTCTTTCAATTCCCCACTTTCAAAAGTATTATCCGAATCTACCAAAACCCCAATTTGTTCCAACACTTGATAAAGTTCGCCAAAACTCTGCACTCCCTTTATCAATAACTCTTTTTCTTTATCAGACAACATTAAGGGATCTTCTATGTTGGTAAAATCTTTTTTAGATTCTGATTCCTTTTCCATCACATTTTAAATTAACACTAATAACCTGATTTTATTACCCCCGCCTTAATAAAGCAAACGATTATGATAATATATTTTTATGAAAATAATATCTTGGAACGTAAACGGGCTTAGAGCGGTGCACAGAAAAGGTGAATTTTTACCTTTTATTAAAGAATACCAACCAGATATTTTGTGTTTGCAAGAAATCAAATCCAGAAAAGAACAAAATGAGCTAGATTTAGAAGATTATTTAGAATATTGGAATCCAGCCGAAAGACCAGGTTATAGCGGAACAGCTATATTTTGCAAAGAAAAACCTTTAAGCATCACCTTTGGTTTCCCTGTTGAGATTTTAGACAAATACAAATTTAACGAAGATAAATACGGAGACCCAAATGCTGAAGGACGAGTTTTAACAGCTGAATTTAAAGATTTTTTCGTAGTAACCGTTTATACCCCCAACTCTAAAGCAGATTTAAGCCGACTCTCTTTGCGCTACAAACAATGGGACCCAGCTTTTCTTGAATATATTAAAACTTTAAAACAGAAAAAAAACGTAATTTTTTGCGGAGATTTAAATGTGGCTCATACCGAAGACGATTTAGCCAACCCAAAACAAAACGAAGGTGAGCATGGTTTTACTAAAGAAGAACGCGAGGGTATTGATAACGTTGTAAACAGTGGTTTTGTAGACACTTTTAGACATTTCACAAAAGGTAAAGGTTTTTACACTTGGTGGACACCTTTCGCTAACTCTCGCGCCAGAAACGTCGGTTGGAGACTTGATTATTTTTTTGTAAATAAAGAGTTTTTACCAAACATTAAAAAATCAGAAATATTAAAAGATGTTTTTGGTTCTGACCACTGCCCTGTTTTGCTAGAAATAGCTTAACCACACCGTTAACACTTTTGACATTGTAGACAATAAAAAAACCGCCAAGATGCGGTGGAGGAATTTCGCACGACAAGGCGGTTTATAAAGAACTCTTTCCTAGCCCCACTTTTAAACACAAAACTTTATGTTCAAAGGTAGAGCTAGGATTAAAGATAAGTTTCGTTGAAACGCGATATTATAAGAAATCGTATGATATCTCATTTAAAAAATAATGAGTGAAGATATATATAACCTATTCTTATAATCAACCAAACTTTCTTTAAAATTTGTCGACAACTTTTATAAAGAACCAATGCTGAAAATGTCTTTTAATTTATCAGCTATGTCTGATACAGATTTTATGTCTTTTAAGATTTAGTGTAAAGGACAATACTGTGGATAATTATATTTTCTACTCCACATAATATTTATCTCTTATTTTACTGATTTCAATTTCCTCTTGTTTTTCCTTGGTTTTTTTACCTTTTTCGCTTAATTTTTGCAAATCTATATCAGACATTTTTGATAATTCTACAGTTCTTTTGTTTAAATATTCTTCAGTATTTAATGCTGGATTTTCTAATACTTCCTCCATAAGCGCATTGAGTATCTGCCCCACCTTCGGACCCGAAGTTATATTTAAAATTTCCATAATTTTGTTGCCGTCAATTTTCAACATACTGACAGAAATAGGGTCTCTCATTACTTCCTCTATCATAGCTTTATACTTTCTAAGTCGGTAAGGGTTTTCTTTTGGTCTACCGGTGCCCACACGATCACAGCCTCTCATGTTTATTAAATCCCAAATATTGTCTTTACCAACGTTCGCAATAAGTCTCCTCACAGCTGAAGGAGTTATTTTTTCGGTGTCTGAGAAAAACATATGCCAACGCACCAAATTTGTTACTTTTTCAATTGTTTCACGTGAAAACTTCAGATTTTCTAATATTTTCTTGGTTACACGTGAACCCACCACTTCGTGACCGTAAAAAGTCCATTGTTTTGCTTCATTATCCCACCTTCTGGTAAAAGGCTTGGAAACATCGTGCAAAAGAGCTCCAAGTCTCACGTGTAACGGATAATTTTTGTCGGCGGAATGTTGGAGTGTTTTCATAAGATGAGTCCAAACATCAAAAGCGTGAGCTTGGTTCTGTTCAACATCAACACTTTCTTCCAATTCTGGAATAATATATTTTAATAAACCAAGCTTTTTCAGTAGGGAAACGCCTGTCGCTGGTTCTTGAGACATAATTATTTTCACAAACTCATCTCTGGTTCTTTCTTTTGAGATTTTTCCCAAAATATCGCTATTTTCTAATATTGATTTTTCGGTTTCTGGGTCCAGAACAAAACCAAGTTCCACATGAAACCTGACGGCTCTTAATATTCTTAAACCATCTTCAAAAAATCTTTCGTTTGGGTTTCCAACTGTTTTTATAACACCTTTGTGCAAATCTGCCACACCACCAAAAGGATCAACAATTTCTCCGGTCTCATTGTCATAAGCTATGGCATTTATAGTAAAATCGCGTCTTTTTAAATCATCTGTAAGATTATCACTAAATTTCACATCATCAGGCCTTCTGTGGTCAGAATAAGAACTTTCTAAGCGATAAGGAGTAACTTCTATTATTTTCAAGGTTTCATCAGAAACATCCTCATTAACCACCCCAACGGTTCCGTATTCGTTTTCGTAAAAAGTCTTTGGAAATAGGGCAATAATCTCTTCTGGTTTAGCATTGGTGGTTACATCCCAATCTTTAGGTTTTCTGCCAATAAACAAATCTCTGACACAACCTCCAACCAAAAAAGCCTCAAAATTGGCTTCTTTGAGCGCTTTGGTTACACGAGAAACTTCGGTTGGGATATTAAATTTTTCAATCTTAGCTTTCATTGCTTAATTTTATTATAATTTTTGAAAAACAACCAGTTTTGTGGCACAATAAGGCAACGCTCCCGTGGTGAAATGGATATCATGCGTGCCTTCGAAGCACTTGTTGGGGGTTCGAATCCCTCCGGGAGCACCAATTAAAAAGTTGAACATAAATCAGGCGAGCCGTCTCCGCACTGTTACAAAAATGAGTTTGTGAGCTTTGCTCACTGTTGGTGCGGGTAGGGAGAATCGAACTCCCGTTTCGTCCTTGGCAAGGACGCGTTCTACCACTAAACCATACCCGCAACTTATTTAATTTACCACAAAAAAATTTTTTTAACAAAAGTCATCTTTTTGCCTTTATTAACACAATTTGAACTAATAAAAATGTCCCCAAATTAGTATAATGTCTTTGTGGTCTAATCAGCCTTAGTTTTCAACAAAACTGTGGATAAAGTAGGGGACAAAGTGTATAAGTCAAACTCCTTCAAAAGACAAGTGGCTTAAAATAAGGCTTTTTTATGACTTAAACAAAACACGGGTCTTTTATGGCTAAACACAACCAAATCGGAGAAATAGGGGAAAACATTATGACTAATTTCCTTATAAAAAAGGGTTTTGAGGTAATTTGTAGAAATTATAGGAAGA
The DNA here is from genome assembly GCA_012514175.1 of Parcubacteria group bacterium. Taxonomy (GTDB): domain Bacteria; phylum Patescibacteriota; class Minisyncoccia; order Phycocordibacterales; family WO2-35-19; genus WO2-35-19. Next base: position 1,351 of record JAAZAU010000001.1, on the reverse strand, counting down.
AGTGGGGTGAGATAGATATAATAGCTGAAAAAGACAAAGTCCTTCATTTTGTAGAAGTAAAGACCGTTAGCCGAAAAAGTTTTAATGGCAAATTTCATCAAGAAATAAATAGTTATCAGCCAGAAGACAATATGCACCCTTGGAAACTTCAAAGACTAAGAAGAGCTGTCCAAACTTATTTAATGGAGAAACACCAAAACGGGGAACCTTTATGGCAATTTGATTTAGCTTGCGTTTTTTTAGATGTAGAAGCCAAGGTGGCTAAAGTAAAGTTTATGCAAAACCTAATTTTATAAATTTAACTTTTATTGAAGAAATTTATTGAAAAAGTTTAAGCTGGTCGGAGTGCCGAGAATCGAACTCGGACCTAATGCTCCCAAAGCATTTATACTACCACTATACTACACTCCGCAATAAGAAAGATGATACTATAAATCAATCCAATTAGCCAATTTTTATGTCTTCAAAATTTAAAAGAAAAAAAGAGGATTTTGTTTGTGAAAACTGTGGAGAAAACATAAGTGGTGATGGTTATACCAACCATTGTTCAAAATGCCTCTATTCTAAACACGTGGATATTTTTCCCGGAGACAGGGCAGAGAGTTGTGGTGGTTTAATGGAACCCATCACAGCGGGTGAAAATGGGGGAGAGTGGTTTATTGTCCACAAATGCAAAAAATGTGGAAGGGAGCAGAAGAATAGGATCTCAAAAGAAGACGATTTTGATGAGATTATTAAAATTTCTGCTGGACGTTATTTTGATGTTTAAGTGGTGCCACCGGAGGGAATCGAACCCCCAACTATCCCTTAGGACGGGACTGTTATAATCCATTTAACTACGGCGGCGCTGACTAGATACTATCATAAAATATGATAGTATATAAAAGCAAAGTTAGTGTGTTGATTTTTAGAACTTTGCGAAAGCGGGATTAGTTTATCGGTAAAATGACAGTTTTCCAAACTGTAGTGGGGAGTTCGACTCTCCCATCCCGCACCAAACTCAACCTAATGAAAAACGACAACCAAAGGGATAATTATTAAACACGCGACACAATTAATAAGCTAAGTATTTGGATAGTAACAGGAATAAACAAGACGCTTGCGCTATTATTGAAGGTTTATAAAAATTTACCAAACTAATTTACAAAACCATGAACACAATTTTAATAGATGTGGGGTCCTCAACCATAAAAACATATAAAAACACTAAACAAGGTGTTCAAATACTACTTCAAAGAAGTATTGCTTTTAAAGATGGTTTTGATCCAGAAGGTGGTATTTCTTCTGAAACAAAGAAAGAACTTTTTGAATTGATTGACTCCATAAAAGAACAAAACAAAAACTCAAAAAT
>JAAZAU010000004.1 GCA_012514175.1 Parcubacteria group bacterium | reverse complement strand
GTCCTTCAAGGTGGCGCTTCAGCTGTATCTACCGACAACAACGGCACCAATTTAATCAATGTAAAAAGTGTAAGTGGCGGCAACTATCATACCTGTGCTGTCACCACTTCCGGTAATCTTTATTGTTGGGGCTTGGGAGATAGGGGTCAACTTGGCGACGATGATGTTACCGAACATTCCATTGGTGTTCCATATCAATCTCTTGCTGGTGAAGCGACTCCAATACTTGAAGATCTTTATGGTTTTGTAATTTATGGGAATGGAAATTTTGGTGGTAACACTAACTGGCAATTTTATAGACTTTCTTTTGGTGGTGTAACTAGTGCTACTGGTTCTGGGTTGGTTTCGACAAAATCTCTTCATATCCCTAAGGGCGCATCTTTGAATGGGGGGAGCAAAACTTGGGTTTTGTCGGGTGATGGCACCTTAACCGAAGAACCTTTCTTAAATAACGGGATTTTTACTCCAAATACTTCTACTGTTTCTTATGAAGTTTTGGGTGATGTCTATATTGCTACTACCAATTATTATAATCTAACAGCTAACCCAATTTCGGGCGACCCGACTTATACTTTAGGCGCTGTTCCAGGAAAAAATCTAAATATAGCTAATGACTTTAATATAAGCGGAACAAGTGATGTTACCATTGACGCGAACACCAATGATCCGATCATTTCAATTGGTGGTGATCTAATTATTGGTTCAGGTAATACTTTTTTGGCTTCTAATTCCGCGACAACAACTATCTCTGGTAATTTCACTAATTATGGAACTTTCACCAACAATAGCGGCACTTTGGTTTTTGATACCACTGGTAATTCTGTAATTTCTACTACTGATGATATAAGTTTCTATAATTTTGTGACAGAAACTCCGGGTAAAACTTTAGAATTCCAAAAACACACAAACAACGTGCCAACTTTCACTTTTGAAAACACGTTGATTATTACAGGTGAGCAAGAAAATTTGATTTTTATTCAATCTGATACCGCAGGTGAACAATGGATGGTTTTCTTTTCTACCCCGCAAAGTCTCGTAACTTTTGCTTCCGTGAGAGATAGCGCTTGTGCTCTTGGTTCTTATGGAGTGGAATATAACGGAACCAACTCTGGAAGAGGTAATGTGGGCGCTTGCTGGAATATTACTGGCGCTTTTGCAACTAAAGGTGATGGACAAGTTACTTCTACCGAACAAGGAAGTGGTAGAGGTGTTTTGCGCACCGGTGGTTGTAAATCAGATTTTGTTGGTAGCACAGGAGATGATTCAGGCGGTGGAACAGGGTCGGGTGGTGGTAACAAAGATGATGGTGGAGGTGGCATACCTTAAAACTAGTTTAAGAATTAAAATATCAATGAAGGTTGTGATATAATTTATAAATTAAAAATAAATAAAATATTATGAACGAAATGAGATTTAGTCACCAACAAAATAAAAGTTTTGATACTAGACCAACTCAAGAAGAAAAACCTCAAACTTCTCAATGTAAAAATAATTCAATGTCAGCGCTTTTGAAAATTTTCTTTTTGATTTTACTTGTTGGTGCTCTGATATCTGGAGGTTTTTATTTTTGGCAAAATAGTAACAAAATTGATTTTGATCCTATGGCCTCAGAGTATTACGCGGTTTTTTTAACTAACGGCCAAGTTTATTTTGGTCAACCAGTCTCTAAAAGTCGTAGCGAATTTGTCTTGAAAGATGTTTATTATTTGCAAGTTTCTGATAGTGCCACTACTGCTCAAGAACAGCTTACTGAGCCAAGATTTTCTTTAGTCAAACTTGGTCAAGAGCTTCATGGTCCGACCGATAAGCTTTATGTCAATGTGGCTAATTTAATTTTCTACGAACAACTCAAAAATGATAGCAAGGTGGTAGAAAGTATAAAGAATACTAAAAATTAGTTTTTAATAATTTTAATTTTATAATTTTTATTTTGTAAACAGTATCCAAATTTAATTTTTCAAATACAGTGTGGTTTGAAAGAAAGATTAAAAATTTGTAAATTATGAAATTATTTAAAAATTGCAAAATTTCAAAACTAAAAATTGCTCTGACAATGCTTTTTTGTCTTTGTTTTTTTATAATGCCGAAATGCGCAGAAGCCGGTTTGATTTTGCAAGTGCCGTCTTCTCTCGGTCTCTCTACTGGTCTCGTTGGCCACTGGACTTTTGATAACAAAGATATTTACAACACGACTGTATTGGATAAAAGCGGTAATGGTAATAATGGCACCAACAATGGCGCCACTAAAACTATTGGTAAATTAGGCCAAG
>JAAZAU010000006.1 GCA_012514175.1 Parcubacteria group bacterium | reverse complement strand
CTGCGAGGCAGGCCGCCGCTTTGCGGCGGCTGGCGGCGGGGCGGAGCGAATTGGATTTATTCAGGAATTTTTGGTAAAATAGTTTCTAACGTGGTTGTAAAGCCACACCAAATCAAAAACAGATGGCTTTGCCATCTGTTTTTGATTTGGTGCGCCGGGCAGGATTCGAACCTGCGTAGGCCGAAGCCGACAGATTTACAGTCTGCTGTAATTGACCACTCTACCACCGACGCATTACCACTGAATTTTATCATATTCTTGATTTCTTTCAATTGTTTGTGTTGAAGTAAAATTTTATAACAAAAGCTGGTTTGAGAGATACATATTCCCAAACCAGCTTATTTTTAGCCTCGGCATTTAAATTTTTAAAAAGAAAGCTGAGGCTAAAACAGACACTCCAATTCCTGACAGCATAAACGCAAAACTTTTGGCTATACCGTCAAAGCCTATGTTTGCGTCGCCGGTCCCAGACTTGAGACCGTATACAAAAAGTCCGATCCCGATGGCTAAAGTTATAAAACCCAACAATTTAGCCAGAAAGGACTGAACTGCTTCTGCCGAAATTATCGGCAGTGATAATTTTTCATTGTCGTTATCCATTTTGCACCTCCTAAAATTATATTACAAGAATTAAAATGAATGTCAAGATTATAGTTTAGGATTCCAAAATATAAATTCTACGGCTCTATTGTCATATTTAGCCCAATTATGTTTGGTTGGATAGCCACGTTTTGAACTATTACTGATTGCTTTATTGTCACCTATATAAAATCCTATGTGTTTATGTTTTTCACCTGTTTCTTTTTCTTTCCAAACCAATATGCAACCTTCTTTAGGTTTTTTTATTTCTTGCCAGCCATTTTCTCTCATATCTTTAATGGTGCCATTTACAGTAACGTGCATTTCTTTTATGAGTTTAAATATAACCAATATGGAAGAAACAAAGAGGGCACAGGAAGAATCACCATTTTTAGTAATATCGGTCTTTTTGTTGTTAACGATAGCGTAAACATTGCGAAAAGATTTTGAACCAAGGCTATTTTTTATCATTTGCAAATAGGTTTCTTTTAAAAGAGGTTTTACTTTTAGTTTTTTCATCATTTGTTTGTTGTGGATAATTACTTATATATTATATCATATGTGATATATAATAAATATATGAAAAGTGTAAATAACCAGAAAGCCATAGGTCGTTTTATAAGAAAGCTACGAGAAAAACGTTCTATGACTCAAGGTGAATTAGCTGAAAGACTAGGCACTTCACAAAGTGCTGTTGCCAGGTTTGAAGCTGGTGGTCAAAATTTAACAACTAGAGAACTTCTTAGAATAGGCGACGCGCTTGAACATAAAATAGTTTCCCTTTCTGATTCTATGGATTTTAAAATTGTTGGTGGGCGTAAACTTAAAGGCTCTATTAAAACTAATACTTCTAAAAATGGCGCTATGGGGCTTTTGTGTGCTTCACTTTTGAATAAAGGAGTAACGATCTTGTATGGTATACCGAGGATTGAAGAAGTAAATAGAATGCTTGAGATATTTACAGTTTTGGGAATCAAATATAAATGGCTTGAAAAACAAACTTTAGAAATTAATCCTCCTAAAAAATTTAATAAAAGCGGATTGTTGCATTCGTCTGTAACCAATATCAGGTCTAGTTTAATGCTTATTCCAGCTGTGGCGCATAATCTTAGGAATTTCTCACTGCTCCATACTGGTGGTTGTAAAATGGGAGAAAGAACTATTTCGGCCCACCGTTTTGCTCTTGAAAATTTTGGTGTTTCTATAAAAACTTTAAAAAGTAAATATTCTGTATCTTCTAAAGTTTTGAAGCCGGCTGATGTTGTGATGTATGAGGCGAGCGACACTGCTACTGAAAATGCCATAATGATGGCAGCTTTAATTCCTGGCACAACCTCCATACGTTTTGCGCCACCAAATTACCAAGTGCAAGAAGTTTGTTTTTTCTTAGAAAAACTTGGTGTAAAAATAGAGGGTATAGGCACGACCAATTTAATAATTCATGGGGTCAAAGAAATAAATAAAAAAATTGAATACCATAATAGTGAAGACCCGATAGAATCTATGATGTTTTTAAGTGCCGCTATTACTACCGGTTCTAGGCTTAAAGTAGAAAGATGCCCGATAGACTTTTTAGCTCTTGAGTTGGTTAAACTTAAAGCGATGGGTCTGAAGTTTTCAATTTCTAAAAAATATTTGGCTCTAAATGGTAAGACTAAACTTGTTGATATAACTATTTTCCCATCAAAACTTAAAGCTTTAAAAGATAAAATCCACGCTCAACCTTATCCTGGCATTAACTCGGATAATTTGCCATTTTTTGTTCCCATTTCTACCGTGGCTGAAGGCACAACTTTAATTCACGATTGGATGTGGGAAAATCGTGCTATTTATTTTACGGAACTCAATCGTTTAGGAGCTAATATAACTTTAGCCGATCCGCATAGGGTTTTTATAAACGGTCCAACCAAGCTGAAACCCGCTCAAGTAGTTTGTCCGCCCGCACTTCGTCCAGCTATGATAATTCTTATTGCGATGCTCGCCGCTCCCGGCACTTCTATCTTGAGAAATGTCTATTCTATCAATCGTGGTTATGAAGAAGTGGTTGAGCGTCTCAACAGTATTGGCGCTTCTATAGAAAAAATTACTGGCGCTTGATTGCATAGCGCATATGCTATATTATCTCAGTGGAACCAATTTTATAAAGGAGGAAAGAAAAGTGCCGAATCAAATACTGATTCCCGACGACGATACACTTTATATCTTTAAAGAAAAGATGGACGAGGAGGATTCCCAGATTACCTTGGAAATGATCAAAAGGGAGTGTGGTCCCGGTCCTTTTCTTGGGAGAAAGTCTGAAGGAAGGCAGATAACTCTGATTGATCCAGTGACCAGAAAGGCTGTATATCGGAATACGGCCGGACACGTGAGTATCAATCAAGGTTTTGTGCGGGAATTTCGTCGCTCCTAGAGCTTATCGCCACAGTCGTTTTTTGGCTGTGGCGATTTTCTTTTTTTGATGTATCATTTAGAAATGGAATTGAAAAATAAAAAAGTTTTACTTATGGGGCTTGGAATACTGGGTGGCGGTGTTGCTACTACTAGGTGGCTTGTAGAGCAAGGTATTATTTTAACCGTAACTGATGTAAAAAATCGGACAGAACTTGCAGTTTCTTTAGAAAAACTTGCAAATATTGCTGGTAAAATTAATTTTGTTTTAGGTGAACATAGAGAAAAAGATTTTTTAGAAAACGATATAATTATTTTAAATCAAGATATTCCTTTTGATAATAAATTTGTAGAAATAGCTCGAAAAACAGGCAAAATAATAGAAAATGAACTCACTTTATTTTATAAATTTTCAAAATCAAAGAATATTATTGCTATTACTGGTACCAGAGGTAAGACCACTACCGCTAACTGGGTGGCGCATTTTTTAAAATCTTTAAATCCCAACACTCTACTTATTGGTAATTCGCCAGATAAGCCTCTACTTCAAGAAATTAAAAAAGTTGAAGAGAGTAGTTTGGTGGTATTAGAAGTGCCATCTTTTAATTTGGAAATAGCTGGTGGAGAAAATTTTAAGCCACATATTGCGGTTATCACTAGTCTCTACCGAGACCATTTAAATAGACACAAAACAATGGAAAATTATGCTTTAACTAAAGCCAATATCTTTAAAGGTCAAACCCAAGAAGATTATCTCATTATTGACGGGGAAGATGAGTGGAGTGAATTTTTCTTAAAATTAGAGCCAAAATCAAAATTAATTTTTTATGATAGACAAGATATTTTTTCGAACAAAGAAATTAACGGTTTTATAAGTGAATGGGGAAAGCATAATCTCAAAAATTTATTTGCGGCCGCAATGACGGCTAAATCTGCTGGTTGTTCGGTTGAAATAATAAAAAATCAAGTTCCAAGTTTGTCACAGATTAGATTTAGGCAAGAGAAAATTTTTGAAAATGAAAATATAGCTGTATATAATGATACAACAGCTACCTCACCAGAAGCTTCTATGGCTGCTATTAATCGTTTTTCTTCTGCTAAAACAATTTTTATTGCTGGTGGTACAGATCGAGATTTAGATTTTAGTAAATGGGCTGATTTTGTAAAATCAAAAATTAGCTCTGAAGATTTAATTTTACTTTCTGGTAGCGCCACTGAAAAAATGAAAAAAGCTCTTGATTGGAGTAATATGAAAGAGTTTGATACTCTGGAAGAGTGTTTTCAGAAAGCATTGTCGTTAGTAGATAATAAAAGAAAAGTCAATATTGTTTTTTCTCCGGGTGCTAAGAGTTTTGAAAAGTTTAAGAATGAATTTGATAGAGGTGAACAATTCAATTTATTAATAAAAAAATATTTAAATAAAAATGGATAAATATTGTTTTTTAAATGGGGAAATTATACCGCTTACAGAAGCAAAAATTGGCATTGAAGATATTGGGCTTTTGCGAGGTTATGGTGTTTACGATGGACTTGCAGTCATTAAAGGTAAAGTGTTTCGTTTTGAGGATCATTGGAACAGGTTCATTTCTGGCGCGCACGCTCTTAGTCTAAATATTCCCATTACTCCTGAAAAAACCAAAGAGGTGATAGAAGAACTTGCTGTTAAAAATGGCTTTGATCAAAGAGCCAACGTGCGACTTATTCTTACTGGAGGTAAAACTTTGAATGGAATTGAGTATGATTTTAACAAACCAACTTTTTATATATTAGTTGAAAAATGGGAACCGTTGCCAGAAGATTATTATAAAAACGGCACTAAGCTTATAACTTATAGACACGCTCGGGAATGGCCAACCCACAAAACCACTAATTATATTCAAGCAGTAAGTCTGCAGGATTTACGCAAAGAACAAAAAGCTGTTGAGATACTTTATGTTTATGATGGAGAAATTTTGGAATGCGCTACTTCAAACATTTTTCTAGTTAAAAATGGCAAACTTATAACTCCGTCTGACGGAATTCTTGGCGGTATCACTAGGAAAGTGATCTTAGAACTCGCTAAAGCCAGTGGTCAGTATGAAATAGAAGAACGTTTAGTGTATGAAGATGAATTAAAAACTGCCGATGAAATATTTATAACTTCTTCTTTCAAAGATGTTGTGCCTGTTGTAAATATAGATGATTTTGAAGTTGGCAATGGTCAAGTGGGACCGATTACTAAAGACTTGATGCAAGCATTTGCAAAAGTAACAAATATGGGTTAGGATAAGGTTTATGTCACAAGATCAACTTATAGCGATAGCCAATAAAGAGACCGGAGAGGTTTATTTTACACGCAAAAATAAGCGTAAAGTGGAACGTAAAATTGAGCTCAAAAAGTATTCCAAAAAACTCCGTAAAAGAGTGGTTTTTAAGGAAGTTAAATTGCCTTTAAAGAAAGTTAAAAATAAAAAGTAGTTTTTAATATTATCCAAAATAAAAAAACTCACAGTATCCACTGTGAGTTTTTTGTGTTCATTTATGTGTGTTATTATATTAAATATTAGACTTAATTATCCAATAAAATCTAAATGCTTAAGTTTGTGAAAGATAATAAAGTTGTTGTTCTTTTGGTGGTGTTAATTTTAGTCGCCATATTTTTTACTTTTCAAAAAACAGAGTTTGGTTTTTATAATCAAGCCAAGGTTTCAGATATAGAAGAAATCAAAACCAAAGTTTCTGATTTTGGTTTTTCTTTTATTAAAAATCAAGGGCAAATTAAGAGTGAGACGGTTGAATTTTACACTTCCACTCCTGTTGCTTCGGTTTTTGTTTTGAAAGACGGCCTCACCTATTCCATAGAAGAGAAAAATAACAAAAAAAATATTAGAGAAGTGGAGAGGTTGGCTGATTCTTTAGAGAGATCTAATCGTTCTGGACGCAAAGGTTTTGCTTTTAATGAAAAATTTGTGGATTTTAATCCAGAAGTAGAAATTGTAGCTGAAAATCCTTCAGAAGCCACTCTGACACATTTCAAAAATAACGCTAAAGCTGAAGTTGGCAATTACTCTTACGAGTATTTAAATTATAAAAATTTATGGAAAGATATTAACTTAGAGCTTCATCTCAATGCTTCCAGTTTAGAAAAAATTTTTAAGATTCAACCAGGTGGCAATCCAGAAAATATAAAATTAAAACTTGAGGGACCTGAAAATCTTTCTATCACTTCAAGTGGCGATTTGTCTATCGTTACTCCAATCAGTAATGTTTCTATGACTGCTCCTGTTGCTTATCAAATTGACGCTTCAGGTCAAAGGCATGAGGTTTCTGTTGCTTATAAAATCATAGACGATAACACTTATACTTTTGAAGTTGGTGATTATGATTTAGGTCTTGAGTTGGTAATTGATCCTTTGTTAGCAGGAACAGTGATTCCTAACGGAGAATATATGACTGTTGCGGATGTGGAGGTTGATAATTTGAACAACATTTATGTAACAGGATACATTGATTATCTTTTTTTCCCAACCACTGTTGGAGCTTGGGACACCACTGGCGCTGAAGGGGATTATTTGGCTTTTGTTTCAAAATTTAGTCCCGATATGTCAACGCTTATTGCTTCTACTCTTTTGGGAGAAAGCCAATCTTATGTTTATAACCTAGTTTTTGACAAAGATGGAAATGTTGTCGTGGCAGGAACGACAGATAATTCCAGTTTCCCCACAACTCCAGGTGCTTATGATACTACTTTTAATGGGGGTCAAGATGGATTTATTTCTATTTTAAATAGTAATCTTACAGAACTTTTATACTCAACTTTTTTGGGAGGTTCTGAGTATGATTATCTCAAAACAGTAGACGTTGACAGTGCTGGAAAAATATTTGTAACTGGTCATACTCCAAGTTCTGATTTCCCAACTGTGGTGGGCTCATACGATACTACTTTTGGTGGAGGAGAAGATCCTTTTGTTTCTAAATTCAGTTCGGATCTTTCATCTCTTGAAGCGTCTACTTTGTTTGGGGGAGCGGGTAGTGATCAGTTTTACTCTTTGGCCATAAACGATTCTGATGAGATTTATGTTTACGGTATTTCGGATGGTGCAGGTCTTGCAAGCACTACCGCTTACCAAACAGAACAAAAAGATTTGTTTATTGCAAAATTTTCAAATGATCTCTCTACCTATATGGCGGGAACTTATTTTGGAGGAGATTCAGGTAATAGTGCTTATGATTTAATTATAGATGGTTCTGGCAACGTGATAGTGAGTGGTTTAACATATGGTGATTTACCAGTTACTCCAGGTGCTTATGACACTATTTCTGATGGGGATGCTGATCTTTTTATTTCTATTTTAAACTCTGATTTGACTGGACTAATTGCTTCTACTTTTTTAGGTGGTCAAGGTGAAGAAGAACTTTATACTCAAGTTACACCTTTTAATAATTTGGCGATTGATTCAAACGGAGACATTATCATAATGTGTAGTTACACTGAATTTACCTACAATTCAACATGGACTACTGAATACCCGACAACTCCTGGGGCTTTTATGGAACGTTTTCCTTATCCAGTAAGTTCAGTTGAATATAATGTTTCTGGACCAGCCATATCAAAGTTTTCGTCTGATCTTTCGGTGCTTAAAGCGTCAACAGTATTTTCTGGAGTTGCCGGTAATCTTTATCACGATGGGATTTATTATCAGGGTGGAGCTATGACTTTAGATAATGACGATAATATAGTTTTTGGTGGTGTCGCGTCTGATGTTATCTACTATCCGGATGTATATTTACCGATTACTCAAAATGCTTTTAGTAAAGTGTTTTCACAAGACGGAGAAGGGTATTTAGCAAAGTTAGATAATAATTTATCTGCCGGAATAAACCATCTTGTTGTTAGAGGTAAGAATACTTTATATTTTGAAAATTTTAATGATTCAAGCTCTTCTCTTCCAGCAGGTTTTACCACAGGGGGAGATGCAAATTGGTCTACTGAAGGTTCGGTGTATGATTCGGAAATTATTATAGACAAAGATTCTAAAAATGTTATGGAAGCTGATAATCAGTCTCCAATTCTTGTTTTTGTTGATAAAGATAAAGGGTATCATTTTGTTGTTAGAACGGGAGATGGTGTTTTGGCTTATAGAAAAACTAGCGACGGAGGATTGACGTGGTCAAAACCAATTGTTATTGATTCTCTTTTAAGTTGGGATCAGGTATCAATTTGGTATGATGGTTGGACTCCCGAAAATGAAAATGGAACTCTTGTTCATATTGTCGCAACTTCTGATGATGCAACTGCTTATTATACGTATCTTGATACAGAAAATGATTCTCTGAAAGGAGATATGGTTTCTGTTATGTCAGGTAACGCGGGGTCATCAGTTTTTAAACCGAGTATTGTAAAAAACAGTGAAGGGAATATTTTCATAAGCGCTTCTTTTTCTAATTATTCAGGTTCAGCTAGTGGCGTTGTCGCCAAATCTGAAGACTCGGGCGCTACTTGGACTCCACGCAATGATGGTTGGACTGGTAATGTTAAGGACCAGATCCAATTGTTACCTCTAAAGACTAATGGTGATGTGTTGGCTATTAGAGCTGATACTGTAAATAATGATTTAGATTATCAGATTTATGACGAAACTACTGATGCCTGGTCTGGTTCTTGGGTGACAGTAACTCCGTTAGTTGATGCTAACAGTTCGGGTTCGTGGTTTAGTGGAACGGTTAAAAAAAGCTCTGGAGATATATATTTATCTTTAGTTAATAATGTGGGTAATGCCACCAACGATATTGAATTTTGGACCTTTGGTGATGTTGATAGAGCTTGGAATCAAGGAACAAACGTTGTAAACGATAATGATTGGGTTAAATTGCCAACTACTTTAATAGATGAAGCCAGTGGTGATATTTATGTGATTTATGCAAGAAACACGTCTGGTAGTGGTTGGGATTTATTCAATGCGTTCTTTGACATATATTTCAAAGTTTCTACTGATGGTGGAACCACTTGGAGTGCTGAATCTTTTAAACAATCTGTTGTCAATGGTTCAGATAGAACTTACGCGATAAGAGGAGGTATTAATGCCATCAATCCTTTTGTCGCTAGTTATAATGAACATAGCACATATGTTTCAGATTATTCAATTTTCGGTTTACCTTTAGCTAATTCGTCTGGCAACCTTTATTATTCAGCTAAAAGCGGACCAATTTCTGATAACGAAGAAACATATCTAGACACTTCATATACTTTTGATAGACCGGGCAATATTGAGTTTCGTTCAAAAATAGACACAGAGGGTTCGCCGTATGACGTGGGACTGTTTTGTATAGACAACAAAGTAAATTGTAATTCTATTAAGGCAGACTTTCTTTTCAGTGGTCTTGAATATAAAGATGGTTGGACCCATTTGTCTTTTCCTGTTTCTGCTGGCCTTCGTGACTTTAGGTGGAAATATGTCAAAAATTACACTGACGCTTCCGGTGAAGACGCTTTTTGGATAGATGATGTTAAATTTACTGAATATGTAAATAGCACCACTACTTCAGTTGGCGCAACCACCACCATTTGGTTTGAGGCTCAAGATTCGTTTAACAACTTAGAAGGTAGTTATTATTATGACAAAACTTTAACCCTCTCTGGCCCCTCAACTGCTGGAGGTGTTCCAACTTGCACTGACAAAGATGGGGTAGCGGTGCCTTTTGGTAACCCCACAACTCTAACTTTTGCTAAAGGTCGGGCTTCTTGTGATGCTATTTTTTACACTCCTGAAACAGTGCTTATTAATGCTACCGATGGCACCTATAACTCAAACGCAGATTCATCCTATGGTTTAACTCTTACTATTGGTGAAAGTGGTGGCGGGTCTACCCCGACTCCTTCATCTGGAGGAGGCAGTGGTAGTCGTAATACTTCTGTTTTTACCATTACTAACGATCCTAGCACTCCAGATGCTATTGCCGCTAATGATCCTGAATGGAAAGCAGATTACAAAAAAAATGCCGAACTACTCAATCGGACCTTTGAAGAAGACTGTAGAGATTACAGCGGTTTAGCTGGTTGGTATGGTCGGTATTTTGATTATCCAGCCAGTCATCCTGATATGGAAGTTCCTAGTTTGTTTTGGAGTTATGAGTATGGCGATCCACTCTCCCAAACAACACCTTGGAAAGCGGACTGGTATGATGACAAGTATTTCAAATTTGGAAAAGTAGATCCTAATCTTAAATTCGGTTCTAGTTATTTCCCATTTGATTATGCGCCAGAAGAATACACCCAAGGTCATAGTTTTTATTTTGGCGCTATGTATTCCTCCAAAGTCTCAACTAGCCAACCTGGTGATTACGCTCTACGAATTTCTTCCGATGATGATTCTTGGGTTTATCTTGATGGCAAACTTGTTGTAGACAATCATGGCATTCATGGGGCTCATACTAAAACTGCAAATATCCATCTTTCGGATACCCATTTAATTCAAGTTTTTTTTGCTGAACGTCACACAATTCAATCCCATTTATATTTCACTATAGATGATCCAAATTCCACTCTTACTTATGAAGCTTTTCTTGATGGTTGTAAAATAACTCCTACACCTCCTACACCTCCTACACCTCCGCAACTTCCGGAAGATTTTGATGCTCCTCAATCTACCGATAACGTTGTTTCTAATACAGAAGACAATGCAAAGGGGAGTGTTGAATCAGACGATATTCCCACACCAGAAGAGACAGAAGATGTTATCATTCCAGAAGTGTCAAAAGAAACTGAAACCCCAGACTCAGACTCACAATCTCCACAATCTCAAGAAGTTGATGGTAAGGGAATTAGTTTCGATTTCTCTCAATTTTTAGATTGGTTTGCCAAGTATCCTGCAATTACTAATATAGTTACGCTGGTTAGCTTGTTGGTAATTGCTCCTATTACTTTAGTGCTTCAATTTCCAATTATTCTAGAAACCATTTCTCGTATTAAGAGTTTTTCAGATTTTTGGATGGTTATTTCTCGCTCCTGGCTCCAACTTTTAAGTTTTCTTGGTTTGCGCAAGAAAAAACGATATTGGGGCACTGTTTATGACAGTCAAAGTAAACAACCTTTGGATCCTGCTTTGGTTCAACTTGTTGATGCAGAAACCAGAAAACCAATAGAACAATGCTTTACTGATCTTTGGGGCCGTTTTGGCTTTATAGCTCCTCCTGGCCGATACTATCTCACCGCAAATAAGACTCATTACCAATTTCCGTCAACTAAAGAGACTGGTTCCAGCGATGGTATCTTTGATAATCTTTATCACGGTGAAATTATTGAAATTAAAAATGATTCAGAGATTGTTAATCCTAACATCCCGATGGATCCTTTGGGTTACGACTGGAACCAAGAAGCAAAACAAAAGTATGTTAAATTCCACCCTGTTAGAGACCTTCTCGTTCACTGGGTTTCAGCTATTCTTTTCTGGTTTGGGTTTTTCTTTACCATTCTGGCTTGCTTCACTAATCCAGTTATTCTCAACAAAATCCTCTTAGTTGTTTATATTTTTGTTGTTCTTATACGTTTCTTTCTCCCTAAAGGTCGTCTTTGGGGTCGGGTTTTTTCTAAAACTGATTCCACTTTATTGCCAGGTCTCAATCTTGAACTTAATCATGAAAATCTAAAAGAAGTAATTCTTGGTCGCACTCGCGCTTCGCTTGATGGTAAATTCTTCTTGAAAGCTGAACCTGGCCGTTATGTTTTAAGCGTAAAAGACCCAGAAACTAAGGCTGTTTTGGCTCAATCTGAAATTAAGGTTGGTAAAAACAAGGTGGTGAACGATGATGTGTGGATATAATAGATGATTTAATTTTCATTTTGTGGTATAATTAGGTTTAGCGAGCTAACATTATGACAGAGGATTTTGCTACTCAAAATAGGAATATTCTGCTCATAGAAGATGATGAGGTGTTTTCTAATTTAGTTTCCGCTAAACTTCAAAGTTTGGGTTATGATTTTGTGTTAGCCAAAAATCATACAGAAGCTTTTGAAGCTTTAGAAAGGAAAAAACCAGATGTTATTCTTTTAGACTTACTTTTGCCGGGCGAAATGGATGGTTTTGCTATATTGAAAAAAATAAAGTCCGACGAAAATTTTAAAAATATTCCTATTATAATTGTTTCTAATTTGGACAGTGTGATAGAAATTCAAATGGGTATGAAACTGGGAGCTTTTAGATATCTGCCCAAATCTCTAGTAACCGTTAACGAGATTGTTGAAAATATAAAATCTGCTTTGGTTTCAATAAAAATGTGAGTTGGTAACTAGCCTAAATCTCTTATTTTTGTTATATTTTTACCACTGGGTTCATAGTTCAATGGTAGAATAATCGTCTCCAAAACGATTGATCGAGGTTCGAGTCCTCGTGAACCCGCTCTAATAATAAAAGAGAAGCTTCAAACCACCAACGGTTTGAAGCTTCTGTTTGGGTCTCTCACCTACCTACTGGACATACCCGATTCGGATACCTTTCCCTTTGTGGTAAAGGTATACCACAATAAAACTGCAAATAATCAGGCATGGTAGGAAGGTGACAACATCTATAAAATTTTTTCGTGTCATACAACCCTCCGTCTGGATATTATGTTAAAAAACGATTTTAATCAAGTTTTAAAAAGTTTTCTACCTTTCTATGAATTTTTGAAAATTCTTTTAGTTTAAACCAATTTATTTGTTTATCGCGTTTAAACCATGTCATTTGACGTTTGGCATACTGCCAAGTTTGGGATTGCATCAGGTTTACCATTTCTTCTTTAGAGATTTTGTTTTGTAAAAACAAAGAAACAATTTTGTATTCCAAACCAATTTCTGCCATCCGTTTCCAAGACAGACCTTTTTTGTGGAGACTTTCTACTTCCTTTAAAAACCCTTGTTTGAACCACTTATTTATCCTTTTATTTATTCTAGTCTTTAATTCTTTGTCTTCTGTTCTAATTCCTATTTTTAAAGTTTGGTATTTAGAATTTATTATTGGAAATTTAGGCACTTGTCCTATCTTTTTGCATATTTCTATAGCGCGAATCAGACGTCTAGAATTTTTAGCATCAATATTTTTAGCTCTTTCTGGGTCTAGTTTTTTTAAAATTGCAAATAATTCTTCATTCGTTTTTTTCTCTAATTGTTTTCGCAATTTTTCATCTGGTGGAACCTCTGGTATTGGTTTGTCTCCCAACAAAGCATCAATATAAAATCCAGTACCACCACAAATGATAGGTGTTTTTTTATTGTCTAAAATTTTTTGGATTTTTTGCTCAGCGAGTTTTTTAAAATCAGAAGCAGAAAATTTTTTCTTTGGAGAAACAATATCAAGCAAGTGGTGGGCGATACCCTGCATTTCTTTATTGGTAATTTTACCGGTACCAATATCAAGCCCTTTATAGACTTGTCTTGAGTCAGCGGAAATAATTTCTCCGTCTATCTTTTTTGCCAAAGTTACAGCCAAATCACTTTTTCCACTAGCTGTTGGTCCTAGTATTACTATAATTTTAGGTTTTTTTGACATAAAAACACTAATTAAAACCTTTCAGTTTATTTTATTCTATGTTGGTGCCGGAGGAGAGACTTGAACTCTCACCCCTTGCGAGACACGATTTTGAGTCGTGCGCGTCTACCATTCCGCCACTCCGGCGTTACTTCGCTATGGTTTTATGCGAAGACGAGTATACCAGATAATATACAGTAAATATCCACTAAAATCAAAATTTTTAAACTTTTATTTTTGCCTTTTATGATGTAAAATGTATTTATGTCTAATACTTCAAATTTTTATCAGAATTCTATTTTTTGGGTGGAAGTAGATAAAATAAAACCCAATCCTTTTCAACCGAGACGTGAATTTGATGAAGAAGCCTTAAGGGCTTTATCTGATTCTATCAAGCAGTATGGTGTTTTGCAGGCTTTGGTGGTTACCAGAAAAGAAATCATAAAAGATGACGGCTTGGTGGTTGAATACGAACTTATTGCAGGGGAGCGCAGATTGCGTGCTTCTAAGTTAGCCGGACTTTTACAAGTGCCAGTGATTATTCGTATGGGAGAAGGAGAAGACAATCGTGATGATTTAATGAAGCTTGAATTAGCCATTATTGAAAATGTCCAAAGAGAAGATTTAAATCCAGTAGAAAGGGCTAAAGCTTTTAAAAGACTCGCCGACGAGTTCGGTTTCAAACATCATCAAATAGCACAGAAGGTAGGGAAAAGTCGTGTTTATGTGACCAATACGATGCGCATTTTGGACTTGCCAGAGGAAATGCTTACCTCTTTATCAGAGGGGAAAATCAATGAAGGGCACACTAGACCGTTACTTATGCTTACTGATAGGCCAGAAGAGCAGAAAGTGCTTTTCCAAGATATTGTATTGCAGAAAATGAGTGTGCGTGATGCGGAACTAGCTGCTAGGAGGATTGCTATAGAGCGTGTCAGAAAATTTGATGCTTCGTTAGACCCCGAAATTTCAGATTTAGAAGAGAAGTTTACAGAATCTTTGGGCACTAGAGTGAAAATAGAAAAGAAAGATAATGGAGGCAAACTTATGATTGAATTTTTTTCCAATGAAGATTTACATGATATTTTAAATATGTTAAACAGAGATTCTGTTCTTGTTGATGACAGATCCCCAGAAGAAACAAAAATAGCAGAAGAAACCCCAATTCTTGATAAGTTAGAAGCAGAAGCCAAAGAGGAAGAAGATTTATATTCAATAAAAAATTTTAGCGTTTAAGTTCTCTACTTATAGCTGATTTAATCTGATGTTTGGCTAAAGCCGTTTTACAATGCTCAATCCATTTTTTGTTTGGTTTGGCGCTTTTTTTGGTTTCAATTTCTACTCGGTCTCCATTTTGTAATTTGGTGTATAGAGCTACAAATTTGCCGTTCACTTTTGCCCCTGATATATGATTACCAACATCGGTGTGGATCATATAAGCGAAATCTATAACAGAAGAACCTAAAGGTAAATCTATAACATCTCCTTTAGGGGTGAAGACGAAAATTCTTTCTTCTAAGATATCTTTTTTTATTTCTTCCAAAAATTTATTGCCAGTAGCTTCTTGATATTTAACTAATTCTTTTATCCAAATTGGTATATCAATTAGCTCCTCACTATTTTTGTTTCTAATATCATCAATGTTTTTTTGAGAGATAATATTTTTTACTAAATACAAGCTCTTGTTGTGACTAGCACTGCTTTTATAAGAAAGGTGAGAAGCAATACCATATTCTGATTCTTTATCCATTTCTTCCGTTCGTATTTGGACTTCAATAATACTACCATCTCCAGAGAAGACGGTTGTGTGTAAAGAACGGTAACCATTAGGTTTGGGTGAGGCGATATAATCTTTGATGCGCCCCAGTAATGGTTTCCAGGAATTGTGTACTATGCCGAGTATTCTATAACAATCGGTTATATCTTGAACTATGATACGTAAAGCCGAGATGTCATAAATATTATCTATGTTGTTTTCGTATCTTTCTAATTTTTTGTAAAGTGAATATAGGCCTTTTACACGATAATCAATCCTGAAATTAGTTATTCCATTTTTGTAAAGTTTTTTGATTATGGATTCTCTAAATTTGTCTAAGTGAATTTCGTGCTCCTCTTTCTTTTTTACTAAAAGATTTTTAGTTTTCTCCGCTTTTTCTGGATAAATATAAGTAAAAGCTAAATCCTCTAAATCTCTTTGTAATTTTTTAATACCTAGCCGATGCGCTAAAGGAGCAAATATTTCTAAAGTTTCTTTAGCTATACGTAGCTGTTTTGTTTTTGGCACATGTTCAAGAGTTTGCATATTGTTTAAACGATCGCAGAGTTTGATTATAAGAACTCTAATGTCTTTAGACATTGCTCCGAAAAATTTCCTTAAGGATTCATTGTATCTATTGGTGCCTTTATATTTTATTTGACCGAGTTTGGCGACTCCCTGAACTAAAAAAAGTATTTCTTCACCAAATTCTTTTCTTATTTCCTCTGGGTCAACTCCAACATCTTCTATGGAATCATGTAAAAAGCCAGCTGATATGGCTGTGGCACTCATACCTAATTCAGCGATATTTTTAGCTGTAGCAAAAAGGTGATTAAAATAGGGTTCGCCACTGAAACGTTTATGTTCTTTGTGAGCGTTCAAAGCAAAATCGTATGATTTTTGTATTAAATCAATGTCTTTTTGAGTGGGGTTTCGCATCAATGAAATTATTTCCTTGATGTTTTTCATATCTTAACCTTACCTTTTTTTCTTCTTTCTGGCAAAGCCTCTTTTCTTTTTTTCTTCGGCTAAAATTTCTAGAGCGCGAGGGAGTTCAATGGTGTAAACATCATCTTCTTTAAGGGAATGGAAGTCTTTTTGATGGACTACATAAGGTCCGAAACGACCGATATTGGCGCTTACCATTTCTCCGGTTTCGGGATGAGGTCCGAGTTCTCTTGGTAAACTTAAATATTTTAATGCATCATCTAAACTAACTTCGTTGGGGTTTTTTTCTTTGGGAATACTTGAACGGCGTGGTTTTTTGTTTTTCTCATCTTTTACACCAAGCTGGACATAAGGACCAAATCTGCCATCCATAACAAAAACCGGAAGTCCAGTAACTGGATCGGTTCCTATAGCTTCAGCTTCTTTAATTTCACTTCCGTCAATGTTTCTCATACCTTTACAATCTGGAAATTTTTCACAACTCAAAAATTTGCCCCCTCTACCGAGTTTTATAATCATATTTGAATTACAAATTGGACATTTAAGTTTGGGATCAGCTTCTCCTAAGGTGGTAAGTTTGGCAGTTTTTTCTTTTTCTTTAATGTCTTTCAAAAAAGGTTTATAGAATTCTTGCAGAGTGGGTTCATATTCTCTAGTACCATCAGCAATTTGATCCAATTTGTCTTCCATTTCCGCTGTGAAAGTGTCGCTTATGTAATCTTTAAAATTATCTTCCAAAAAAGTAGAAACTACATCACCAGTATCGGTGGGTTTGAGTGTTCGTCCTTCTTTTTCAACATAACCTCTCTCTACAATTGTGCCTATAATAGAAGCATAAGTAGAAGGTCTGCCGATACCTCTTTTTTCTAATTCTTTAATAAGTCCAGCTTCGCTATAACGATTTGGTGGCGAAGTTTGTTTTTCTTCGCTGTTTAAGTTTATGAGAGAAAGAAAATCTCCGGTTTTAACTTTAGGCAAAATAACATCTTCACCTTTAGCCCCGGGATCAGCCAACAGCCAACCGTCTTCAATAACTCTTGAACCATTAGCAGAAAAATCTGGTATGTTTTTGGATGTTGTAGTAATGATTTTGGTTCGCATTATTTTAGCATCTTTCATTTGGCTAGCTACTGCTCTTTGCCAGATGAGCCGATATAGCTTTTTTTGATCATCAGTGGTGCCACAATTTTCTTTTTCAAAATATGTTGGGCGAACCGCTTCGTGAGCCTCTTGAGCATTTTTGGATTTAGTTTTGTAAGCGCGAGACTGATGTAATTCACTGCCATACTTTTTAGAAACCACAGCTTTTATTTGTCCTAAAGCTACTTTCGCCATATTTGAGCTATCAGTGCGCATATAAGTAATATGTCCAGCTTCATAAAGTTTTTGAGCTGTCATCATGGTGCGTTTAGGTGAAAAACCTAATCGGGTGGATGCTGATTGTTGTAAAGTAGAAGTGGTAAATGGGGCATAAGGCGTTCTTTTTGTTTCTGTCTCTACCACGTCCTTAACTGACCATTTTTCATTTTTAGCTATTTTATAAATCTCATCTGCTTCTTTTTGAGTTTTGGGTTCTTTTTCACAAAAAGCCACAAATTTTTCTTTTTTCTCTGTTTCTAATTCTGCAGAAATTACAAAATAAGTTTCAGGCACAAAAGCCCTTATCTCTCTTTCTTTTTCCATAATAATACGAAGAGCGGGAGATTGAACTCTGCCGGCGGAAAGACCATATCTAACTTTTTTCCAAATTAAACCCGACAAATCATAACCGACCAGTCTATCTAAAACTCTTCTAGCTTCTTGCGCTTTTCTTAAATTTTGATCTATTGCTTTAGGGTTTTTCAAAGCTTCTTCAATAGCCTCCTTTGTGATTTCATGGTAAGTAATTCTCTTAATGTTTTTTTCTTTTTGCTTTTTCTCATTTGAAATCAGTTCAGCTAAATGCCAAGCAATAGCTTCACCTTCGCGATCGGGGTCAGTGGCAAGCAATATTTCATCAGCTTTTTCTGCTAATTTTTTAATGTCAGAGACAACGTGTTCTTTACCTTTAGAAATTTCGTAATGTGGAACAAAACCCGATTCTATATCAATAGCTTTTTTATTTGATTTTGGTAAATCGCGCACATGCCCAACACTGGCGACAACCTTATATTCATCGCCAATGTATTTGCTAATCGTTTTCGCTTTTGCTGGTGATTCTACTATTAATAATTTCATATGATATCTACAGGATAAATTATAAAAATAAAAAAAGCAAAAAAGCGGGTTTGTGTTTCGGTACAAAACGATCTACAAACCCGCTTTCAAATGTCTCTCCTCATAATTATCTCATTGAGAGTTTTTTTCGGTTTTCCTTCACGACTTGCCCAACACTTTTGCCACCAAGGGCTTTGTTGAGCTTTTTTCTGCTTTTTGCGAGGGAAACCAAAAAAAAGGTGAATAACAACAGAATTATGATCATTGTATATTTCATAACTCCTCCTTTTTAATCTATTTTTATAATAACTGATATGAAATATTTTTCAAATAATTTTAAGTAAGTCTTATTTCACCTAAGGTTTCTTTAATAATGCCTTTGAGCTCTAAAAGAGACAGAAGAGTTTGGGTTTCGCTAATTGCAATTTTGTGTTCCAGGTGGGCTCGTCTTAAAATTTCATCACGAGGTAAAGGTTCTATAATAATTTTTATAATCAACATCTCTTTTTCTGAACAATCAAAATATTTTTCTTCATCATTTACATCTTCACTCTTCATTTTTTCTAGATGCAAAGCCTCTAAAATATCATCACTATCACGAATTGGTGTTGCTCCGAGACGGATGAGCATATGAGGGCCTTGGCTTGTTGTGTTAAAAATACTGCCGGGCAAAGCAAGCACGTCTCTATTGTATTCGGTAGCTAGTCTTGAAGTTATGAGAGTGCCAGATTTTTTCTCAGCTTCTATCACTAAAGTAGCGTGACTCATACCGGCCATAATACGATTACGTTGAGGAAAACTATAATGAGTCGCCTTAAATTCTGGCTGAAATTCGTTCATTAACATTCCGCCTTTGTTTACAATTTCTTCTGCTAAATGTATGTGTGATTGTGGATGTAAAACTTTTGGATTAAGTCCTGAGCCTGGCACGGCAATAGTGAACAGATTATTTTTAAGAGCCGCCCTGTGGGCTATGGAATCAATACCTAAAGCCAAGCCAGAAACGATGATAATGGGGTAACCACGCAAACCCTCAATCAAAGTTTCTACCGCATCTTTACCATAATTTGTGTATTTACGGCTACCAACCACACAAAGTAATTTGTTTTTCCAGTCAGGAATTGTGCCAGCATAAAAAAGTTGTTTCGGTAATTGATTGATTTCTTCTAGAAGTGTTGGCCAGTTTTTTCGCTCAAGTTTTTTAATTTTGTAATCCATTTTTGTTGTTGTTCACATTTATTTTAACAAATGATAGAATAAAGAGTATGTTGGATATTAAATTTATAAGAGAAAATGCTGAATTGGTTGCAATGGGCGCTCAAAAGAAGCGCATTGATTTTGACGTAAAGAAACTTATAGAGGTTGATGACAAAAGAAAAGAAATCAGTCAAAAGCTTGAAGAAAAAAGGGCCAAACAAAATGAAGTCAGTCTTGAAGTTGCGAAATTGGGACAAGCTGGCAATATAGCTGAAAAAAGGAAACTTATTGAAGAAATGCAACCTTTAAAAGAACAGATGCAAGCACTAGAGGCAGAATTGAAAGAAATAATGATTGAGTGGCAGAAACTTATGGTTGCTGTGCCAAATATTCCTGATATGTCAGTGCCTGACGGAGAAGATGAATCTGGTAATGTAGAATTAAAAACTTGGGGCAACATTCCAAAATTTAATTTTACTCCCAAAAACAATATGGATCTGATGCTTGCTCACGATATGGTTGATACGGAGCGAGGCACCAAAGTCGCCGGTTTCCGAGGTTATTTTTTGAAAAACGATGCTGCGCTTTTACAGTTTGCTCTGTGGCAATTTGTTCAAGATTTTTTCCGTAAGAAAAGTGAAATTGGTGAAAAGTGGACTCCGATGATAGTGCCATCCTTGGTTAAACGAGAAGTTCTTTTAGGCACTGGTTATATTCCACAAGGTGAAGAAGATTTGTATAAAACACAAGACGGTGATTTTCTCTCTGGGACCGCTGAAGTGGCGACTATGGGTTATTATATGGATGAAATTTTGGATAAAAAAGATTTACCAATAAAAATGATTTCTTTTGCTGATTCGTTTCGTCGCGAAGCTGGTAGTCATGGTAGAGACACTAAAGGTATTTTACGAGTTCATGAATTTTACAAAATGGAACAAGTGGTTTTGTGTGAGGCTAGCCACGAACTTTCAGTTAAATACCACGAAGAATTGACAAATAATGCTGAAGAAATAATGCAAGCTTTGAAAATTCCTTATCGTGTTGTCGTCAATTGTGGTGGCGATCTTGGATTGGGTCAAGTCAAAAAGTATGATATAGAAGCTTGGATGCCTTCCGAAAATAAATACAGAGAAACTCATTCCTCGTCTTATTTTCATGATTTTCAAACCCGAAGGTTGGGTATTAGATACCGTGACGATGATGGCAAATTGAAGTTTGTGCATTCTCTCAATAACACCGCTCTTTCTGGTAGACCGTTGCTTGCTATTATAGAAAATAATCAACAAGCTGATGGTTCTATTGTTATTCCTGAAGTCTTGAGGCCTTATATGGGGGGAAAGGAAAAAGTAGGCTAAATGTATAAAAGTAGATACAACAAAGCATCTTCTAGGATTGCCAAAAGGAATAAAACTAGGAAAAATTTTAAGTTATTTTTAGGAATTAGTTTTCCTGTTGTTTTGGTTGTTGGTTTGATTTTACTTTCAAGAGCCGATTTTTTGCAAGTTAAAAGTTTTGAAGTTTTGAATGCGCAAGCTCTATCTTCAAATGATTTAAAAAATACTGCTACCAATTTTATTTCTGGTTACAGATTTTTTGTGTTTCCTAAATCAAACATTTTTTTTATTAATAAAAAAGAACTTTCTGATTTATTTTTGGATCAATTTCCAAGACTTGAAACGGTTAGTATTGACAAACAATTTTTTAATAATCGTATAGAACTTACTGTTACAGAAAGAGGAGCGGATTATTTATGGTGTTCAGCTTCAGGTGAATGTTTTTTTATGAGTAATAATGGTTTGATTTTTGAAAAAGCTTCTTTTTCTGAATCAGAATATCTTCTTTCTTCTGGTAATTGGTTGGAGCCTAAAAACCGTTTTATTTTTAAAGGTATTTTGACAGGTGATCCGGTTATGAAAAGTTTTGTTTCGTCTGATAAAATGCAGGCTTATGAAAAATTTATTGAACTTTTTAAAAATGCTGGCATAGAAATTATGTCTATAGATATTAAATCTTTTGATAAAGCTGTAGCTCAGTCAGATGTGGGTGATATATTTTTTAATCCTGAAGAAACTGATTTTTCTGAAGCTGTTAAAAATGCTGTTCTTCTTATAAATGAAGAACGTGCCAAAAATTCAAATGTTAAATTCAATTATATTGATACTCGGTTCGGTAACAAAATATTTTATAAGTTGATATAATAAATTTATGTCTGAAGTTTATGAAAGAGACTCGTTCTTTTGGGCTTATGTAAAATGGCATTATACTCAAGGGCTCAGAGAACTTTTTGGTGTAGCCTATAATTTTTTATGGTTCATTGCGCATTTTTTTTCTTTCAAACTTTTACTTAAAACTTTATTTGTGCCATGGAAAAAATTTAGTGAACACTGTGGTAAGAAACTTAATCCAGGCTCCTTTTCTTCTGGTTTTATAATTAATGGTCTAACGAGAACAGCGGGTTTTATCGTCAAGGTTGCGGTTTTGACTGTTGGATTTGTAGCTTATGTTTTAGTTTCGGTGCTTACTTTTATTGTTTTTATTATTTGGGTTTTGGCGCCGGTAATACTTTTAGGCTGTATTGTTTTGGCGATTACTTTTTTTGTAGCATAAGTTATGACTTTTGAAGAACTAAAAGAAATATCAAATTCACACAGTTATTGTCTTTTTTGGGACAAGATTTTTCCAAGAAATTTAAGAAAAATTTTGCAAGGTAGTGTGTTGGTTTTGGCTATTGTGACTTTAACTTCTTTTATTTCACCTTTTGAATCTTTACCTTTGTATTTTGGTTTTGCCGACGGCGTGTTTTTGTTATGTGTTTTTGTCTTTCTGCTTTTGTCGTTTCTAGAGTTTTTTTGTCGTTCTATGAAAAGTGAAGGTTTATACATTACGACAGATGACAAGCTTTTAAAAACTAACAAAAATATTGATTACGCTTTGTCTAGTATTTTGCTTGATACCGATGAGATTGATGTAACGAAAGCTTTTTTTGAAACTAAAATTGGCGCAGAGGTTTTGATTAGGTCAGGTGTTTCTAAATCCGCTTTTAAAAATTTTCTTTATTCTGACAGATCTTCGATTATAACTTCTTCTTTAAATTTTGATGAAAATTCTGTAGATTTGGCTGATTACGCTGGTATTGTTTATGATACTGATAAAAGTTTTCAATCTTTTCTGTCTCACAATTCTGTAAAGCGAGAAGATTTTATAAGTTCAGCCTCTTGGGTGATGGATATGAAAAATAAAAAACGCCGAAAAGAAAGATTTTGGAGTCGGGAAAATTTGGGAACCATCCCATCTTTAGGAACCAGTTGGTTTTATGGTGAATTAAATAGTCTCAGTAAATTTGGGATTTTGTTTGACCGAACTATAAATATCTCTGCACTTAACATTGAAGATGGATACAGACAAAGAGAAGTTTCTTTACTTGAGGATATTATGGAGAGGCAAGAAAAAGCTAGCGCTATCATTATAGATGATGATGAGAAAGTGGTAAGAGACATCATAGGTAGGTTTTTGAAGAAAATAAAACTTGGTATAGTTCAACCTTATATTGAAGGAAAGAACATTATTGAGTTGGACTGGTCAGCGCTGGTAGCTACTTATAAAAATAAAAACGATCTTGAAGGGGAGATTTTAAAAATATTTGACCAATCTATATCAACTGGCAACATTATTCTTTATATAAAAGATTTATTTGGGTTTGTGTCTAGTGCTAAAAATTCTGGCGTTAATTTGCCCTCTCTTTTATCTTCATATTTATCTTCGGCTGAATTACCAATAATTGCTTCTGTAACTAATTCCGATTTCCACTTTTTTGTAGAAATTGCACCAGCGCTTTTAGAGAAATTTGGGAGAATAGTTCCCACTCAATCTGGAGTTCCTGCTGTGGTTTGTGCGCTTTTAGAACAAATACCGCATTTTGAAAAGCAATATAAAATTTATTTTTCTTATCCAAGCGTGTTTTCTTTGGTGAAAAGCGCTGATCGTTATGTAACTTATGGCGAAATGCCAAGTAAAGCCATCAATCTTTTAAGTGAAATAACTCCTTGGGCTGTAGAAAATGGCATAGAAGTTTTAAAAGAGAGTGATGTTTCTGCTTTTATTTCAAGAAAAGCCAATATAAATACTGGAGCGATAAAAGCAGATGAAGTAAACAAAATAAAAAATCTTGAAAAATTACTCCGCAAAAGAGTTGTTGGGCAGGAGGAAGCTGTTAAAGCTGTGACTGACACTATAAAAAGAATACGCACTAATATAACAAATCTTAATAGACCTCTCGCTTCTTTTTTGTTTATTGGTCCCACAGGGGTTGGTAAAACTGAAGTTTCAAAAGTTTTAGCGGAAAGTTTTTTTGGTGATGAAAATAAAATAATTCGTTTTGATATGTCTGAGTATAGCGGTCCTGATGCCGTGACTCATTTAATAGGAGATTTTTTTGTAGGCAAAAGTGGTCCTTTGGCAATTAAAATAGTGGAGAACCCATACAGTGTGCTTTTATTAGATGAATTTGAAAAAGCGGCACCCGATGTTTTAGATTTATTTTTACAGATTCTGGATGAAGGTGTTTTTACTGACGCTCTTGGTAATCAAATTAATTGTCGTAATCTTATTATTGTGGCCACTTCTAACGCTGGCAGTGAACTCATTTGGAAATTAATTAAATCAAAAGTGGATTTAACTAAATCTAAAAGTTCGGTTATTGACGTAATCATAAAAAATAAAGTTTTTAGATCAGAGCTTTTAAATCGCTTTGATGAAATTATACTTTTCCACCCTTTACATAAAAGAGAAATGTCTGTTATAGCCAGATTTGGGCTTCAGAATTTAGCCAGAAAACTGAAAGAACAAGATTTTGAATTGGTGATAAACGATGAACTAATTGATTTTTTGGTAGAGAAAAGTGGTAATATGCAATTTGGAGGACATTCAATAAATCATATTATTCAAAATGAAATTGGTCGGCTTATTGCTAAAAAAATCGCTAAAAAAGAAGTAAAACCAGGAAGTAAGATTGAAATAAAAAAAGAAGAATTATTGTGATAGAATGGCTGAGTGAATAAATTATCAAATTTTTGGGTAAATTTAAAAAAGCCTATAATCTGCTTAGCGCCAATGGCCGACGTAACCGACTCGGCTTTTAGGTTTATTATTTCTAAATATTCAAAGTCTTCAAAAATTGTAAATTTTGTGACTTACACAGAATTTGTCTCAGCTGATGGATTAGTTTTAGCACCTGAAGAAGGTCGTAAAAAACTTTTAAAAAATTTAGAATATTCAGAAATTGAAAGACCTATTGTGGCTCAACTTTTTACTAGCAGACCAGAAATGATGGAGAAAGCATCTAGGTTTGTGATGGAACTCGGTTTTGACGGGATTGACATCAATATGGGATGTCCAGATAAAAATATTCAAAAACAAGGCGCTGGCGCAGCTCTTATCAAAGATCCAAAATTAGCTCGTGAAATCATTTTGGCAACAAAACGTGGAGTTAAAGGAAAAATTCCTGTATCTATCAAAACCAGACTAGGTTACAGCAAAGATGAGTTGGAGACGTGGTTGCCAGAATTGTTAGTTGAAAATCCGGAAGCAGTTATCATTCACGCTCGCACCAAAAAAGAAATGTCAAAAGTGCCGGCAAAGTGGGAGCGAATTAAAAAGGCTGTGGAAATACGAAATGAAACTGAACAAAAAACTTTAATAATAGGGAATGGCGACGTGCAAGATATTGCTGATGCAAAACAAAAGTGTGCTGAAACTGGAGCTGATGGAGTGATGCTGGGCCGAGCAATTTTTGGCAACCCTTGGCTGTTCGCAGATTATGAGCCAACTTTAAAAGAAAGACTTGAAGTTTTGGTTGAGCACACTAAACTTTTTGAAGAAAAATTTAGCGGAATCAAAAGTTTTGATATTATGAAAAAACATTTTCGTGAATATTTGAAAGGTCCGGAGTTGCGAGATTTACGATTTAAACTTATGCGCGCCAAAAATTCAAAAGAAGTAGAAGAATTAATTTTTAATTTTGGCAATTGATTTATTTTTAGAAAGTTTGATGCTTATCCAAATCCAAATTAATCCCAACAAGTAACCCATTAAAACATCTGAAAAATAATGCACTCCTAAATACAGCCGACTGAAACCGATTAAGAAAATAAGCAGACAAAGCCCTGCAATCAATAAAAATTTTGATTTAAGCTTGCTTTTATAAAGTATATAGATTAAAAGTCCGTAAAGGGCTGTTGCAACGGCAGTGTGGGCGCTGGGAAAAGAAAGACTGGTTTCTAAATAAAAAGCTTCTGAAAGTGGTCTAGCGCGATAAAAAATCTGTTTAAATACTAGAACCGTTAAGGTGCTACCAAAAACAGACACAAACAGGGGTAATATGAAAACTTTATATTTGCGAATATATAAAGCTAAAATAGATAAAAAAGTAATGGCTCCGACCATTAAAAGTCCACCTGAGTAGGTGATAATAAGCATTAATAAAGAAACCCACCCAATTCTATTTTCCGCAAAGAATTGTAAAATTGTTTGATCTAAATGCATAATATTATTTTTCCATAGCCACATAATATCATATCGTGATATAATAAATGTATGTCTGAAAATTCGCATCGTGAAATATTTACCATTGGTATTGGTGGAGCAGCTGGAGAGGGAGCTAAGTATACAGGTACTAACATTGGAACATTGCTTCGTGATTCTGGTTTGCAAGTTTATTTATCCTTAGATTATCCATCACTTATTCGGGGTGGGCATAATTTTATACGTATAAGTTGTAGTAAAGAGAAAGTTTGGAATGATTATGCCAAGCTTGATGTTTTAGTTTGTTTGAATGAAGAAACTAAAGAAATACACAAAAATGAATTGAAAGAAGGCGCTTGGGTGCTGTCCGGTTTAAACAACGAAGAGATTTTAAACAAAATTAAAGAGTTTTTAAGCACTAAAGGATTAGTTGATTTTACTTCAGGGTCTATTGCGCCAAAAGGTGAACTGGTTGACGGTAACACTGCTTTTGCTAAAGGTCTTCAAACGGCTGGTTTGGATTTTTATATTTCTTATCCTATGACACCCGCTACTTCTATTTTGCATTACCTGGCCGAAAAACAAACCAGAGATGGTTTAAAGGTTGTTCAACCTGAAAATGAAATATCTGTAATAAATATGGCACTTGGTGTTTCTTATGTTGGCAAAAGAGTGGCTATTGGTACCGCAACTGGAGGTTTTGCTTTAATGCAAGAAGCTTTCAGTTTTAGTGGTATTGCAGAACTACCTCTCGCGATAGCGGTGGTGCAAAGACAGGCGCCAGCAACTGGTGTGCCGACTCGTTCTTCACAATCGGATTTACGTTTTGTGATTCATGCTGGTCATGGAGAATTCCCAAGAATTGTGATTGCGCCGGGCGATAGTGAAGAAAGTTTTAAAGCTGGAGCAGAAGCGCTAAATTTAGCATGGAAATTTAAAATTCCAGTTATTGTTTTGCTTGATAAAATTTTGTCTGAACATATGATGACTAGTAATTTTGATAAAAATATTTCAGTAGAAAAAAATAAAGACATAATTTTCCCCGGTACTCCTGGAAGAGTGGTAAAGGTGACGAGTTATGAACACGATGAAGGGGGTTTAACTATTGATACAGCCTCGGATGTTAAAATGGCGATGGATAAAAGATTTGCTAAGGGTGAGGAAATAAAAAAAGAGATGCTAAAAAGGGAAACGGTAAAGGTATACGGGGATACATCTAGTGAAAATGCAATTGTCTTTTTTGGTTCTACCAAAAGTCCGATACTTGAAGCTTCAAAACATTTTGAAAAATCTGTAAAGTTGGTGCAGATTGTTTGGTTGGAGCCTTTTGATATAGAAAAAGTAAAAAGAGAACTTGAAGGTAAAAAAATTATTTGTGTTGAAGCTAATTATAATGGTCAATTAGCTAGTTTAATAAGAGAGAGGACGGGTATTGAGGTGGCTCATAAAATTTTGAGATACGATTCTTTGCCATTTGATCCGGAAGAACTTGCTAATCAAATTAACTCAATTTTAAAATAAAATGTCAGAATTAAATTTATCTACAAAAGCAAAAATAACTTGGTGTCCAGGTTGCCCCAATTCGCAGATTTTAGTTGCGGTGAAGCAGGCTGTGACTGAATTAGTGGAAACTGGTTTTTTCAAAATTGAGGACCTGACGGCTTTTGCTGGTATTGGTTGTCATGGCAAGATTTCTGATTATATAAATATAAATTCTTTTACCTCACTTCACGGCCGATTAGTGCCAGCAATGATTGGTGCTAAATGTGCTAACCCAGCTCTCACAGTCATAGGTTTTTCTGGTGATGGTGATTCATATTCTGAGGGTTTAGAACACTTAGTTTATGCCGCTAAGGTAAATGCTGATATAACTCTTTTTGTTCACAATAATCGTCTTTTTGCTTTGACCACAGGTCAAGCAAATGCAGTCAGCCCCAAAGGTTTTAAAAGTAAATCTACCCCGTTTGGCAGTATTGAAGAACCGTTAAATCCTTTACTTTTAATGCTGGCTAGTGGCGCCACCTTTGTGGCGAGAACCTTTGCTGGAGATATTGCCGGGACTAAAAAAATAATGCAAGACGCTATAAAACATAAAGGATTTGCGTTTGTGGATATTGTTCAACCTTGCATTACATTTTTTGATACTCGTGATCATTTCAATTCGCGTGCTTATTGGATAGATGAAAACTTGCCAAAAAATGATTTGAAATTAGCAATGGAAAAAGTTTCTGAAAATATAGAAGAAAAAGTTCCACTAGGAATATTTTATCAAGTTGAAAAGCCGACTTTTGAAGGAGAATTACACAAATAATATGAGTTTAGAAAATTTTTTTAACCCAAAATCAATTGCTGTTATAGGAGCTACTAGTGACAAAAACAAAGTGGGATACGCTTTTATGTCTAATTTGCTTCAGAAAAATTCTGGATCTGAAAATGTTGCAAATAGAAAAATTTATCCCGTAACCTTAAATGAGGAAAGTGTTTTAGGTTTGCCGGTTTTTAATAGTGTTTTAGATATACCAGATGAAATTGATCTTGCGATTATAGCGGTGCGAGCTCAAATTGTTCCAAAAATTTTAACTGATTGTGGACAAAAAAATATCAAAAACGTCATCGTGATTTCTTCAGGTTTTAAAGAAACAGGTTTTGAGGGCGCGGAGCTTGAAAGTCAGATTGGTGAAATTGCTAAAAAATATAATATAGCTCTTTTGGGTCCAAATTGTCTTGGTGTGATCAGCGCAAAAGATGATCTCAATGCTTCCTTTGCTGGTCGAAAGCCTTTGCCTGGCAAAATCGCTTTTCTATCACAATCTGGCGCTCTTGGCACAGCGCTTGTGGATTGGTCTTTTCAAGAAGGGGTGGGTTTTTCAAAGATTGTAAGTCTTGGCAACGAGGCTCAACTTACAGAAACAGATTTCTTGGAATATTTAGAAAATGATTCTGACACATCGGCTATCCTTATGTATCTAGAGACCTTAAATGATGGGCCAAGATTTATGGAAGTTCTTTCTAGGGTTACTACCAAAAAACCTGTGGTTATTATAAAAGCTGGAATGGGAACCCATGGTAATCTAGCTGCTTTGTCTCATACAGGAGCTTTAGCGCCTCAATCTGATGTTTTTATTGCTGCTTGTAAACAAGCTGGAGCAGTGACAGTTTCTTCGGTTAGAGGTTTTTTTAATGTGGTAAAAGTTTTATCTCAAACCACTCAAACAGCCACACCAATCCAACGCGTTATTGTTTTAACTAACGGCGGTGGTCCTTCTGTTATTGCTGCTGACCTTATTGATAGATCTAAGTCTCTTTCTTTAGTAACCCTAAGCAATGATACTAAAGAAGCTTTGCGAGAAGTTTTACCGCCGATGGCTGCTATCGGTAATCCGATTGATGTGATGGGGGACGCTTTGGCTGATAGATATGAAAAGTCTTTACAAATCCTTTCTGAAGCTGAAGATACCGACGCTATTTTGGTTATTTTAACTCCGCAAATGATGACCGAAACAAAAAAGACAGCAGATGTTTTATTAAAATTTAAGGACAAGATTAATATATTTCCGGTGTTTATTGGGGGTGAATTTATGGAAGATGGCCGAAAAGAACTTATTAAATCTGGTCTTTCTTGTTTTGATTTCCCCAGAGATGTGGTAGAGAGTTTGGATTATTTAGCAAAAAATGCACCAAAAAATAAATCTCCACTCCACCGTTCAAAAGATTTTAAACGTCAAGATGGTGAAATGATGGATTTCGTTTGTATGAAAAATTTGCTTTCAGAGTATGATATTTTTATAAGTGGTAAATTTTTAACCAAAAAAGAAGATCTAGAAAACACTCTTCAAGAATTAGGTGAGGGGTCGTATGCTATGAAAGCTATTTCCAAGCAAGCTGTTCATAAAACAGAATCTGGAGCTGTAAGATTAAATATCGCAAATTTGGAAGAGGCTAATCGGGTATGGGAAGAATTTTGGACTACTATTCCGGCAGTTGAAGGTGTTTTGATTCAGAAAATGGAAAAGAAAGGCAGGGAAGTTATTATTGGTATGAAAAAAGATAATACTTTTGGTTCAGCTATTATTTTTGGTTTAGGAGGTATTTTTACAGAAGCTATTAAAGATACCACTATACGTGTCGCTCCTTTTGGAAAAGAAGAAGCTCTGAAAATGATGAAAGATATTAAAGGAATTAAAATTCTACAAGATTTTCGTGGTGAACCACCCGTCAATTTTGAAATGCTTTCTCAGATTATTGTTAACCTTTCTCGTTTAGCACTAGAGCATCCAGAAATAAAAGAAATTGATTTAAATCCAGTGATGGCAACTGAAAATTCTGCAACTATTATTGACGCAAGAGTAATGATCTAAATAAAGGGCGCTGAAATCTTACGATTTCAGCGCCCGCAATTTAATCAAATCAATTGTTTAAGATCAAAATCTGGATCAGAGAGAGAAGATTCGTGTCCAGAAACTTTGAAGTCGGTTTCAATCAGTTTATTAATGGGAGCCATATCTTTTAAGCGGTTTATGAAAGTGCCACCAACTATTTCGTCATTTGTGTCTACAATGATACGAGCGAAACTATTTATTTCTGGTGAGCCACGTTTGATAATTTTGTATTCAGGTTCAACCCGAACATCTCCGGACATTGCAATGTTTAAACCAAAACCAATTGTGGAACAAAAAGAGACCATTTTAAATGGATCGCGTTTTCCGAGCATATTGTTGGCGGCTGTTCGGCCTTGCATTTGAGCATTAGCCCAATTACTAAATTGGACTCTTTTACCAAGTATGAGATCGTTAAACTCAGTAACATCACCCGCGGTATAAATATCTGGAACATTAGTTTCTAAATATTCGTTAGCCAAAATTCCTCTATTGATTTTAACTCCTGCTTCTTTAAGCCAATCTATGTGATAAACAAGGCCGATGCCAATTATAGCCAGTTGGCATTCTAATTGAGTGCCATCTTTAAGAATAACACCTTCAATTCTTTCGTCGCCTAAAATTTTTGATACTTCGGTTTCTTTCAAAATTTTGATACCTTCTTTCTGCATAGCTTCCTCAATCATTTTGGCGGATTCTGCATCTAAAAGTGGATACCAAAAATAAGGTTCACGCATCACCACCGTTACCTCAAGTCCGGCCAACTTTGCCATTTCGCATACTTCAAATCCAACAAATCCCGAACCCACCACAATAGTCTGTTTTGAAGTTTTGATATTTTCTATCAGTTCGTTAACTTGACTGAGGTCACGCACATAACAGATGCCTTTTTTATCAGACCCTTGGATGGGCCAGGTCTTAGCTTCGCCACCAGTGGCTAAGAGAAGTTTTTCATATTGTAAAGTTTGACCATTAGAAAGGGTGACGGTTTTTGAATTAGCGTCAAGTTTGGTAGCCAAAACATTTTCAATGAAAGTTATTTTGTTTTCTTCATACCATTCTTTTTGTTTGAGCCAGACGTTATCAAAAGGAATTTTACCCAAAAAGAAGTTTGGTTTGGAAAGCATAATACGTGAATAAAAACGTGGCTCGTCAGAAATAATAGCGATGCCACCTTCTTGATCATTTTGACGCAAAGTTTCAGCGGCTGTGGTGCCGGCTGCGCCTCCGCCAATAATTAAATATTTATACTTGTTATTCATTAATTTTAATTTTCAATCACAATCTCTTTAATCTCTGGTATTTCTTCTTGAATCATTCCGCCAAGGATGCCGTTAAAAGTTTTGTCGCGCATCGGACAACCCACACAAGCTCCGCTTACTTTAAGTTTAACAACTCCATCAGAAATCTCCAAGAGAGCAACATCTCCTCCGTGTGTTTGTATGTGGGGTCGTATTTTTTCTATGATTTTTTCTACTTTTTCTTGCATATAGCAATTATATCAAAAATTCGTAACACCCCCTTCAACTTTTTTGCTCTAAAAAGAGGAGAAAAATGTGAGGCTTTTCGTAAAAATTTATTTGCTATTGGGGTCAAAATATTTTTCACGATAAAAACGAATAAGCTCTTCAACTTTTGGAATAAGATCGGGACGGCCAATTGCCACTTTAGTTCGTTCTTGAACAGCTTCCAAGGTAAGAGCGCCTTCAAGCACCGCTTCTTCAATATCGGCGTCGGTAGTTTTAGTATTTGGATCAATGATTTGCTGACTCGCGGTTGTTATTCTATCAAACTGTTTGGTTTTTCTAAACCAATTGTTGAGTGCGGCACGTAGCGCTTTATCACCAAGAACTGAACAATGGATTTTTCTATCTGGCAGACCACCGAGTCTTTTCATAATATCTTGAGGGCGAATCTTCAGCGCTTCGTCAATCTTCATTCCTTCTTCGCTTTTTTGATTGTTGGGCTCGGTGATCATAACTGAAAGCATAGAAGTGGTAGCGATTGCTGAAGCGCAACCAAAAGTGCGCCATTTAAATTCTTTGATGGTGTCATTTTTTTTATCAATTTTTAACCAAACACGCATTACATCACCGCAAGCGGGTGAACCAACCATACCTTGAGCATCATACTCGGTCTCTTCAGGGTCTTCTAACAGTAAATTTTTAGGTTGGAAAAAATGCTCCTTTACTGCTTGAGTGTAAATCCAAGTATCTCCAGTATTTTTATTGGTTATATCTGGTTTTGTTTTTTTCATTTTATTTTTAGCTTAAGTGGAGAGATTTTTCTTAATTTTTCAACAACGTTTGGTAGATGTTTTAAAACATATTTTATATCCAATATAGTATTTTGATGACCTAAAGTAAAACGTAGACTGCCGTGAATATATTCGTGGGTAGAACCGAGTGCTTGCAAAATGTAAGAAGGTTCTAAACTCTGGGAATTGCAAGCGCTACCTGTGGAAACCATTATACCGAGTTCGTCTAAATACAAAAGCATCGCTTCGCCCTCAATATCTAGGATAGAAATGTTTAAAAAATTAGGTAAACGTTGAGTTGGATGGCCATTGAGAATAACTTTTGGAATAGATTTTAAAATACCTTTTTCTAGTGTGTCGCGCAGTTTTTTGATTTTAAGATACTGTGTTTTTTTATTTTTTGCGTTTAATTCTAAAGCTTTTGCAAAACCCACAATAGCTGGGATATTTTCGGTGCCGCTCCGTAAGCCTAGTTGTTGACCGCCACCATAAATAATTGGTGAGATTTTAACTCCTTTACGAATATAAAGTCCGCCGATGCCTTTTGGTCCATAAAGTTTGTGTGCAGAAATAGTCATCATATCAACCTTAAGTTTTTCTACGTCTATATTCAAATATTTAGCTGCTTGTGAGGCGTCTGTATGAAAATAAGGGAAGTTAGTTTTTTCTTTAATCTTTTTGGAGGCTCTAAAATCTTTTATGATTTTTGAAATCTCGGCAATAGGTTGAATGGTGCCCGTTTCGCTATCAGCCATAACCACAGAAACTAAAATAGTTTTTTCGTCTAATTCTTTTTCAAGTGTTTTTAAATCTACCAAGCCATTTTTAAAAACAGGCAATTTAACAATTTCAAAACCTTCTTTCTCCAAAATTTCACAAGAATTTAAAACAGCTTTATGTTCAAGTGGCGATATAATAATTTTACCTTTTTTATTAATACGGGCGGCTCCAAGTATCGCCAGATTATCAGCTTCAGTAGCTGAGCCTGTAAAAACAAATTCATCAGGTTTACAATTCAATATTTTAGAAATAGTTGTTGAAGCTTGGGTTATGGCTTGGGCGGATTTTCTGCCCAATGTATATATACTTCCTGGATTACCAAAATTTTTTTCAAAATAAGGAAGCATAGCTTGCAACACTCTTTTGTCTGTTGGGGCAGTGGCGGCATAATCAAAATATCGCATATTTTTCATAAATCTACTCTAGCAAAAAAATGAAAGAAAAAGAACTGATGTATTGTATTAAAGATAGAAAGACCAAAAAAGATATCTAATTTATCTTTCTTTATAAGTTAATAAAATAATATGAACAAAAAAACATTAAAATTGGGGATATTGGCTTCTGTTTTAGGGGTGTTGGCTTTATCTGCAAACACTACGTTAGCTTACAGGGGAGATCCTACTGTAAAAGGTTCAAATTGCTCTCCAGAGCGCCATGAGGCAATGCAAAAAGCTTTTGCAAACAAAGACTACGTTGCTTGGAAAAACCTTATGCAGGGTAAAGGTAGAGTAACGCAAGTTGTAAATGAGACAAATTTTGCAAAATTTGCAGAGGCGCACAATCTTGCTTTGCAGGGCAAAACTGCTGAAGCTCAAAAGATCAGAACCGAACTTGGTTTAGGTTTACAAAACGGTTCTGGAAAAAACGGGGGAGGTATAAGATCGGGCACTCAAAGAGGTTTTAATCGTTAATATTGAGTAAGTTTTATTTACACCAAACTTCGGTGTTATCGGAGTTTGGTGTATAAATAAAAGAGATGGGATAATATAATTCATATGAGCGATAATTCAAAATTAACAGACGAAGAAATTATAGAAAAGGTGCGTTCAGAAAACCCAAATATTTATGCTATTGTGATTGATAGATATAAAGACAAATTGTTGCGTTATGCTACCAATTTGGTGCGTGATAAAGATAAAGCTAGTCACGTTGTTCAAGATGCTTTTATAAAAGGTTATGTGAACCTTAATGGTTTTGATACCAAAAAGAAATTTTCAAGCTGGATATACCGTATTGTTCACAATGAAGCTATGAATGTGGTGAAAAAACACCAACAAGAAGTGCCAATTTTAGATGATTTTGATTTTGAAAGTGAAGAAGATGTGTTAAAAGATTTTGAACAAAAAGAAATAACAGCACGTGTTGAAAAATGCCTAAATTCTATACCACTTATATATTCCGAACCTTTAAGTCTTTATTACTTGGATAATAAATCTTATGAAGAAATAAGTGATATTTTAAGAATTCCAATGGGCACTGTTGCTGTTCGTATAAATAGGGCTAAAAAATTAATGAAAAATATATGTCAAAAGAACTAAAAAATATAAGTGATAATGTGATGGATCAAATCCACAAAGGTAAATTAAAAATGCGTCCGAGAATTTATTTTATAGCTGGCTCAATTCTTACTTTCGTCGGACTTGTGGCGTCTATCGCCACCTCTGTTTTTGCTATTGGACTTATTAGATTTCTTTCAAGATCCAATGGAATTTTTAGTCACAAGTTTAGTCGTTTAATTTCTGTTTTTCCTTGGTGGGTGCTTGTGCTTGCTGTCTTAGGTTTAGTGTTGGGGATATTATTAATTAGAAAATATGATTTTTCTTACAAGATAGATTTCAAAAAAGCAATCGTTCTAACAATTTTGACTGTTATAGTTTCTGGTTGGCTCGTTGATGTGTTGGGTTTCAATGATTTACTTGTTCGTAAGGGTTTGATGCGAGGAGTTATGAAAGGCACTTTTCAAAATCGGAATATTCGCTAACCAAACATTAACCACTCTGGTTTAAATATAAGCAATACACCAACAATTAACATTAGAATTCCGCCTATTAATTGTGACCACTGTTTGTATTTTGTGGTGATTCCAATCATTTGCAAAGTGACCATAGCCACGAAAAAGATAAATAGATCATCTAACATAAAGAAGAAAATATAAAGCAGAATATAAAGATAATATTGCCATTTAGCTAAATTACTTAAAGCCAAGACTTGAGTGTAAATAGCGGGCAAACCAGCCGAACAAACGAGCTCAACCAAGTTAACCATAAAAGCCAAAACAATAATGCCATTGATTGCCAACCCTAAACTATTTTGATTGACAACAGTTTTTAATCTTTGGAATACTTTTTGACGTTTTTCCTCACCAACGATTTCGCAACCACTGTCTTTGTTTAAGAAAAACTTTTTTATATTATAGCTACCGCCAAACAAAGCTAAAATTCCAATCAATATTCTAACCCAGATAACAAAACCCAAGAATAAAATTAAATTAAGCCAGGCAGACATAAAAAGAAAATAAACAGAAGCCGAAGTCACAATAAAAACTATACCTAAAGTCCACATTCTCTTTCTGTTCTCCATTCCCAAAAGCAGACTTATCAAAAACAACAGAACCCACATTGCACAAGGATTAAAACCATCCAAAATACCCATAACGATAGTTAAAACCGGTAAAGAGAATTTGCTGATATTAATTTCTCCGAAAATTGAGTTTATTTTAGTTTCTGAATTTTCGGTTGGGACATTGTTTTCAATTGGTTCTTTTTCCAAACCTGTTGGGGGAGTTGTTAGAGGATTATCTTCCTTGGTCACTAAATTTGCCTCTGTTGGCGAAGGCTCTTTTATAGGATTTTTTGTTTCTGTTTCAGTTTTTAAAAGATTTCCTACAATATCTACACAATCTTTTTCAAGACATTCTTTAACTTTATCTTCAATTTGTATTGATGTCAGACCATCAGCATATCCGATAAAATATTTATCTCCAATAACCAAGAAAGGCACACCATTAATTTTGGTGTTTAAAACTTCTCCAACTTTTTTTAAAAATTTGGAATTGTCTTCGTTATAGTAAACTTCATATTCGTGGATTTCTAATTCTGGATATTTATTTTTTAAAACATTAAATAAAAATTGACTTTCTTTTGCGCAATGCGGACAGCTCTCACCGTAAAATAGGTGAGCATTTACCGAACCTTCTGCTTTGACTGAAGGCACAAGGAGAATAAAAGAAAAAATTAAAGTGGTGGTGATTTTTTTAAACATTTTTTATTTTTCTTTATTTTGATTGATTATTTCTATAAGTTTTTTCTTTTCTACTTCTCCGTTTAAACGCATAAATTCATTGCCTTCTTTGTCTAGAAACACAAATGTTGGTAGATTTTTATCAATTTTATACTTTCCAACCATTTCCTTGTCAAGATCAAAGTCATAATATTCGTTTTTTAACCAAGGATTTTCTGTTTCTATTTCTTTCCATCTAGGCTTCATCACCAAACAGCCCGGACACCAAACCGCACCAAATTTTAATACTTTCATAATATTTTACTTAATAATAATTATTGATTAGACCTTAATAATTTTAATGGCTTTCCCGTTTACTAAAGCATCAGCAATTTTTTCGTAGGCGGAATAAAGTATTCTCTGATAGGTGCTTTGAGAAGTGTGCATCGCGCTGGCTCCTTCTTTTTGGTCAAGGTTATTTATGTGTCGGAGTCGGTAAGCCTCCATTTCTTCTGTTGTTAATTCTACAACTTCCAAATCTTTCATTGAGACACCACGAGGCTTAAAGTATGTTACGTTTGGATTAAAATCTATTTTTCTGTAAAGTCTTGGTCTTGGCATATTTTATTTTGCGGTCCAGCCACCATCTACATAAATTACACTACCAGTTACATAACTTGATTCGTCAGAAGCTAAATAAAGAGCTGCGTTAGCGATATCTTCAGTTTTGCCAACGTATCCAAAAGGTGTGCTTGAAATTATTAAATCATTAAACTCTTTTTGCGCTAAAACATCTTTAGTCATTTCTGTTTCAATAAAACCAGGTGCAATAGCATTGACTCTAATTTGGTGTGGCGCTAAATCTAGCGCGCCAGCGTGAGTGAGTTGCACAACACCACCTTTGGTGGCGCAATAGGCGATAGAGCCACTAAAACCTACTTTCCCCAAAATGGAACTCAAATTGATAATTGAACCTTTTATACCTTTTTCTTTCATAACTTTAGCGGCAGCGCGCATACCAAACATTGTGCCCGAAAGATTTATGTTTAAAGTCTTGTTCCAACTTTCGTCAGTTACTTCCAAAATCCCACCTAAACCGCCAATACCTGCGTTGTTTACTAAAATGTCTAATTTACCAAAATGCTCCACAGTTTTATTTACCAAGTTTTCCACTTCTTCTGACTTAGACACATCGCACTTAACAAAAAGGGCTTTGTCTCCAAAATCTGTAACTAAAGATTCATCACCGTTTATGTCAGAAAAGACTACTTTAGCACCTTCAGTTATAAATTTTTTAGCGATTGCCTTGCCGATACCGACAGCTGAACCGGTAATAATAGCTACTTTGTTTTCTAATCTCATATGATTTGAATTATTGTTAATAATCACCATTAACAATTTTAAACTAATTTTTATTTTTAGTCTCTTAATAAAGTGGAATAAGATCACAAGCTCTCTATTACAGAGAGCTTGGACTTTTTTACTTAATTTGGTCTTGTAGAACCTTTTTCTCCTCACGAATAAATGCTAATTCTTCTTCTAGCATTTTTTCCTCTTCTTCTAACGAGGCTAGCTCGTTTTTAGGGGAGATAAATCTTCGGCAACCAAAGCTTCTGGCTCTAAAACCTCTACCTCTACCAAGGCCACCTCCACAAGGTCCCATTCCTCGGCCGGTCATAGGTCCTTGACCCATTGGGCCTGTTTTGTCTAATTTAGGCATATATTTTGTTAAATTATTTTGGTAATAAATAGCAATTCAACCTGATTGCTATAGTTGTTATGAGTATATACCCATAACTATTTAAAGTCAAGTTTTATTTAAAATTATTTTCTTATTTCAGTTGAATAACTTGGGACATCTCCAACTCGTTCTGATGCTTCGTTTATATTAAATTTTTTTCTAGCTTCTTCAATTGAGAGCTCAGTGTCTAAAAGACCATGCTTCATTGCTAATTCGTCTGCTGAAGCAGTCAACCACAATTGCCAAGAAAATTTAGATATGCGCCCAGGTGTAATATTGTTTACGTGTTTAGCAATCACAGAAGTGCAATTTGCAAACAAGGTGTTATACCATTCGGGATCTTCTATAAGTTTATTCATTTTTTCTAACATATCGGTCAAAAGTATTTTTGCATTTTCTGGTTTTTCCAATTTTACTGGATAAACATAAACTTTGTCTTTGCGTAAATTAGCTCTAACAAGCACGACGTCGCGCTCATCTGCCGCTACATAAATGAGTGGGTAAGTATGAAGTAGACCTTTCCAGGTGCTATAACTCTGATCTTTAGTTTTGCGCGCTTCTACGCTGATCGCCAAAAAATCTCCGTTATTAAATTCAAAAGATACGAAAGTGTGACCAGCCACCCTGTTTTCATTAAAAGGTTCGCTTACGTACCAAACTTGTTTGATTTGGTCTAAATCATAAGTGCGATCGTAATAATCTGCATGCATATCCGATTCAGTGGGGTAATAGCGAAAATTGCGCACGTTTTTTATAGTTACCAAATTATCGTTGAATTCGGCTATTGAAGGTATTGCCAACTGTTCTTGCCAATCTCCCTCTGTCGGAGGTTTGTCAAAACACCACCAAGTTATAAAAATTATTAGGACAATTACAAGGATCGCAAGAATTTTTCTTTTAGTTTTTTTAAATAAATGCATTTTATTTTTATAAATTGTTATTCAATTGCAATCATAATATCGTTATTACAATATGTTTTTGCGGACGATATTAGAGTCATAACATCATCAATTTGAGGTTCTGTTCCGACTATCTCTTTACCGTTTTTTAATTTGACTTGAACTGTTCTATCGTGACTTTGAAAAACTTTTTTCACTTCACAGTTTCTGATCGCGTCTTTAATTGATTCCCAAATAGTTATCTCGGCAAGACT
Organism: Parcubacteria group bacterium; assembly: GCA_012514175.1. Lineage (GTDB taxonomy): Bacteria > Patescibacteriota > Minisyncoccia > Phycocordibacterales > WO2-35-19 > WO2-35-19. Next base: position 1,272 of record JAAZAU010000006.1, on the reverse strand, counting down.
AAATTGTTTATTCTTCTGCGCTATTGCATTGGCGTCAAAAGTTAATATTTTCTGTTGTAAATGTTTGGGGAATATTCTTTTTACGTCTTCAGAATAACGAGAACCATCACCTGGTTTTTCGTGAGAAAACTTATTCATATAATAATAAAAAGATAATTCGTTTGGGTAATTTATTTTTACTGGACCAGAAGAGCCACTGAGTAGTTTCAGTTCCCCATTTTCCATTGCGTATTCACCGCAATAAATCCAAATATAAAAAGGAAATAATTCATTTTCTGGATCTAGATTTTCTATCGTGCAAAAACGATGGCTCCCAACTTCAGTTTTCCAACTAAATTGTTTTTGGTCAAGAAAATAATTAACAATACTTTTTTCAATATGTTCGTTGGGAAAACTACTATTTAAAATTTTTTCTGGATTTGTTTTTTCACTTTCAAACATTGTTATTTTATCTTTAAAAACAAAAAACCCAAAGATGATTATTGCCGCAACCACCACGCTCCAAATAATTTTTTTATTCATACTTTAATTATAACTTTTTGATTGATGTTTTAAAACCAATAAAAAACCCCACTACCGATTAGGTTAGTGGGGGAGAAGGATGCTTCCTCTCTGTCTTACCTCGGACTAACCCGAGGACTCCTAAAAAGGAGATTCAACTGAGCTGTCTTCGTTGCTCTATGGGCGGTCTCGCTGTTGGAGCTTACGTTTGAGCGAGACCACAACGTCCACAGACCAACGAACCACCCTTCTCCTACCTTATAGTATAGCAAATTTACAATTTTTTGTCAATAGCAAAATTAATGTTGCATATTTTCAAAAAAGAAAATTGCCTTGTCAAGAACGCATAAAGTAGCCTCTTACGAAACGGTGTTATTTTTTAATTTATAACCATCACCCATTTTTTCTTTTTAATTTTTTTGATACAATGGGGGAAATTTAATAAACAAACATAACTACTATGGAAAAAGAACCAAAACAAGAGACATTAAAATCTATGCCCTGTGAATCTATAGAAAGACCGATTGCGGAATTAGAAAAAGAAGGCTGGGAATATGTTTGGTCTTTTCATTCAAGATTTACTGAGCAATGGAATGATGCTTGCGATCGGGTAGAAAAAATAAAAGCTGATGGTTTTTGGGAACCTGTTTTAGTTCAGGGTCAAAATGAATTGGAGCGTAGAGATGGTGTTGTCTACATCTACAAAAGAAAGACAGAAAAGTACAGGCAATATGAAAAGGATATGGGCTATATTCAATAAAACAATTTTTG
>JAAZAU010000003.1 GCA_012514175.1 Parcubacteria group bacterium | reverse complement strand
GCAGGTGTGATAGTTCCCACTACTAACGCTTTTTACATTAACTAAATTAGTGCCATTGTTGTCGGTTGAGACTGCTGAAGCGCCACCTTGAAGGACGCGGAAGGGAGTTCTGACGTAATGACTGTTAGTATTATTGTCACCTAACATACCATAATTTCCATCACCCCAACAATAAAGATTACCAGAAGTGGTGACAGCGCAGGTGTGATAATATCCAACACTTACATTTTCTACATTCACCAAATTAGTGCCGTTGTTGTCAGTGGAAACGCTAGAGGCGCCACCTTGAAGGACGCGGAAGGGAGTAGCAACATTGTGAGGGATGGAGTTGTTATCGCCAAGCTGACCATAATCTCCATTTCCCCAACAATAAAGATTACCAGAAGTGGTGACAGCGCAGGTGTGAGCATGGCCACTGCTGACACTTTCTACATTTATCAAGTTGGTGCCGTTGTTGTCGGTAGATACAGCTGAAGCGCCACCTTGAAGGACGCGGAATGGGGTGGCAGCGGAGTGGTCGGCAGTATTGTTATCACCCAGTCGGCCATAATTTCCATTACCCCAACAATAAAGATTACCTGAAGCGGTGACGGCGCAGGTGTGATAGTTCCCACTACTAACGCTTTTTACATTAACTAAATTAGTGCCATTGTTGTCGGTTGAGACTGCTGAAGCGCCACCTTGAAGGACGCGGAATGGGGTGGCAGCGGAGTGGTCGGCAGTATTGTTATCACCCAGTCGGCCATAATTTCCATTACCCCAACAATAGAGGTTGCCGGAAGTAGTAACAGCACAGGTGTGATAATATCCAACACTTACCTGTTTAACATTCGTCAAATTTTCGCTACTTAAACCGCTCGCTTCTCCGGTAAAGATAATAGTTCCATCCCCTGTTACCGAACCACCTTTTACTACAAAATTATTACCCGAACCAACTAAATCCCCAGCATTTACAATATTACCCATAACTTCAACTATAGAATTTTTTGTGTCCATAACACCGCCCGAAGCAATACTTACATTGCCACCAATTTTTAAATTGCATTCAGCAGTTAAACTAGCACCACTATCTATCACGACATTACCAGCAAAAATATTAGCACCAACATTCAAAGTTGCTCTAGCATTATCATCTAAGTGTAAACCACCAGAACCAGAAGTCGTCACCGCGCCATCGGCCCAATAATTATCTCCAGTATAAATATGTAATTCAATATTTTTATTTAAAATAATAGCATTACCAGTAGAAGTCGCGTAAACCATATCGTCTTCACCAGCAACCGCACCAATGTGCAAATGAGCATTACTTATACTAGCTCCCGCATCTTGCCTAACTACCAAAGTGCCCCCAAAAAGATTTATATCAGTTTTAGCTGTGCCGTCAGTGATTAAAATTGTATTAGCTTTCACAGTGTCACCATCTATATATAAAGTAATTACATCACCGCTCACAAAATCTCCAATAACACTCCAAGCGCCTGTTGTAGTATCAGTAGTAGTAGCTTCTAAAAGCGTCGTGCCATTTTTATAAGCTTTCAAGGTTTTGTTTGTGAGCGCCAATCCACCTTCTGATTCATAAGCAGTCCCAGAAAGGGTTACTGCTGCATAAGCAGTTTGAATTTTGGAAGAGAAATTTTCAAACTTAGGTAAAAAACCGTAAGCAAGCAAAAAGACAATTCCAAAAACAAATCCAAATTTCAGCGTGGAAATTATTTTCAGGTTAGAGATTTTGTTTCTTTTTGGACTCATAGGAGTTTAATTTATATTTCTTTTAATTTGATTTATTATCTGTTGACGAAGCTGTTCCTGTCGCAACACCGGAACCAGTTTCTGTTTCTTCTATTACAGGTTCGGTAGTTGTTGCAGATTCTTCAATCACTTCCGAAGTAGTTGTGGCCGAAGAAATCTCATCTGTATCCCCATCAATTACTGGAGTGGAAGTCGCTGTTGGTTCAGTAGAAGTTGCAGTCGGCTCGGATACTATTGGTGCTGGATCATTTTCTGTATTAGTTAAAATCGGCAAAGCGTCACCGGCTGTGGAATAACCAGCTGGTTTACCAAAAACTGCGTAATGAACGTTAGCAGAAACGGCTTGACCAGAAAGCCCAAAAGTCTTGAGGAAAAAGCCAACATAGTTACCTACGCTGTCTTTTTTCCAAGAAGTAACTTGTGCCACAACCGGAATGTCACCTTCAGGTGTAAGTTGAACGACTGGTTTGCCTGTTCCTAGGTGATAATTGAAGTTCACTTCCGCTAAACCGGTAATAGCATCAGTGGCAATACTGCCGGCAACACTATCGTTTTCCAAAACAATTATACCTTTCATTCTGGAGTCGCCACGAACATTAATAGCGAAAACAGAAGTTGTTGTGTTGCTGATACTAAAGAGTTCTTCAGTATCATTTTGGGAATTTGCCAAAATCATCACTGAACCAGAAGTAGCAACCAAGAATCTGTCCTGACCAGCAGATTGCAACTGTAAAATATTGCCAACATTATTTTGATTAATGATCAAACCATCCACAATAGTAGTTAAAGTAGAAGTGCTGACGTTTTGAGGATTTAAGGTTTCGCCAGAAAGTTGACCACCTTCACCTTCCAAAACCAAAACATTTTCTTCTATATTGTGCCAACCAACTCTTACAAAGGTTAGAACAGTTGAAGAGATTGTTTCTTCGGTGTAATCTTCCAAAGCAATACCGACAGTTTGTCCCGAGACCAAAGCTTTTACAGCAACACCAGCAGTTGTTGAAGAAAGAGTCAAATGATCCCCAGCAAAAATTGGGCCATTTTCCAAAGAGACTTTAACTGGCACACGACCAACAAGTGCAACCGGCACGGAATTAGCGGTATGACCTGCGAGTAAAAGACCAGGACGAGAAGAAACAACACCCAAAACATTTTTATGTAAACTTGAAGCTTTCACTAAACCAGCAACTTCTGTATCAGCACCAACTTCTTCAACGTTTGTAAGAGCAACTTTTTCTGAACCCAAAGCCACCACATCACCAGCCTCAAGACCAGCTTCAGCTACTGGATAATTTTCTGCAACGTCGGCTGGTGTGCCGATAGTTTGAGTACCATCAGTGAATGTGTCACCGTCAGAGTCAATTCGGAATTTAACGTTATTTGCACCACCAACATTAGAAATAATCCTAAACAAATTAATATTTGAAACAGCAGTAGACGAAGCAACATCAAGCATTGAACCAGCGGAGGTGGTGCCAATAACAACACCAGAAGTGGTAATTCTCATCATCTCATCTCCAGAACCCAAAGTGACTTCAGCTGTATTTTTATTTACTGATAACACAGAAGTAGAAGTACCGACGGAGAAGAGATAATTTGAATTTGGAGTAGAGGTACCCACAGCAACATTGCCATTTGCATCAATAATAAATGAAGTCAAAGTTGATGAACCAACTACAAACGCAGGTTCGCCGGCAATAGAATTAATAGAAAGTTTTGCATAAGGAGAAGTCGTGCCGATACCTAGTCTGCCAGAGAAATAACCAACTTGACTGTTTGGATCAAACCAGAATTTGGCAGTAGAGGTAGCAGATGCGCCAGTAGCACCGATAGCGATAACATCGGTTGAGTTGTTGGAATAGTTGACTGCAGTAGAACCAAAAGCGGTTGATGTAGCCCAAGTACCTCCTGCGCTTACTCCTCCCGTGCCACAATCACTGGCAGATACTCCTACCAAACCTGCAGAGCTAACATTCAAACAACGAGTAGAAGCTCCCGCCAAGCTCGAAATAGTGAGTGCTCCTGTTGCGCCATCTATTGAAAATGCTGCAGTGGTAGTAGTCGCAGTACCAGCGACAGTCGTGGTTGCAAAATATAAGTTACCACCAGCATTTCTAAATGCCCACTGAGCGACACCTGCTCCAGCAGAAAGTGAAAGTTGAGGAGCGGTCGCATCAGAGATTGTCAATTTATTAGTTGGTGTAGAAGTACCAATACCAGAGTTGCCACCCAAAAGTATCATTGGATACTTAGTCGCAGTGCCTGCAGTCATATCTGCATAGAAACCATATTGGGTACCTCCAGTGGAGTCAGCACCAGTAGTAACATAATTTCCATAGAATGTTTTTGAACCACCGGTGTAAGTGCGACCGATAGAATATGTACCATAAATGTTGTTGACGACTGCCTGCGATGCAGAAGCTCCTATATCGTTATACAAACCGTAAAAACTACCACCATAACCAATATTCGCAGATCCTATTTCGTTGGATACACCTTTAAAAGTACCACCATTCCAACTACCACTCATAATACGATTAAGGATACCAGTCATAGTCCTACTTGAACTATCACTACTAAAATCATTTATCATTCCAACAGCTCTTTGAGTATAAAATAATTGAGCTGAATTATGTATACCAACCATATTTTTACTAGTTCCAGTATAAGTAGAATCCAATAAAATACCTGTCGAAGTGGAGAAAAGTGCACTAATGTTAGGAACCGAATAATCAACTTTTATACCTGTCTCATAATCACGTGTCCCATCAAGATCTTTCCAATTTTGTATAGTCAAAACAGTCGAAGAAGCGGTAGAGAGTCCGACCGTAGAAGATTCGGGTCTACCTATAGCCATACTTCCATAAAATGTTGAAGATGCTACCGATTCAGATAATCCCACAGTCAATTTACCTGTAGCATCTATCAAAAATACAGTTGAAGTTGCGCCCGTACCAGTAGATGAAGCGATGACAAAGAGAGGTTGAGTGGAAGCGCCAGCAGAGTATTGAGAAACTGAAAGTTTAGCGTAAGGAGTAGAAGTACCGATACCAACACTGCCATCACTCTTTACGATAAATTGAGTGACACCGGCATTTTTAAGATTGAGGAAGTTGCCACTACTGAAGCTACCAGTACCGTTACCAAAATCCATAGAAAGACCTGTACCTGTGAAGGCTGAAGTTTCTTGATAGATATCTAATAAAGTAAGAGTGGTACCAGTCGCAGTGTAAGCACGGATAGCATTACCGGAAGTTGGGTGATCAATCTTTGCAAAGACTGCTGCTGGTTCAGCGAGAGAACCTGCGAGACCATCAGAAACAGCTTGGATACCAAAAGTTTTACCATAAGTAGCGATACCAGTATTGATACCATTAGTATTGGTACCAGTGTAAGCTTGAACTTCCAAACCACGAACAGTGTTTGCTAAAGCAGTATTATCAACTGCTCTCATAAAGGTCCCGACTTGAATACCAGCTTCAGTACCTTGAATGTTATTGAT
>JAAZAU010000007.1 GCA_012514175.1 Parcubacteria group bacterium | reverse complement strand
CTGCGAGGCAGGCCGCCGCTTTGCGGCGGCTGGCGGCGGGGCGGAGCGAATTGGATTTATTCAGGAATTTTTGGTAAAATAGTTTCTAACGTGGTTGTAAAGCCACACCAAATCAAAAACAGATGGCAAAGCCATCTGTTTTTGATTTCTGGAGCTGTCCGACGCGAATTCTACAATAAATATTTTGGCTTAATTTTTTTGTTATAATAGCAGTATGCCGCTAGAATCACCAAAAAACTTCAGAGAAATAACAAAAAAATACGCTTCTAAAGAAAGGAAAGAAACCGCTTTTAAGATTAGAGAAATTCGACATTCTTATTTTGAAGATGTTGATTTAATTAAAGAAAATTTAGCCAAAATAAATCCCCAAAAACTTGAAAAAGATCAAGAAATATTAAAAATTGAAAATGAAATAAACAATTTTGAAAATGAAATAAGAGATCTCAAGAGCTCAATTATTAAGACACTTTTAAACAGAAAAGAAATAGCGATTCTAGACGATCAAAAAAAGATTGTTCAACAAAAATTAAAAGATATTATCTGTGAAAGAGAACTGTTAGTAGGAAAAATTGAAGAGCTTAATAAAAGATTAGACAACAAAGACAAGTTAGATGAAGCAAAAAACCTTCTTCAAGAATTCTATCAAAAACAAATTGAATTATTTCCAAGCTATAAAGAAAGAGAGAAAAGAGAATTCTTAGAAAGAATTAAACTTGAAAAAAATGATCGTGATGCAGCAATATTAAAAAATGTTATTAAAAAATACAACAAAGCAATTGTTCATGGGGTTCGTATGCCTCAAATTAACGTTGGTGAAAATTCTTTGATGAAAGATTATACTTCGTGGCAAATTAAAATAAAAACCCTTATTGGAATAGAGCCAACAATTTCAACATCTTCTATTAGTTCTAACAGTTCAAGATGTAATTATTGGTTACCTTTTGGAGCATTTTTAAATGAAGGAACAGTTTTAGCGGCAAACGACGGGGATATGGGTTCAATAGCATTAGGAACAGAAACAAGAAATTTTGAAAATTACAAACCGCCCCTTGGGCAAATGGAAAAAGTCATCACAAATGCAATTTACACAGTTGGTCGATATAACGAAATAATTGTTGATAATCCGTCTGTTTGTGGTTTGTATATTTTGGAATTAAAAGAAAACAATTACGATGATAAATCTGTTACCCCGCCCCACGAAGAGATAAAAGAAATGTCGGAAGAATTAGAATTACCAGTTTTTATTATTGCCGATGGAAAATATTGGGATACTACTTACAACCCAAAAACAAAGAAATATATTAAAAATAAAGAAGTGGACAATCCATCACTTGCAGATAATAAAGTTTCAGAAATTACTAAAACAAAAATTAAAGAAGAAATATTAAACAACTTCCCCCTAAAAATTGATGGTTGGAAAGATTTTGCCGACATAGAAAGCTCTGCTTGTGGAAGAGAACTATTTATTAAATTAGGATATGTAGACATATTACCAAAAATTAAAAGTAAGGGAGAAAAATTAACAATTAATAACAACGAAGTTGAAAAAATAACTACCTACAGAGGAGCTGGGGCAGAGTTCACCCTTTATCTCAAGAAAAAAGAAAATAATTATATTCTTGTTCGGTCTGATGCTGTTAATAAAGAAGAATTGGTTCAAAAAATAGAGTCTGATACTGTAGATAGGATCAAAGGTGACTATGTTTATATTGGGCATCGTAATGCTTGGAAACTAGACCAACCTTTTTATGGAATTCGCGATTATACTGAAGCTATAGGAAAAACAATATCAAATATAAAAAACAAAATAGAAAACCAAAAATTTAAAAGCGATAAAGAAGAAATGTTTTTAAAAACGATATTAAAAAGACTAGCATATCATGCTTATGGTTTTTCTGATCAAGCAAAAGAATTTGGAGACACAAAAGCTTCAGAAGTTGCGTACGAAATCGCTGAAAAAGTTTTGTCATATAATGAATATTTAGAGGTATTTGATAGAAGATTAGGACCTAAAGGAGAAATGAGAATCACAGAAAAAGATTTAGAAAAAATTGAATAAATAAATCAAAAAAGACTGATTTTTCATCAGTCTTTTTTGATAATTTTACTTACACACCAACAGGTGTATCCAAAATTGAAGCTTCAATCAGAGCGCCCCGACGACCTTTTTTGACATCAAAAACCAAATCACTTCCGCCATCCTTGCCCGCTCCTTTTTTAACTGAAACTGACACTACCCCACCTTTCATAATATTTTTGGAAATTATAAGAGAAGCAATTGGGTTCAAAATTTTATTTTGAATAAGTCTCTTGAGTGGCCTAGCTCCATATTGAGGATTGTAACCTTCTTTGGCTAAATATTCATAAGCTTCTGGAGAGAGTTCCAACGAAATATCTTTGGAAACCAAACGATCCCTTACAAGATCCACCTGAATTTTAACAATCTCTCTAATGGCTTCAATTGGCAAAATGTCAAAAATTATAATGTCATCCACACGGTTTAGAAATTCTGGACGAAAGAAATCTTTCATAGCTTCCATAATCTTGTCTTTAACATTATCGTAATCTTCGTCTTGGTTATCCCTGTCGCCAAAACCCATCTTTTCCATCTTGTCTATGTAGTTAGCACCAATATTAGAAGTCATAATAATAATGGTGTTTTTGAAATTCACAGTCCTGCCTTTAGAATCAGTTAATCGGCCGTTATCTAAAACTTGCAGAAGTATGTTGAACACTTCAGGGTGAGCTTTTTCAATTTCATCAAAAAGGACAATGGAGTAAGGTCTATGTCTCACCATATCAACAAGCCCCCCACCTTCATCAAAACCCACATAACCAGGAGGTGCGCCAATAAGTTTAGAGACACTGTGACGCTCCATAAACTCAGACATATCCACTCTGATGAGCGCCTTTTCATCATTAAACATAAATTCTGCCAAAGCTTTAGTTAATTCAGTTTTACCAACCCCAGTAGGACCCAAAAAGATAAAAGAGCCAATAGGTCTATTTGGGTCAGCAATACCGGTGCGGGAACGTTTAATGGTGTCAGAAATTTTTTTGACGGCTAAATCTTGACCGACTATACGCTTCTTTAGTTCATCTTCCATTCTATAAAGTTTATCCGCTTCACCTTCAAGCATTCTAGAAACTGGAATACCAGTCCACTTAGCGACAATGTTTGCGATATCATCTTCAGTTACTTCTTCCTTAAGAATACGACGAGAGCTTTGAAGTTTTTTAAGTTTCTTCATTTTAGAGTCTAGTTCTTTTTCTAGAGTTGGTATCTTACCGTAACGCACTTCAGCAGCACGGCCCAAATCAACCTGCGCTTCAGCGGCTTCAGCTTCAAGTCTAGCCGTCTCTAATTCTTTCTTTATTCTTTTTATTTCTCCCACATTTTCTTTCTCATTCTTCCATTTCAAATCAATCTCAGCAGTTTTTTCTTTCAAATCTGCAATTTCTTTTTCAATCTCTCTTAAACGAGTTTTAACTTTATTACTTTTCGTAGACTCTTTTTTTAAGGCTTCCCTTTCAATTTCCAATTTTACAATTTTGGAATTAGTTTCTTGTAAAACGGGTGGCATATTTTCAAGTGAAATTTTCAAATGACTAGCCGCTTCATCTATAAGATCAACAGCTTTATCAGGTAAAAATCTATCCGCAATATAACGAGCACTAAGATTAACCGCTGCTTTAATAGCATCATCAGCAATATGTACCCCGTGATAAAGTTCGTATTTTTCTTTAAGACCACGCAATATGGTAATAGCGTCATCCGTTGAAGGTTCTGAAACATAAACCGGCTGAAAACGTCTAGTGAGCGCTGGGTCTTTTTCAATATGTTTTTGATACTCTTTGATAGTAGTCGCCCCAATCGCTCGCAGTTCACCTCTAGCTAATGGAGGTTTAAGCATATTTGAAGCATCTAGAGAACCTTCAGCGCCACCAGCGCCAATTATGGTGTGTATCTCATCAATAAAAAGTATTACTTTACCATCTGACCTTTCAACTTCTTTAATGATATTTTTAAGACGCTCTTCAAATTCACCACGATATTTAGTGCCAGCCACAAGAAGCCCTAAATCTAAAGACACAATTTCTTTTTCTTTCAAAGATTCAGGTGCGTTACCAGAAACCACTCTCGCAGCCAAACCTTCCACGATAGCAGTTTTACCAACACCAGCTTCTCCAATAAGAATTGGGTTATTTTTAGTTCTTCTAGCAAGAATTTGAATAATGCGCGAAATTTCTTCATCACGACCAATGACAGGATCCAGTTTGTTTTCGCGCGCCAACTTAGTTAGTGAACGTGTATATTTCAAAAGATTTTTGTTTTTGGCGGAAACTTTATTGTCAGTAAATCTTCCTTGTTTAGCTTCTTGAATAAGAAAAATGATTTTTTCCCTTTCTATTTTAAAACGATTTAAAATATCTCTAGCCGGACTCGGCACTTCTAGACACGACAAAAAGAGGTGTTCAGTAGAAATGAATTCATCCCCCATAGATGAAGCTATTTTGGCAGAACGATCTATAACATGAGCCAATTCTGGAGTCAGATAAATTTGATATGAAGGCGCAACTGTATTACCAGAAGTAGAACCGTCCATTGCTTCAAAAATAGAATCAGTTAAGTGTATAGTATCTACTCCTAACTTATCTAAAATAGAAATGATGAGACTTTCTTCTTGCAAAACTAAAGCCGCTAAAAGATGTAAAGGACTCACGTGATCTTGACCACGCTCAATAACCAGCTCATGAGCTTTTTTGATAGTTTCTTTGGCTTTAGTTGTAAAATTATTAAATGGTGTCATAAACAATAAAAACAGCTTTAATTGACCGTATTATATCATAAAAACGGCTAAAATGCTACTTTTAAACTTATTATTTTGACAGCTCTGCTAAAGCGTCAGTGATACTACTTTTGACTGTATTTACGGGAGTGTAAGAATATTCTGTATCAAATTCACCTATTGGAGCCTCAAGACCGACCACTTCACCTGTAAGGTTAATGATCGGGCTACCAAAACGCGCTTTAGAAATTTTTATGTCTGAAAAAATATTGAGAACCGTTTTTTTATCTTCAGCAAATTTCATCTGAAAAACCCTACCAATAGAAGCGGCATTTGAATCTTTACCGCTTATTGCAATAATACTCTGTCCAATTTTCAGACTATTAGAATTACCAAATGTAACGGGATAAAAAGTGTATTTTTGATCATCATTTTGGGCAGTGTCAACTTTCAAAAACACTAGACGATCTGCTTCAGCAATAAATACTTTATCAACTGGAAAAATTTTACCATCATAAAAAACAATATTGTAAGAAGAAGTTTTATTGTAAGCACGCACATCAGAGACAACAACATTGTCAGCTACCACAAGCCCGAATCCAGAAACAATTTCAGAACCATCAGCGCCTAAAGTTTTAAGTCTTACTATTGATTTTTCATTTTTAGTTATCGCTTCCAAAATTCTATCTTCTTCATTTACCACCACCGTCGTGGTAACAACTTTTGGTTCACCCACTTCGGTCGGCACAACTTTTTCAATTGTCCTTTCTACTACTCTGTTAATATTTTGAGTAACCTCCACCGGCGCTTCAGAAAGCAAAGTGAAAGTAATTATGCCTGTGGCAATAGAGGTCACAAAAGTGACTAATAAAACTAAAAGTATAAGTTGATGTTTAGTGAGATCTTCCATTCACTTAATTTTAACAAATCGCAAAAGAAAAATAAACAAAATTTTAGAGTGGATAGTTATTTTATCACTTTTTTGAGAACAGAAATAAACCCATCTAAATCAGATTTTCGGGTGTCGCGACCAAGTGTAATTCGCAAAGATGAAGAAGCGCATTCTTTTTTACCCAAACTTTCAATTACATAAGAACTATTCTCTAAAGCTAAAGTGTGACAAGCTGAAGCCGCCGAAATAGCAAAACCCAAAGTATCAAGTTTAATCACCAAAAATTCTGAATCTTGATCTGGTATACACACATTTATATTATTTGGCAACCTGTTTTCCAAATCACCATTTAAAGAAGAATTCTCAATTTCCAGAATCTTTTTAATAGTATAATCCCTTAAATTTGTGAGACGTTCTTTTTCTTTTTCTCTCTTTTTTTCAGCAATCTCTAAAGCTTTTGCTAAACCCAAAGCAGAAGCAATATTTTCGGTGCCACTACGCAGACCTTCTTCCTGACCGCCACCAAAAATAATCGGGGAAATTTTTACTTCACTTTTTTTTGCCAAAATACCCGCTCCTCTTGGACCATAAATTTTGACACCATCCAACACCAAAAGATCCGCACCAAGTCTTTCTAAAGAAACATCTTCATAGAGTGCGCTCTGACAAGCGTCAACCAAAAAATAAGGTGTAGCGTAAAAGAGAGATTCATTTTCGGTTTTTGGTAATTTAGTTTTTTTAAATTCTCTGAAATTTTTAACTACTTTAGAAATTGCTCGTATTGGCTGTATAGTGCCAATCTCACTATTAGCGTGTTGAACTATCACTAAAACAGTATTTTCTTTTAGTTCTTTTTTTATGGATTCAGGATGAATTCTGCCGTTTTGGTCAGGATTGACAAAAGAAACTTCCACCTCACCTTCTTGTGATAAAAATTTAATTGGCTCTAAGACAGCAGGATGTTCAATAGTTGAAACAATAATGTGTGGCAAAAACTTTTGCTTTTTTTGGGGAAAAACTTTAACTGTGCCTAAAATTGCAATGTTTAAAGATTCAGTCCCCCCGCTAGTAAAAAATATTTCGCCAGCCTTGCAATGCAAAATTTTAGCAATTTTAACTCTAGATTCTTCCAAAATTGTCTTCGCTTTTTCTCCTTCTTGATGTAAAGATGACGGATTAGCCCAAAATTGCTTTTGCACTTTTACCATTTCCCTTTCCACCTCTGGATCAATTGGAGTTACTGAGGCATAATCCAAAAATATTCTAGTCTTGTTCGCTGTCGCTTTAAGCGCAGTTTGAATGTTTTTTGTTTGTTTTCTTTTCACCACAACATTTGAATAATAGCACATTTAATGTATAATTATCCATTATGGCGTTTGATCTTAATTCAATTGTTTTTTTTATACCTTTTTTAGCTCTAGCGGTGTCGGTGATTGCACTCAGTGTAGCAATAGCGATACATTTTAGAATAAAAAAAATATTTAGAAGCGCCAATGTTCCAGACATTGAAAGACTCATCGCTTTACACAGTAAAACGCTTGAAGAATTTGTAAAATTCAAAGCGGAATCTGTAAATTATATGCAGACGTTAAACGCTAGAATAAAGAGAAAAACCAACAACGCTTCCACATTAAGGTTCAACCCTTTTCAAAGAGAAGGTATTGGAGGCAACCAGAGTTTCGCTTCAGTTTTTGCCGACGAAGAAGGTAATGGTGTGGTTATAACCAGTATGCAAACCAGAGAACGAACCAACGTCTTTGCAAAACCTTTGAAAAATTGGCAAAGCGAATACAATTTATCAGAAGAAGAATTAAAAGTAATCGGCCAAGCAAAAGGCCGATAAAACTTTAAAAAAACTTCACAGCAAAACAGAAAGGCAATATTTAACTTAAATCAAAATGAAAGAAAAAAATGAAAACCAAAAAAATCGTCCGCCAGTAGTAGCCATAATGGGACATATTGACCACGGCAAATCTACTTTGCTGGATTATATTAGAAAAACAAACATAACCGCAAAAGAAGCTGGTGGCATAACCCAACACATATCTGCTTACGAAGCAGAATGTGAAGTTGATGGCGACAAAAGAAAAATCACTTTTTTGGACACCCCAGGGCACGAAGCTTTTTGTTCGGTAAGAGAACGTGGAGCCAAAATTGCCGACATCGCTGTTTTGGTAGTATCCGCAGAAGACGGCGTCAAACCACAAACCATAGAAATTATAAAATGTGTGATTGAAGATGAAATGCCTTTTATAGTAGCTTTAAACAAAATTGACAGACCAGGAGCTAATGTAGACAAAGTCAAACAAGATTTGGCAGAACATAATGTTTTGGTTGAAGGTTGGGGTGGTTCAGTGCCCATCGCGAGTATCTCAGCAAAAACTGGACAAGGTGTGCCAGAATTACTTGAACTCATAGTTTTACAAGCAGACATTGAAGAGTTCAAAGGCGATCCAACTTTGCCAGCTGAAGGTTTTGTAGTTGAAAGCAATTTGAACCCAAAACAAGGCATTTCGGCAACACTCATTATCAAAAACGGTTCTTTAGAAATCGGTGCTTTTGTGGCTACAGAAGGAGCTTATGCCCCTATCAGAGCAATAGAAAATTATAAAGGTGAAAATATAAAAAAAGCCAGTTTTTCTAGTCCGGTAGTAATCATTGGCTGGAACACACAACCTAAAGTCGGCAGTATTTTTAAAACATTTCTGAAAAAAGATGACGCGCTAGAATTCGCATCAAAACAATCTAAACAAGAACCCACAAACGAAATTGACTTACCTGCATCCGGCGTTTCGTTTGATATAGTTTTAAAAACTGACACTTTTGGCTCTTTAGACGCTATTGAACACGAACTTAAAAAACTAAACAACGACAAAATATCAGTGAGAATTATTTCTAAAGATATTGGCGCTATTACCGAAACCGATATTAAATCCGCCAAAATAAAAAATAGTCTCGTGCTTGGATTCCAGGTTAGCGTTGATAAAAGCGCTGAAGTTTTAGCCACACGCGACGACATAGAAATCAAAACTTACGACATTATTTATGATTTGATAGATTACGTTAAAGACAGATTGAAAGAAGCCACCCCAGAAGAAATTGTAGAAGTGGAAACCGGCTCCGCTAAAATACTCAAAACTTTCAGTCAAAATAAAGATAAACAAGTAATCGGTGGTCGGGTAAACGAAGGCGAAATAAAAATCAATAATCCAGTAAAAATTTACCGTCGAGAAGCTTTTGTAGGAACAGGCAAAATCAAAGAGATGCAGACTCAAAAAGTAAAAACTGATTCAATTAAAGAGAGTCAAGAGTTTGGAATGATGGTAGAATCAAAAACCAAAATTGCCGCTGGAGATATTCTGAAAGCCGTCACTATGGTAAAACAATAATGAAAACTCCAATCAAACACAAAGACAAAAAAGCTTCTTCTCTTATTTTAAAATTCGCTAGTGAATATTTTTTGACAGCGTCCAATAATAAGTCTCTTATCACCATAACCAAAGCGGAAGTATTAAATAAAGGCAAAAGAGCGATTATATATTTCACCGCTTTTCCGATAGAAAAAGAAGCTGAAGCCTTAAAATTTATGAATCGCCGACGTAATGATTTTCGCCAATTTGTTATGAGTAAAAAATCTTTCGGTTTTGTGCCAAAAATAGAATTTTGCATAGATATAGGCGAACATAATCGCCAAAGAATAGACGAACTTTCAAACGAATATCACAAAACTCAAAATTGAAAGTTTAGTAAAAAATTGATAATCTTAATTTGTTCGGCCACGTAGCCAAGTAGTAAGGCATTCCTCTGCAAAAGGAATATACGCGAGTGCAATTCTCGCCGTGGCCTCCGCGAATTTTTAGGGTAAAATAACTAAAAATTCGGCGACCCGCTAAAACAAAAAAGCGAAAATGCCCGGGTGGTGGAATGGTATACACGAAGGACTTAAAATCCTTTGGCCGCAAGGCCTTGCGAGTTCAAGTCTCGCTCCGGGCACCAAAATCCTATACAAATTTTCTTTGATTGCGTGTTTATTGTGTGTTTTGTGTCTGGTGCTGGGGAGAGGACTTGAACCTCCACTCCTTACGGAACTGGTTCCTAAAACCAGCGCGGCTACCATTACGCCACCCCAGCGTCACGTTTTTTATTTTCTTAACGCCTGTCCGCTCAGAGGGAATCGAACCCCCGACCATCTCCTTAAGAGGGAGCTGCTCTACCGGCTGAGCTATGAGCGGATACCTCTAAAATATAACAGAAAATAAACAAAATACCAAAAGCAAAATCCACCGGTAAGGGTGGATTTTGCATTTATTAGATTTTCATTTTCATAAGCCGAATTCTGTTTTGTGTCTCACTTAAACAGCAAGACTGACAGTAATTTATCTAGGCCTTAGATTACTCCAAAGCTCAAGCGGCACTCTCACCTCATCGGCGAGCACGGCCTTGCACACAGGTAAGGATTTAGTCGTTGCACCCCAAATATTACTATTTGGATTCACCCCACTTCGCATAAAACTATGTGGGGCGCTCTTTCGCTTTCGCTCAAAAGCGTCACTGTTCGCACCTCTTGAATCGCTTCAGACGGGCGTTACCCGCTACCCTGCTATCTCGAAACCGCGAAGCATACGAGATGTGTGTTCGGACTTTCCTCTATTGATTCGCTATGGCCTAAGCGACAGCGATTTCAACAGCTACTGCCCGAAATGAAAACCTAATCTTATTTTAGCACATATTATAAATATCGCAAATTTTCCTTGCTTTTTTTCATAGTTATGATATAATTAGGGGTAGGCAAGCTCTAAAAAATAGAAAACAACAAAAAGGAGGTTATTATGTTTTTGGGATTTTTTTTGTTTTACGCGGTCTTGTTTGCGGTGGTGATAGCTACCGCAACTTACGGGGTTGGGTGGGCCATTAAGAAACAGGCCAACAAACCCCAGAAAAGATTTTTTGCCCCCATTCCCCGCCCCAACCGGTTCAGCTTCATCACACTAGAAGGCAAAGTAGTAGATGTGGCTGAAAATATTGAAGGTTGGGAGCTTGAGACCCAAAAGGACGGAAGCCGATGTTTCGTCCCAGACAAAAAAAGGGTTCAAGCACAACCAACAGGTGTGAAGGAGTCTATAGAACACCTGTTGAGAGAAAAGCTTGGGGTGATATGTTTATGGTTTTTCTTGTCCATAAAGATATTCCCCGAGTGGGAGTGGCTAGAACTACAAATAAAGGAAGAGGAAGGGGAACTAAAGTATGAAGTAAAACAAAGAAGAGAAAGTGTTGAAGACTTTCTCTTCCAGTTCCCCTACCCCGTCATCATGGATGACGTGGAAATAAATGAAAACATACGGGTAAAGGTGGTGGCGCAATTCATTGTGTGGCACCTGAACCCGATCAGGGCGTTCTTTTTGAATGCCGACTCGGCGTCGTTGTTTAGCGCCATGATCCAATCAGCATTCAGAAATTTTGTTGCTGATAAAGGATTCAATGATGTTAAACAAATGAAAGCCACGCCACCAACCCAAAAAGAGCAGCCCGGAGATTTTTGGACTGTTCTAGACAAACTGAACGGGTTGAAGTTCATGAACGGCATACCGGATTATGAAAATGCCGATCCGTCCGGTTTGTTTGGCAAATTAGGCTTCTACGTAGTCCGAGGAGAAATCACTCAGGTAGAAGCCGTCGGCGAAGCCGCCAAAGCAATTGAGGCTGAGAACATTGCCGAGCTCAATGCCAAAGCCAAGATTGCGGAGGCCAGAGGTGAACAAGAGGCTATGAAAGTGCGCCTCAACACCCGCGCCGAATGGGTCCAAAAGACGATTGTGGACCCAACGGGAGGAGCCGGACCACATGTTGCCGAGGTTTTAAAGGCAGAACTTGTGGCTGGCGGGAGTTCAAAGATCCAGACTTGGGTTGAGGGGGATCGGATCGTGGGACATCCTGCCCAAAAAAGGCAGAAAACCATTATCTCAATCCCAACCAAGTAATTCTCACCTCCTTTTATTTTTCAACAACCCCCTTCAAGATTCGCTCTTGGGGGGTTGCTTTTTTATACATAATATGCTATAATAAGGGGTAGTTAGCTCTTTAAAAAAGATAATAATAAGGGGAAAGGAAAGGAAAATGAAAAATCTGTTTCGTATGATGGCGGTCGCTGTCGTGTTGGTGATGGCGTTGGTGGCGTCTCTGCTAACGACATCATCATTAAGTAAGCCATCGTCACCAACAAAGACGGTGGCAGGTGGTGGCCCTTCTGCTTGGGGAGTTGGGGTCGCTCTGGTTGTTCTAATAGCGACCATTGCCCTGATTGGATTCTGGTCCAGAAGGGGCAGAATCCGAGAGACCTTGAGCCAACCGATCTTCCTAGCTCTGGCCGGCGTGGTAGTATTTAACGCGCTGGCTTACATCTTTGCCCACTCAATTTGGGCAAAGTTTGCGAGCCACCCCACATTTTTCCTGGGGGCAAATCTCAGCCTAGTGCTGGCGCTCTTCCTTTTCTCAAGGGAAGAAAGTGCGCTAAGGCGCTCGGCTTGGTTGGTTATGCTCCTGGTTGTAGTGGGGCTAATCAACGTCGCAGATTTTTCCAAACCGGGTTGGTTTGGAAAAACGAAAACCCCTGAACCTGTAGTTCGGGTTCAGACGGAATCTGCATATCGGCAGATAGGCCAAGATTTGATCTTGGATATCATCGCCGAGTGCGAATCCGGAGGCAAGCACTTTGACGAAGAGGGAAAATTAATAGAGAACCCCTCAACGTCAGCGGTGGGTAAATATCAAATTATGGCTTCTTTGCACGAAGAACGTGCAAAAAGCCTTGGGTTTGATATTAGGACCCCAGAAGGCAACGAGGGTTATGCCCGAGTGCTCTTAGCCGAATCAGGCACCCAGCATTGGGAGTCTGACCCAGAAAGCAAGGCTTGCTGGGGACCCAAGCTGGCCGACCTAGTCGGCAACGAGCAGAAACGGCTAATCCTCGTCAAATTGCCCCCAGGCGAGTGGAGTAAACCGGTGTTTGTAGAAGCCGGCTACGACTTCGTCACCGGCATTTACAGAGGGGGCAACACAAACAGATTGGTTGAATACACCACCAGAGATGGTGATGTATTCACCAGAGAGTTCCCAAGGGATCTGGGGAAAGAAGCCAGAATTCCTGGGGACATCCGGAAACTCAGATTCAAAAATTTAGGAAAGGAGGAGATCGTGTACCGAGTAAGGTTAACAAAACGGGGGAGCTAGGGAGCTGATGAGGCTCCCAAAAAGCACCTTCAAGGGGAGCCGTTAGGCTCCCCTATTTTTTAGAGTTTTCAAGAAAAATTAAGGGAAAAAACTTGGATAAGGAATACCTAAAGTAGCCAAAACAATACGCAAAATGCCATAAACCGAAAACATTATAAACAAACCTAAAATTCCATACATAATACTTTTCTTGTTAGTTTCCAAGTCTTTGCCGTCAGCACCCCAAATAAACTTAATAATACTGTAAAAAAAGTAAATAGTAGCCACCACAAACCCAAGCACGATAACTGGATTGACTATGAGTTTAATAATCTCTCTTAAAAGTTCTTTTACGGGTTCCATATTTTATATTTTAACAAAACGAAACAAAAAAGCGAGACGTATTCCACAGTCTCGCTTTTTATAAATTTAATGAAACAAATTCTGTTTATCTAGGTATGAGTGGCTTTACAGCCGGAGCACTGGTTTGTTCTACACCAAGAGCGGCACCGAGGAAATGGACCAAACCCCAAACTGAAGCCATTACGAAAAGGATGACAACACCCCAAATCATCAAACTTCTAGCCTCAGCCTTTTTTTCAGGACCAGTAAAAATGTATCTGACCAAGCCCCAGAAAAAGACAAGCAAAGCCAAAGCAAACAATATAGGTATGATTTTATTAACGATGTTACCG
Source organism: Parcubacteria group bacterium (assembly GCA_012514175.1). Classification (GTDB taxonomy): domain Bacteria; phylum Patescibacteriota; class Minisyncoccia; order Phycocordibacterales; family WO2-35-19; genus WO2-35-19. Next base: position 10,341 of record JAAZAU010000007.1, on the reverse strand, counting down.
ATATCAGTTACCAACTGGTCCACATTACCCAAAGCAGCGAAAGAAACCAAAGGTAATGCTAGAGCTCCAACAGTTAATGCTAATTTTTTCATAATTTTCATTTTATTAATAATTTATAATTAAACAAACGACCATTTAACGCTATTAATAATACAATTTAAATCAAATAATGCCAACAAAGTAATTCACAACTTTAATTTATTTTTATGGTTGGGATCACACCTTGAGTTTTTTCAGGTATTTCCAATTCAGATCTAACAAAAGCAACCAAACCCCAAATTGTAGACATTACAAACAAAGCAATCACCCCCCACATCATCAACTTTCTACCTTCAGCTTTGCCCTGCCCTTCATCCTTAATATATTTAACCATTCCCCAGAAAAACATAAGTAAAGCTAAGGAAAAAACAATGGGGATGATGGTTTGGGTTATCATATTTCTTAAAGCGAACAGAATTTTAGAGCTAACTGAAAATTGGGCAAAAGCAAAGGAAGGAATTAATATTACCAGAAAAATAAAACCAATTTTGTAAATTTTATTAAGCATATATTTTATTAATAATAAATTAATTAAATGTTGATTATGGATTTACTATCCCACCAAAATCAACATGAGTTCTTATATCGTCTACTGTCTGCTTTTCTATCTTTTCTATTTCAGGTATCTTTAATTCAGTCCTAATAAAAGTAATTATACCCCACACAGAGGAAGCCACAAATAATCCAACGACACCCCAAATCATAATACTTCTACCCTCAGCTTTGCCTTGCCCTTCAGCTTTTAGATATTTAACAACACCCCAAAAGAAATATACCAAACAAAGAGAGAAAGCTATTGGAATAAGCGCTTTATTAATTATATCAAGCGCCGAGAACATAAGATCAGTTAACCCTTCCGCAAAAGCAACTAAAGGAAATAAAATTATTAAAAATATTTTCTTCATTTTTATCTTATTTGTATTTGTGGTATTATTACATCTTTACCAAAACCAAACTCATCCTTCAGAAAGGAAATTATACCCCAAATAGTTACTAAAATGAATAATCCAACAACACCCCAAATCAGTAAGCCTTTGTTTTTTTTAACATCCTCACTACTACCAGAAGACTTAATAAATCTGGCTATCCCAAAAAGAAAAGTTAAGAAAGCCACAGTTCCCAAAAATGGAATAACCTGAAGACCTATATTAATAAACTTATTTATTATATCCGTAAGACTCATTTAATTTTAAATTTTATTTAAGTGCCTCTAAAGTTTTAAAGATGGCGCTGGAAATAACATAAGCTCCTAATAATATAGCCGCACCTATAACCGCCGCTAAAAAGGCTTCACGAGCTTTTTTAATCTGATCAGGTTTCCCACCAGCCGTCACATAAAGAAAACCAGCATACATTATCATAAGCACTGCCACCACCCCACCTATCGGCATAAGAATATCTTGAATAAGAAGATTTACAAAATCTTCTAAGGACTCACCAGTGCCTTTAAAGGGGCGTGGAAATTTTATGACTTGAGAAGAGGGAGAACCAGCAGTAGCAGGAGTATCATTTATTTCAACTTCGGCACCGCCAGAAGCGTCGTCCACACCATCGCCACCAGGAGTATTACTCTGCGCAATCAAAAAAACTGGCACAATAAGAACAGCAACGATAATTAAAAAAGATAAGCTGTGTTTAAAATATTTAAACATATATATTAATCAAATTAATTGTACCAATATCAATGATATTTCTGAAATCTTCATTTAGAAGAGCGTTTATTATAGTAGACACAATAAGCCAAGCAGAAAGAATGAATACAAAACCTATGAAAACTTTTCTGATCATCTCTTTGGCTTCAGCTTTTTGATCTACCACGCCTGAAGTCATATATTTAAATCCTGCCCAAGCAAAAACAGCTGTAGCCACCGGTATTGAGATTTTGATTATCAAATCTATAACATTTCTTACAAGTTCTATAAGATGTTCAAAATTACAGTTGTCTTTACAAGGAATAATACCAGCGTTTGCCATAGCGGGAATCAAAATAAGTAAAGCTAAAAATATAAACGGCAGAAATTGTTTTGTTTTTTGATGTTTCATTTTATTGACTAATTGCATATTTTGACAACAAATTAGTGAGTTCTCTATGAGCTTTCAGAACAGCTTCTCCAGTTCTAGACCTGCCACTGGTTATAGATTCTATCATATTTTTAAAGATAGTATTGGATTCTGTTGGTTCTGGATCAAGCCAAGTTTTAGCTCTGATGGCGCTGTCATAAAAAACACTCATATAAGCATCCGTTGGTTTAAAATCTAAAAGATCTCTTCTGGTTGGAGGTAAATTCAGAGCTTCACTAAAAGCCTTTACACCATCTTTACCAGAAAGAATAGAAATCACCGAAAAAGCGGCAGCTGGCACTTTGGTGGCTTTTGTTATAGCTAAACCTTGAAAATTTGCAAAAGAAACATAGTATTTGCTTTCACGTTCTGTCGGCACTTCAGAAACATCAAAATTTAGATTAGGGTTTTTAAGTTGTAAATTTGAAATCTCGCTTGCAAAACCAAAATATATACCCAAATCACCACTCAAAAAATAATCACGAGAAGCAGATAAAGAACGATTCCAAGAATATGAAGATTTGGCTGGATTACCAAACTCGGTATAAAAATTAACAGCCGCTTCAGCGGGCATAACAACTCCACCTGAAGAATCGGCAAAAACACTTGAAACATTTAACCCATTCCAGACTGCAACAGGATTGCCGGCTTGCATCACCAAATTCAAAATTATTGCTTTAGCATTGGAAATATTAGAAAACTCACCAAAAGCTACTGCGCTTCTTTGAATATTTAGAGCTCCATCTTTTTTAGTGATAAGTTTTGCTAAATTATGAAATTCATCCCAATATTTTGGCGGTTGTGTCAGCTTGGCTTCAGTAAAAATAGTCCTGTTCCAATACATAACCAAAGGATCAGTCCAAATTGGAAACGCCAAAGTGCCCTCTGGTGCCATATAAATCTCAGTTCCTTCTATAAAATAATCTTTAAATTGTCTCTGAGTAAAAACGTTGTAAGGTATTGGAAAAATTTTGTTGCGATGTTTTAGCATTTTATCGCTTGGTAACATAAAAATATCAGGACCACGACCAGAAGCTAAAGCCTCCACAAAATCAGTATCAAATTCTGTTACGTTTTTTTGTTTGTATTCTATTTTAAATTCTTTGCTTTGGTATAGTGAAGTCGCTTGAACAACTTCTGAAAAAGTCGCCTCTGGTATAGTGCCCCAAATAACCACCGTAACAGCATCTCCTGAGCTACCTTTGTAGGCAGAAAAAATTATGACACCGCCAACAGCTAAAATTATAAATATACCTGTGAGAATCATCTGAAATTTACTCATATAAATATTATATCAGAGCTATATTAAATTATTTATCCACAGGTGAATTACTAAAACTGCCAAAAGTTTTTTATTGGCAGTTTTAAGATAATTTTTAAATAATTATAAACAGATAAATGAAGCTATGGAATCGCCATCACGAAGCTTCATAATGCGAACACCTTGAGTAGAACGACCCAAAGATGGAATCTCTTCAAGCGCTAGACGAATCACTTGGCTTTTTTTAGACATAGCTACCGCTTCCTCTTCATTGCCAGTCACTACTGCCGAAGCAATAATCTCACCAGTTTTGGTAGTTACGTTGCTAGTTTTAATACCGGAACCACTGCGTTTTTGAATTTTATATTCTTTTATGGCTGTTTTTTTGCCGTAACCATTGGTGCTCATAGTAAGAAGTTCTGCGTCTTTTTCGTTTTCTTTTGATATAGGATGAGCTCCAACCACTTTGTCGCCTTTACCCAATTTGATTACTCTAACACCACCTGCAGTGCGCCCCATTTCTCTCACATCGCTTTCTTTGAATCTAATAGATTGACCTTTAGCGGTCACCACCATACAAGAATCACCTTTCTTTACTCCAGAAACAGAAATCAATTTGTCGCCTTCATTAAGTCGGATCGCGATAATACCACTAGCTCTCACGTCCGTAAAACTGGAAGCAGCGACTTTCTTACCAGTACCGCCTTCAGTTACCATAAGCAGAGAGAAGTCTTTGTGATCTTTTACATCTTTAGGTATTGGTAAAATTGAAGTCACGCGCTCACCTTCAGAAAGAGAAATGAAGTTCATAATGGACTTACCCCGAGTTGCTCGTTTACCTTCTGGTAATTCATACATTTTGATTTGATAAACTTTACCACGATCGGTGAAGAAAAGCAGATCAGAATGTGTGCTGGCCGTCAGGAAATTGGTCACAAAGTCTTCTTCTTTGGTGTTGAGATCAACAACACCAACACCACCACGTCTTTGTTGTTTATATTCGTCAGGACTTGTGCGCTTCACATAACCACCCGCAGTTAGTATAAGAGTGTTTTCTTCATCGGGAACCAAATCTTCTATAGACAACACTTTAACTCCACCTTTGATGACTTTGGTTCTGCGGTCATCGCCATATTTTTCTGAAATATCTGAAAGTTCTTTTTTGATTATCATTAATATCTTTTTAGCGTTAGCCAAAATACTCTTGAGTTCAGCAATGAGTTTCTGAACTTCACGCAATTCATCTTCAATTTTCTTTCGTTCCAAACCGGCGAGTTTTTGCAAACGCATTTCCAAAATAGCGTTAGCTTGCAATTCAGAAAACTTAAATTTTTTCATTAAATTAGCTCTGGCTTCGTCTACATCTTTAGATTTCTTGATCAGTTTTATGATTTCATCTATGTGATCAAGGGCTTTTTTGAGACCAAGCAAAATATGCTCCCGAGCTTCAGCTTCTTTAAGATCAAATTCAGTTCTGCGTCTTATAACAATCTGTCTGTGTTTTATAAATTCCTCTAAAATACCTTTAAGAGAAATAGTCTGAGGCACACCATCAACAAGTGCCACCAAGTTTAAATGAAAAGTATCTTCTAGTTGGGTATGTTTGTATAAAAAGTTGAGCACCTTTTGCGGGTAACTACCACTTTTAAGTTCTATGACAATCCTGATGTCTTTGGTTGATTCATCGCGAATACTCTTAATGCCATCTATTTTTTTATCTCTAACAAGATCAGCTATTTTTACAATAAGATCGGCTTTATTAACCCTATAAGGAATTGAGGAAATTATAATTTGAGAAGAATTTTTTTCTTCTACTATTTCGGCTACACCACGAGTAACAATACCACCGCGACCAGTAGCATAAGCGTGGTGAATATCTTTAATATTAAAAATAACACCTCCAAGTGGAAAATCTGGACCTTGAATAAATTGCATCAAATCTTCAGTTGTCGCATCTTTATTGTCTATCAGAAAAGCAGTAGCATCAACAAGTTCACGAAGATTGTGAGGAGGTATGTTGGTAGCCATACCGACAGCAATACCTAAGGTTCCATTAAGTAAAAGTTGAGGCACTGCAGCTGGTAAAACTGAAGGTTCTTTTTTGGTGGCATCATAATTTGGCACCCAGTCTATAGTTTCTTTGTTTATATCACGCAAAAGTTCTCCAGAAATTTTACTCATTTTGGCTTCGGTATAACGCATCGCCGCTGCGCTGTCACCATCAACTGAACCGAAGTTACCTTGACCAATAACCAAAGGATATCTCATACTAAAATCTTGAGCCATTTTAACCATAGCTTCATAAGCAGCGCTATCACCGTGAGGGTGATAATTACCTAAAACCTCTCCCACCACTGAAGCTGATTTTCTAGTTTTAGCAGAAGCGGAAAGACCCATAGTGTGCATTGCGTAAAGAATGCGACGATGCACAGGCTTCAAACCATCGCGCACGTCAGGCAAGGCGCGATCTGTAATAACAGACATAGCGTAGTCAATAAAAGACTCCTCCATCTCCTTTACAATTGAACGAGAAACAACACCCATGCGGGCGTTTTGATTGTCTTCTTTTTCTTGAATATTATCCTTTTTTTTCATTTAATTTTTCCGCCTCCTCAGCGGATCGCCGAGGAGGCAATTTAGTCATCCACCTATATATTATAGCAAAATTTATTAACTAATTCAACACAAAATAATAAACTTATTCACAAAAATTGCCATAAATAATGGCAATTTTTCTCTTAATTTATTTAGTGTTTTTTACCTTTGATAAACTTCTATCCCTGTAATAAAAGGCACAAAAACCGCGGACACTGAATCTTTAAAAGATTGATATTGTTTCTTAATATCGCCAAAAGAAGATTTAAATGTTTCTTTAGAATTTTCAATCGGTGAAGGCACAGATTTTGCGGAAACAACGTTGGCCACATTATTTGAAGATTTTTCATTAGCTAATGTGCCCGCATTACCAAAACTTATAAAACCTTTATAGAAACCAAAGCTAACAAATATAATTATTGAACAAAATAAAGTTAAACCAAGAGCCCATTTCTGACGATAACTTTCAGATCTTTGCATTATTGAATTGTATTTTTTTAACAACATTATTTCGTATAGATAACTTGTTTAATTATTTTATTACTGTTCTGAAAGAATAACAACATCACCTCCTTTACCTTCTAAATCTTTCTTCTTGATAGTCAGTTTTTCCATTGGTTTGATAGATTCTTCTCCAGCTTCTTTAATGAAAGCTTTGAGAGATTTATCATCATAATTCATAGGAATAATTATAGAAGGTTCCAAAGAAACGGCAAATTTGTAAGCTTTAGCTGGATCCAAAGTGCCTTTGCCACCAATCGGCACAAAAAGAATATCCACACCATCTATCTTGGCTTTGGTTTCTTTAGGTAGTTCGGTACTGCCAAGAGCGCCGAGAAAACACAAGTTCATATTTTCTAGATTTACTATATATATAGTATTGATGCGTCCGTTTTCTTCTTCATCGGAGTCAACTCCATAAAACGAAGTGCTTGGCAAACCTTTTACAAACACACCTTGTATTTCGTATTCACCCGGATTTCTTATAATAAAAGCTTGTTTGTCTCCCCTGTTGACTTGATCAACACCGTTCATATCTGGATGATTTATAGAGATAAGAGCAATATCGGCGCCAAAATTATTGGCTCTAAAACTGGACTTTTTAGAAATTGGATCAAAAGCGACTATAGTATCGCCAAATTGCACTTTAAAAGATTGAGCTCCTTGATAAGAAATAATCATAGAGCTATTTTAGCATAATTTTAGAAAATTAAAACTTTATTTTTTATCAAATCTTAATTAAAATAACGACTATGGTTCTTACCGCTCACGCAATAGTTGGCGCTTCAATAGCTAATTTAATGCCCAATCATCCAATGTTGGGGTTCGCCACTGGTTTCGCCAGTCATTTTCTGTTGGACTCTATCCCTCATTGGGATTATCATTTACTCTCCTCTAAAAAAGATCCCCAAAATCCTTTGAATGACGATTTGATATTGGGTAAAAATTTTCTTATTGACCTTATGAAAATCGGCACCGATTTTTTACTCGGAATAATAATTTCTATTCTTTTGTTTGTAGATATTTCAAATTTTAGCTTAACTTCATTTTTCACTTCAGCAATTTTTTGGGGTATTGCCGGCAGTCTTTTACCTGACGCTTTACAGTTTGTATATTTCAAATGGCGACACGAACCACTTACAACTCTGCAACGTTTTCACAATTGGGTTCAAAATAAAAAGAAACTAAAAAATGAACCTGTTTGGGGAATAATTTCCCAATTAACCATCATAACCACCTTGGCAACCGTTTCAATTTTAATATTATAAGGCGATGTTTTTTGAACAAAGTTCTAACTTTGTTCAAAAATACTGCCAAGAATTACATTTTCTAATTGGCGGAAGTGGGAGGATTCGAACCTCCGAGCCTCTTGCGAAGCTAACGCTTTTCGAGAGCGCCCCATTCAACCTCTCTGGCACACTTCCCAGTAACTAATCAATTAAAAACTAACATTTTTTGGACATTTTATCAAAATATGCTATTATACATTCTCAGTTTAGTTTCTGTTTTTTTCTTTTGAAAACTAGAAATTAAAATGAAATTGCGATGCTTAGCATCATTTGGCCCTATCGTCTAGCGGTTAGGACACAAGCTTTTCAAGCTTGGAAGCAGGGTTCGATTCCCTGTAGGGTCACACATGATAATTCTTGGTATTGAAACGAGTTGTGATGAGACAGCAGTAAGCATAATAGAAGCAAAGGGAGGTTTAGAAGACCTCCATTTTAAAGTTCTTGGAAGTAGTGTAAACAGCCAAATAGAACTCCACCGAGAATACGGTGGTGTTTTTCCTACTTTAGCCAAACGCGAACATATCAAAAACTTGTTACCTGTATTGATTGAAAGTTTCAGAAAAGCAAATTTAATTTCTGATTCTCAATTTCCAATTTCTAAAAAGTTTTCAAGTTTGGAAGAATTTTTAAATGAAAAACCACAATTAGACGTTATAGATTTAATAGCAGTAACAGTGGGACCGGGATTAGAACCCGCGCTTTGGACTGGTATAAATTTCGCAGAAGAACTCGGTGAAAGACTAAATAAACCCGTCATTCCAACTAATCATATGAATGGGCATTTAGCATCAGTTTTACTTAGCAACAAGAAAATTGTCTTCCCCGCCATTGGTCTTTTAGTTAGCGGTGGACACACCGAATTAATACTCATAAAAAACTGGTTTGAAAAAGAAAAAATTGGCGAAACTCAAGATGATGCGGTGGGTGAGGCTTTTGACAAAGTTGCTAGAATGCTGGGACTACCTTATCCTGGTGGTCCTGAAATTTCCAAACTAGCGGAAGAAGCCAGAGAAAAAAATATTAAACTTGAAAAAGAATTTCCTAGACCAATGATTCATTCAAAAGATTTTAATTTTTCTTTTTCGGGATTAAAAACGGCTGTTTTGTATTATTTAAAAAACAAGACAGACGCAAACAAACTTGCGGTTGCTAGAGAATTTGAAGATGCAGTTATTGAAACTTTAATCACAAAAACAAACAAGGCAATAGCACAATATTCTCCCAAAACTCTAATTGTCGGAGGTGGAGTTATTGCTAATAAATTTCTGAGAGAAAATATTACCAAACTTAAAGACAAATATCCAAATTTAGAAATAATGATCCCAGAAAAAAATTTAACAACCGATAACGCGACTATGATAACTATCGCTGGTTATCTAGAATATTTGAAATCAGGAGTTGGAAAAGAAAACCGCAAACTGAAAGCTTGCGGTAATCTTAAAATAAATTAATTTGTTTCTATTATTAATTCTTCCTCGTCTGGATTTTCTATCACAATTTCTTCATCAACCAAAACTGATTTGTTGCTTGTATGATCTTTCTTATGGTCCGCGCTCGGGAGAATTATAACTGGAGAATCTTTTTCATTCCCTTTAGATTTATCTCCCCCTTTAGAAGTTGGACCAGAACCAGATCCTTTTGAACTATCATTACTAGAACTATCGTCAGAAGATGATGATCTAAACAAGCTAATTATAGCCGCAACGATGGCTGCCAAGATAAGAAAGATAATAATACTGCGACTGTTGCTAAATATTTTTTGAGGCAAAGCAAACAGAGAAACCGCAGCATTTTTAACCACAGAAACTGCTGTTGATGCCGTAGAGGTAGAACTGGAAGAAGTAGAATTGTCCTTTAGCACAACAACTGAAGATGCCACGGAAGCAGAAGAATCTAAATCTGCAGAAACAGCTTTTTCAATTGAAGAGATTTTATCGCTTCCATAACCATAAATGCCGTAGTAATAATTTCTGAAAGCATTAATTTCGTCTTGTTGTGCAGAAGTAAGTGGGTAAACAGTTTGGCAGAAGATCTCATTAACTTTCTTTTTAGTTAAAATGTAAACAAAACCAGTAGATTCTTCATCAGCATAACCCCATGGATTTAATACATCATCGTTATATTTGATTTGGAATCTTTCTACAGCTTTAAAGGTTGCTTGATCAAAAACACCAGTCAAGGACAAATTTTCTCCTTCAAAAGCGTTGAGGAAAGATTGAAGTTTCAAGACTTCAATTGGATCGTTTTTCCAATCAATTCTTAAATAATCATTGAGATAGGAACAGGTAGCAGCACCGAGTATTTCTCCTTGCACCTGATCAGTAGCAAGCAAATTGCTAATATCATGTCTGCGACCACCTAAACTACTTCCACCGCCACCACCAGAAGAAGGGGTTGATTTAACCTTCACAATAACTGTTCTGGTAGTAGAAGCGGAAAGTCCACCTGAATCGGTAACTGAGTAAACAATTTCATAAGTGCCGGCAGTATTGGTATCCACTGTGCCAGTAACAGTAGTGCTAGCAGTTAAATCACCATCTTCAGCGTCAGTAGCAGTGTAACCTGGTTCTACAAAAGTTTGACCAACGGTAAGAT
>JAAZAU010000009.1 GCA_012514175.1 Parcubacteria group bacterium | reverse complement strand
TTTCCTCATAAGCTTCCAAAAGAACCCGCCAATTAATACATATTCCTGATTCATATGCACAAAAACTGCATCGTAGTCTTTGTGTAAACCTAAAATAAAGTTTAGAAAATTTTTAACATACTTTATCTTACTTCTGCCAGATTCTTTTCCTAAAGAATAAACTTTTACATTTGAAGGTAAATCATACTTACCTTTCTCCAAACAAATTACAGAAATCTTTTCAAATTTTTCAGACAATTTTAAAACCCAATTATGAAAAAAACCCAAAATTGGATCGTTTTGGTCTATTTTTTGAGTTACCACCAATAAACGCATTTTAATTAATGTTTATAGTGTTAGATGGACAACCACTTTGCGCCTCTTGAGCTTTAGCAAGGTTTTCTTCAGAAATCTCTATTTCCGCTTCAATTTTTAAACCTTCAGGAGTTTTAACTTTAGCCTTCATATCATTTGGGTCTAAATTAAAAACTTCTGGAGCAACTCCTTCACAAAAAGCACAACTTGCGCACTTATTTTGGTCTACAGATATTTTTTTTATCATAATTTTATTTATTAATTTTCTAATAATTTTTCCCTTTATTTTTATCCTTCTTATTTTACATCCTTATATCTTTCTATTAGTTTTAATTTGTATCAACCTTTTTAAATATAATTCTGTAAATCAAAAAGTTTTGAATCATCACAAAAATACCAGCAATTACTTGAGAAAGTATATACCATATTCCTAAAACACTCACCAAATTAAAAACCAGACATGTGTTAACAACAACACCCAGCGTAATAGTAATCACAAATTTAAAAAATTGACGATATATTCCATTGATTTGTCTGTCTTTAAAAACTACAAATTTTTGCAACGTAAAACTGATTATGGTTGAAAAAACAAAAGCCAACATTGAAGAATACAGATACCAAATACCAACTTTGTCAGTAAAAATATACAGCATTAAAATGTTTAAAGATGCCGAAGTAAGACCACAAATAAAATACCTGGCATAAATTACTGAGTTAAAAAATTTATTTACAAATTCAAGAACTCTCAAAAAAATATTTTTGGTTTCAAAATTTTCTACAGTTTTTTTGACTGCGTTCGCGTATTTTTCAAAATAATCCTCTCCCTGTTCTAAATGTTTCAGAGTTTCTTCTTTAGCTCGTTCCCCCATCTTTTCAATCAAGTTTTTGTCTTTAAATAATCTTAAAATATTTTCGGCAAAACATTCCGTATCTAACGCGTCACAAATTAAAGCTGAATCTTCATTTTTAAAAACATCACCAGCCAGACCTGTATCTGACAACACAAGCGCTTTGCCAAAACTTCCAGCTTCCACAACCGAAATCCCATAGCCTTCATACATTGAAGTTGAAATATAAATACTGGCTTCTTTATAATATTTCGTTAAATCATTTTGCCAACCAACAAAAATAACCTTATTTTTCAAGCTTAAATCTTCGCAAAGCTTCTCAAGATTTCTTCTCTCGCTACCATCACCCACAATAGTAAAAGTGGCTTCTGAAAACTTCTCAGATATCATTTTAAAAGCTTTAATTGCTGTCTCTAGATTCTTTTCTTTTTCTAATCTACAAACAGTCAGCAGATTGGTCATTTCTTTCTGCTCTTTTTTAAATTCATAGTCTTTGGTTTTTAGTTCAACCTTGATTGGTAAAATATCAACATTTTTTGAAAATGGTTCTATTGATCTTTTCACCCTTTCTGAAACCACTCTTACTCTATCAGCAAAATTCACCACGAACCCTGACATTAAAGAACGAATTGTGTTGAGAAAAGAAACTTGTCTGAAATATTTGTGTTTAAAATCAGTGTGAATTTGAATATGTAAAGGTAAATTGAAAAACAGCTTCATAAAAACACCAACAAGCCCTGTCTCAAAAGGATCCTGACAAGAAACAACAATATTACTGTATGAATTTTCAATTTTTGGTTTAATCTTTTTAAATAATTTTTTAATAACCAAAAACGCATCCCATACATAAAAAAGCTTGTTGCAAGAATTTGTCGGGTAAACAAAAATTTTATCTGAAATTTTAACTCTTGAATTATAATTCATAACCCTAGTTGTAAAAACAACTATATGCATTTCTTCAAAAAACTTTCCATACTCTAAAGTTCTCTGTCCCACCACTGAGTCTTTTTCAAATAACTTCCTATCTGTGCCTATTGATATAAGTATCATATTTAGAAACTATCCTTTTGTGGTAAAAGTTAGGATTAAACATTTTCTGCGATTTTCATAAATTCTCCCGCTATCTCATCCCAAGTATGAGTAAAGCTAAATGCCCTGACTTTTTCTTTAGCTTTCCAATAACCATCAGCGGAAAGTATATAATTTATTATCCTCTTTATTTCTTCTTTATTCAAGGGATCAACAAAAATACCAGCTTCTTTAATGCGATCATAAATACCGACTTCTTTGGTGCAAATAAACGGTCTGTTGAGACGGATAGCATCCAAAATCATATTCGGACTAATATCCCCCAAAGAAACTAAAATAACAGCATAAGCTTTGCTCATTTTCGCCATAAACTCTTTGTAAACCAAATTTTCCATAAAGAGAGAAACTTCTGTTTGTTCTTTTTTTATTTCCTCAAAAACTTTGTTTAAAACATCTAAATTTTTCCAAGTCAGTTTTCGAGCTGAACCGATAAATTCTTTCTTTTCATATTCGTAATCGGATTCTTTCTTTCCGTAATAGTTTTCTACTATTGAAGTCCGTTTTTCAGAAATATTATAGGCTTTCAAAAATATCTGCCTTTGCCAATCAGTAGAAAAAATTGTATGTGAGACATTTTGTAAAGTCCATTTGGTTAACTTGAAAATGATTTTTTCCTTAAAAGAAAAATTAGATTTTTCTGTGTTGTAAAATTCTCTAAGCAACACTTTTTTTTTCGTTCTTTCTATATATTGTTCCCAAAGAAAATCCCCGCCAGTACGAATAATATTTTTTTTACCAAAAATTTTACAAACTAAAACTGTTGGTAAACCCACACTGAAAGTATCTAAAATAAACACAACGTCTGACCCAAAAACGCTTGGTATGATTTTCAAACAGAAATACAAATGCCTCAAACCAGTCGGGAGTTTGTCTTCAAAATTGTAAGTTTTGACAGAAACTTTGTTTCCAATTTTTTCTAAAGCCTCTTTGAGATTTTTAGCATACTGCGCAGGCCCTCCTATTTTAGGAGGATATATGCCTGTCGCTATCAGTATTCTCATTTTGTTTTACTAGGGTTTATGTATTTTTCATTAACTTCTAGTAATTTTCTTGTAAGTTCTGGGTTGTAACCCACGCTTTCAGCCCAAGTAGCCCAACCATAAATATCTTTAGGAATACATTTTGAATTAAAACCTCTGTTGTTTGGAAAGACAAAAGTCCACCAAAGATTAAATCTTGGGTCATCGCCATATACAGCATCTCTTATTGTGTAATAATCCAAACCAGCTTTTTCACAAACATCATACAATTCTTGACATTGAGCAACCTTGAAAGCAATGGCCCTATTTTCAGAAATTTTTATAACTTCAGCTTCATAATTTGAAACTTGTCTTATGGTGACATTAGCATTGTAAGCTTGTTGGTATAATTCAATCACTTTTCTTCGGTCTTTTGGCTGACCGCCAACTATGATAAACGGTCTAGCTTTTTGGTCGGTCATTGGATGATTTACGGTTTCTCCGAGATATTCAGGTTGCATACAGATATTTTTTTTGTATTTTTTTACAAGATAATCACATGTTCCGGGCTGAACTGTAGAACGTATAATTAACAAATCCTCTTTAGCTTTACTAACAACATCTTCCACAATAGAAACATCAAGTGACCCATCTTTTTTATTTGGTGTTGGAACACAAACAAAAGCAACGTCTGCTGTTTTTCTGTTTATCATTTTTTGAGCAGGGTCATGAACAAAAGCTTTAGGAAATAAAGATTTCATTGCTTTTCCAACCCAACCATAGCCATAAATTTTTACTGTCATATTTAATTATATTAAACTATTAATTTTAACTATTAAACAATATTTCCATACTTTTTGCTATCTTATCCCAATTATATTTATTTTGCACCATTTGATAAGCAGATTCAATTATCTTGCCCTTATTTGGGTCAGAAACCACTCTTTGCACAGCTTCAACAACACTTTTTGGACTTTCAGGCTGACAAAAATATCCAGTCTCATTTTCCTTGAGAAAATCTACAACACCACCAACTGGAGTAGCAATCACTGGAATTTTAACAGCCATCGCCTCAACAAACGAATTACCAAAACCTTCTGAAAGTGAGGCTCTGATAAAAATATCACACGCTTTTAAAAATTTTGGCATTTCATTATGAGAAACAAAACCTTTGAAAATAACTCTCTCTGAAACACCCAATTTTTTCGTAAGTTCTTTCAATTCTTTTTCCAATTCGCCAACACCCAATATCACAAATTTCACGTTTTCTGGTAATTTTGGCAAAGCTTTAATCACATCCCCTATTCCATTTTTTATATTTAATCTAGACGCTGTAATAAGTGCCACATCGTCTTTTTTAAGTCCTAATTCTTTTCTTATTTGTTCTCTCAGTTCATTATCCGTATTTTTTAATTCAAACTTCTTTATATCCACTCCATTCGGTATAAGTATCGGCTCACCTTGAAAACCCAACTTTTTAGCTCTTTCTCCTAAATAATTACTTATCACTGTCACTACAGAAGATTTTTTCAAAGCCAGTCGCCACGCTAAATTTAAAATTCCAAACCATTTAGTTTTCAAATATTCTTCAGAATCTCCTTCTTGTAAGGTGAGGATGATTGGCACTTTTTTGTTGCTTATTAGATTCGCAATAAACCCAGCTCCGCTTGCAAAAGTAACCATCATAGCCCAATAAAAATTGTATTGATTTTTATTATTTAATCTTTTGACTTTTACAACCCCTAAAAAAGGCAAAAGTAATTTGTCTAAAATGGCAACACCAAAACCTAATCGGTAAACATTTATGTTTCCCACTCTTTCAAAATTCGGTAAACCAGGTTTTAATTTCGCGGTTATCAAATCAAAACTACAATCTGAAATTCTATCGGTAATTTCTTTGATCGCTATTTCAGCCCCACCCACAAAAGGATAGTATGCAGTTGAAAATATGAGTATTTTTTTAGGCTTTAACACCCCTAAATACTACCAAAAATCAAGTTTTTCAGCCACTTTTACTCTCCTTGTAAAATTTTTCTTAAAGTTTCTTCTGGTACTTCTTTTTTAGATTTTGACTCCTTTTTGTCGATGTCATTTGCGTCCATTTTTATATTCGTATTGGCTTTTGCTTTTTCAATAGCTTCTTTTAAAGCCTGCACATTTTGAGGAGAGGGAGATTTTTTGTCTCTTTTTTTGTTTTTACGACTCAATTCTTTCAAAGAGATTGTTTCTTCTTTGTTTTTTGTGTTATTTTTAGCTTTTATTGCTTCTTCAAGAGCCTTAGCGAGAGGATTTATTTTTAGCTTTTCATCAGGTATAGCCGGCGTAATCGGCACGGCTGGTATAATTTTGTTTTGTTTTCGTTTTTTGTTAGCGCGATTTGCATCTTCTTCTTTTGTTGGCATCGTTTCTTTATTCGCGCCAAGTTTTTTCTCAGATTCGTGCCAATCCACTATCGCTTTTTCTACTTCTGCTTTAGAACGGGTATAATTTTTACGCGACATAGCTACAGTCTGATCTCTAAAAGAAACTTCTGGCAAAGGTGCTGGTGGTAAAGTTGTAGCCGAAAATGGTTGCGACGCAACTCCATCAATCATAAGTTTTAGATAAATTTGATATTTACCAAGATTAACCAAATCCTCCATGGTAAACACAGGAGCAAATTCTTTTTCCAAAATTTCCGCATCAAAAGAACCAACCCGAAAAGAAATCATTGTGCCTACGTTACCAAAAACAGCCGCCCTCACCTCTTCAGCCATTTGCTCAACATATTGGTGAGTGATATTAAGACTAAGTTTATATTTTCTGGCTTCTGAAAGAATATCAGCAAAACTTTTGTTAGCGAAAGACTGAAATTCATCCACATAAAGATAGAAATTTGGGAGTTTAGCTAATTCTTGAGGACCAGCGTTGGCGCGAGACATAGCAGCCAAATATATCTTAGTAACAAGCATTGAACCTAAAAGATTGGCGTTATTTTCGCCCACCAAACCTTTGGACAGGTTCACAATAAGAATCTTGCCCTCATCCATTATTTCCCTAATATCAAAAGAAGATTTTTGTTGACCAATAATGTTTCTGATGAGCGGGTTAGAAGTAAACTGTCCAATTTTGTTTTGAATAGCTGGTATAGATTCTGCAGCAAATCTTTCGGTATAACCAGCATATTCCTTAGTCCAATAATTTTTTACTGACGGATCGGTAATGTTGGCAATAACAGCGTTGCGGTAATTTTTATCAGAAAGCATTCTATTAATACCAAGCATTGTCGCTCCCGGATACTCAAGGAGAGCTAAAATAGTGTTTTGTAAAATATATTGCATACGATCAGAAAAACTTTCTTCTCCGAAAAGTTTTTCAAAAGCACTCATAAGCCCCGAAACCACCAAGTGGCGTCTTTCTGGACCAACATCTTCCATCACATTGAAAGCAATCGGATGCTCAATATCAAAAGGTGCAAAATAAATAACATCTTTAACTCTCTTTTCTGGAATAAAATCAAGCAAAAGATCGGCAGTCTTACCATGAGGATCTAAGAAAGCCACACCATTGCCATTTTGAATATCTTGAATAGCTAAATTTTCAAGCAAAACTGATTTACCCATACCGGTTTTCCCGACAGAGTAAATATGACGAAGTCTATCTTCATCTTTAATACCAAACTTTACTCGCTCATTACGCGCATCGGTTTCGGCAAAATAAGTAATATTATTAGGGCTAGCCATCAGTGTTATTATAACATTATCTCAATTATAAGTATTCTATTAAATAACTAAATTAATTTTTTAGAAGCGCGGCTTCTGTGTAAGTGTTTGCTGGATCCCAAAGCATCCAAGAGGTGAGACCAGCATCATAAGTTCCTTGAATTTGTTTTCTGATCATTGAAGCTGTGTAATGCACTGGGTAATCATTATCTTGAAGCCAGGGACGAAGTTGGAGAGGGTTGATCCTCTTTAAAAGTTTTTCACTTGGAGTGAAGTTTACAATCTCTCCATTTATAAATCTGGTAGTAGAAGCAATTTCGTTTTGCAGAAACTTAACCCGAGCCACAGCTGCATCCATACTGAACTTTACAATTTCATAAGGCACTTTGTTCGGATCAGGCCAACCATTAAAATTATTAGGATAATGTGAAGGATAAACCATTGGAGAAACATAATCAAAATTCATAAGAGCATATTCTAAAATTTGACCAATACCCAAGTCATCGGTATTGGTCGTTGCCATACCAAATAAATCAGCCGAAGTCACCAAACCAGAATCTGCAAGCCTAGCATCAAGATATACGAAAAATTGATGTAACATATCTTTTTTCAGAACATTACCAGTGTGTGAGAAATAAATATCACTCATATTGCCATCTGACGGGAAACGAATATAATCAAAATTGACTTCGTCAAAACCAATAGCGTAGGATGAGGTTGCGATAGAAATTATATAATCCCAAAAAGGCCTACTACCCACATCCACAAAAGCGATACCTTTTTTATCTCTCCAAACTCCCCCATCACTTTTTCTTTTTACTGCTTCACTGGGATAATTTTTAACATAAAGAGGATCTTGAAAAACCGTCACTCTTCCTATCACATAAATACCTCGGTTGTGTAAATTTTGAACAAACTCTTGCATATCAGGAACTTTACAACCAGAACCCTCTAAAGCATCCACCTTCTCGTTGCCAGTCTTGAAAGCTACTGTGCCGGTGTAATCTTTAATGTCAATCACCACCGCATTAAGTTCAGTTTCATCAATAAGTTTAACCAATTTCTCTCTAAAAGAAGGCATACCGGCCACACACTGAGTCATATAAATACCCTTGAGCGGCTCTGGGGTTTTCAAATGTATAATCTCAGGTTCAATCACAACCTTTTCGGTTGAAAGTGTGGAGGTAGAAAAATTTTGAATACCACTATAAGAAGTCTCAGAAGGAATTATGAAAGATAAAATAAAAAAAACGAGAGCCAAACTTCCAAAAAACACCCCCAATGTCTTGCCTTTGTTTGCCATATTTCTTATTGGTCAACTTTTGATTCTTCCTTAATTTTGGTTTGAGAAGTTGCTAAATCTGGAGCACTGGAAAATTTCAATGCCTCTTTTTCTGCCTGAGAATCAGTGAGCACATTTTTAATTTTTTTTCTTTTTATCTTTGGTTTGATTTGAAGTTTTTGAAAAACGATCGGACAAGAAAAAACAAGGATTAAAAATATACCCGACAAAAAAGTTAGAGTATTTTTCCAAGAACCAGGCACACCTAAAAAAGGTAGTATAGTAATCCAGATTCCAAACGAAATTAAAAAATTGTTTTTATGCATTACTTACAGTATAAAGGCGCCCCGCCAAAGGCGCAAGTGAAAATAAATGAATTGCGCAAATTAGACCTTAATTCTTTTTTCTTTCCAGTGGTTTATGGTCACAATAAGCGGACTAGCAAAAAATATTGATGAGTAAGTTCCTGCAACAATACCAATAAGCATAACCAATGCGAAATTCTTAATTGATTCTGGGCCAATCAAATAAAGAATAAAAATTGCAAACAAAGTCGTTATTGAAGTATTTAAAGAGCGAACAATGGTTTGGTTAATACTTTCACCCACAATAACTTCAAATTCTTTTTTATTTTTTTGGTTTTCATTTATACGCAAGTTTTCTCTTACTCGGTCAAAAACCACAATGGTGTCATGCACTGAAAAACCTAAAATAACAAGTAACGCCGTCACAAACAAAGTGCCAACTTCAACACCTGACCAGAATCCCAAGAAAGCAAAAACACCAGTGGGAATTAAAACATCGTGCGCTAAAGCCGAAACTGTCACAACTCCATAAACCCAGGAAGAAATAGGTTTAGAAACTTTTCTAAAAGCAAAAGCAATAAAAACCACTATAGCCAAAAGCACCATAAGTATAGAAAGCCAAGATTTTTGGATAGCCTCCTTACCCAAAACTGGTCCTACTGAACTAAAAGTTTTTTCAATTGGTGAATACTTATTTTCAAAAGTTAAATTTTCCAATATAAAATCCTTTTCTGACTGTGTTATTTCTTTAGATCTTATAATAAAACCCTCACCTGAAGGTCTCACGGAAAAATCTCCAATATTATCCATTTGAGCTAAAACATTGTTTACTTCAGAAACCATCGGTTTTTCTCCTTCAAAAGCCACTTCAAGTAAACTGCCTCCAGTAAAATCCACGCCCGGCTTCAAACCCCAAAAAGCTATCGCAAAAATAGAACCCAAAGATAAAACAGCAAAGATGACATAAAATATTTTTCTGTGTTTGACAATAAACATAATTTTATTTTTTATTTATTTTTTCTTCATCACTCATACTCAATGCAAACAAAATTGTCCTAGAAGCAGTAATGGCTGAAAACATAGAAACCAGGACTCCAATTAAAAAAACCAAAGCAAAACCTTTAATGGTAGGAGTGGAAGCGAAATAATACAAAATTACAGCGGTGATAATACTGGAAAGATTAGAATCACGAATAGAACTCCAAGCTCGACTAAAACCTTCTCTTAAAGCGTCGGATTTATTTTTGCCCATTTTTAATTCTTCTTTAATCCTTTCAAAGATCAAAATATTCGCATCCACCGCCATTCCAACAGAAAGAATAAAACCAGCAATACCAGCAGCAGTCAGCGTAACTGGAATAAATTTAAATAAAGCCAAGTTGATAACAGTATAGATACCTAATGCCAAGACAGCTACAAAACCTTGGAATCTATACCAAATGAGCATAAAAGCTGCTATCAAAACAAAAGCGTAAATTCCAGCTCTAACTGAAGCATTAATAGCTTCTTCACCCAAGGTCGCACCAACAGTCTCGGAACTCAAAAGTGAAATCGGCATAGGTAAAGCGCCATAATTTAAATCGCGCACCACTTGTTTAGCTTCATTGGGAGTGAAGTTGCCAGTGATAACTGCTTCTCCGCCAGTAATTTCTTCTCTAATATAAGGAGCTTCTATCAAAATCCCGTCTAAGAAAATTCCTAGAATATCTCCAGTATTTTCTCTAGTAATTTTAGCAAAAAGTTCAGAACCTTCTTCGTTAAATTTCAGACCAATAACTGGTTTAGACATTTGTTGATCAAATTGAATGCTGGCTTTTTGTAACATCCGACCAGTGAGACCTGTCTCCATAAAAACATTTGAAGTGCTAGCAATGGCACCTTCTTGAATTTTATTTTTATTTTCTTGAGAAAGAAGCTTGAATTCTAAAGTTGGAGTTTCGCCGATTCTTCTAATTGCTTCATTAACATCGGTTACCCCCGGCAACTCTACAATGAGTCTATGTTCAGTTCCTCCACCGATAGTGCCCCCTTTTTCCACCTGAACTATTGGTTCAGAAACACCAAAAAGATTGATTCTTCTTTCAATCACATCACGCAAAGACAACATCGCTGAAGAAATATCTCCTGGGGCAATTTGAGAAGTGTCAGCCTTGTAAACAAGATGCGTGCCACCCGAGAGATCAAGGCCTAATTTAAACTTATTGGCGCCACTTTTTTCAGTATTATAAACAACAACCCCAACGACAATACTGAGAGCAATTAAAATGATTGTCCAAAATCTATATTTTGCCATACAGCAAATGTTACCTAAATTAAGGAATTTTTGCAATTACAATTTTTTAGAAAAATTAAACTCCGCTCTGAGAAAGTAAAATTTTAATAGTCTTGAGAGCAATTTTAAAATCAAGCATTACAGAACGATTTTTAATATAATAAAGATCATAAGAAAGTTTACGACGAGTTTTTTCACTATCAGCAAAGATTTTCGGTGGATCAGTGTGATAAAGTTGAGCCCAACCAGAAAGACCAGGTTTAACTAAGTGACGAACATTGTAATAAGGTATCTCAGTCTCATAATGTTTAACCAAAGAAGGTATCTCTGGTCTTGGACCAGTAAGGGACATATCTCCTTTTAACACATTCCAAAGTTGAGGTAATTCATCTATACGCAATTTACGAAGCCACTTACCAACACGAGTAATTTTTTGTTCTTGCTCCGCACTGTTTTGCTCAAACATACTTCTAAATTTTTTGACGTTTATTATTTTGTTGTTCTTGCCTACTCGTTCCTGAACAAAGAAAACTTTACCACCGTCATCTAATTTTATGGCGAGTATTACAAATGGATAGAAAACAAGCGAAATTGCCCCAATCAATAAAGATGCAACAATATCTATAAATCTTTTCCATGCATCATAAGCTGTTCTGGATTCAGTAGAAATATTTTCTAAAAACCAATTATAACGAACCAACGAAAGAGGTATTCTATCAAAAAGATCTTCATAGATTTTATACATATCTATAAATTTCACACGTGAAAAAATAAGATTGTAAAGGTGTGGTAATATCGGTTCTACTTTTTCATTTTTTAAATCCACCGCAATTATCTGCACTTCCTCCGAATAAACTCTCCGCAAAATTTCTTCCTGAAAATCAACCCCCGACACTTTATCCAAATCTACAGAAGAAATAAATTGTAGTCCGTATCTTGAATTATTATTAACTTCCTCCAAAAGTTCTTTCATTTCTTCCCCATTGCCAATAATAATACCTTTTTGTTTAGATAAAGGGTGTAGGAAACGATCACCATAAATCCTCCACAACAAAATAAAACCAAAAGAAAATACCAAATAAATAAAAAGGTTGGTTTTTGGAGCAATACCAAAATAAGGAATAAAATAAAAGAAAAGAACGGCAATAAAACTATTGACAACCTGTGCATTAAAAACCGTAGACGGTAAACGACTTTTCAAAATAAGAGTATGTTTCTCGTAAAGTCCAGATATAAAAAACACCAAAATCCAAACAACAATAATTATAGAAAAAGGAGCAAGGTGTAAAGACCAGACCGGTCCGATATCATAAAGAGACCAATAACGCAAAGAAAGTGTCAACCATAAAGAAAAATACAAAATAGCGACATCTCCTAAAAATAATACCAAAGTCTCTTTTTTGCCAGATATGGTCATTGTTTTAATTATAACTTTGCAAAAATTTTATTCCATATATTATATAACGGCTTGTATTTTTAGTCAAATTAAGGTAAAATTTATACTTATGCAAAAAAAGAAAATTCTCTATGTTGTTACCAAAGGTAATTTTGGTGGAGTTCAGAGGTATGTTTACGATCTCTCAACTAACCTCTCTAAAGACGGATTTGAAACAGTAGTGGCTTGTGGAGAAGGAGGGCTACTTATTGAAAAATTAAAAAAAGTAAATATTAAAACTATAGAAATTAAAAATCTAAGAAGAGATATCAAACTCAAGGATGATTTCAAAGCTTTTTTCAATTTAATAAAAATAATAAAAGAAGAAAAACCAGACATTGTTCACTTAAACTCTTCCAAAATCGGACTCCTTGGGGCTTTAGCGGTTTTTTGTTTAAAAATTGTAAATTGGAAATTAAAAATTCGCGCTATCTTTACAGCGCACGGCTGGGTTTTTAATGAAGAAAGAAGTGCTTTATCAAAAACAATTTTTTCTTTTTTGCATTGGCTCACAATAATCTTGTGTTATAAAACTATTGTTGTCTCAGAAAAAACTAAGAAAGATGTCGCCTGGATGCCATTCATAAAAAACAAGATCGTTTTAATACATAATGGCATAAAAGAACTTGAGGCTTCAGAAAAAATGACCAAGCAAGAAGCTATTTATAGTTTAGTGGGCGAAGAAACCGAAAAAACAATAATCTTCTCAGTAGCCGAACTTCACAAAAACAAAGGGTTGGATATAGCCTTACTAGCACTTTCTTCTCTACCAGAAGAAATAAAATCAAAAATAATTTATTGCGTAGCTGGAGCCGGAGAAGAAGAACAAAATTTAAAAAAGATGGTTGAAAATCTTGACTTAAAAAAGTTAGTCAAGTTTTTGGGTTTTATGCCGAACGCTCAAAAACTTTTATATGGAGCGGATATATTTTTGTTACCTAGTCGCACAGAAGCTTTTCCTTATGCGATATTAGAAGCTGGACTCGCAGGTTTACCTATTATTGCTACCAGTGTTGGTGGTGTGCCAGAAATTATAACCGATATGGAAAACGGTATTTTAATTCATTCCAAAAATCCTAAAGAAATAGCTGAGGCTATTCTCTATCTTATAGAACAACCCAACAAATCAAAAACATTTGGAAAAGAAATAAAAGCCACTGTTTCCGAATCTTTTTCAATAGAAAAAATGTTAATAGAAACTAAAAAAATTTATAATTAATTTTAGGTCATCCCGATAATTTCATTACTAACACTATCTTTGCTAGCCGCTCTAGCGTAAGAGCGTTGCCCCATCAAAATTCCTATTCCTAAAAATTCAGCTAAAAGATGTGAACCACCATAACTCATAAAAGGCATAGTGATACCAGTAACTGGCAAAAGTCCAATATTCATACCCACATGAATAGTAAAATGAGAAATAAGTATTGCAAACAACCCTAATCCGTAGAGAATTTCAAAATTAGTCGCTCCTTTTCTTGAAATACTAAGAATCTTCCAAAAAACTACCCCATAAAGAATAAAAATAATAACAACCCCAACAAAACCCCACTCTTCACTGAAAGCAGCAAAAATAAAATCTGTCTCATATTCAGGTAAAAATTTGAGTTTAGACTGACTGCCAAGACCAACTCCTTTGCCCCAAATTTGACCTGAACCTACTGCAATAGTTGATTGATAAGCGTTGTAACCAGCCCCAGAAAGATCAGTTAAAGGATTTATAAAAGAGATAATTCTAGCCTTTTGATAATCTTTAAACACCCCAAACCAAAGCCCGCCAAAAGCTATGAGACCTGTTATAAAAACAACCAGAAGGTGCTTTTTAGAAATACCTGAAATAAGAACCATAATCAACCAAATGGCAAATATAACAACCGCCGAACCAAAATCGGGTTGTAAAAAAACTAAAATAAAAATTGCAAAAGCATAAAACCCTGAAGTAAGAATATGTCTAACATTAGCGATTTCTATATGTCGTCTAGAAAAATATTTAGCCAAAATAATAACTAAAGCAACTTTAGCAAAATCTACTGGCTGAAAAGCAAAAGCTCCAAAATCAAACCAGCTTTGAGCACCTTTAAAAACCGAACCAACAACAAACAAAAACAAAAGCACCAAACAAGTAAAAACAAAAAGAAGACCCGCTGTAATCTTGCTTCGCAAAAAACGCCAATCAATTAAACTAGCTGTAAACAAAACTAAAGTTGAAACTGCAAACCAAATAATTTGCCGAGTAAAAAGAGCTTTTTCTGTCCCAAACGAATTCATAGTCAAAATACCAGCCCAACATATAAAAAATATGGCACCAAAAAGCACCCAATCTATTGAATAATTCAATTTTTTAAACAAATTGCGCATCATTCTAACCTATTTAACCAGATCGCCAAATATTTTGTAAGTTATCTCTATCCTAGCTGGCACTTCTTCACATATATCAGAAGAAATATTTTGATAAATAGCTTTCAAATCAGAAGCGGTCGGGGCAAAGAAATAACTTTCATTATTAGAAGCAACAGATTTAAGAAAAGAATCGTTTATCTTGTTACCTAAGCCTATGGTGTATACAAAAACACCATCTTTTTTAAGATTATGAGCTTCTTGTATTGCAGTATTTTCAGCATATTTAATATCGTCTGCTTCAGTTTTACCTTGAGGATCTCTAGGATTATTAGCAACACCATCAGTTAAAAGTATAATAATTTTTGAAGATTTGTTATCAGCTCTGACTGACACAAGTTCTTGCCAAGCAAAATGTAAAGCATCATAAGTGTTGGTATACTGCGTGCTACTTGGTTCAATTGTTATGGAGCCAACTGACTGTTTAGCCAAAGCAAGATCTGAAGTTAAATTTAAATCTATCGGATCTTTTGCATTAGTAGCGAAAGAAACAACCCCAACTTTATCTTTCGGTCCAAGTTGGTCTATAAATGACATAGCTGCATTTTTAGCTGTGCTTAAGGGTTCAGGTGGATTATTAGATATTGAAGACATAGAACCCGAACGGTCAATAAGAAGCATTACATCAGAAGGTTTTTCACAAAATTTAGAACTAAGTTTAAAAGGTTTTGGCCAGGTGAAAAAAATATTGGTATTTTCATCTTTTTTTAGACTTTCAATAAAAGTCCTGGAAGAGGCTATCACATTATCAGAACCATCAAAAACCGCCACAATAACTTCTATATTTTTAACTTCTTCCACACCATTATTTTTAACATTAGCTTCTACTCTTGGAGAAGTATCCGCTCGTAAAAGAGAGCTATGAGTGATGGTTAGATCATCTTTTATTTCATAATTTTTCCAAAAAATATCTTTGCCAAGCTCAAAGACAGCGCGACTTGGTGTTGAGTTACCTTTAATTTCTATGGAACCCTCAAAAATACCGACGGTTTTTCCTTTGGGTAAAATTGTTGCACTTTTTCTTTCTTCAATAAGTTTGTTGTTGTTATCGTAAATACTTAAAGTATAAGGCACGTAAACCGCATCAGCTTTAGTGTTAGGATTTTCTACATAAACTAGCGCACTCCAAAGCCCAGGAGTAACTTCAAAAAGTCTTGGGTCCCATCTTACAATTGGAGCAATAACACTATCACTACAAACAAAAGGGCATGAACCTCCACAGTCTATACCAGTCTCATCGCCATTTTGTATACCGTCATCACAAGTCGGAGCTTTGTGCCAAAAACTCCAAAATATCAAAAAACTAATTGCCGACAATACCAAAACCACAGAAGCTAAAACGGTAGTCTTTCTTCGTGAAGCCCAAGCAGATTCCATTTCATAAAGTTCTGGATTCATATTTTAATTATATCGTATATTTACATCACCCCCAACCTTTAATAAGTCGGGTGGTGGAAAACAAAAAAGGACCCGATTGAGTTTGCGCGCAAATTAACGCAAATCAATCGGGCCCTGAAGAAAAAAACCTACTCAAGATAGCCACCCGCGAATCCGCGGGCTGGGTCGCCGTATTTCCCTACGGCGGGGTAGGTTACCAGAAACTTAGCAACCTGTTTTGAATTCGCCGCTTGTAGAACGACCTTCCGACGTCCACGGTCGTTCATTTCGGCCAGGAAGGCAATGCCTTCCCGAGCAGCCGCTTCCGGCAATTCTGGAATCGTTCCAGACCGGAAGTCGGCCACATGGCCGGGGAGCTCCGCCACCCTGGAAGCGGCACGGAGAGCTTTTCGGGCCTTCTCCACGTCCCTCATAACTTCTTCCACGGGACGGTTTTGGAATTTGGCCCGAGACCTTATGCGCCACTCCATCAGCGCATTGGGGTCAATTCCGGGGCATTCACCCCGGTATGCCGACCCCAAGCAGTGATCAGCTGCAGCAACCAAACGCAACTGGCTCACCGACTGCTCGTCGGCAAAATGTTCGCCATAAATCTCTTCCAACTTGGCGAACACTTGACCAACACTGCTAGCCTCCCAAAAGTTCTCTGGAGGCTGCCCGTATCCCGGGTCACCCGGACGATGATGATCAATCACCGTCCACCAAACCCCTTCCATCACCGGCACCTCGCACTCCACCAAAAAAATCTCGGTGGCGGACAACGAGGTGGTGTTTGACGAGATCTCTCCCTTGTAGGCGTTGCCGGGGTGAACTCGTTTTCCGCTGTTCATAGCGTAAACGACGTTCTCCCCAACAGAGCGAAGCAGACCCTCAATTGCTTCCATTTCCGGGTCCCCTGCGCCCAATATCCATAACCTCTCATCCATTATTTCCTCCTTGCCACCATAGTGGCAAAAAATTTTTTAATGAACTAGCTGTTTCGTCCTTTTGCTTTGCCAAATTAAAGCTTTGGCGAAAGCTGGACTCATCAGTCAGAGTTCACACTCTGAGACAGCACTATATTAAGTATATCATATTATGACTCTTGTGTCAAGCAATAATTTCCTTTTGTATAAAAATAAAAAACGACTCAAAAGAGTCGTTTTTTATTCTAAAATTGAATCCTTTGTGCTGGCGGCTACCTACTCTCCCCTTACGAGTACCATCGGCACTACCAAGCTTAACTTCCGTGTTCGGAATGAGAACGGGTGTGACCTCGGCGTTAAGCCACCAACACAAAAAATTCAATTTCAACAAAGAGACTATCTTATCTAGATAGTCTCAAAAGGCAGGAAAAAATTTGGGTTTATTTTAGGTTTTCAAATTTCCTAATAGAATCGGAAAATTAGTACGCCTCGGCTTAAGCAATCACTTGCCTTACACCTAGCGCCTATCACGTGATCATCTCTCACGATCCTATAACGATTCCTCATCTTGGGGCCGGCTTCCCTCTTATATGCTTTCAGAGGTTATCCAAACCCGACTTAGCTACCCTGCGCTGCTCTTGGCAGAACAGCAGGCACACCAGAGGTCAGTTCAACTCGGTCCTCTCGTACTAGAGTCAAATCCCCTCAAGAATCAACGCCTACAGTAGATAGGAGACCAACCTGTCTCACGCATGTTACCACGAATTACTTCGTGCATTGGACTATACGTTCATCTCACACGAGATGGTGTAGCTGTAGTCTCTACGGACCTTTTCAAGTCCTCGGTATTGTCCCTTGTTAGGATTTTACCGATATAGCCACACTTAATTCTTATGTATCACTACACAAGACCGCCGTGATCTGATTGCATCTACTTATCATTTAACAAAACAAAAAGTTTTATAACAGTTTCTAATTTCATTACCTCTGAGGATTCAGATTGTTCTTTGGTCAAATAAATTTGACCAAAGAACGGTCTGAACCCAGCTCGCGTATCTTTTTAAATGGCGAACAGCCATACCCTTGGGAGCTTCTCCACCCCCGGGATAAGATGAGCCGACATCGAGGTGCCGAACACTGCCGTCGCTCTGGACGCTTAGGCAGTACCAGCCTGTTATCCCCGGAGTAGCTTTTATCCGATAATCTTTCACCGCATCTAATACGAATGATCGGTTCACTTAGCTCTGCTTTCGCATCTGCTCGACATGTACGTCTTGCAGTTAAGCCAGCTTGTGCCTATACACTATCGCCATGGTTTCCATTCACGGCTAGCTGACCTTAATAGGCTCCTCCGTTACTCTTTAGGAGGATAGCGCCCCACTAAAACTGCCCACCAGACACTGTCTCTTTCGTGTTTTGCACGAGAGGTTAGAAAATATGTCATTACAGAGTGGTATTTCACTGACGGATCAGAGCCATCCGAAAACGACTCCTCAAATCCTCCCACCTATGCTACGCAGTAAAAACATATCCTCAATGCCAAGTTGCAGTAAAGCTTCCGGGGTCTTTTCGTCTAACTGCAGGTAACCGGCATCTTCACCGGTATTGTATTTTCACCGAGCGAGTCCCCGAGACAGTTCCCCAGTCGTTACACCATTCGTGCGCGTCTGAACTTACCAGACAAGGAATTTCGCTCAACTATTCCTCTAAGTTGGACTCTATCTTCATCCTTTTGATTATCTCAAAGTGGGATGCATGGCGTTGGTGCACTAATTTACCATGTTTGGACTAACATCACATTACTGTAATGTAGGTAGCATCTTTTTTGTGTAACTAACTATTTTTATCTCGTCTTTTTTATGTCTAATTAAACTATTTATCTTTATAATTGTCCCAGTCCTTTTGAAACCTTCAAAAAAGTTCCAAAACCTTAGGACAATTATAGTTATTGCCGACATTCACCAGGGCTTACAACAGTCAGCTCACACCTAAATGAAAACAATTTTCATAATTTTTTATAAAAATTCCGTTCATTTATGGTATGAACCGCCGTTGTTTGACCTTCTGGCATTGGTCAGGTGTCACCCCCTATACATCCTCTTACGAGTTCGCAGGGAGCTGTGTTTTTGATAAACAGTCGCCAGGGATTCTTTAGCTGCGGCCTCTATTGCTAGAGGCAGGCCTTATACCGAGGGTACGGCCGCTTTTTTGCCGAGTTCCTTGGGGACATCTCACTCGTTCGCCTTGGGCTTCTCGCCCCAACTACCTGTGTCGGTTTACGGTACGGTCTGTTTATATTTAACCTTAGAAGTTTTTCTTGGAAATGTGCTTTGCAAAATCCCCTTTGACGAATCTCCAGGTTCCTATGTTGCTTGAATATAAGATTTAACTTAGTTGCACGGATTTGCCTATGCAACATTCTGACAACATCGACTCAAATCCAATAATGAGCAATGCATACTACACTTCGTCGCTCCATCGAAATATAAACAGGTGCAGGAATATTAACCTGCCATCCATCGGGTGCGGCTATCGCCATTCCCTTAGGACCGACTAACCCTTGGCTGATTGACATCGCCAAGGAAACCTTAGTTTTTCGGCGTGCACTGTTTTCAAGTGCATTGTGGTTACTTGTGCCAACATTTTTACTTCTGTACGCTCCAGTGTGGGTCACCCCTTCACCTTCACAGCGGAACAGAATACTCTCCTACCGCTTGTAAGCTTCATCAAGGAGGGATTTTTCAAAAAAATCCCAGAAAAATTTAAACTAAAAAAAGAACTTTATTATGGAGAGGGGTGAGTCACTGACTCACCTGCTCCGCACAACTTTGCGATTCTTTAAAAGCGAATCGCACAACTTGGAGTGACTCACTGAGTCGCCTCTCCATAATAATCTGGCGGAGAAGAATAATTGGGTCGTTACATAATGCATTCGCGACCGTTACTAATATTACTCTCCTCCAAATTTTTCCTTGATGAAGCCTACAAACCCTCAGTTTCGGTACATAGCTTAGCCCCGATTATCTTCGGCGCAAAATCTCTAAATGAGTGAGCTGTTACGCTTTCTTTAAATGATGGCTGCTTCTAAGCCAACATCCTCACTGTTAGAGAAATTTCACCACCTTAAGTGCACTTAGCTATAATTTAGGGACCTTAAATAGAGATCTAGGCTGTTTCCTTTTTGACGAACGGAGCTTAGCCCCCGCCGTCTAACTGCCACGTTTTTAACTTATAGTATTCGGAGTTTGATAGGTTTGGCGAGATTTCTCCCTGTCCAAACCTTCCAGTGCTCTACCCCTATAAGGAACACGTGACGCGAACCCAAAAGCTCTTTCGGAGAGAACCAGCTATTACCAGGTTCGATTAGCTTTTCACTCCTTACCACAGGTCATCCGAGGGAATCGCACGACCAACCGGTTCGGGCCTCCATCTCGCTTTCACGAGACTTCACCCTGCCCATGGCAAGCTCACCTGGCTTCGGGTCTAATATATACGATTTTTAGTTCGCGCTATTAACGCTCGCTTTCACTTTGCCTAACGCGGGTCGACCGCTTCAGCAACCGCATAAATTAACTCGTTGGCTCATTCTTCAATAGGCACGCAGTCGAGGATTTACACCCTCTTCTACTCCTTGTAAACATATGGTTTCAGGTCTATTTCACCGCCCTCAACGGGCTACTTTTCACCTTTCCCTCACGGTACTAGTTCACTATCGGTCTAGAAACATATTTAGCCTTACCGGTTAGTTCCGGCAGATTCCCCCGAGCTTTTCGTGTCTCGAGGTACTCAAGAATATAAGCAAGAAAGATTACTTGTTTTCGACTACGGGACTATTACCCTCTAGGGTGCTTCTTTCCAGAAGCTTCTTCTAACAAGTAATTTTTTGACTTTCCTTGTATAAATACAACACTTACATCTTACAACCCTTATTTTAACTTGCGTTAAAATAAGTTTGGGCTTCTCCGCTTTCGCTCGCCGCTATTTACGGAATGCTTTTTAGTTTATTTTCCTCCTGGTACTGAAATGTTTTACTTCCCAGGGTGTGCTCGCGCTCCGCGCAAAATTTTCAATGTTTTAATTTTAAATTGAAAATTTTGTGCGAAGCACGTTCCGTGCAAGCACGGAGGGTTTCCCCATTCGGAAATCTCCGGATCAAAGGTTGCTTAGCACCTCCCCGAAGCATATCGTCGCCACGCCACGTCCTTCATCGCTATTTCTAGCCAAGGCATCCACCATACGCTCTTAAATTTCTATTAGGAAATTTAAAAACCACTACCATGCAATCGCTCTCCGGGCGACTACACGGTTTAATTTAACTTAATTTTATCCTGCCTTATGAGACCATTATCTCTAAGACATTCAATTCACCTTCCACTTCTAACAAACAAAGACCCCTTAACCAAATCTGAAGCAAACTTCAAATTTTATTATGGTAATTCATTAGAGTGGCATTAACTTGTCAAAGTACCACAATATTTTTGAAATAAAAAACCGCTTTTTTGGAAGCGGGCTCAAAATCAAGCCAAAGGATATTCATCCTCTTTTACACTTCACGATTAAATACTCCAATAACATATTGTATCTATAAGTATACACGTTCACAAAAAACTGTCAACAACAAAAAGCTCCTAAAAAGGAGCTTTTTGTTTAGGTTTTCAATAATTTATTTTTACTTTTTGCCAGATATTTCTTTACCAATTTTTTCAATGGTTCTGGAAGCCGCTTCTTGCCCACCAAGACCGAAAGCCAAACCAAGACCCAAAGAAAGAGCAACCACTAAACCAGTAAAAATGGTTTGAATAAATCCCGCCGCGATACCAAGTTGAGAAAGTGCGACTAAAATAGCAAAGATCCAGATGGTCCATTTAGTAACAGTAGCTAAAAATGGTGCTGAAGAAATATTAGCAGACATTGCTGAAGACAAAACCAATTTTCTCATAGCATCAGCAACCAAACCAGCTGCTATAAGTATAAGAACAGCCACAATAACTCTAGGCAAATAATTCAAGATGTCTTTAAGAAACAGTGTAACTTGTGAAAGATGCAAAACATCAAGAGCTCCAATCAAAAAGACTAAAATGAAAAACCAACGAACCAAGCCTCCCAAAAATTTTCCAGAATTGAGATTTATACCACCTCTATTCAAAAAACTCTCAACCCCGGCGCGAGTCAAAGCTTCATCTATCTTTATAGATTTTATAATTTGAGCGACTACTTTACCAAACAAAACTCCAATACCCCAACCTAAGAGCACCAAAATTAAAGCGGCTACAAGGTTTGGTATAAAACCAATCACCCCCACCCAAAGGTTCTTGAAAGATAAGGAGATAATCTCACCCCAAGTGCTTATTACCATAAGATTTTAATTAATATTAATTAATAATTACATCTAAAATATAACATATTTACATAAGTTATCAATACTTTTTGTGGATAGTCAAGGCAAATTATAGCCCCAATTTATTGATAATTTTTTCATGGGGATAATCCAAAAGATCGCGAATTAGCTTGTCAAACATTGAAAGACGATAATTAAATTCCTTAGTTTCAAAAACCGCGTAACGAATTTCTTTACCAATCTCAGATTCAATAATTTTTATTATATTATCAAGTTGTGTATTTTTGAGCTCATCCCCTACCACTAACAAATCTATCCTGCTATCTGGATCTTTTATGAAAACACCAGCAATAATGAGAAGTTTAATTTTACCTGCTCGAGAAATCTTATCAATAATATCTTTATGCTTGAAAGGATTTATATTTGAAAGGAAAGAGGTAATATCTTCCACATAAGGAAACTTTCTATCCAGAGTCCAACCATTAACTCTTTTTCGCGACAATACAATTGTTCGGTTTTTTTGTTTTTTAATTTCTTTGGTGTAAGTTTTAGGTTTCAGAAAACCTATCTTTTCTAAGTCTGATATTTCCTTTCTTGCTACTCCAATAGAAACTTTAGATCTTTCTGCTGTCTGAGCAACATCAAAAGCGTCGTCAGGATTAAAGAGAAACAGTTTGATAATTTTGACTTTTGCCGCACTTCCGAAAAGTTTTTCTAAGATATCCATATTGAAGCCATTTTATACAATTCCTTAAAATAAATCAAAAAAGCTCCTTTTTAGGAGCTTTTTTGATAATTTTCTAAGTTATTTCGTCAAATAAGAAGTAAATCCAACTTTATTTAAATGTTACTTTACCTCCTGCTTCTTCAATTTGTTTTTTGAGAGCCTCAGCCTCTTCCTTCTTCATATTTTCCATAAGCATAACTGGGGCAGCATCAACTTTGTCTTTAGCGTCTTTGAGGCCCAAAGCCAAAGCTTCTTTGATAATTTTAATGACGGCAATCTTTTGAGCGCCACCATCAGTTAACTCTACGTTGTAAGTTGAGCTTTCTTCAGTAGCAGAACCGGTAGCAGAGACTGCAGGACCGGCAGCAACCGCGGTTGCTGAAACACCAAACTTATTCTCAAATATTTTTACTAATTCATTCAGCTCTAAAACAGACATCTTTTCTATTTCTTCAACTATTTTAGCGAACTTTGCAGGCACTTCTACTGCCTCAACTTTTGTTTCTTCTGACATAATATTTTTAATTAATTTACAATTTTCAAATTACTATTAATTTTTCTTTTCAGCTATTTGACCAAGAGCCACGGCGAATCTTTGTATTGGTGAATTGATAATGTTAACAAACATTCCTCGCAACACATCCATAGAAGGTATGGAAGCAATACTCACCATTTCATCTTTAGATTTAAATTCACCTTCAAAAATACCGCCCAAAATAGATACTTTGCCTTCAAGTTTCTTTTGGAAATCATAAATACCTCTAGCCGGCGAAAGCAAGTCTTCTCCAAAAGTTATAGCTAATTCCCCTTCCAATGCAGGAGCTTCACCTTTGATACCAATAGATTCAAGAGTTTTTCTTAAGAGACTTTTTTTAGCAACTAAATAACCAACGTTTTCACTTCTCAAAGCTCTTCTTATTTCGGAAGCATCTTTTACTGAAAGCTTGTTGAAATTAACAAAAACTATTGATTTAGATTTGGTAATGATATCGTTCAAGCGAGCAAGTATCTCTTTTTTCTTTTCTTTTGTTATTGCCATTATATTGACATAATTTATTAATGTTTTTCCCAATCTCTTTTTTATTCTTAAAACTAGAAAAGGTTGAGGATGAGTTGTTTTTTAATTTCACAACCCCAATCCCTTCTCATAAAAAAGGAGGAAATTAAATCGACCAAACGGCCCCCGCCAAAACTTCGGCTGGGCAAGAAATGAGTTATAAACTCCTAACACAGGATTTATAGAAGTTCTTTAAAAACTTTAAAGTCTTCAACCCATGGTCTCCGAAGCCGTTGTGGATATAGTAAACTAAATTCTAAATTTGGTCAATATCTTCTAACGCCTCTTCTAATTCCGAGAGTTCTTTTTCTAAACGAGCTTTTTCAGTTTCCAAACTCCTCACTCTTGCCGGATTTTCATTTAAAGCTCTTTCAATTTGGTTTTCTACAGACATTAAACTTTCTCTGAGAGTTTCAATACGAAAAGCTATCACGTTTTTATCCATTCCTTCCATTGTATTATTGTCTCCTTTATTTAATCCCTCCATATTTTTTAATTAATTTTAATAATTTAATTATATAATAAAAACTCCTTCAGAACTTAATCAAAAAGACCGGTTAAAAAACTCCAGGTGCGTTTGAAAAAACTTTCTTTTTTTGGTGCTTCGTAAATAATATTATTAGAAATAGAACTACTAGTAGCTTCAGTCAGCTTAACCTCGTTAGAATTATTTTCAGAAATTGAAACGGGATAATTTTGAGCTTGAACATTGGCAAAATTAAATGCACCCACACCAGTTAGTCCTAGATTTTTAGCTTTTTCTTTTATAATAGAAAATTCTTTTTCCACAACCTTAAGATCTCCAGAAATCTTTTGAAGATCGGTTTGTTTTGTTGGAGCAACAGCAAAAACTTCTTTTTTTAAACTATTTTTTATAGAAAGCCCCAAACTGTTGTCAGTGCCTTTCATAGTTAACAAACTTTTATCTAATTTCAAAGTAGCTCGTGGCAAAATGATTGTGTTAGGTTGGAAAACAAAACCCTTTCCCTCATTTTCAATTTTCCAATTAAACAAATTTATTTCTGAGTTGCTGTTATTTATTATTTCCAAATATTCTCCCTTGTCTACTGCAACAATGTTTGGCTCAAACACCTTCACTTTCAACCGACTCACTGAAAAAATATCCCCCATTCTAGCTGTTAAAACCACCACATAATCCCCCGGATATTTGTAGGTATGACTCACTGTGGGACCAGAGCCCACAAAACCATCTCCAAACGACCAACTTAATTCAAGCCCCGATGAAGAAATATTTTTCTTACTACTAGCTTGAAACCAAATGGGGCTACCAGGAGAAGTCACTCTGTCGCTTCCGGCTGAGATGTCTAAAGAAGTGCTCAGAAAAGAAGAGGCTTGATTTGTGCTTCCACCTGAGACACTGGCACTACCACTACTTAAACTAAGAGTAACGGTAGAATCACCCAAAACTTCACCAGAAGAATTAGAGGTGGCGTTAGAAGAAACTTTAATCTGCTGACTAGCACCCAACTCTATCCCAGTATCTCTACCTCTAACATTAACCGTGATAATAAACTCACCTTCACTGGAGTCTTTATAATAAAAAGTTTTATTGGCAGTGTTTTTGCTCATATAAGTCGTGGCAGGATTACCAGAATTATTCAAAAACTGACCAGTTTGCGATGAGGAAATAAATTGTATATCTAAAGTTTCTGGGGTTTTAAAAGGACTACCAGTTATATCTTGAAGTTGAAAAGTAAGAGCTTCAGAAATTTCGTTGGGTTTTATTTCTTGAGATTCGGTTATAAATACAATTTGAGAAATTTCCGCAAAAGAAACGGTGGGAAAAACCAAAAACAAAGCCAAAGATAAAAGAAGTTTTCTAAATATTTTTTTCATAAAATCATTTCAGGGAAGCCGCTTGCATTTTATCGGTATCCTCACTTATAAAATTTGACGCTAAACTTATCATCAAAAGACTGGCACAAACAATACACAAAAAACCCAAAGCGAATTTGAAAAATGTTTTACTGAAATAACGCATACACAGATTGTTAAGATTTATTGATTTTACTTAATTTGGTTTGATTGTTGTTATAAACAATAAATAAACACCCCAAACAAACTCCTTCTCATTATAATATTGTTTTTGGGAATAACCTGTTAATAATTTGTGTATAACTTAAATTAAAGAATGGTTGGGATCATAAATTACAAAACCCCAATTAGAGCAAGAAAATAAAAAGCGCCCAACAAAAAACCACCGGGAGGTGGTTTTTTGTGAGCTCCGCTAAGGCGGACACAAGTGCTCTTAAATTTTTAGAATTACGGGAAGCTAACTTCAGAAGTGCTCCAATCAATTTCACCAGCCATGAAGGTTGATGATTTATTATAACCCCATTGGACTTGAGCAATGCCTACAGAGTAGATACCGGAAGTAAGAGCTGTACCATTAGCCTGTCTTCCATAAATTTGGAAGGTAACTGGGAAGGTAATCTCATTGCCTTCAGCCAAAACACAATTGTTGGCTTCAGAAGGAGTACAACTTGAAGGAAGAGTGTAAGAAACTGCCACAGTTGATCCGTGATCACATGCAACACCATTCTTATATACAGCAAAGCTGTTTGTGTTGTTGAACATTGGGGTAGAAGAAGCAACAGTACCCAAAGTGATATCATCACCAAGAGCCTTAACTCTAACGTTGAAGGTTGCAGTTAAGGTGGAGGTAGCATCGCTAGCTTGAGTTACGCCATTGGTGGTAATGCTTCTTGAGACCAAAGCGATTTCAAGACCAGCGCTTCTGACACTAATATCATAACCATTAGCAGAACCACTCCTTGCAACTGTATCACCAACACTGTTTTCAGCGACAAGATCAGAAGCAGAAGAAGAAGCGGTAATTGTAGTAACAGCCTCTCCAGCATTCCTTACATCAACCTTAACAGTAAGGGTTTTAGTTGCATCTTTGGAGATGTTGTAATCAAGTCCAGTAAAGGAAGCAACGTTACCATTGAGAGAAGCGTTGTCCAATTCAGTAGAACCTTCATAGAGGTAAACAGTAGAAACATCTGCATTACCGCCAGCCACAACAAAATTGACTTTCAAATCATTAAGAGTGACATTGTCTTTTTCAGCCTTGACATCAAAAACCAAAACTGAAAGCTTATCAAGTTCATTGTTGTTTGAACCTTCAGAAGCCACTACTTCAGATTTCTTTGGAGATGAATTATTCAAAGACATCTTCAAAGCAGCACTGTCAGTTAAACTCTTAGCTGTAGTAACACTCTTAGTTATAGAAGTTCCTCCGGCGTATTGATCAATACCAGCACCGTCAACACCTC
Source organism: Parcubacteria group bacterium (assembly GCA_012514175.1). Classification (GTDB taxonomy): domain Bacteria; phylum Patescibacteriota; class Minisyncoccia; order Phycocordibacterales; family WO2-35-19; genus WO2-35-19. The sequence continues at coordinate 84,838 of JAAZAU010000009.1, read as the reverse complement.
TTACTCCGTTTTCGGCCAATCTTACAGTGTAAGTTTGGCTAATGAGTGTTGAGTCAATAGTAGGCATTACATCAGCCTTGATAACAACTTGTTTTTTAGCATCTTTTGAGACAACAAAGTTGAAACCGGTCAAAGTAATGTAGTATCTACCATTATCTTTCACAACAGTAGAAGAATTTAAGTCAGATGAAGCCAAAACGTTGGAACCATCAGTGACGTAAATCTTAGAATAAATCTTGTTGTAAATCTGAGTGGTATCACCCAAATCTAACTTAACTCTTTGAACAGCAATGTCAGAGTTTTTAGCTTCAACATTGAAGCCCAAGATAGCTACGTTCTCATCACCTTCATAGATGGTTGAGACCAAACCAGAGTTGTTTGAACTTACTGAAAGGGTGCCTTCAACACCTGGAGTGGTGATAGCGCCAACAGTGGTGCTACCAGGAGTAGTAGTAGGTGTCAAAGCGTTAAGGTGAGCTCTGGTGATAGGACCGAAGTAACCAGCAGCTGGAGCAATACCAACTGAAGCTTGGTATCCAGCCAAAGCAGCCTTAGTCAAAGAACCAAAGTAACCGTAAGCTACGCCAGCTGGCATAGTGAGGAAACCTTTGGAGACCAAGAACTGTTGAAGGGCAGATACTTCTGCACCGGTAGAACCAACGGTCAAGTCTTTAGTAAAGGTTGTAGCAGCATAACCACCAGTAGTAATACTAGCGATTTGTGCTTGAAGCTGAGCGATCATAGCAAGCAAGCTATTGATCTGAGCTGTAAGTTCAGCAGTAGTTTGAGCGGAAGCAGGAACTGCAACCAAGCTCAACACCATTGTGAAAGCTACAGCGCTTGCGAACAATTTGTTTTTTAATTTCATAATTTTGAATCCCACTGAAAACTTCATTACTTATTAAAATTTTTGAGAAGTATCCAGAAGGTTATCAAGTAAATCTTTAAACTCTGAGACTAATAAATTTTCAGAATTCGCAGACTTACTCACTAATAAACTAAATCGACTAATAAATATTATTTAACTAAATCTACGGTTTCTGTAATCGACAAGAAACCATAGTCTTAGTAACATAAAGATTTTACCGCCAAATCCAGCTCTTGCAAAAGACAATATGTGGATAAGACGATACTACATTAAGTATTGCATATTATAGATTTAACGTCAATTACAATACTTGTTTCTCTAAAAAAAGAGGAGTGCTAATTTACACCACTGAATATTTACTCCACCTTCTCTCCCCTGTCTTTTTTATTTTTCCTTCTTTTATAAGCGCAATAAGCTCTCTTTGGATAGTTTTCTCACTACAATCAGTTACGCTTAAAGCAATGTCTTTTATGCTAACCTCGTTGTTTTGTCCCTTTATAAAGTCTAATATCATATTTTTCCTTAAGTCTTTTCTTTTATATCCATTTCCATTATTTGATTTAATGGACTCTTGATTTTTTGAGTGCAAAGATGTTGGTTTTACAACACCAGGACCATCTGTAACATTATGACGATCCAGGTGTTTGGTTGCTTCAATTGCCAAAGGTTCAGTAAACATATCATCAACAAAAACACTTTTATCTGTCTCAAATTTTTCTATATATTTACCAAGTTCACCAATGAAAGATTGGAATTCTTTTTTAATAATTGAACCATTCATTTCAGAGATAAGTTCAGAGACCCTGGCAATATCAAGCATAGACATAAGTTCCAAAGCAACCTTTTCAATCTCTTTTATTATTTTTTTTGTATCAACAAAATTTGTGTCTTTTAAATTAATAGCCATAGAGACAAGATTTAAAGACAGACTTTTTATCCTGGTCTTTAATTCTTCGTTCTCATTTATGATATTAGAGACAACAAAAACAGCCGCCGACAACTTGTAAGCTTTGTTGTAAATATCTGTAAATTCAACGTTTTTTTGCATAGCTATGTTTAATTTAAAATCTAAGGGACATAAATATTTAAGACACATTTTGTCCCATATATTCCTTCTGTCTCTTATATTATACACTATTTGACTTTTATAGTCAAGCACAATTTTTGATGTCTTTATAAGAAGAATATTCTGTCTTTTACAATAAGTCAATCCCTTTTTTCGGAGCTGGTTTTTTCAAAATCCACCGTTCAATCAATTTTTGAAAAACTAGATGTGATATTATTTAGCTATGGCCAAAAAGAACAACAAGAAAGAAAACCAAAAAGAAAAAAAAGGTGAACAAACGAAAATAAAAAGATTAAAAGATGAAACCACTTCTTGGATATTTGCGATAATTTTTTTTGCTTTTTTCGTTATTTTGCTTTTAGCTCGTTTTGAAATGGCTGGAGGAGTAAACGCGGTCTACAGAGTATTAGAAAAGTTTTTTGGTTGGGGTTACATATTGCTACCTATACTTTCACTGCTACTTTCTATATCCTTTGCTAAATCAATCAAGCACCCGTTTGAGACTACCAGAGCTGTTGGGTCTGGTCTTTTCTTTCTTGCCTCTCTCGCTTTATTAGATTTAGCTTTCCCTGAAAAAGGTGGTCAGGTCGGTCACTTCATACAAAAACCTTTAATGAAATTATTTGGTTATGGAACTCCTGTTATTTTGGGAGCACTCATAATCATTAGCATACTTATCATTTTTGACACAGCAATAAACTTCTCTTCACTGACAAATATATTCCGAAGAAAGAAAGATGGGGAGGAAAAAGACGAGGAAGAAATTTCAGAAAAAGAAGTAACTATAATAGACAGCAACGATACTCAAAAAGAAATTAAAGCAACCCCAACCACTACTCCTATCATCAAAAAGCCAACTACAGAAGAATATGATGAGTTTAAGATCAAAACTAATATTTTATCTAAACCTTTCAATCCACCCCCGCTTTCACTTTTGGAAAAAGATAGAGGCAGACCTGAAGTTGGAGATATCAAAGCCAACTCCAACATCATTAAAAGAACTCTGCAAAACTTTGGTATCGTCGTAGATATGGACGAAGTGTCAATCGGTCCCTCAGTAACCAGATACGCGCTCAAACCCGCTGAAGGAGTCAGGCTTTCAAAAATACTTGGTCTTCAGAACAATTTAGAATTAGCTTTAGCAGCCCATCCAGTCCGTATAGAAGCACCGATACCAGGTAAATCACTGGTCGGCATTGAAATACCCAATTCTACCAAAACCGTAGTTGGTCTCGGTTCTCTTCTTTCCCAAAGCGGTTACACTAATTCAGAAAAGCCTTTAAATGTCGCTCTTGGTAAAAGTATTTCGGGAACTTCTGTTTTTGCTAATCTTGCTAAGATGCCTCACCTTCTTATCGCTGGTGCTACTGGTAGTGGTAAATCGGTAACTATTCACGTTCTCATAAACTCCCTACTCTTCCGTAATTCTCCAGAAAATCTAAAATTCATTATGATAGACCCAAAGCGAGTTGAGCTCACCCAATACAACAGAATCCCCCACCTTTTAACCCCAGTTATCACTGATGCTAAAAAAGTCATAATGTCCCTCAAGTGGGCAGCTAAAGAAATGGATCGTAGATATGACGTCTTGGAAAAAAATAGAGTTAGAGATATAGAGTCTTACCATAAAAATATCCTCTTGCCTGCTTTGGAGAAAGCCAAAAAGAATCCTTCTTCAGATGAAAAAGAGGAAATGCCTGAAACTATGCCTTATATAGTCGTCATTGTGGATGAATTGGCGGATATTATGCAAGCTTACCCAAGAGAACTTGAAGCAGCAATCATTCGCCTTGCTCAAATGAGTCGCGCTGTGGGTATTCATCTTATACTTTCCACCCAAAGACCGTCGGTTAATGTTATAACCGGTCTTATCAAAGCCAATATCCCCGCTCGTATCGCTCTTCAAGTAGCTTCTCAATTTGATTCCCGAACCATATTAGATACCGCGGGAGCTGAAAAGCTTTTGGGGGCTGGAGATATGCTTTATATGTCTGGCGAAATGTCTAAACCTATCAGACTACAATCCCCTTTTATATCAGAAAACGAAGTAAAAAAAGTGGTAGAATATCTTATAAAGAATTACGAAGATGAACTACCGACCGAAATAGATATAACAACCGAGAACAGTAAAAATAACATCTTTGAATCAATGGTTGACAGCAGTGAAGATGAAGACGTTCTTTATGAAGAAGCTAGAGAGACGGTAATAAGAGACGGTAAAGCCTCTACATCATATCTTCAAAGAAAATTGCGTATCGGCTACGCTAGAGCAGCCAGACTTATGGATATGTTGGAGGAGCGCGAAATTATCGGACCAGGTGATGGTGCTAAACCAAGAGAAATTCTTGTGAAGCCCGAAGGTGGTTTTGTAACAGATGAAGAAGATGGATCAATATAAATTTGAAAGAGGTTTTAATATAAAACGTTTTGTCATTATCCTTTCGGTGATAATGCTAGTTTCTTATGGTTTATTTAATGCCAGAGATTTGCTTATTGGTCCAACTATAGAAATATTTAGCCCAACTAAACACACAATAGAAACGGATAGCAACGTGCTGACTATAAGTGGAAAAACTAAAAATATCGCTTTCATAAGTTTAAACGAAAAACCTATTTCAATAGATACAGAAGGGGTATTTCAAGAAAAGTTGTTACTCTCCCCTGGTTCCAACACTATTGAAATTAAAGGGAAAGACAGATTCAAACAAGAAACCAAAAAAGTTGTAAAAATATATTATAAACAAAATACTGTGCTTACAGAGACAAAACAGAGTAGCACTACTCCTAATAATTCATAAACTATGGCAAAAAAAGAAACCAAGTCCGCAAAACAAAAAAGCAAGAAAAAACAAGAAAGTGATAATTCCCAAAAAGGTATCTCTCAGGTGCAAGACGCTATCAGAGAAATAAAAACTAAATTCGGAGACGACTCTATTATGATGCTTGGTGATAAACCGCACACCGATGTCAACGTAATACCGACCGGCTCTATCGGACTTGATGCGGCGCTAGGTGTCGGTGGTGTGCCTAGAGGTAGGATCATAGAAATATTTGGTCCAGAGTCGTCGGGTAAAACCACCCTTTCTTTACACATAATAGCTGAAGCTCAAAAGATGGGGGGTATTTGCGCTTTTATTGACGCCGAACACGCCATGGATCCAGAATATTCTAAAAGAATAGGGGTAAAAATAGAAGAACTACTTATTTCTCAGCCAGACAATGGTGAACAAGCACTTGATATAGTAGATTCCCTCGTCCGTTCCGGCAAACTTGATGTTATTGTTATAGATTCAGTTGCCGCCCTAACCCCCAAAGATGAAATTGAGGGCGATATGGGAGCTTATCACGTCGGAAAACAAGCCAGACTTATGTCTCAAGCTTTGAGAAAACTCACTGCAATTGTCTCCAAATCAAAAACTGTGGTTATTTTTATAAATCAAATCAGAATGCAAATCGGTGTGATGTTCGGCAATCCAGAGACCACTCCAGGTGGTAAAGCTTTAAAGTTTTATACTAGCGTCAGATTAGACATTAGAAGAATCGCTCAAATTAAAAAAGGCGATGAAGTAATGGGAGGTAGAGTAAGAGTTAAAGTTGTTAAAAATAAAGTCGCCGCCCCGTTCAAACAAACCGAATTTGATCTTATGTACAACGAAGGCATTTCCAAAGAAGGTGAACTCATAGCTCTGGGTGAAAAAATGGGCATCGTTCAAAAATCAGGCACTTCTTATAGTTATGGAGAAATAAAACTTGGTCGTGGTTATGATGCTACTCGCCAATTTTTGAAAGCCAAAGAAAATAAAAAAATATCTGAAGAAATCCTCAAACAAATCCGTAAAAAGCTTCTGGAAAATAATGGTTCCACTGTCCCAGTCTCTGAAAAAGAAAAGCCAGAACCCGATGAGAATCCAGAATAATCCCCCAACCTATTGATTCTCTAAAAACAATTAGGATTTCAAATCTTGATTAAATGCTTAATATGAGCTACAATATGATTAGCTTCGGCGTTTTTATTTTACTCATTTTTATAGCCTAAATTGATCAAATGTTAGAATACAATGAAATTACAGTCGGAAAGTTTATTATATTTGATGATGAACCTTGGGAAGTTTTAGCTTCTCATGTTTTTCGTAAACAGCAAAGAAAACCCCTTAATGCCACTAAACTTCGCAACCTAATCACTGGCAGAGTCACCGAAACTTCTTTTCATGCATCTGAAAAAGTTGAAGAGGCAGAATTGGAATTTCAAGACATCAAATTTATTTATGAAGCCAAAGGTGAATATTGGTTCCATGAGGACGGCAATCCTGCGAAAAGATTTCCCTTAAAAGAAGAGCAAATCGGTTATGGTGCGAAATTTTTGAAAGAGAATACCATCGCTAAAGCAATGATTTTTGATGAAAAAATTATTGGTGTTCAGATTCCTATTAAATTAGAACTCAAAGTGGTTGAAGCTCCTCCTGCTATTAAAGGTAATACCGCTCAAGGAGGCAACAAAGTTGTCAAAGTAGAGACTGGCGCTTCAGTTAATGCTCCCCTTTTTATAAATGAGGGTGACACCATTGTTGTTAATACTCAAACTGGTGAATATGTTTCTAGAGTTTAAAACTTATAACGAAAAGTTTTAATATTTATTATCTGCTTAAATAAGGCATAAGAGCCATAAAACGGGCACGCTTAATAGCGAGAGCCAGTTTTTTTTGATATTCAGTAGAAACACCTGTTCTTTTTTTACTAAGAATACGAGCGTGGGGGTTGGTAAACTTTTTTAAAAGTTCCACATCCTTGTAATCTACATATTTGATTCCGTTTTGTTTGAAATAACAATTTTGTTTGTTTGACATAATTTTATTAGATTAAAATGGTATATCTTCAGAGCTAATCTCCTCTTCGGGATATTCAATGGCTGGCGCCTCTTCGTCTTTGTTTTGTGGCTTTTCAGTGGAAGTGTTTTGTTCGTAAGAACTAGCTCCCCCACTTCTTGGACCAAATTGTATCCTATCGGCAACAATTTCAGTTCTGTATCTCTTGGTGCCATCCTGTGCATCCCAACTTCTAGTTTGAATCCTGCCTTCCACCAAAAGACCACTACCTTTGCGCATATATTGTTTGACAATTTCAGCCTGTTTCCCAAAAACGACAATGTTGTGGTATTCAACTGATTCTTGTTTGATGCCGTTTTTATCTTTCCAAACACGATTGGTGGCCACAGCAAATTCACAAACTTGTGAACCTGATGGTAAAGATTTAAGTTCTGGATCTCTGGTAAGGTTACCGTAGATGATAGCTTTATTGATATACATAATAAAAATTATTAATTTTTAATTTTGTAATATTTAACTTTCAACTTCTTCATCAACTAAAAGCTCATCAATACTCTTATCAATCTCCTCTTCTGAAATTTCAATCTTTTCTTCAAAGTCATCTTCAGTTCTAGAAACTTTTAATTCTTCTGGAGCATTTTTAGAAATCATTGAAGCTTTCGGAATGTGTAAGGTGTTTTCTCTAACAGTCTTGATTATAATAAATCGCAAAATGTTTAGATTGGTATCTAAAGCGTTTTTGATTTTAGCAATATTTTCCTTTCCAATCTCAAACTTAATCCAACCGAAATAAGCTTTATTAAAACTTAAACGTTTAGTGTCTACCGTTTTTGCAACATCGTAAGCCAAAGTTCTCATTTTAGGAAAATCTTGAGCTATAATAGAGCCACCATTTTTAGAAATAACATCTTCAATTAAAGAAAGCTCTTCTTGGACTTTCTCTTCAGGCACCGTTGGTAAAATGTGAAAACCAACTTCATAGACCTGAATTTCATCTAAATTGTCTTCTTTTTCTTTCATAATTATTATCGTTCAAATGGGTCCGCTTCGGGCGGATAGAAGCAGTTATAATAAAGACACTTCTGATTTGAACTGAAAACACTCTAACATAATACCTAGAAAAAACAACCTTCAAAACAATTTGAAGGTTTGCTTTTTAAATACCAAAAACCCTCTTAGCGTTTGCTAAAATGGCACTATTTAGAGAATCAAAATCTTCGCCACGAATTTCAGCCAGCTTTTTGATAATTTCAATCACAAAACTAGGCTCATTACGTTGTCCCCGAAAAGGCACTGGAGCAACAAAGGGGGCGTCTGTTTCAGACATAAGTCTTTCTTGAGGAACATATTTTATAACTTCATCATAATCGCGAATAAAAGTAATAACTCCAGCGAAAGAAAGTGTAAAATTTAAATCCAAAAATTTTTTAGCTATCTCAACATCTCCGGCAAAAAAGTGAACGTTGCCTCGCAATTTACCCCCTGCTTCTTTTTTGTAATGATTCAAAATTTCCAAAACATCTTTATAAGCATCAAAACTATTTTGAGTCGCCCTAATATGAAGCATTAAAGGTTTGTTGTGTTTGATGGCAAACTCTATTTGTTTCTCAAACAATTCTTTTTGTTTGTTTGCTACAGTTTTAGCGGAAGCTAGATCTAACCTAAACCAATCCAAACCACATTCACCAACACCAACAACTTTTGGAGATTTTATTAATTCTTCTAATCCCAACAACTCATCTTCAACCCTTGCAGCCAAAGGAAAAGCTTCGGAAACATATCCCGGGTGTATACCAATACAAGCCCAAATATTTTCATTTTGCTCTGCAATTGCTACCGCTTTTTTTGAACTTGGAAAATCTGCGCCAATCGCTATGGCTCCAATCCTTTTTTCTTTCATTCGCGCTAAAACTTCTTCAAAATCTGTGCCATAATCTTCGCGATCTAAATGACAGTGTATATCTATATATTTCATCTCTTTAGTTTACCACAATCCTCCAACCCTCCATTTTAAAAAAGATGAAGAAAACACAATACAAATAATTATCAATAACTTATTTTCTCTCAAACAAAGGTTTTTCGGGGGTTTTGTTTGTTTTAACAAGTTCTTTTATTTTTTCCGAAGTTTCTGGAAGTATTGGACCAAGCATTATTGCAACCGAATATAACCTTTTGACTAAATTTGAAATCATTTCTTGACCCTTTTCTTTGTCTGTCTTGACTACTTTAAAAGGCTGAGCTTCTTGGATAAACTTGTCCATATCTCCAATTTCTTTCCAAATCAAATCGCAAGCTTTTCCAATTTCAAATTTTTCCAACTCGGCAAAAAATTGTTCTGGTATATCATCAGACAGAGAAGTAATTGGAAGTGCGAGATGGTCTTGTGCCATCTTCATTATGCGCGAAGTCAGATTGCCCAAACCATTAGCCAACTTAGCATTATAAGCAGATTTTATTAAACCCATAGAAACTGGACTGTCCTCAAACATTGAAGCTTCCGCACAAACAAAATATCTTAAAGCTTCAGCGCCTAAATTTTGAACCACTGCATAAGGATCAACGGTATTACCAAGAGATTTAGACATTTTCACACCACCTTCACCGGTAAAAAATCCGTCTATCACTATTTGATGTGAATTAGGTAAACCAGCAGCTAAAAGCATCGCTTGCCACATAGCAGACTGCATACGCAAATTATCTTTACCACAATACTGAACCGGGCTACCTTCTATCCAAAACCTTTTAAAAGTGTCTTTATTATCAGGCCAACCCAAAGTTGAAATATAATTGACTAAAGCGTCAAACCAAACATACATTACCTGATCTTCATCGTTTGGCACAGGTATACCCCAAGGCATTTTAGATTTAACACGAGAAATAGAAAAGTCTTCTAATCCCCTTTCAACAAAAGCTTTGATTTCGTTAAAACGAAAATCTGGCACTACAAAATTCGGTTGTTTTTTATAAAAATCTAAAAGTGGTTTTTGAAAAGCAGAGAATTTAAAAAAATAATTTTCTTCATCAATGAATTCAATTTCTCTGTTGGGATGTATTGGGCATTTACCATCTACCAATTCAGAATCTGTTTTTTCAAGCTCACAACCCACACAATATTTTATTTTGTAAGCTTTCTTATAAATATAACCATTTTGGTTACAAACTCTCCAAAATTTTTGAGCTGTTTTTTTGTGAGCTTCGTCTGTTGTTCTAATAAAATGAATGTCTGGAGAAATTTGAAGCAAAGAGATGAGACCTCGAAACTTTTCCGCTAGTTCATTCACAAAATCTTGAGGATCTTTACCGAGTTCTTTAGCTTTTTCATAAATCTTAGCTCCGTGCTCGTCGGTGCCAGTATTGAAAAATACTTCAAAACCTTGAATCTTTTTGGTTCGCGCAATAACATCAGCCCTAATAATCTCCATAGCGAAACCAACATGCGGATCGGCATTTACATAAGGCAAAGTTGTAGTTATATAAAATGTTTTAGACACAACAAAAGAAGGATATCATTTTTGCTTAGCAATTTTCAAGCGCTCCACTTCCGCAATTTTATCTTTCTCAATATCATTCAAAAATTCCATGAGCATAGCTGCGAGCGGAACTGAAATCAAAACCCCCACAAAACCAGCAAGTTTAGCTCCAATAATAAGAGCTAAAATGGAAACCAGTGGCGGAACTCCGACAATTTTTCTAACCACTAATGGATAAATAAGCTGATTTTCAAATTGTTGAATTATGATATAAAGACCAATAACTAAAATAGCGCTAGTCATACCATCAGACACTAAAGCTAAAATTACAGCCGGAATAGCGGCGAGAATAGGTCCAAAAATAGGAATGATTTCAAACGCACCAGCAAGCATCGCTAAAATAAGAGCGTTTTCAACACGTAACAAAGTTAAACCCAAAAAGACAAGCATACTCACAATTACCACCAACACAATTTGTCCTTGCATCCAGAGACCAATTTTTCGTTGAGATCTTTTCCAGAGACTTAACACATACTCTTCGTTTTTGGCGGGAGTGATAATGCGTAGAAAACCAGAAATCCCCTCAGGCTCTACTGATAAATAAAAAGACAAAACAATAACCAAAATAAAACTTAGAATACCTCCAAAAATAGTGCTGGCTGTTGAGAAAAAACCTTCAGAATAACTTGAGATAGCAGAATTTATCTGTTCTACAATTTGAGAAAGTGAAAATGTTTCAGAAAATCCTTGAATTGTAGGATTGGATGAAAAGAAAGAACTATTTTGTAAAGGATTCCAAACTTGGAGTTCACCAAGATACCCTGGCAGAGATGACAGCAAAGAAGACGATTGATTTAAAATAGGCAAAAAGAGAAAATAAAACGCGCCAACCAAAATCAAAATAACAATAGAATAAATAAGAAGAACCGCTAAGACTCTTGGCACTTTGCGTCGCAAAAACCATTGTGTACCTGGCTCTACCGCTGAGGCAATAACAATAGAAAGCACTACCACCAAAGCGATATCTCTCAAATAATAAATTGCCCCAAAAATTAAAATAACCAGAAGAGCTTTTATTATTGTCCCAGTGCTTATCTGGATCATTTTTTCACTTGAGCGACGAATAGCCATATAACAAGTATAAATTAAAAAAGAAAAAGTAGAAAGTAAAAAAGAGGAGAACTATTTAAAAATTCTTTCTTTCAAATATTCAACTAATTCTTTTTCTGAAACCCTTTCTTGTTCTCCTGTGTCCCTATCTCTAACTGTTACTCCTTCATTTTTTTCTAAGGTATCAAAATCCACAGTAACACAATATGGTGTGCCGATTTCATCTTGTCTGCGATATCTTTTCCCAATATTACCATTATCATCAAACTCGCACATAAATTCTTTTCTCAAGGAATTATAAATTTCCTTAGCTTTCTCAACCAATTTTGGTTTGTTTTTCAAAAGCGGAAACACGGCTACTTTTACTGGAGCTAAATGTTTTGGTATTTTTAAAAAGACGCGTTTATCGCCACCGAGCTCATCTTCGGTATAAGCAAAATCAAGAAACATAAGCACCAACCTGTTGAGTCCCGCTGATGTTTCTATTATATGTGGCACAAATCTCTCTTTGCTTTCTTCGTCAAAATAAGAAAGATCAACTCCAGAAAATTTACTATGTTGTGTTAAATCCCAATCGCCTCTTGTGTGAAGACCTTCAACCTCATCAAAAATCCCAAAACATTCAAAATTGTATTTAATATCGTAAGCCTCAGAAGCATAATGGGCCAACTTTTCATGCTTGTACCAGGTTAATTTTTCAGCAGGAATACCATTTTCTATGTACCAATTCATTCTTATCTCTTTCCACATATCATACATTTTTTTGGTGTCTTTTTGTCGTATAAAATATTGCATCTCCATTTGTTCAAATTCTCTAGTTCTAAAAATAAACTGCCTAGCAGCAATTTCGTTTCTGAAAGCTTTACCTATTTGAGCAATACCAAAAGGCAATTTCGGATGAAGCGAGTCTAGGGTATTTTTATATTGCAGATAAATCCCACCACACGTCTCTGGTCTTAGATAAACAACATTTTCTTCTTTAAGTTCATCTGTTGGAGAACCGAGATTTGATTTCACCATAAGAGAAAACTTTTTAGCAGAAGTGATATCGGTCTGCCCACAAGAACTACACTTCAAATGTTTTAATTCACGAAGTTTGTCTAATTCTGCATTTATAAAATCAAGAGGCATCTTATCGGCATCCACTCCAAAATCTTCAAGGATTTTATCGGCTCTCATTCTGTTGTGGCATTTCCTACATTCAATAAGAGGATCATCAAAATTACCTATATGACCAGAAGCTTCCCAGGTGGTTGGGTGCACAAAAATAGCGCTATCCAAAATAAAAACATCATCTCTATCTTGGATCATACTTTTTTGCCAAGCGTCTCTTATGTTATTTTTAAGCAACGTGCCATAATGACCATAATCATAAACACCCCCAAGTCCCCCATAAATCTCTGAACCTTGGAAAATAAATCCCCTTCTTTTGCAAAGAGAAGTTATTTTCTCCATTTTATTTTCTTCTTTCATACAACCCATGATAACCCACCTCGCCTTCTCTTACAACAAGAGAAAAGTTTTAGAATAATTTGTTATTGAACCACTTTGTCATCATTTTGACGAAAACTTGGATCGTTGTAAAAACCAGTATCTAAACCATTAATTTTAAACTCAATTTTCTGACCAGCGACTTTATCAAAACCAGAAACCGTTGTTTCTCCTAAGAGAGATACTGTTGTCCCTAATTGGCTTGTGCTTGGTAAAAACTCTAATTGAAACTGAACTTCTTTTTGAGAAGATCCCAAACCGGTGTTAGGCAAAACAGAGCCAACATTCCAAACAATTTCGTTGGTAACCCGATTAAAAGAGAGCGCTTCACCTGTTGGACTTTTAACTCCAGTCCATTTAACATACGGAGGTAAGGTTGCCCTAACTTCAACATTGCTCATTTGATTAAAAGTGTTGATTAGACCCCAAATTGCAGTGTAAGTGGTTGGTACATCCGCTTTTGGGGGTATTGGACCAGAGTTTTCAATATTACCAATAGACCTTACTATCTTTGAAATTAAAGTTAAATCCGTAGCCAAAACCATTTTTCTAGTTTCTGAGAAAGAAACTGTTTCAACCGAACCAGATTCTAACACCCTTTCTCCGCTGGCAGTTATAACCATTTCTATTTCTGGTTTAGCTCCGCTAGATATCTTATTGTGAGGAAGTGGTTCTAGTCTAAAATAAATTTTTTCTTGAGATCCTGGAGCCATATCGGAAAACGCAGACACTGCTCTTTTGTCCCAAAAAATTGTATTGTCCAGGGATTGAAAAAATCCGTTGTTGCTAGGCGACACTGAAAGTCTATCAAAAGCCTCCCCTTTAAGAGAAACTTTAACATTAGCATCAAAAAGCCTTGTAGGTAAATTATTTACTATAAACACTTCAGTCAAAACCTGTCTACCTCCCCGAACAGCCAAATTGCCTCTTTGACCATCAATTAAAACATTCAACCCAATAAAAGGCTTTTTCACCATAATTGATTCCATTAAATCTGAAAAGTGAACAGCGATTCTTCGTTCATCATTTTCGTCAGCTGTTCCAGCATTTATTTTGAAAACCCGTTCTTCATTGTCTTGACCAATAATACTCCCTTTTATGGATATCGTTTTCTTTTCTCCTGGTGTTATATTTGAAAATCTCCAAATATTATCACCATATGAAGGACTCAGTGAGCTACCAGCAAAAACGAAACCAAACGGATAATCAACACTAACCAAAAAATCGTTTATTTTGTCTTTTGAATTTGAAGCAATTTCTATATTGAAATTAAAGTTTTGGCCAGAATTAACTTCTTTAGGATAAGTAGGGGTAATAATGATTGGTGCCGAACTAATGGTGAGTTCGTGAAATTTTTCTTTATAAAATAACGCGCTAGAATTCTCTACTCTGTATTCCAAAGAAATCTTCAATTCTTTAGTTGTGTCCTTTTCACCAAAAAATACCGCTTGAATATTTTGACTACAACTATCCCCTGATTTTATTGTTCCTAATGTAAATTTTTGTTGATGCAACTCATCAGAAAGATCAGTGGTTGATCTGGTACCTTCTGGATATTCAACCAACAAAGAAACCGCTTTGAGATCAGTGTTGTTGCTATTAATAACATTGATATCTAAAGAAACTTCCTGTCCACCTCCTATGGCGAGAGGTCCTAAAATTTTTATATCAACATTTTTGGAAGAAACAAGATTTACACCACCAAAAAACACAAAGGCGGCTACGCCAGCAGCCACCAAGAAAAACAGTATTGAAGCAATAAAAATTTTCTTTACAAAACTGTGTTTATTACGAGCCATTTTTGAAACTTTCATAGCCAGCTCATCAAAATTGCTTTTTTGAGAATCTTGCCAACTTTCTTTTAAATTAAAATCGTCTTTTTTATCACTTTTAAATTCTGACCGATCGGTCTCGGGAACATCTAACGCTTCTCTGGAATAGAGTTTTTTCTCCAATTTTTCTAATTTTTGACCATCAAACTTCATTAAAGGAATTATATCATTAAGTTTTAGATTAAAAAAATCAAACCGCTCTGAGTGACTCGTTTATCAGTGTCACTATTTTAAAACGACACGGAGCAATAGTTTCCAAATCTTTCATTGCTATCTCTGAAGACGAAAGTGGGACGGCTAACTCCGGATCATACCTCATATAACCTAAGATATGTAAAACGCGCATCAACGTTAAACATTCTGCTAAAGCTATTTCATTTTCTTTAACTTGTTGTAAAAAAACAAAGAATTTAGCAATTGTATCAAAAAGTAGGCTATGTTTCTCTTCTGCTTGTGTGGGCAAATCTTCAGCCACTAATTTTTTTATAAGGTTGAGAACATTAAAAACAATTTTCAATTTTTCCGGAGAATGTTTAAAATCTTCAAACAAGTTTTTTTCAGCCCTTGTGCCAACAACTCGCCAACCAGTCTTACCACGCACTAAAGAAAATTCTCCCACACAAAACTCCTGCACGCCCCCACGAAATTTATTATGTAACGTTCTAGCTCCTTGCGCTCTGGCAGAAATAACACCAAAATCCTCAGTAAAAATAGAAACCCTGCAACTGTCAGATGCTTCTATTTTGTTTGAAATAATAATACCTTTAGTGTGATGTTTGTGATACACGTTAATAAATTTTTAATTTTCAATTTTTACTTTAAACTCTAAATTACCGATTTTAATTTCTTCCCCTTCAGTATTCTCAAATACAATTTCAGAAATATTTGTGGGTTTTACAATTTCATTTTCAACACTTCTCAAAAACTCCTTACCCAGTTCATTTGTCTCAACTAAAAGTTTTATGCTATCTTGAGGTTTCAAATTTTTGTTCTTACGAAGTTCTTGAACAGCTCTTACAAACTCTCTGACATTTCCCTCTTTTTGTAGCCCAGGAGTTATTTCAGTATCAAGTAAAACTTCTGTTTCCAATTTTTCATCAAAAGAAATATTTTTTATATTCACCTCATCCTTAATAAGTTCTAAATATTCTTCTTTGCCTTTTAATTCAAAATTCTTGATACTCAACTCGTTTAAAGGTTGTCTAACTTTTATGTTAGCAGTCATTCTTTTTTCTAATGCTAAAGAAACAACCTTTCTAACTTCTTCCATATTTTTCAATATCCCCTTGTCAACTTTTAATTCTTTAGGCCAATCACAAAGATGCACACTTTCAAGATCTTCTTCTGTTCTTAATCTTAAATATATTGATTCTGCGAAAAACGGCATAAAAGGCGCCATACACTTAGCCAACTCCACCAAAATAAATCTTGTGTTAACTAAAGCGTTATTCTTGTCTTCTAGATTTTCGGATTTAAATCTGTCTCTAGAGCGCCGAATATACCAAGTAGAAAAATCATCAATAAAACCTAAAATCGGCCTTGAAGCACTATCAATACGACGTGCCTCAAGTGATTCTGTTATATTTTTTTGAAGCTCACCAAATCTTGCTAAAATCCATTTGTCCAAGATGTGTTCAGGATTTTCTCTTTTTATTTTATTGATCGCGTCTTTATCGGCATACATTTCATAAAAAGAAAGCACATTTTCAAGTTTCAAAATAATTTTTTTAGAAACCTCATCTACTCCTTTTTCAGAAAAATTTAAATCTTCAGCTTTTACCGCTGGAGAAGACATAAGGTAGTAGCGCAAACTATCAGCACCATACTTATCTACAATGTAAGAAATCTCTGGGTAATTTTTCAACATTTTGGACATCTTGCGACCATCTTCGGCCAAAACCATACCGTTTACCACCACACTCTTAAAAGGACTCTTTTTGAAAAGCCCCACACTTAAAACTAAGAGTGTATAAAACCACCCTCTGGTTTGGTCTAAACCTTCAGCGATAAATTCCGCAGGAAAATTTTTCTTTTCAAAAGATTTTTTATTTTCAAACGGATAATGAAATTGCGCATAAGGCATTGAACCAGACTCAAACCAACAATCAAAAACTTCTTGAACTCTTTTTAGAGGTTCACCTTTTTCGTTTATTAATTTTATTTCATCAATATAGGGTCTGTGTAAATCTATTTCAAAATTTTCATTATGTGGAAATTGCCACCAATCAACTTTCTTTACTTCTGCGTTTTTAAATAAACCATCTTGCTTAACATTCATCATTTGTTTAACCGACAAACCTCGAGAAGCATACAACAATAGAGCTAACGAACCACCATGACTTACAAGTAAAATATTTTTATTTTGATATTTTTTATCAATCTCAAACATAAATTCAGAAATTCGTCTGCGAACATCTTCCCAGTTTTCTGAATCTTCTAAACGCATTTCAAAACGTTCTTTATTAGAAAATTTACTCTGAAACTCACCCCATTTCCTACCGTGCCAACCCGGAATTTTTAATTCTTCCAATCTAGCATCTTCTTCTATTTTACCTTGGAAACCTATTTCCTCTCCGACTATTTCCGCTGTCTGTTTAGTTCTCATAAATGGAGAGGTAATAATTACATCTATCCTGTCTTTTTTTAAATCTTTAGCAGCTTTTATGGTTTGTTCTCTCCCCTTTTCTGTAAGTGGATCATTTCCAGAAGCAAAAACACTAATCTGGCGCTTTGTATTTGAAACTGATTGACCATGACGCATTAAAAAGTATTTGTTTCCGCTTTGAGGAAGATATTTTTTCAAATCTTCAATACTGCCAATAACAGTAGGATCGCCTTTTTCATTTTGCCAAACCGGCAAAGGCGCTCCCCAGTAACGTGAACGAGAAATCGCCCAATCTCTCGCACCTTCAAGCCATTTACCAAAACGACCTTGACCTATATCTTCTGGAGCCCAGGAAATCTTTTCATTTATTTTAATAAGCTTGTCTTTCAAATCCGTCACTTTCACGAACCAAGAAGTGGTAGCGTAATTCAAAAGCGGAGTCTCGCAACGCCAACAATGTGGATACGAGTGAATCATTTTTTCTTTTTCAAAAAGTGTGCCCGCTTTAGCTAAAAATTTTATAATTTCCACGTCAGCTTTTTGATGATCGTCTTTGGGTTTGACTTTTTCTCCCGCAAAATCTGTTACTTCTTTTTTGAAAGTCCCGTCTATGTTTACGTGCTGAATGAATGGTAAATTTTCTTGTTTGCCCAAATTCATATCATCTTCACCAAAAGCTGGCGCAATATGCACTATACCAGTGCCATCTTCGGTGGTCACAAAATCTCCATGATAAACTTTAAAACCTTTTTCTCTATTTTCTAATTTCTCATTGTTATAATAAGAAAATAGAGGTTCGTATTTTTTGTTTATAATATTTTTCCCCAGGAAAGCTTCCACAATTTCAAAATTGTCTTTCAAAACTTTCTCCGCTAACTCTTTAGCTATTATCAAAAATAGCCCATCTTTTTTCACTTTAACGTATTCAACTTCTTTATTTACTGCCAAAGCAACATTTCCGGGAAGAGTCCATGGTGTAGTGGTCCAAGCTAGAAAATATGTATTTTCTTCACCCACCACTTTAAACTTCACATAAACCGAAATATCGGTAATGTCTTTATAACCCTGGTTCACCTCAAAATTAGAAAGTGTGGTCTCACAATGTGGGCAAAGATGCATTGCTTTAAAACTTTTGTAGACCAAACCTTTATTAAATAAATTCTTGAAAGCCCACCAGACCGATTCGGTATAAGTAGTATCCATGGTTTTGTAATCGTTTTCCATATCCACCCACCTACCCACTCTAGGAATAATTTTTTTCCAATCATCCGCATAACGCATCACTGAATTGCGCGCCGCTTCATTAAACTTTTTAATACCATAAGTTTCAATATCTTTTTTTGAAGAAAGCCCAAGCTCTTTTTCAATCAAATTTTCTACCGGAAGACCGTGACAATCCCAACCCCACTTACGAACCACTTTCTTGCCACGCATTGTCTCAAAACGCGGAATTACATCTTTAATAGTTCCGGGTAAAATATGTCCATAATGAGGCAAACCTGTTGCAAAAGGAGGTCCATCATAAAAAACAAAATCGCCATTTGGTGCTGGTTTTTCTAAACTTTTTTCAAAAATTTTGTTATCTTGCCAAAACTTAAGTATCTCTTCTTCTTTTTCAGCAATCCGAGATTTATTAGTTTTTTCTTCTGCCATAATCAAAAATATATCACCATTTAGAGCTTTTTTCAAAAAACTGAAGTTTTAATTTATTTAGATTGAGACAAAATAATCTTTGCTTCTTCAAATTCTTTTGGTAAAGAAGATTCTACAGTAATAGAAGTGTCATTTGGAAGTTTAAGTTTTACAGAAAGCGCATGCAAAGCCAATCGGCTAAATCCTAAACATTCATCTGGAATACATTTTTTAGATGAGTAAAGTTTGTCACAAACCACAGGGTGCGAAATGGATTTCAGATGCACCCTAATCTGATGAGTTCTTCCGGTTTTTGGCTTCACTTCAACATAAGCAAATTCTTTATTTTGTCCCGATTTATCTCCCCTAAAACTTCGTTGAGCAAGAACTTTATATTCCGTTACCGCTTCCCGAAGTTCACCTTTTGCACCAAATTCTGCTGACCATTTTCTAAAATCACTAGCGCTCCGACCAATGGGTTTTTCTATCACCCCCTCCATTTTGTCCTCTAAAAATTTACCCCACACCACAGCGTGATAGATTTTTTGAACTTCCCTGTTTTGAAATTGTTTTTTAAGAAATTTGTAAGATTCTTTGGTTTTAGCCACAACAATCACTCCACTTGTATCTTTGTCCAAACGATGCACAATTCCTGGCCTTTTTATAATCTCACCATTTTGCAAAATTTGCTCCTCTCCAACTTCTTTCAATTTCGGATAATTTTCGTTTATCCAATCAGACAAATTTTTCTCTTTGTTTCTACCATCACTATGCACCAAAAGCCCACTCGGCTTATTTAGTGCTAAAATATAATTATCTTCGTATAAAACGTTTATTTCCATACCAACACTATCTCATAAAAAAATAATATGGTATAGTCCTTGTTGTAAATCATCGCGCGATTAGCTCAGTTGGTAGAGCAACCCGTTTACACCGGGAAGGTCATAGGTTCAAGTCCTGTATCGCGCACTATGCCCTTGTAGTTCAATGGATAGAACAAGAGACTTCTAATCTCTAAATCTAGGTTCGATTCCTAGCAGGGGCACCAAACAAAAATCCCGACTAGTCGGGATTTTTTATTGATAAAGTTTTTAATTTATCCAACACTTCATAACCCAGCACAGAACCATTACAATGGGTTGACAAATTACACAGATTTGCTCTAATGTTGGTAGATCTGGACTTAGTTCATCAACGCTGTGTTGGTGGACTGACAGAAGTTAAGTTTTTATCTAATTTAAAAAGAAAGGAGAAATTGCGTGTCTATCCCAAAACCCACGTCTTTCACTGGTAAGGGCTCAATTATTTTAGGCAGTCACAATGAAATTGGTGGCCGACCCAGCGCCCTAACAAAAATTGGTGACACTTGGTTCATGTCACACTACGTCTCAAAACCACAGAAGTCAATGATTGAGGCGTTGAATACCGGAAAAGGAGGTCTTGCCCTTTACGATCTCGACGCGACGCTCACCGATTTTGGTCTGACTTTGGCTGATGTGGCGACCGAAAATCTTTCAGAAACTCTTAAGTTTTTAAAAAGTCTTTTTGAATACGAAATGTTTCTGATCCAGAAAAACATTTTCGTATCTCAGCAGAGCGTCGATGAACTCGCAAAGCTTAGATCCAAAGCCGTATCGGCTAATGGACCCAAGGCTTTGATTGACTTCCTTGACACCATGACTGCTACTTTTGAGCAGTATGAGGCAGTAAAAAGGTAGTCACCACTCAAACCTAAAACCCCACACCGAAAAAGCTTTAAGCTTTCATTGGTGTGGGGTTTTTCTTTTATAGTGGAACTCTTCTAGCTCAATCACCGTTAGATGAAGAGATCAAAAATACTGTTATTGAAAATATGGACAAAATAACAGAAAGCCAGTTAGATCAGATCATTAGCTCATTAGAAAGAGAAACTCTTGAACTGGTCACTTTAAATGAGCTTCTAAAAAATTTTGATGAGCAACAAAACAGTGCTTGGGTGGAACTCGAAAAAAAACAGAAGGCAAAGGCAAACAAAATGGTTGATGAAGCTTTGCAAAAAGCTTTGTTAGACTCAATTGAAACATAAATCCTTTTCTTGTTTAAAAATAAAAAATCCCGAAATATAACAACACCAACATTATCTATGTAGCAGCTGGTAAAATCGTGGAGTTTGTTTTCTAAGTTGCGAACTGGCTCGACCATTGATCAATAGTCTCAGCCATGATTTGTTGTGAATCAATATTAAAGTTTGAATACGGATAAAATTTAAGCCTGACACCGTTCTTGCTAAAAGAATTTTACAATTGACTCAATATCTTCACTGTAGTCTGTGGGGACAACGTCTTGTTTATCGTCAAGTTGTATCTGGTATGAGTTACCTCTCATCTTTGGCTTCTGTAATTCCATAAAATAGTTAGGGAAAGCGTCTTTAGCAGAAAGTTCTTTAAAAAATTCACTATTTTTAATTGGGAAAGTGATATCATACGCTTCCACAAATTTATCTAAGTTGAAGTTTAGGGTGTCGGCTATACCAAATTCCCACAATCCCGTTGCAGAAAACACAACACCAAACACCTCTATGCCAGCGTCTTCAAAATCTTTCTGAAATTTACTAAGAAATAAAACATCATCCGATGAAGGTTTATTTCCTAAAGGTAGCGCCCTATAACCAAGCGCCATTTCCTCACGAGGATCAACTTTTGTATTTAGAAACTTACATACATCGTCATTTGATAAAGGGTGGGTGTGAGCAAGAAACACCTTCTTAACACCTTCTTGCTTGGCATGCTTCAAAATTTCCTTAATTGGTACTGGAGTCATAAAATCAAACCCGAGACCATTCCAGTAGTAAGGACCTTGAACACTTTCCAATGAGTGTGCACTGAATTCAAACATATCTAGAAGGGTATGTTTAACAAGATCGACAAAACTTATCAATTCAAATTCTTTATCAGCATCAACAAGACTTATTAATTTAAATTCTCGATCACCATCATTACTTGCCATACGCTTCATTCTTTTTAAGCCACTGAGCCACCGTCTCTCTGGCGCACTTTTCTAGATGTTCAGTGTTTTCAATTGTTGTGACAAGTGATTTTATTCGACTTCGCAATTCATCAATTCTTTTATGAGCTTCAGAAAGTGCTTGTTGTGCATCAGCACCACTTTCTCTTGCCGCTTGGCTAATTTCACCCCGACCTATACTGTCAAAGTATTGCTCTATAAAAATCAATGTCAGAATTCTAACACTCTCCTGAGAGGGGTCAGACTCAGCTTCGTCTGCTACGTGGTCTGTAAAGTCGTACAGCTTAAACAAAAAATTATGTAACTCTTGATTCTGCATAAAAATATTAATTTATAATTTATAAAAAACTTAATTAAGTGTATCATAAACAATCTAGAAATTGCAGGAACAGAAAGCTACATTATTGCAGACACCTCAAAAGAAAGAGGTGGTAAAGCTTTGCAAAAAGCTTTGTTAGACTCAATTGAAACATAAATCCTTTTCTTGTTTAAAGATAAAAAATCCCGACTAGTCGGGATTTTTTATTGATAAAGTTTTTAATTTATCCGAGTAAGTTCCAAGCAAGAAACATTGGAGCTAAAACAAGAGTCAAAGTTGAAAGCAGTTTTATAAGAACATGAAGCGAAGGTCCAGCTGTATCCTTGAATGGATCGCCAACGGTGTCACCTACCACAGCAGCTTTATGAGTATCAGAACCTTTGCCTCCAAATGCGCCAGTTTCAACATATTTCTTTGCGTTATCCCATGCACCTCCTCCAGTATTTAACACCAAAGCCAAAATAACACCCGCAATAGTTCCAACCATTAAAGTGGCTCCAACTGCTTCCGGACCAAAGATAAAGCCCACCACAACCGGAGTAGCGACAGTAATAACGCCAGGTAAAATCATTTGCTTGAGTGCTCCGCGAGTAGCAATGTCAACACAGCGACCATAATCTGGTTTTGAAGTGCCAGCCATAATACCTGGATTTTCTTTAAACTGGGCCCGAACATCATTAATAATATAGTAAGCAGCTTTGCCCACAGCTTTAATAGCCAAAGCCGAGAACCAAAAGATGAGCATTGCCCCTAAGAGACCTCCAATAAAGACCATTGGTTTTGCCAAATCAACAGAAGTTAAATGAGCATCTTGTAAATAAGCGGAGAAAAGCAAGAATGCAGCTAAAGCTGCGGAACCAACAGCGTATCCTTTAGTCAAAGCTTTAGTGGTGTTTCCAACGGCGTCTAGTCTATCGGTTTTTTCTCTCACCTCTTTTGAGGATTCAGACATCTCTGCTATCCCTCCAGCGTTATCAGTAATTGGACCAAAATTATCCATAGCTAAAATATAAGCAGCGGTGGCAAGCATACCCATAGTGGCTACAGCAGTTCCATAAAGTCCCCCACCATCAATACCGGTTAATTTCCCCAAGTAATAAGAACCAGCAAGCGCAGCTGAAATAACTATTATCGGTAAAGCTGAAGACTCAAGCCCAACAGCAAAACCGGTAATAATGTTGGTAGCTGGCCCAGTCTGGCTCGCTTCAGCAATATCTTTCACTGGACGATATTTATATTCAGTATAATACTGAGTAAGAAATACGAATATTTGACTAGTGATAACACCAACAACTCCCGCTAAGAACAAATACAACCAATGATCATGTAAGAGATAATAAGTAGCGCCAAAGAGTCCGAGAATAGCCAAAGCTGTAGTTAAATAATACCCACGATTGAGAGCTTTCATAGGGTCTTCATCTTCTTTAGCCTTTACTGAGAAAATACCTATAACAGAAGCAATGAGTCCAAAAGCTCTAGCCACAAGCGGGAAAATAATACCGGAAATTCCAAAGACTGGAAAAAGTGCGATACCCAAAATCATAGCGCCAATATTTTCCGCCGCGGTAGATTCAAACAAATCTGCGCCACGACCAGCACAATCGCCAACGTTATCCCCAACCAAATCCGCAATAACAGCTGGGTTACGAGGATCGTCTTCGGGAATTCCAGCTTCCACTTTTCCTACTAAATCAGCGCCAACGTCAGCTGCTTTGGTATAAATACCACCTCCAAGTTGAGCAAAAAGAGCCACGAAGCTTGCACCAAAACCAAAGCCGACAATTTCAAGCGGAACAAGCAAAGGATTATTCAAACCATCAAACAAAACAAAAAGACCAGCCACACCCAAAAGAGACAGAGCAACCACTAAAATACCAGAAACTGCACCCCCTCTAAGAGCGGTTCTAAGAGCTTTGTTTAAACTTGTTTCTGCCGCTGCTGCAGTGCGAATATTAGCTCTAACAGAAACATACATACCAATATAACCCGCAAGCCCTGAAGCAAAAGCTCCCAAAATAAAAGAAAAAGAAGTCTTCCAACCAAGATCAACATTACCAATGAAGTAATAAACCAAAAAAATCAAAACTGCCAAAGATACAGACAAAATGGTAATGGTTGTGTATTGTCTTTTAAGAAAAGCTTCTGCGCCTTCCTGAATGGCGCGAGCAACATTGCGCATTTTTTCAGTGCCAGTAGGCAATTTCAAGACACTTCTAGCTAAAAAATAAGCAGTGACTATACCTAGTATACTTATAACAAAAATTGTTCCTATCATATTTGTAATAATACTATCCTAAATTCAGACCACCTTATTGGCCAAAATAAAGGCAAAATAAATAATAAAACGAGTTTACCAGAAAACCCTTTTTCTGCCAACTTTTATATTAAATGATGTAACTACAACGAAGGATCTTCTAGAGAAACCGTCTCCCGATTTATAAAATATAGTCTTTTGTTTACAACGTTATCAAGCCTAGAAACGTTTATAATGTTGTCATAACTTTCTGATGATTTAACATTTTTATAAGTTTCAAAATATTGATTATAAAAAATTTTAAACCCTATAAAAGCAGCTACAAACAAAATTAAGAAACACAAACCCAAACCCATAAACCAAGATTTATCAATATCAAAAATTTTCGGCCTTAGGGACTTCAAAGAAGGTAGACTTTCTTTACTATTTAGTTTTGATAAAAATAACTTCATTTTATTTTTCTTTAAAAACTCTAAAACTTATAGACCCAGACCAATATCCTTCGCCACCCACAGTATTAATATTTAGATTATCCACCAAAACCCCAAAAGGTAACCTTTCTAAATTGTCTATGGTTTTTATAACATCATTCCAAGGGCCTTCAATTTCCATTCTAACGTCAATATCATCGTTTAAAGATTGTTCGTCACCACTTTTCACATTTATTGCAGAGATTTCAAATTTAACATCAGCATCTTTAGCTACTCTTTCTATTTCCTCTATAAATTTAACTTCATCGCCTTTTTTAACAAAGAAATCTCTAAGTATTTGCAAATTTGAATTATAGGAGCCAAGAGTTGATTTTATCGCTTGAATTTTTTCACTTTCAAAAGACTTGGATTTCATATCAACATAAAGATTTTCAACTTTTTTAGTCTGTCTGGTAACAAAAAACAAGCTGGTTAAATAAAGCAAAACACTCAAAACCACCATTCCCACGGTTAATTTAACAATTATGTTTTTTGGAATCCAACTATTCATTATTCTATAAATATATTCATAGTAAAAGGTAAATCTTTGTCTTTAGTTAAACTTGAGACCGGAACTTCAACATTTGAAAACTTGCCAGAATTTTTAAGCGCATTTGAAAAAGAAATGAGCATTTCACGATTTGACGCAACACCAGAAACTCTCATTGAAGCACTTTTTTTATTATCAAAAGATTGTCCTCTCATAAAATTAATTGAATCCAATTTTACTTCTTCTGGCAAAAACTTCACAACCTCTACAAAAGAATCCATCACTTTCACACTACTGTTGTAGTTTTGTAAAAATCTGGACTTCGTTTCTATTTCTGCAGGCAAGCTCAAAAGTTGCGTATCAGAAGCAGGAGTTTCAACGTGCAGAGAGTTATTTTCAAAACTTAATCTTGAAAAATTACCAACACTAACCAAGTATGCAGGGACCAACATAACGATACTTACCAAAAAAACCCCAGAAACAATAAAAGAGATTAATATCAAAAAACGAAGTCTGAGACCTTTTTTCAAATTTTCTTTTTCTGTGCTTGGTAATAGGTTCATTCTATTTCAGATAAAACTGCTCCAATAGGACCAGCAAAACTAAGGGATTGCTCATAAGGCATCCCGGGCAAATGTTTATCTATTTCAAAAACATCAGCCCACACATTTGATAATTTAACATCTTTAACATTGTTTTGGTCAGCAAGTATTTCCACCACTCTTTTAGCGTATTGGAAATCTCCACAAACTAAAGTGGATTTGATTAATTCATCTCCTTCAACATAATTTTTATTACAATATTCAAAAAATTTTTTATATTCATCTAAAAATTGTTTTTTATAATCATCCCCTGTTACCGATCTTAGAGTAGAAAAAACTACCAAACCATCTTTTACTAAATATATACCAATTCTGTTTTCTCTGGCGTGAACTATGCAAATCAAACCCAACTCTTTTTCGGTCAAAAGTGAGTTTGCTATAGCTTGTGATTCATGAA
This sequence comes from Parcubacteria group bacterium, assembly GCA_012514175.1. Taxonomy (GTDB): domain Bacteria; phylum Patescibacteriota; class Minisyncoccia; order Phycocordibacterales; family WO2-35-19; genus WO2-35-19. The sequence goes on along the minus strand of JAAZAU010000009.1, from coordinate 58,406 downwards.
TACAACCCAAAGGTTCAAAACCACCTAGCCTCATAGCTTCTAAAAATTTGTTTACTTCTTTTTTAAGAGAAGCCACCACCACCACTTCAGCGTCGTATCCATTTTCAGTTTTTTTAATTTCGGTCGGAACAAAATCAAAAACCGTATCAACTAAAGCGGTCGGCACATTTTCTTCTATGATAAAAGCTACACTTTCTGTGGCACTGCTTCCACTAGCAACCGCAACGGTGGTCGTAAAAACATACGCTAACTCATCTGGCAGGGTGAAAAAAGCAAACGGTGATTTAAAATCTCTTTTGATAACAGATAATTTTTTTACCACTTCATTCATATCCGAAATACTGCCGTTTACTATAGCCCCTTTCTCCAAAGATAAAATTGCACTTTGCAGTTGGGGGTTTTTTGTTTCTTTATCAAAGAAAATAGCTTTGATGTTTGAATCCGAAAAAGAAATTCCAATACGAGGTGGATCTAAAAATTTTTCGGGTGGAAAATGTTTAATGAGAAATCCAAATTTCATACTATAAATAATATCACATATTATTTTTATCTAGGTAAGATTGGAGGATAATGGTGGCAGCAGAAGCATCGTGTAATCCTGTTTCTCCTTGAATGTGTTTGGCTTGTTGTGATGTCATAAATTCTGGTTCAAACCAAACTTTTATTTTTAATCTTTCTTCCAATTCTTTTTTGAAATTTTCTATTGCAAGCATTATTTTATTTGGTTCGCCTTTGAAATTTTTAGATTCCCCTATCACGATTGCTTCTACTTTTTCTTTATCTACTATTTTTTGAACTTCTTCTAAAAGTTTTCCACTGTTTAAAATTACAGAGTGCGGAAAAGCCATCTTGCCCGTATCGTCAGAGACAGCAAATCCCACTTTTTTACTCCCAAAATCAATTCCTAAATATTTCATTTTATTTTTACCAACTTATTTCAATTTCAAATTTCTTAATATTTCTCACACAATAATATTAACACGCTTTACCAAGAACGGTTTAGTTTTGATCTAACAAACCTAAAAATCTTAAAAAAGGTTGAAAAAACACAAAAAATATGCGATTATTTTAAGGTTGGAACAAAAAGATATGGAGGAGTGCCTGAGTGGTTTAAAGGAACAGTCTTGAAAACTGTCGTATCCGAAAGGGTACCGTGAGTTCGAATCTCACCTCCTCCGCCAAAACAAACAGAAACACATAAAATATTTCAAATTATGATAACTATAAATGATTTTGCAAAAGTAGAAATAAAAGCTGGAAAAATTTTGAGTGCGGAACCAATAGAGGGTTCTGAAAAATTACTTAAACTGTCAGTAGACTTTAATGAGGAAAATCCTCGCCAAGTTATATCTGGTATCGCTAAATTTGTCTCCACCTCAGAACTTGTTGGAGTTACTTGCGCTTTCGTCACCAACCTAGAACCCAGAGAAATAATGGGTCTTAAAAGTGAAGCGATGATAATGGCTTTTTCAAAAAACAAAACTGAAACTGAAGAAGGTTTCTTTTCCCTGCTTAAAGTTCCTGAAACTGTAACCCCGGGCGCTCAAGTAAAATAATCCACACCTTTTATATTTTGTCCCCTCTCATCAAATGAATGTGATAAAATATATCCAATGAAGCACGAAGCTATTTTAGAGTGGGATTCCCCACAACATTATTTCAACAGAAAAACCAATGACTGGTATTGGATACTTGGCGTGATTGTGGTTGGTGCATCAGTATTAGCTTTTTATTTTGGTAATTTTCTTTTTGGTGTCTTCATTATTATTGCCGGTTTAACCATTGGAATGCTTTCCTATCGCGAAACAAAAAAAGTTTCTGTGAAAATAACTCCTAAAGGTATAATTTTTGGACGCTCGCTTTATCCCTGGATAAGTTACAAATCATTTTGGATTGAAGACGAACACATAAACGGTCCTCGCATTTTGCTTTATCCTGCAGGCTTCATTCAAACAATGGTAACCATACCTATAAACGACGAGGTTGATTTAAACGATGTCAGAGATGTTCTTTTAGAGTTTTTGGAAGAGGAATTTCTAACTGAATCTATTTTTCATAAATGGTTTGATAAAATTATCTCTAAATAAAAAGTGGCTAAAAAGCCACTTTTTTGTTAATCTTTGAGTATTCTAAACCGCTCCCATCGTTCAATGGATAGGACATAACTTTGCGGAAGTTAAAATGTAGGTTCGATTCCTACTGGGAGCACATTAAAAAATCTTTGGAATGAAAATCTGACACATCTATTTTTTATTTCAAATAACCCATTCGTTCCAATATAACCTTAAACCAACTAGTATATTTATTCGGATTAGCTTTAACATCTTTAACTAGTTCATCTTTCTTAATCCATTTCCAATCACCAACCTCTTCTGGGTTTGGTTTGACTTCTCCTGTATATTCTCCAAAAATAACTGAATTAAATTCGTGTTCTGTTAACCCATTTCCAACATCCAAATTATAAACAAAACTAAACTTTTTATTTAACTCACATTCAAACCCCATTTCTTCTTTGAGTCTTTTTTTAGCTGAAACTATTAAATTCTCACCAGAAAGTGTATGACTACAACATGTATTAGACCACAAACCCCCTGAGTGATATTTTCCTTCAGCCCGTTTCTGTATCAAAAATTCCTCTTTGTTGTTAAAAACAAATATTGAAAAAGCCTTATGTAATTTACCCTCCTTGTGTGCCTCTAATTTATCGTAATTCCCCAGTTCTTTACCGCGAATATTACAAAGCACAACTCTATTTCTTAAAATTTTACTGTTTGCTTTTACTATTTCTTGATCAAAATATTTGTTGTTTATAAATATTCCATATATTCTCAACAATAACGGACCTGCACCTGGGACATGTTTTTCGTAAAAATTTTTATGAGCATAATATGCGTTTTCAGAAAGACGAAGAACATCTTCATTAAGACTGCTAACCGCAATCAATTTTCTCATTTTTTGTTGCCAAGATTTTGAAAAAGTTACTTTTGGTTTTTCCAAAGCTTTCAACACAACTTTTTCTTTAATAAGTGAGTATACAGGATACGTAACGATACTGTTTCTTATATCCGAAAAAAGATCTTGATACACTTTCACATGTTTATCTACATCATTTCCAAAATCACCCAAATCATTTATTATTTGTCCAACATGTGAAAAACGATCATTGGGTTCAATTTCTTTTTCGTATTTTTCAATAATTGAAAAATCATTGTTTGAGATAGCGCAACCCACAAGTGGGGCATAATCATAAACAAGATTAAAATTAATATTTCTATCCAAATGTCTTGACTCCCAATCGGTTAGAATATTTTCTAAAGGTGTAAATTTAACCATAATACTCCTTTCTTTCCAAAAACCATAAGCAAGACATGATAAGAGGTGACCAATAATATCCTTTATTTTTTCATTATGACCAAGATTCTTTGCGGAATATGAATTTAAAAGACTAAAAATGCAGGCGAGTATTAAATCGTGCTCCAGAGTTGTATTTTGCAAATTTTCCTCTTTGGACCACACATCCTGTTTTTTATCTAAGATGCGATTTGTTTTGTATGCCCAAATCATAACCAACTCTATTGCTATCGGGATTTCTATGTAGTCTTCCCAGTTTTTGTTTTTACCACTCATAAAACCAGCATAAAACTGAATACCGTTAAGATGAACCTCTTTTTTTAAATAATCATTTTTTATAGATTGGTATTCTGGATATTTAGAACAAAACTCATTAAAAAACTGGTTAAGTTTTACACCAATCTCTTTTGCAATTTTTGTGTATTCTTGTGTATTCATAGTAAGGACCGAAGGATTCGAACCTCCAACTTCATCATGTAATGATGATGTTTTACCAATTAGACTAGGTCCTTCCGGGTGGCGGAGAAAGGATTTGAACCTCTATCTTGACTTAATGAAAAATCACATTTTAACAATTAAACTACTCCGCCACTCACTTGAGTATAGCTTTTGCAAAAAAAAAACAAGTGTTTATCTGGATAAACAAAAACCTTTATTAGAATTAGTTTTTATTGCCAATTTTTACATCCTGTTTTTTATCTTGTGCCTTGTGGCTACCGAGGTGTTGGGGTGATTCTTTACAGCATCCAACACTTCTTGCTCTCTACTGGTTTCTGATATTCTATCAAGAAGGTCGGAAGTGCAATTAGGATTGTTAGCCATAACCATTTTTACATAATCATCAGCGTCCTCAGCAAGTCTACGTAAAGAGGCTTCTGGTGTATTCGGATTGCAGGCGGAAAGGATTCGGACATTGAAACTTTCATCCATTGACAATAAATTTAAAACGAATGGATCATCAGCGTCAGTTGCTTCTTTTCTTTTTCTTTCAATTGACCATTCTGTGATTTCTTTTTTTCGGTGTTCCAAACTATCATCAATTTCTCCACAGAGTTCATCTATCTCTGTTAATAATTTTTCACTACCAGTTGATTGCTCAACATCACTGAGTAAATCATCTATTTTACTAAACCCTGGTTCTAAGTTTTTGCTCATATATTTTTTAATCAAATGTTGAATCTATCTGCTCTTCAATTTTTCTAATAAAAATGTCAGATAGTTTTTTTATATCAGGAACTTCAACTGCGTTTTTGCCCCATGTTTGCCCTATGGTTTGAGCCGCTTCGGCCAAGCCAATGCCAGTAATAACCATATCTTTCTTGTGTCTTTCTATAACTTCCTGAATTGATCCTTCACCAGATTCACCATCAGTCATAAAATACACAAAATTATACGACCGTCTAAACTTGTCAGTATATTTTTTCATACTTGTACAAGCCGCATCCAAGGTTATTACATCAGGAGTGCCTTGGTCTGCCCGTAATAATACCATTTTTTGAAGATCATCTCCAAACATATCTTGTTCAAATTGCTTAAGAAAGGTAAATTCATTAGGACCTCCAAAAGTAACGATTTCAAATGGTATATCTAATTTCTTAGCCACTTCAACCAGAGCTACAGCCAATTTCTTTTCTTGTTCAATAATTTCACCACCACAAGAACCAGAATTGTCTATAACAAGCGTCCAAGCAAATTGCGGTTTTTCTGGTGGACGTTTACGTTCAAAGGAACGGGGATTTATAACAGTAGTCCCTTCTCTTTGCCCAAGAATATTTTGGGTAAATCCTCTTTGTAATCTTGCACCGCGTCTTTGATTACGTTCACGAAGATACTCTTTATCAAGTTTGAATTTGTCAATAAAGAATTGTGTTAAATCGGTGATAAATTCTTTTGTTGATTCCATATAATCTACATAAACCCGAAGCGCTTCACCATCCAATCCAGACATCTCTCTATACACCGCCTCCATCTTTGTCTGTTGTTGGCGTCTGATCTCATCAAGAGTTTCTAACTGATGGGCTTGAGCTTGATCAATGACAGATGTCTCATTTTGTAGCCTATCTCTAACGTTTTGACTCATATCTCTTGCTACAAGATTACCGCTTTCATCTTTGGTTGAAAATTTACTACCAATCATCTCCTCTGATTGTCGTAATTGTTCTAAGAGATTCTCGTTCGGTTTACCAAACAAACTCTCAACTGGTCCCTTGTGTGTTTTGCCTCCTTGTTGAAATTGTTCATGGGATTGCTCACCTGCCAACTCTCCACCTGATTCACCAGATTCTGAACCAGAAGACTCTCCAGATTGTTCACTAGGTTGACCTTCGCCCTGATCTTCTTCTTGTTCTTTGCTTTGCATATCAGACATTGCTTCGGATAACTTTCGCATCATATCTTGCATCTGTCTGGTCATCTCTTGCGGAGTAGCTCCAGATTCAAGACTCTCTTGCATCTGAGACAATTGTTCAATCAATTGATCTGTGACTTCTTGACCAGAACCGCCTTGTCCTTTGACTTGATTCAACGCATCTTGTATTTGTTGCAAGAACTCCTGCATTTCTTGAACTGAAGGCATTCCACCATCTCCTGATTCCATACCACCAGGCTCACCACCTTCGCCTCCCATTTCTCCACTTTGACCACCAGATTGACCCGCACCCTTACTTTGCCCCACACCTTTCCCTGGTTGACCGCCTTGTGATTGCTCTTGCCCACCCTCTCCCAATCCTTCTCCTTCACCCAACCCTTCATCCCCCCCTTGACCTTGACCGGAAGACCCTGGTTGTCCAGGTTCGCCTCCCGATCCTTCTCCTCCATCTTCGCCCTGTTTTTCGCCCTGCTCCCCCTGTTCAAGCTTTTCAACCATTTCCTCAAGTTGCTCTTTCATCTCTTTTAGCTGATCAGCCATAGCTTGATCGCCCCGCTCTTCAGCATCCTTTGTCATATCGTTAACTTGCTCTTTCAGTTCTTCAATCTGTTTCTGAAGTTCTTGTGCCGACAATTTTTCACTACCTTGCTCCGAAGACTGCTGTTCTTGTCCGGCTTGTTTCTGTTCACCAGATTTCTGCTCGGCGTTTTGATGTTTTTCTCCAGATTGAGCAGGTTGCTTAGAGCTTTCCGCTTGCTGAGTGTTGGATTTTTCACCAGATTGCTCTCCTTGTTGTTGTCCTTGTTTCTCAGATTTCTGATCATCTGTTTCTTGGTCTTCAGACTCTCCAGAAGCCTGATCACGCATCTCACCCAGTTTTTCTCTCATCTGTTGTAACTGTTCCTGCATCTCTTTGAGAGCCTCCTCTTTTTGTTTTTCTCTTTCTTGTTCTATTTTTTCTCTTTCTTGCCATAAATTAATAGTCTCCCAAAGATAATAATATTTTTTGGGATCATGCTGACCAAACTGGTTCAATCGGTTTAAATAAAGTCCAGACATTTGCGCCCGATCAACACCACTATAAATAACCGGCATACACATTCTGTAAAAATGTCCCCACTCAATTTCACCCTCTTTTACCGAAACAGATTTTTTCCCACCTCCACCTTTATACCAAAACCTAGCCAATGGTTTTGGTAGTTGAAAATTAACTAAAAAGTTATCGCTAAAACCGTCAACACCCAACTCCTCACGCTGTGACAAAAATTCTTGTCCGGCTTGCGATCCATATATTGAAAAATTAGGAACATCATAGCTCCGCTCCATCATCTTTCGCATTATCTCATCGGTAAATTTAGGATTTCCTTCCTGATATCCTTTCATCAAAAGTCTTATTGCTGTGCGGTATACTTTTGATGTGTTTTGAGCGAACGCTCTTGTCTTTTGTAAGGTTTCTAATTGCTCCGGCGTTAACTCTGCCTCATTTATACCAATCTCTTTAATGTTATACACAATCGGCTCCTCCTCAGGTTTTGCCAATTCTTCCTCTAAAGCACCACTCTCAGCAATCTGTTTAGCGACTTCTTCTAACTGCTCCAATTGTTCTTTCAATTGTTGTAGTTGCTCCTCGGTGACTTCGTCTTGAACTCCAGATTCTTGAGCTTCTTGCATAGCCCTTTCAGCCTCTTGTCGCATTTGTTCGGCTTGTTTACCAATATCTTGCATTGAAGACGGCTTTTCTTGTGGTTTTGGAACTTCGGGTTTTGCGTCAGGTTTTTGCAACTGTTCAAATTTTTCTCTAGCCTGCTGGAGCTGCTCTTGCAGATTTTGAGCCAAAAGATCTTCTTCCTCTTTGCGTTCCTGTTTTTCTGCAGGACTCAACTGTTGTTCCTGTCTCTTAGGAGATTCTTTTTTCTGTTTATCTGTTTTTTCTAAAGATGGTTTTTTGCTGTCCTTGGCTTGTTGGTGCATTTTTTGCATCATCTGCTGGATCTTCTTTTGCAACTCCTTAGCTTTCTCAGCACACACTTGAGCTTCCGGACTTAATTCTTTTTGCTTTGAGTGTGTATTTAAATCTTCACCAGTCTCTGCTTTACCTTTATCACCTTCAGCTGGACAAGAAAGAGCAACTAAGCCGGAAAACTTCGGCCACAGAAAATCACGCACCAATTGAACTTGCGCTTTAGGAACAGCCATTCTGACACTTTGATCCAAAATTGAACGAGTTTGTTTGTCAAAAACTTCCTGTACGGCCGGATGAGCGACACTCAAAGCTTGTTCAAATTGTTCAACAGGAACCAATCCTGTTTGAGACAAAGAGTAGAGAAGAGTGAGATCAACTACCTGTTTATATGGTGCGTATTGAGGAATATTGTCAGCTATTTGTTGCGTATTTATTTCTTGTTCATACAATGCGCGGAAATTTTCCTCTGGATTACTGCTGTGAGAATTTCGCATCTCCAAAAAGTTTACAGAGGCTTCGTGAGTTGCTTCCACTAAAGATGTCAAAAGTTCCGGTGCGACTTCGTTTTCATAACACCAACCACGCAAAGCATTCAGTTCCACGTCAATAGGATAATTAATATTTCCTATTTCGTGACGTAAACGAGCATTAACAAGACGAAGATCACCAGAGAGTGATTCGCGCGGATATATAATAACGTTTGGAACATCAGTTAGATTGTCTGGACTTTTTGCCACTCCCCAAGCATCACCAGCAATAGCTTGCACACGAACTTTACCAGAAAAGCCTTTTTGCTCAATTCGTCTAACTAAACCATGAGCTAAAATCGGGATTATCTCATTTAAATCTTTTTCAATTTGAGAAATCTCTGGAGTTTTTGGTTTTTCGGGTGTAAATTGCATATCTCGTGGTTCTGTTAACACAATATCTAACCGCAGTTTATCAGATACCTTCTGCCAAAATAAGCATCATTGCATCCTTATCTGCCTTGCCACGGCGATAAGTATCGGTATGTGGTAGATACGTCATAGCAATAGCATATTGAGCCGCATTCCATCCAGCTTTCCAATTTGGCATTGAAGAAAGATCAGCTTCCCAGAGATGGTTTTCTGAATAAAAACGAGCAGCGTCAATTGATCCTCGTAAAGATATGTCTCGTTCCATCCTTGTTTCGCCAGTTCTTGATTTATAAGCTTCCACAACTTGGCGTGTTCGGTCAACTATCGCAACAATATTCTTTAGATCTTTTATTATTTTTATCACATTTGTATCAAGCGAAATTTGCGCCCCTATTCCATTCACAACATAATCCCAAGCTTTGATGAATTGTTCATCAGATAAATCTTTAAGAGAGGAAATATTATCTTTAAGAATAAGAGCTTCATCATAAGTGAATTTTTCACGATTAGTTGTCGCATCAATTTTTCGAAATGGTGGATAACCCATAGTCATAATATTGGAACGGTCGTCAATTGTTTCTGGTAAATCTTCAACACCATCATATTCCGCCGGGTTCATCAATCCAACAAAAACTACTCCAGGAGCCGCTTTAATAACCTGATCATTTAAGAAAACTGTGCGATCACCATCAAATAAAGAGTTGAAAAATTTGGCGATATTCGGTCTAAGCAAGTTTAATTCATCCAGTTCCAATACTGCATTCGGTGTGGTGACAGCTGTAAGAATACGAGTCGGAATTCTTACCACTTCACCGTCCGACAACTCAACATCGTAGGTAAGGTCACGCTCCTCTTTATCCGGAGAACAAGCATAACGAAACAGCGGTCTGTTTGTCTCACCACAATAGAAATCGGCTAGCTTGTTTTTACCAGTACCGCGAGGGCCAACAATAACCGTCATACCTTTAGCAGTCAAACGCTCCCACTGTGGAGCTTGTTGATTTTTTACCAATTCTTCAAGATAAGCATTGTTGCCAAGACCTAACTGTCGGTTTACCAATGTCGCAAACCAAGTAAATTTTTTCTCAAAATATGGAGTAAGTTTGAAATGTGGATCGCGCGGGGGGATAAATTCATTCTCGCTTTCATCAATTGATCTCAAAAATTGCTGGGTGCGAATAATATCAGAAGCTCTTTCTGCGAAGTCGTCCACATCCTCAATTCCTGAACCGTTAAGTTTGAGCAATTCTTTCAGTTGCTCAGCATCGACGAACTGTTCAATCTTAGAACTTAGTTCCTGTGCTTTCTGATCATAATCCTCATTATTGAGATTCAATTCTTCATATTCTCTTATGAGCTCTCCCAAGCGATTCAAAACCTCATTAAAGGCTTTTAATTCGCCACGCCCCTCAAGAACGGTATCAATTGATTCCAGCCTTTCGCCACGATATTTTTCAGAAAAACTCATCAATTCTCCAGGTTTTGCAACATGGGTCAAACCGTGAGCATCTTTAACAAATTTTACTTCGGAGAATTTTTTACCACCGGATATAAAAACCTTACCGGGAACAGCTTGCCACTCGGGATTATCCTCTGGCATTTGACAGATGGGAATATGCACATCACCGACGGTTATATATCTACCCTCTTGTTCAAATTGCTGTCTTGTTTCCGACTGGGGTTGAACAGCTTCTTTTTTTTCAACAATATGAAAATTTGTTTTTGGAGTGGTATCAATTTGCTCTGTAGGCTCCTCGGGTTGGGACTGGAGACCAGCTTCTAAAGCATCTAATTCCTCAAGTGATTCTTCCAAAGCGGTGATCATCTCGTCACGGCTTTTGCCTTGACCGCTTTTCCAGTCAACCGGTAAAAGCCTGAGTTTTTCCAAAGATTGCAAAACCTTTTCTCTTTTTTGGATGATTTGTTCTATAGTCAATCCCTCCACCTTTGATTGGGATAGTGGAGTCTGCTCTTGTGGTGTCGGTTTAAATCTAAATAACTCTCTCATATGTTTATAAGTTAACTTCTACCGCCTCTTTTAAGGATTTAATAAGCTCATGAACAATCCCCGGGGACTCTTTTGGATAATAAATGGAAACTTTATCTTGAGACGGCACAATTCTGATATGACCACTATATCCAGGGACTCCGAACAGCCAACGACCAACGGTATTAACGACGATTTCCTCACCATCTTTGCTTTGACCTTTAGCGTCACATTTAATGGGCTGATTATAAAGTGGTAATTTGCGAGCTTCTTCATGTACTACAACACCCGCTATCAAACCTAAAGGCTTTGACACTTGAATGTCAACCTGTGTGTTAAGTGGTGCAAAACCACTTGGAAATGATATTTCTGTTTTTTCCATACAACTTTATATTATTTCTTATATAATACCATATACTATTTCTTCGTGACTAATGGAGAAATAAGGAATGGAAATCTTGTGATTTCTTCTATTGTAAACCCCGCCTCTATTGTTTTTATTAGGACTTCTGTGTTGTGTTCTTTAAGTAATTCCTTAATTTCTTCTTGTCGGTCAACCAATTGAGCTATTCCTTCAGAGATATGAAATTTGTCAATGATTTGGATGGCATCATCAGTATAACCCCATCCAAGCAACCTGATCATTCTTTCTTTGGCAGCTGATTGAACTTCTGAGCTTTGGATTGTTTCTTCGGGAATATGAAATCTGTCAATAATTTGAATAGCGTTATCAATGGAACCCTCTTTAAGCAAATAGATCATTCCTTCTTCAGCGACCAGTTGAACCGCTTCTTCAGGAATGTGAAATTCGTCAATGATTTGGATGGCATCCCAAACACAACCCTCTTCAAGTAACCTGATTATTTCTTCTTTAGCAGCTGATTGAACCGCTTCTTCAGGAATGTGAAATCTGTCAATAATTTTGATGGCATCATCAACATAACCCTCTTTAAGCGAATAGATCATTGCTTCTTCAGCGGCTGATTGAACTTCTGGGTTTTGGATTGTTTCTTCAGGAATATGAAATTTGTCAATGATTTGAATAGCGTTATCAATGGAACCCTCTTTAAGCAAATAGATCATTCCTTCTTCAGCGACCAGTTGAACCGCTTCTTCAGGAATGTGAAATTCGTCAATGATTTGGATGGCATCATCAGTAAAACCCCATCCAAGCAACCTGATCATTCTTTCTTTGGCAGCTGATTGAACTTCTGAGCTTTGGATTGTTTCTTCGGGAATGTGAAATTTTTCAATGATTTTGATGGCATCATCAACATAACCCTCTTTAAGCGGATAGATCATTCTTTCTTTGGCAGCTGATTGAACTTCTGAGCTTTGAATTGTTTCTTCAGGAATATGAAATTTGTCAATGATTTCGATGACGTGATTAACAAAACAACCCTCTTTAAGCCAATTGATCATTCTTTCTTTAGCAGCTGATTGAACCTCTGGACTTTGGATTGTTTCTTCGGGAATATGAAATTTGTTAATGATTTGGGTGGCATCCCTAACACGACCCTCTTTAAGTAGCCCGATCATTCTTTCTTTGGCAGCTGATTGAACCTCTGGACTTTGGATTGTTTCTTCGGGAATATGAAATTTGTAAATGATTTGGGTGGCATTACCAACAGCACCATTTTTAAGCAGACTAATCATTGCTTCTTCGGCGACTGATTGAACCTCTGGACTTTGGATTGTTTCTTCGGGAATATGAAATTTGTTAATGATTTGGGTGGCATCCCTAACACGACCCTCTTTAAGTAGCCCGATTATTTCTTCTTTAGCAGATAATTCTCGTTCAGTTAATTTTTCCGCATCATCATAATTTGAAGCTTCACCAGAATCAATTTTTTGCTTGAGTTTCTCTGCTTCTTCTTGTGCCTTAGTTAAAGTATATTTTTCACTCTCCATGTTATTTACATTAACACTATTAGATTATCCGTCATCATCAGTCATAATTTATTTTTTAATTATACTATTTCTTCGTGACTAATGGAGAAATAAGGAATGGAAATCTTGTGATTTCTTCTATTGTAAACCCTGCCTCTATTGTTTTTTTGACATCTTCTAAAGTAAACCTTTTTTTAAAAGCTTCCATATTGTTAGATTTGCCAATAGCAATTACCACATCCAACCCACCCTTTTTTAAGAATTCTCGTAACTGCTCCAATGTTCCATTACCGTCATTGATATAATTATATACCTCAATAGCCTCACCGAGCCGACAACCCTTTGCAACAATCTTACGAGCACCTTCAATTCCAAACACATCAATAGCCCGACCAACATAATAACTGGAGTCATAGAAATCGCCGGCATACTTTACAAACTCTAAAATTTCTTGCAGATGAAGTTGAACACCTTTTCCCTTTAGTGCCTCTCTCACATTCAACACATTCTGCAATGTTACCCCTTTAGCGATAATCTGATCAACTTCGGCAAGACTATAAAAATCTAATATGCGATCAAGGTTGTTGTATTCACTGTTTTTAATAAGTTTTTGCGAAGATGACAGTGTAGACGAGAAATCAGAAGCATATCCATGTTTTTTTAACGCCACTTTTACCTTACTGAATCCACTATAAAGAACTCCGACTGTAAGCAATTTTTCAACTTCAGCTAATGGCAACTCACGAAGTGCGGAAGTAAAATCATTTATACAGTGAACATTTTTGGCAACATTTGTTATTTGGGTAATATCAAGCTCGTACCCAAACTGACGAGTATTATTCAAAACAGCAATTGCGACTAGCAAATCAACATCTTGACTTAATAATGTCCTTACTTCACCTAAATTAAATGTTCTAAGTGCATCATCAAGACCATCAATGTTGTGCAAAGCAATTTCCGCAACTTCAACTGGAGATAGCTCATATCCGTGTTTTTGAGTGATTTTTCTTGTTTCGATAATTGACCACAAACTGATTCCTTGATCTATAAATTGTTTTACTTGCCCCAAATCATACATTTTCAAGGCTTCCGCCATTCCATAGAAATTTTTTCCAGCCAATTCGGCAACCTCATCAAAAGACGCCTTAAAGCCGGCCATAGACAAAATGCTTCCAACTTTCATCATCGCCTCAAGTTTTCGTCTCACTTTATAATCTTGACCCTTTGCTTTTTCAATCAAAAAGTGGATGGTTTTCAGGTCGTCTCTTGTGGCCCCTCGTTTGCCGGCAATAGTATCTGCAAGTGAGTATTCTGTGATAACCTCATCACTCATTCCTAAACGCATCATTTTGTGAGCCCGCTTAACAGTGCCGAATGGGGCATAGTTAATCCAATCAACGATCCCAGTGAGCGGCTTGCTGTTATAATCACCACCAGTATGGTTAATTTTGAAATGTAAATCCAGAGCTTTTTGAGCCAGGCTTTTTCTTTTTTCATATCGTTCATTAACCGATGTTTGTCTTTGTTCTAAATCAACCAACAACTGTTCGGGAGTTCTATTTTGTAGTCGCTCCACTTGAGTATGATAATCTGTTTCAAGTTCTGTCATTGCACATTGATGTTTTTCAACAACCGGTTGCAACTGCAATTCTTTTTCATCGTCAGGCAGATTAGCTGTTTCAATCTCCGCTTTTGATTTTTCAAATTTATGATTTAGGCGTTCGCTTTCACGCTCAAACCACTTGTGCTGTTTCTGAACAGCAAACTCGTTTTCCTTGGTGGTAAATTCCTGTTTTTTATCCTGGTCGTATCCTTCTTTCAAAAATTTAATCTGACCAAAAAGCTTTCTTCTTTCGGACTCGTATTTATTATCTCCAGATCTTCCGATAAACCTTTCTATGTTGTGCAGGTCAATTCCTTGAATTTTTTGTCTCATTCCGAGCAACTGTTTTTTAACTTGAGAACCCAATCGTGCCCAGGCAATTGATTCCTTCAAAGAACCAACATATGGCGATTTTGGACTTCTGCTCGGATCATTATAATTCATCGCTTCCTCGAGCCAGTTCGCACCGAGAATAACTGCTCTGTGTTCCAAAACTTGTGGATCAGTTTGTTGACCACGCAAGCGCCCTTCCACACTTTTATGCGCTTCTTCATATAGTGCCCGCAAAAAAGGATAAGCATTCCCAATACTGTTCTCATGAATACCAGAATGGTATCCTTTTAATTCTGGCATGTGGGTTCTGCTTTTATCGTTTGCTTTTAATCTTTTTTCGGCAACTTTAAATATTCCAAGTTCCGGCGTGCCAATCATTGACGCGAATGCTATGTCTCTCAAAATACCTAAGCGAACTGTTTCGGGAGTAGCATCAGAGGAGTCAATAGGATATTCTTTTTCAACTTGAACATATTCGCCTTTTTTAAGATCATATTCAGTTTGTTTATAAGTAGCTTTTCCTTGAATAAATTTTTGATAAAAATCTAAACGGCCGGCTAAATATCGGTATTGATCGTCATTGTTTGAATAATTTTTTAAACACTCAATAGCATCTTGAAGAGACATTGATCGTAAAATTTCCAATCGTTCAATTGAATCCGATGTTTCGCTAAATTTTTTAATTTTTTCTCTATCAGAAATCTTTCTGTCTTCCTCAAGATAGGATGCCAATTTTTTAAAACTACGACGATCCGGAGTTAATATTTCCTCCTCTTCCTCCAATGGGGTGTATAAATCTAACGCTTTCTTCCATTCACTTGGATGAGAAATTCCAGCATCTCTCAATTCGGATTGGGTATGCTCTTTCGGATTCATTGATTGTTCAAAATGTTTTTTGTTCATATCTTAAGGGTGTTGTAAAAATGAAGCAACCACAAGCCAATTTGTGACCGCTCTTGTATGATTGTATTAAAAATTAGAGAAAACCACAATAATCATACCCACGACAAATATGACTTTTAAACAAATTACCAGAACAAAAAATGGCTTTTAAGCCATTTTTTATTTTGCGTTGATGATTATGTGTACTAATCTTGATTTTTTTCTGGAAGCGTTATTTTTTTTGATCACTCCCCTTTTCTCTGCTTTATCTATGGCTTTTTGGAGTTTTGGAATGAGTTTTTTAGCTTCATCAATTTTTTTATCTAGCACCAGTTTTTTGTATTCCTTAATAACACTCTGCATATTATTTTTTCTGCGCAAATTAAGAACCCTCTTCTTTTTAGAAGATCGGAGTGCTTTTTTGGCTGAACTTGTTATTGGCATATGTAGCAGTAAATTAACATATATAGTTATTTTTTGCAATAAAACAAAAAAGTCGTAATCTGCTATTATTTATGTATAAATAATATATGTTTGGACACATTACAGGTAACATATTTGACCTCAAAAGCACCAAAGCTATTGTAAATGTGCACGGTATGGGTTTTATTATTAATAGCACCCCTTCATATTTAAGTAAATTGCGTTTAAATTCAGAAGCAAGTTTTTGGACTCATACAGCGGTGCGCGAAAATTCCCTAGACCTTTACGGTTTTGAAACAGAAGAAGAGTTGCGTGTTTTTGAACTTCTTATTACAGTTTCAGGGGTTGGACCAAAATCCGGATTGGCAATTTTGAGTGTAGCAGGCGTTAAATCTATTACCGAAGCAGTAGCAACCAACAACACTTCTGCTTTAACCAAAATTTCTGGTATCGGTAAAAAAACTGCTGAAAAAATAGTTCTAGAATTAAACGGTAAACTTGTTTCTTCTGACAAAGATAGAGCCAGAACCAACGAAGATATTGATGTTTTTGAAGCTTTGAAATCTTTAGGTTACAGAGATAGAGATATTCAAGAAATAATAAAAAATTTACCTAAAGAAATAACTGGCACAAATGAAAAAATAAAATACGCCCTTAAAAATCTCGGAAAATAAAATGAAAGAATCAAAATTTTTAGAGACAATATTAAATATCGGCAGAAAAATAATTCCTAAAAAATTTTTTAAACTTAGCCAACCCATATATCATTATTTTCTGGCTTTACTGGGAGCGTTTATCTATAAATTTCCAGCTAAAAAAATAGCTGTTATAGGAGTAACTGGCACTAAAGGCAAATCCACCACCACTGAATTAGTAAACGCCATACTTGAAGCAGATGGCAAAAAAACCGCTCTAGCTAGCACCATCCGATACAAAATTGGAGAAAAAGAATGGCGCAATATGTTTAAGATGACTTTACGGGGTCGGTTTTTCACACAAAAATTTTTAAGCAACGCGGTAAACGAAGGTTGTAATTACGCAATTATTGAACTTAGTTCTGAAGGTGTGCCTCAGTCTCGCCATAAATTTCTTTTTCTCAACGCCTTAATTTTTACTAATTTAGCACCAGAACACATAGAATCACACGGTTCTTACGAAAAATATTTGAAAGCTAAGTTAGACATCGCCAAAGAACTTGAAAAAAGTCCTAAAAAGGATTTGGCAATTATTGTCAACGCCGATGACAAAGAAGGAGAAAAGTTTTTAGCATTAAATATAAAAAACAAAATCCCCTATTCTCTTAACGACACAATCGGCACCAAAACCACTGAAAAAAGTTCCTCGTTTCAAATTGGTAAATTAGTTATTCATAGCAAATTACCTGGTATATTTAATGTATCAAATATGCTTGGCGCCATATACTGCACCAAATTTTTTGGAGTAAAAGACGAAACCATAAAAAAAGGTCTTGAAAATATAGACTTTATAAGAGGCAGAATGGAAAAAATAAACGCGGGTCAAAATTTTGAGGTAGTAGTTGATTATGCTCACACACCCGATTCACTTAAAGCAGTTTACGAAACTTACCATAGGTATAAAAATATTTGCGTGCTTGGTAACACTGGTGGTGGCAGAGACAAATGGAAAAGAACAGAAATGGGTAAAATTGCTGAGAAATATTGTGATCAAATAATTCTAACCAACGAAGATCCTTACGACGAAGACCCGATGAAAATATTGGAAGATATTAAAAAAGGCATCACCAAAAAATCAGCAGAAATAATTATAGACAGGCGCGAAGCCATAAACCGAGCTCTTAAAATCGCCTCCCTTGAACCAGACAACAAAAATGTTGCTGTCTTGATCACTGGTAAAGGCACAGACCCCTACATTATGGAAGCCAATGGCAAAAAAACCCCTTGGGATGATGCTACTGTGGTTCGCGAAGAACTCCAAAAAATCATAAACAGAACTTGATATTTTTTGTATTTTCTTGTATAATACATACTCCATTAGCCATAAATGATTTTCAATGCCCGAATTACCTGAAGTACAAACAACCGTAAAAGGTCTGAAAAAAGTTATTATCGGCAAGACGATTAAAGATGTCTGGTCAGATTTTCATATTGGCGCCAAACACAATAATAAACAAAACATCAAAAATAAAAAATATCTTGAGCAATTTAAAAAAATAATTACGGGTAGCACCATAAAAAACATAGAAAGAAAAGCGAAAAATATTTTAATCAAACTTTCTAATGATTACACCATCATTGTGCATATGAAAATGACTGGTAATTTGATGTATGGGTTATATCCAAATAATAAATTTGTTCATCTTATCTTCAAATTATCAGATGGTAAAAATTTGGTCTTAGCCGATATGAGAAAGTTTGCTTCAGTAGAATTTTTTAAAACCAATGAATTGCATCTACACAAACGAATTGGTCAATTAGGGCCAGAACCTTTGGATCCAAAATTCAGTGCTAAAAATCTTTTTGAAATTTTTCACAGCAAAAAATTACCCATAAAATCAGCCTTAATGGAACAAAAATTTTTGTCTGGCATTGGCAATATTTATTCAGATGAAATACTCTGGCAAACTGGAATCCATCCTGTTTCAGTGACAAACAAAATTCCTCAACGCAAATTCGGAGAAATTT
Source organism: Parcubacteria group bacterium (assembly GCA_012514175.1). Classification (GTDB taxonomy): domain Bacteria; phylum Patescibacteriota; class Minisyncoccia; order Phycocordibacterales; family WO2-35-19; genus WO2-35-19. The sequence goes on along the minus strand of JAAZAU010000009.1, from coordinate 40,044 downwards.
TCAAAGCGATGCAAAAAATTTTAAAACTTTCTATTAAAGAAGGTGGTGATTCTAAATCAGACTATCTTAACGCTTTTGGCAAAAAAGGTAATTTTCAAAATTTTCATAAAGTTTACGGGCGCAAAGGAGAAAAATGTTTAAAAACTAACTGCTCAGGCACAATAGAAAGAATAGTAATAAAAGGTCGAAGCGCCCACTTTTGTCCTAAACATCAATTAATATACAAATAAAATGAAAGGTCCAAAACCAGCTCTTATATTTCTGGCTCTGCTTATTATCATAGGTTTCGCTTTTGAGCCTTTGAAGAATTCCGCCTTCAATAGAAAAAGTGAATTGAACAGCGCTTCTTCGTTTAGTGGATCATCAAAAAATATTTCAAACTCAACTAATCAAAAACATCTCGCCAACCAATCATATTCAGCAAACAAAAGTATAGCTAAAGAAATAAAAAAGGTTGAAAAAGAACTGAAAAAAATAGAAAAAGAAATAAACAAACAAATTGAAGAAAGCAAACGTTCACCTTATTATGGAAAAATAAGGATATCCAGTGTGTCAGGTTTTTACAGCGACAATCCCGACAGACAATATGTTTCTCTTTACACCAATTTGAAAGATGACGAGGTTTTAAAAATAACCGGCTGGTATCTCAAAAGCGAAGTTACGGGTTATTCTGCAGTTATAGGTGGAGCATCTCTGTTGCCTTTCCCCTCTACCAAAAACGAAAGTGATGTTATTCTTCAAAAAGGAGACAAAGTTTATATCACCAAAGGCTTCTCCCCTATTGGCACGTCGTTTCGCACCAATAAATGCACCGGTTTTTTTGAAGAAAACCGAACTTTTTACCCAGGATTATCGCTCCAGTGCCCAAAACCCAAAGATGAAAAGTTGCCAATTTTTTCCAGTGTTCCCGAAAGAAATAGTGAGTGTTTGGATGTTATAGAAAGGATAGGACGTTGCACTACCAAAGGCAGTGAGTTTATAAGAAATTTGCCTGACACTGTGTCTAGTTCTTGTAAAAATTACATAACCACTCAAATAAACTATAACACTTGTGTCGCGAATCATTTTGGAGACACCGATTTTCCAGGTAACGAATATCGTATTTACTTAAATAAATTTAGTAGCGCTCTTTGGCACAAAGAACATGACACCATAAGTCTTTATGATGAAAACAATCTGGTTGTAGACTCAATCCGTTATTAAAGAATATAAAACAATCCCAGCACAAACAGAAACATTGAGAGATTCTTTTTTGCCTTTCATTGGCAATTCCGCGACAACATCACAAAGTTTTAAATCGGTTTTTGATAAACCTTCTACTTCGTTACCAAACACCAATGCTAAATGTTGGTTGTTGGTTGCTATTTGTTTTATCTTTCTATAATCAATAGCCTGTTTGTCTTGCTCAACTCCAACTATCACAAAATTTTTTGAGCGAGCATTCTTAATCGCTTCTTTTAAATTCTCAAACTTTTCCCACACCACCGATTTCTCTGCACCTAATGACGCTTTAACAAGCCCTTTGTTTTCTCTGCCAAATCTATCTAAAGGCGCTGGTGTATAACCACAAAGTATTATTTTAGAAACACCTGCACCATCTGCTGTCCGAAAAATGGAGCCGACGTTTTCATTGCTTCTTATATTATTCAAAATGACAACCTTTTCCATAATTGTTATACTACACGTATGTTAAATCCATTTCCAGACCTTTTAACTTATTCACTATTAGCGCCTTTTATTTTAAGAATAGTCGCTGGGTTCATATTTATAAATTTAGGTTTTTTAGCTTTTAAACACGAGAAAGATCATTGGTTGTCTTCTTTTTCTGCTTTGAAAATCCCTAAGCCAGAAATTGCTCTTAAAATATTAGGAGGCATAGAAATAGTTGGTGGTGTAATGTTTTTGTTGGGATTTTATACTCAAATTGCAGCTTTAGTCTTAGCTTTATTAACTTTTGCAGAAACTTATATTGAATACAAAGAACCAGACCTTCTGAAAAGAAATTTAGTTTTTTATGTAATGCTTCTCGCTATTGTAGTCTCTCTTCTGTTTTCTGGTGCGGGCGCCTTCGCTTTAGATTTGCCGTTATAATTTTTTATGTTATATTTTTTAATGTTTGTTTAATCCGCTCGTAGCTCAGTCGGTAGAGCAGCTCCCTTTTAAGGAGATGGTCGAGGGTTCGATTCCCCCCGAGCGGACCAAGTATCATTTATCAATAGTCTGCGAAACCTTTTTGTTTTTTAATTTCACGATATTTATTTTTAGTTGTTTAACAATATAAATATCTAAACTAAATTAATTATGCAAAAACCAACATCAATTTGTATCTTTGGAGACAGCACAGCCTGGGGAGCGTCAGATATGGAAATGGGTGGTTGGGTAAATCGTTTATGGTTAGAAACCGCAAAAAGAACCGGTGGTGAATGTTTAATTTACAATTTAAGTCTTCCAGGGGGAACCACCAGTGCAATTTTAGAGAGATTTGAAAGTGAAGCCCAAACCAGAGAAGCTGATGCTTTTATATTTCAAAGCGGAGGAAATGATTCTTGTTTGATAAGCAGAAATGGAGAGAACAATGTTTCCGTAGAACAATTTGAAAATAATGTTAGAGAAATAATAACAAGAGCCCAAAAAATAACAGGGAATATAATTTTTATAGGATTTACAAACGTAGACGAACAAAAAACAGCGCCGATCTTGTGGGAAGATATTTACTATACAAATTCGGAAATAAAAAAATACAATAATTTCACAAAAAACATTTGTTCGGAATTTAATGTTCCATATTTAAATGTTTTTGGAATTTTAGAACCAAAAGATTTAGATGACGGTTTGCACCCAAACACCCTTGGTCACGAAAAAATATTTAAACAAGTAAAAACTTTTCTAATTAACCAAAACTGGATTTAAATAGAGATTTTAATAAGAAGACACCTGTTCATTTTCAGAAAAAACCTAAACTTGGAGTAATATTTTTTCTAAAACCGTATCTAGGTCTTTGTTTTCTCCGTCTGAATAACCATTCAGGCGAGCACCTCTTGATTCGTGGTAAAGAAAAACTAATTTGTTATAAAAATCTTTAAGTTTAATCTCCGACCAATTTTTTACATCACGTTTTGATTTGTTATAAGGGTAATCTTTCAAGCCAAGATTTTCTTTTTTGGCTCCAGCAGATATGGCGGACATATTTTTTATTTTACTTATAACTATATGAATAATTTCTTCTGTTTTAACACCTTGTAGTCTAAGTTTTACATATTCTATCCAGATTTTTTTCTTATCTTTCTCCCCTAAAGCGTCTTGCAAAGCAAAAGGATTGTAAGCATACCTAGAAAGATTTTCATTTTCCGGTCTTGCAACCTTTTCTTTACTTTCAAAGACACCTTTATATTGTTTAAACAAACTATCTTGATTCATATTATTTTTATTTCATCTCACCCCAATTGTAACCACTCTTAAAATTTACAACTATCGGCACACCTTTGGTTTCTTCCAAAGAAATTATATTTTGCATTATGTCTGTTATCTGAGGAACCACTGTGTTTATAACTTCTTCTTTTATTTCATAAATCAGCTCGTCATGTATTTGCATAATCAAAAAAACTTTGTTTTTTAAATTGTTGTTTTTTAGAAAAAGATCAACTTTACTCATAGCCATTTTTATAATATCCGCCTCGGTTCCTTGAATGGGAGCATTGATAGCCATTCTCTCAGCGGCAGCTTTAATAAAAGGTATTTTAGATTTCAAACCCTCAAAATATCTACGTCTACCAAAAAGTGTTTCTGTAAATCCTTTTTTGGTTGCATCTACTTTAGTTTTATCAAGATATTGCGCCAAACCTTCAAAATTTTGAAAATAAGTATTATAAAATTCTTGAGCTGTTTTTCTATCTGAACCTAAATTTTGTAAAAGCGCGTTAACTCCCATACCATAAAGGATACCGAAGTTAATAACCTTGGCACGTCTCCGCATTTCCTTATCAACTTTCTCAAACGGCACTTTAAAAACCTGTGAAGCAACACTGGTGTGCACATCTTGACCTGATTTAAAAATTTGAATTAATTTCTCATCACCAGACAAAAAAGCTGCGATGCGTAATTCTATTTGAGAATAATCAAAAGCCCCAAGTTTAAACCCTTGAGGAGCCACAAAAGCGTTGCGTATAGCAGAGCCTCGTACCGAACTAGTGGGAATGTTTTGCAAATTTGGATTAGTAGAAGACATCCTGCCGGTGGTAGTGCCTGCCTGAATAAATCTCGCATGCAACCGACCTTCTTTATCTATTGTTTTAGGAATGGGTTCTATATAAGTAGAAATAAGTTTTGAAAGCTCCCGATATTCTAGAATCATTGGAATAATGGGGTGCAAATCAACCATTTTTTGCAATTCTGATTCTCTGGTAGATTTAGCTCCAGTGCTAGTTTTTTTCTGATTTTTTACACTAAGACCTAACTTTTCAAAAAGCACTTCTCCAAGTTGTTTTGGTGAAGAAATATTAAATTGCATACCAGCTTCCTGCCAAATTTTCTCTTTTATTTTTTCAAGCTCTTCAGAATATTTTTTATTTAATTCCTTTAAAAAATCTTTATCAACTAAAACTCCACGCTCTTCCATATCTTTAATTACTGACATAAGCGGTTTTTCTATTTCTTCAAAAACTTTTTCACTTTGTCTTTTTTTAAGCTCACGAAAAATAATTTCTTTAGATTTTTCAAACGAATCATCGTTAGCAAAATTTAAAACATCTTCTATGCTTGGATCAGTTATGTTTGAATCAACTACCCAAAGCGCCAATTTGGTTTCTTCTATTTCTTGATTAGTTTCACTTTTCTCCAAACTATCACCAGAAGCAATTTTTGTATCATAACCAGCAGAAGGGTTTTTTGTTGAATCAGAACCACTCTGAGAACCCTCAATCACTTGTTTCAATCTTGCTTTCATATTTCTAAACTCCAATTTTTGAAATAGAGACTCAGCTTTTTTTAAATCTAAATTTTCTTTCCATTTTTGCTCAGGTAAAACAAAATCAATCGGCGCATCTCTTCTAATGGTTGCGAGCATTTTAGAAAATTTCGCTTCTTCTTCGTTGTTTTTTAAAAGTTCCACAATCCCTTTTCTTATACCCGCTTCCTCAAATTTTTCTGGATTCTTTTTTAAAACTTTATAAATGTTTTCAATCGTGCCAAAGTTTTTTATCAAATCGGTGGCGCTCTTCTCTCCAATACCAGCGACACCGATAATATTGTCAGACGGATCGCCTCGCAAACCTTTGAAATCCACCAAAAACTTAGGTTCAAACCCAAACCTTTCTTTTACACCTTTTTCGTCATATAAAATAGTATCTTTTATACCTTTTCTTAAAGTATAAACCTTAACACTCCCCTTTTTACCGTCAGAAACAAGTTGCATAGTATCCATATCTCCAGAAGCAATCACTATGTCCACGTTAGAATTTTTTAGTTTCTCAACAATGGTGCCCAACATATCATCAGCCTCAAAACCTTCTTTAGAATAGATTGGGATATTTAAAGCCAAACAAATTTCTTTTGATGTTTCCAGTTGTATTGATAAAACATCATCGCTTTTGGCTCTACCAGCTTTATAGCCTTCATAAACCTCATGACGATAAGTTGGTTTTGGTAAATCATAACAAGCAATTACATAGTCAGGTTTCAAATCTGTCACAATTTTCAAAATCATAGTTACCAACCCATAAAGCGCTCCCGTCGGCTCACCTTTACTGGTCACAAAATCAGGTAGAGCATGATACGCCCGATGAATAATCGCGTGAGCATCTAAAAGCACCACTCTTTTTTTGTTTTCAGTTTTCTTCATTAAATTTTATTTTTATTTTTCTTGCGTTTTCAGAAAGGTGTTCAAAAAATATTTTGATATGCGGAGGCATAATAGAAGTGATTTTCTCTGGCCACTCTACACAAACCAGATTTTTAGGATCAGAAACGATATTATCCCAACCTAAAACAAGCATTTCGTTCACTTCTTCTATACGATAAGCGTCAATGTGAATCAATTTTTGAAAACCTTTTATTTTCGGATTTTCAGTTTTTGGAAATCTTGCGTTTTCAGATTGCTCAGCAAGGTTAAAAAATTTCATAATAACAAAAGTGGGGCTTTGAATCACCTCTTCTAAACCAAGCGCTTCCGCTAAATATTTCATAAAAGTAGTCTTGCCTGCACCCAGGTCTCCATAAAGTCCAACCACAGTTGCTCCACCAGTCGCAGGTTTCAAATTATCAATAAAATCAAAGGTTATTTTTGAAGTTTCTGTCAAATTTTTAGATATAAATTCCATATATTGATATTATCATTACCGCCACACTTCTGCCATAAACCAAAAAGTCCCGTTGAACAAAATCTTTTTAAGATTTTATCCAACGGGACTGACTAAAATTCGACGTCGACCCTGTCCAGGGTCATCAGCCAGGGGTAGGACACTCTAACCCCTTCTCTGCCCCCGACGTAGACTGAGCCGGGATTGCTGTAGCCGAAGGCCATCCGGCCCTCAACTACCCCCTGGGCGGTCCAGACCACCCGTTTATAGCGACTCCCGAAAGGAGCGCTATCTACTAAAGCGATTGAGCCGCCGGGGCACATGTTCTCAACCGCTTTTTCCCCACCCCTCTTGATTTCTAGAGTGAGGTTGGAGTACGGGTTCTTTGCCTCAATGACAAAGACGTACCTGCTAGCAAAGAACCCGTGGACGCCGGCTCCGTTCCAATACAGGAGCTGGCGTCCGAAGCTTGGGTGGATAAAAACTTCCTCGTACCCACCCAAGGGGCACGAGAGGCCGGCTTGGATCTTCCACTTTTCCTGCTGGCGGAAGATCTTTTCGGCCTTTTCAATGGCCTTTCTTTCCGCCTTTTCCGCCTTGGTTTCCTGACCAAGCGCGGAAAAAACTGCCAAAAAAGCGAAGAAGAAGAGCCACAAAATGACCGACAAACTCTTTTTTCCCATCTCGCCCTCCTGTTTTTTAATTTAAATTTAATAGAACACCACCTACCCCTAATTATAGCAAATATACAGAATTTGTCAAGCTAACAATTCTAAAATAAAACGTTGAAACTTGTGTAAAAATTGTGAATTAAAAATTAAAAATTTGCTATACTTAAACTATGACCGTTCAATTTAACGAAGACAAACAAAGACAAAGAATTAAAGAACTTCGGGAACAAGAAGAGGAAGGTCTTGTTCAAATTATGTCTCAAAAATATGGTTTGCCTTACGTTGATTTATCCGTCAGTTTGGTAAACATAGACGCTTTGCGCACCATCAAAGAATCAGAAGCTCGGGAAGCTAAGGTAGCGCCTTTTAATATAGTTAACAAAAGAGTTTCCTTAGCGATTATTTCCCCTCATAATGAAAAAACCATTGCGGTTATTGAAGATCTAAAAAAACGAGGTTATGTGCCAAATATTTTTATGGCGTCACACCAAAGTTTAGACAAAGTTTGGGAACGCTACAAAGATTTGTCGCACTCTATGGAAACCAAAAGCGGGGCTGTAGATATTGAAAACCAAGAGATTGAAAGCTTGGTTGCGTCAGTCAAAAGTATTGCAGACATCAAAGAATCTCTAGAAACAATTCTTTCTCAAAAAAATTATCGCGTATCTAAAGTTTTAGAAATAATATTAGCCGGAGCTATTTCTATTGATGCATCAGATATTCATATAGAACCAGAAGACGGAGTAGTCCGATTAAGATACAGGTTAGATGGCGTATTAAACGATGTTTTAGACATTAATCACACCACTTACGATCTTTTGCTTTCTCGTATCAAACTCTTATCAAACCTAAAACTTAATATAAAAAACAAAGCTCAAGATGGTCGTTTTAGTATTAAACTAAAGGGTATAGAAATTGAAACTCGTACTTCCCTCCTGCCTGGTAATTATGGAGAATCAATTGTTTTGCGTATTTTAAATCCAGACACAATATCAGTGCCACTTGAAGAATTGGGTATTAACGAAAGACTTTTAAAGATTTTGATACGTGAATTAAAAAAACCCAACGGTATGCTTCTCAATACTGGCCCAACTGGAAGCGGTAAAACCACCACTCTTTATGCTTTTCTAAAAAAAATACACACGCCAGAAATAAAAATAATTACCATTGAAAATCCAATTGAATACCACCTGAAAGGCGTTGTTCAAACTCAAACCGACGAAAAAAAGGGTTATACTTTTTTGGAAGGACTCCGTAGCGCTTTGCGCCAAGACCCAGACGTAATAATGGTGGGTGAAATTAGAGATAAAGAAACAGCTAAAATTGCAGTGAATTCGGCTTTGACAGGACACTTGGTGTTCTCAACACTGCACACCAACAACGTCGCTGGCACTTTTCCTCGTCTCATAGACTTAGAGGTCAATCCAAAAGTTATCACTTCAGCTATCAATATTGCTATGGCTCAGAGACTTTTAAGAAAACTTTGTAACAAATGTAAAAAGAAAACTGAGTTAACAGAAGCTGAAAACAAAATCATAAAAAACACCCTGGACAGCATTACCGACAAAACCTATTTAGAAGATTTGGATATAAACAATGTCTACGAGTCGGTGGGTTGTGAAGCTTGTAATTTCACTGGTTTTAAAGGACGCACCGGCATTTTTGAAGCAATCCTAACTGATGAAAAAGTTGAAAAAGTAATCATCCAAAACCCAAGCGAAAGAGAGATAAACAAAGCCTCTGAAAGTCAAAATATTTTAAATATGAAACAAGACGGTGTTATTAAAGTCTTGCAAGGCATCACTTCTCTTGACGAACTCAGTCGTGTTATTGATTTAGAGGGATAAAACACTGTGTATTTTATTAACTTTATTTAAACAAAATAAAAATAAAATTTTGTTTTGTCTCTAGTTTGTTGAAATAAAAAAGTTATTCACAAAAAAAATTGCTCCGAGAGGGCTTTTGTGAATAATGGGAATTAGATATAGAGTAATTAGGGATACAAATCTCTAAACAGCACTTTCAGTAATTAAACCAAAAGCAAAACATTACTCTGAGGAAAGAACTAGTGGCCCTCCTGAACAGAACGGTACCGGTTCTCCCTTGATTTAATGTCTAATCTCGAAAAACGAAATGCTGTTTAGAGATTTGTGTCTCCAATATTTAAATTTCAAACTCACACATAAGTATATCATATAGCACATATTATGTCAAGGAACAACACTAAAAAACCTAAACCTGGCTCTGTTCATATAGACGACGATATCTCAAATGGAGATTTTGATTTTCTTGATCAAACTTTGCGCCCTTCAAAATGGGACGAATACATTGGTCAAGAAAATATAAAGCAAAATCTAAAGATTTTGCTTTCTGCCGCTAAAGAACGCAACCACCCACCAGAACACCTTTTGTTTTATGGGCCGCCAGGACTTGGTAAAACCACACTGGCACATCTTATAGCGAAAGAAACCGCGAGTCAAATGCGCAACACTTCGGGACCAGCCATTGAAAAAGTTGGTGACTTGGCTTCAATACTAACAAACCTTTCCCCTGGAGACATTCTTTTTATAGACGAGATTCACAGATTAAACAAAACAATTGAAGAAGTGCTCTACCCCGCTATGGAATCCGGGTCTTTAGATATTATTTTGGGTAAAGGTCCTTCAGCCAGAACTATTCAACTAGAATTACCACCTTTTACTTTAATTGGCGCCACCACCAAACTAGCTATGCTTTCTTCACCTTTACGTTCTAGATTTTCTGGTGGGGTTTTCCGTTTAGAATTTTACAACGAAGAAGAAATTGTAAAAATTATCAAACGCTCCGCTAAAATCTTGGGGGTTTCTCTAGACGACACCGCTGCCAGTTCTATTGCTAAAAGAAGTCGTTTTACCCCCCGCACCGCCAATTATCTTTTAAAAAGAGCTAGAGACTATGCTCAGGTTCAAAAAAAAGACATTGACGAAAGAATGGCAAGTGAAGCTTTTGAGCTTTTGGGTATAGATTATATAGGACTAAACGCTTCGGATATAAAACTCCTTCAAACCATCGCTTCAAAATTTAAAGGTGGTCCGGTTGGGCTTAATACTTTAGCAGCCTCTTTAGCAGAAGAAGAAAACACAATAGAAGAATTTCACGAGCCCTACCTTTTACAATTAGGTTTTTTGGAGCGCACCCCTCGTGGACGAACACTAACCGAACGGGCTTACAAACATCTGGGTTTAGATTTTCCAGAAGACAAACAAAAAAAATTATTGTAACTTGTATGTAATATGGCGGGACATAATAAATGGTCAAAAATTAAAAATAAAAAAGCTGTTACTGATGCTCAAAAAAGTAAAATTTTTGGGAAATTGGTGCGTTTCATCACTGTAGAATCAAAAAAAGCTAAGGGTGATGTTAATTCTCCCGGCTTGCGAACCGCTATTGAAAAAGCCAGAGAAGCTAATGTGCCAAACGACAACATTGAAAGAGCGATAAAAAAGGGTGTTGGGGGTGAAAGCGGTGAAATGGAACAAATCACTTATGAAGCTTACGGGCCAGGAGGTTGCGCGCTTATTATTGAAGCCTTAACAGAGAACCGCAACAAAGCAGCTCAAGAAATAAAACATATTCTTTCTAAAAACGGTTTTGAATTGGCTACACCAGGTTCAGCCTCTTGGGCTTTTGAAAAACAAATTGGTTCGGGTTGGTCACCAAAAAACACTACCCCCATTTCAGACGAAGATGGAGAGAAATTAAACATCCTCATTGAAGAACTTGAAGAAAACGATGAGGTTCAAGAAGTTTTCACCAATGCAGAATAAAATTATTCTTGGAATAGATCCTGGTTATGGTCGTATAGGTTTGGCCGTAATTGAAAAAAGTAAAGGTAATCCTGTTTTGGTTTACTCTGAATGTTTAGAAACGGACGCCAAACTCCCCCATTCTCAAAGACTTTTAACTATAGGAGAGAAAATCAAAGAGATAATTAAAAAATATAAACCCGAACAAGTAGCTGTTGAGACACTACTTTGGAGTAAAAATAAAAAAACCGCGCTACAAGTAGCAGAAGCTCGCGGTGTCATACTTTTAGAAGTGGCTAGACAAAATGTTATCTTGAGAGAATTTAATCCCAACCAAATAAAATTAGCCATCACAGGCTACGGCAAGAGTGACAAAAAACAAGTAATTAGTATGGTTAAAAAGTTAGTTAAATTACCTCAAACAGTTAAGGAACAAAAAAGACACGATGATGAATACGACGCTATTGCTATAGCCCTCACCTGCTCAGCTATTTCACTATCCACAGAAGTTTAATAGTATTATTGCAAAAATTTTTGAGTATGATAAAAAGTAGCTTACCATTATTTAGATGGTAATAATTAAAAAGTATAATTTTAAAAAATATGGACGACGAATATAAAGATGAAAATGAAAACGATGAAGAGTTAGATTTATCAGATTTAGGAGATGAGGAAGATGAAGAAGATGAGGAGATAACAGGAGACGATGAGGATGAAGTTGAAGAAGATGGTGAAGAAGAGGATGAGGAAGACGAAGACGAGTTTGAAGAAGATGATGAATAAGTTTTGTAGACTTCTTTAAAAAATAAAAATCCACCAAAAATTTCGGTGGATTTTTATTTTCCCCTACCAAAATTTCATTTTTTAACATAGAATATAAGAATGGTAAAAAAATTCTTTAAAAAGAACAGGTTTTCTATCAAAACATTGATAATGTTGGTTTTTTCAGCTTTTTTTATAATCAGTGCTGTATCTTTAGTTTGGATAAGCACGTTTAAAGTGCCTACTCTGGAATCAATCAGAGAAAGGAGAGTTATAGAATCAACCAAAATATACGACCGAACGGGAGAAATTCTTCTTTACGATACTGGAGGCAACGAAAGAAGAAGCACTGTGCCAATAGAAGAAATATCCAGAAATATAAAAAATGCCACTATTGCCATAGAAGATAGAGAATTTTATGAACATCGTGGTGTTCAACCTTTATCTTTTTTTAGAGCTGTATTAGTAAATATGCTTTCTTTGAATTTTAGCCAAGGAGGTTCTACTATCACTCAACAAGTTGTTAAAAATTCATTATTAACTTCAGAAAAACTTATTTCTAGAAAACTAAAAGAGTGGGTGTTGGCTGTAAAATTAGAACAAGTGGCTAGCAAAGATGAAATCCTTTCAATGTATCTCAATGAAATACCTTATGGTGGTGTAATTTATGGTGTAGAAGAAGCTAGTCAAGCTTTCTTTGGTAAATCTTCTAAAGATGTCAGTCTTGCTGAAGCAGCTTATTTGGCAGCTTTACCAAAAGCTCCTACTTTTTATTCCCCTTACGGAAAAAATAAAGACAAGTTGGATGACAGAAAAAACTTAGTTCTAAAAGAAATGTTGGAAAATAATTTTATAGACGATGAAGAATATAATGACGCAAAAAAAGAGGAGGTAACTTTTATAAACAAAGGAGACACCAGCATTAAAGCTCCTCATTTTGTATTTTATGTTTTAGACTACATAAATAAAAAATATGGCGCAGATTTGATAGACAGTGGTGGTTTGAGGGTTATAACCTCTTTAGATTACAGTTTGCAATCAATAGGAGAAAAAATAGCTTATGATTACGCAATGGAAAACAAAGAAAAATTCAATGCTGAAAATGCCGCTTTAGTTGCTATAAATCCAAAAAATGGAGAAATTTTAACTATGGTTGGTTCAAGAGATTATTTTGATAAGGAAATAGATGGTGCTTTTAATGTAACTACCGCTAAAAGACAACCAGGGTCAACCTTTAAACCCTTCGTTTATTCACAAGCTTTTCTAAAAGGATACACTCCAGAAACAGTAGTGTTTGACTTAAAAACTCAATTTTCTACCAATTGCGCGCCTCAAAATCTCACTATGAGTGGTGGTTGTTACGCACCAGACAACTATGATGGGGTTTTTAGAGGTCCTGTAACTTTAAGAAGTGCTTTAGCTCAATCACTCAACATACCATCGGTTAAAGTTTTGTATTTAGCTGGTTTAAATGAATCAATAAGACTCGCGAGAGATATGGGTATTGAATCCATAAACAATAAAGGTAATTATGGTCTTACTTTGGTGCTTGGAGGCGGCGAAGTCACCCCACTTGAACTTACTGGTGCTTACGGAGTTTTTGCTAACAATGGTATAAAAACCAACCTTTCTCCTATTATTGAAATAAAAGACAAAACCGGAGAAACTCTTGAGAAACACGAACCCAATCCAAAACAAGTTTTAGATAAAGAAGTTGCTTTAAAAATTTCAAGTATTCTCTCTGATAACGTTGCTAGAGCACCTTCGTTTGGACAAACTTCAGCTTTGTATTTTCCTAATAGAGACGTGGCTGTAAAAACAGGAACTACTAACGATTATAAAGACGCTTGGATAATGGGATACACTCCAAACATTGCTGTGGGAGCTTGGGCAGGAAATAATGATAACTCTGCAATGCAAAAAAAAGTTGCTGGATTTATTGTGGCGCCAATATGGAGAGCTTTTATGGATCAAGTTTTAGCAAGAATACCAAATGAGCAATTTGAAGAACCTTTAATAGAAGATCAAAATACTTTAAAACCTGTATTACAAGGTATTTGGCAAGGTGGTATGTTAGCCACTTCCACTTTAAATCAAACAGTGCTTACTGGTGGAGTTCATTCTATTTTAAATTGGGTTGATAAAGATAATCCTAGAGGAGAGTATCCTGAGAACCCTAATTTAGATCCTCAATATGAACGTTGGGAATATAGTGTTCGGGTTTGGGCTCAAGAACACGGTCTTTCTGCTGATAAACCAGTTATCATAAATTATTAATATAATTTAAGAAAAATTTTTTTAGATTTTAAAACATCTTCTATTTTGTTTTTGTGTATAAAAATTTCATTACGAAAAACAGGATTACAATTTATTTTTAATTTATCTTGTTTTATTTCAAGCATTTCTGTTGTTAAATCTAAACCTGTAATTTCTTTTATAGATTCAGTAATTAAAGATAGTTTTAATTTATTATCTTTTTCAAGGTTTAAAAATTTTTGTAAAAAATTACCTATATTTAACATAAACTAACGATTCATCGGCATCACTATATATAAGAAACTTTTATCTGTAGCTCCAGTTATAACAAGAGCTTTACCTACACCAGCGAAATTAAGTGTTAAACTTTCTGATAGTATAGATTGCATACAATCCACTATATAACGATTGTTAAAATTAAGCTCTATCCCCTCACCAGAAACAGTAGCGTTTATAGATTCTTTATATTCTCCAATATCATTATTTTTTGATTCAACTTTAAGAGATTTATCATTTGCCTCAATTTTTAATTTAACTTGATTTGATGAATCTGAAAAAACATTTGAAGCTTTTAATGAGTTTAAAAAATCATTTTTTAAGATGGTGGCTGAAGTAATAAATGTTTTTGGTATTATTTGTTTATAATCAGGAAAATTACCGTCAATCAATCTTGAAACTATATAAATTTCATCATTAATAAAAGCAGCCTGATTTTTTTCAAAAATTATATTAATATCACCATTATAATCTTCAAAAAATTTTACTATTTCTGCTACATTTTTATAAGGTATTAAAATTTGAGGAAAATCATCACTAATTTTGGTATTTATTTTCTTTTCTGCCAAACGAAAAGAGTCTGTTGACACAAAAACTAAATTATTATCACCTTTGTATATATAAACACTAGAAAGCTCTGGTTTTATATTTGAATTTGAAGCACTATACCAAACAGATTTAAAACCTAACATTAAATCGTTTGAGTTAATTTTTATTGATTTTACTTCTTCCAATCTTGGAATACTTGGAAAATCATCATAAGGCATACATTTTATAGTAGCTGAATTTTTACCAGAATATATCTTTAAATTATCACCTTCACTTTCAAAAGTAAGATTGTTTTCTTTTATAGAAGATAAAACTCCAACTAAAATATTGGCCGGCACAGCTACCACACCTCTCTCTATTATTTTCACTTTAACTTTTATTTCTACACCTAAATCTAAATTAGTTGATTTAATCACCAACTTATCCCCTAGAGCATCTAAATAAACACAAGAAAGAACTGGAAGAGTAAGATGTTTGTTTGCTAATCTTGAAGCTTTTTGAATAGCTAATTCAATTTTTGATTTTTCACATTCTAACTTCATAAATTTATTTTTTATATTAAGACTGTGGATTAGTGTATTACTTTGTTTTAGCTTTATTTTAAAGGTTAAATATAAAATTAATTTTTTAAAAACTGTTTATATCAAGGTTATTATTTTAAGCATACTACTAAATTCATTTTTTTAGAAACAGAAATTACACAATTAATAAACACACAATCCACACTTAATTAACCAATAATAGAACGAATTTCTTGAATCTCTTTTGAAAGTAACATATCAACTTTTGATTCTTTTTTGATTTTTTCATAAGAATGTATAACTGTAGTGTGATCTCTACCTCCAAGTTTCTCCCCTATTGATGGATAAGATATATTAAAATCTTCTCTTAAAATATACATTATTATTTGTCTTGGTTTTATAACCTCTTTTTTTCTAGTTTTTTTATAAATAGATTCTTCTTCAATTTTATAAAAATCAGAAATTATCTTAACAACTTCTTTGTAAGAAAGAAGTTTTTTTTGTTTTATACTGTTTTTAACTAAATCTTTTACTTCATTTAAAGTTAAAGATTTATTTTTAGTTTCTGTTTGACAAACAATAAGGTTTATAACACCTTCTAAATCTCTTATGTTGCCACGTATTGAATCAGCTAAATAATCAACAATTTCATCACTTATAAAAAGATTTATACTAGCGCATTTTGATTTTATTATAGCAACTCTTGATTCATGATCAGGAGCTGGAATATCTATAACCATACCTGCCGCAAACCGAGATTTAAGCCTATCTTCAAGTCCAGTTACAAAATTTGGATGTTTATCACAAGAAAAAACTATATGCTTATTATTATCTTTCATAATATTAAAAAGATGAAAGAGTTCTTCTTGAGTTTTTTCTTTTCCAGAAAGAAATTGAACATCATCCATTATAAGCATATCGTATTTTCTGTATCTTTCTTTAAATTGATCTATTTTATTAGTTTGAACTGAATTTACATAATCGTTTAAAAACTTTTCAGAAGTAAAATAAAAAATTTTTTTTGATGGATCTATAGCTTTTACAGCGTTACCTATAGCTTGTATTAAATGGGTTTTACCGTGACCACTATTACCATATACAAAGAAGGGATTGTAAGTTATGCCAGGATTTTTAATAACCGCTTGAGCAGCTGCGTAAGCAAGTTCGTTAAATGGACCAACCACAAAGGATTCAAAAGTGTATCTAGGGTTTAAATTATCTTCTTTATTAACATAATATTCAGACAAAGGTAGTTCTTTAGTTGGTGAAGAAGATTTTGTTGGTATATATTGGTTTTTTTGTTTTACATCCTCTTTTATAACGTATTCTAAAGCAAGAATTGATTCTGAAGATTCTCTTAAAAGTCTTAATATAAGGTTATGAAATTTTTTTAAAAGCCATTCTTGAACAAAAGTGTTAGGAACACTTAAATAAATTACCCCATCTTCAAAACCAGAGATTTTTGTATCTTTGAACCACGTCGCAAAATTAGCTTTGGATACGAAAGATTCTATTTCTGTTAGGACATTGTCCCAAAGTTCCTTAGTGTCCATTGGGTGAGATTAATTTATATTAGTTAGTAATTCTTTTAAAGCTTATAGTTGTTATTATATATTTAAATTTTATTTATGGAACTTGTATTTATCCATAAATATGTTTATAATCTGTTGACACGTGGTTAATAAGTTTTAGAGATTTAATAAAAAACAATGTCAACTACATATCAACCTAAAAAAAGAAAAAGAGCCAAAACACACGGTTTTTTGAAGCGTAGTAAAAGCGCTGGTGGTTCTAAGGTTTTAAAAAATCGTCGACGAAAAGGTAGAAAAAAACTATCAGTCTAATGTTGCCTAAAAAACAAAGGATTCCTAGAAAAATGTTCCCTTTGTTGTCTTCTAAGGAAGGAACAACTCTTGAAAATGAATTATTTAACTTCAAGTTTGTTTTTTCAAAAGAACCAAACAGTCGTTTTTGTTTTTCAGTGTCTAAAAAAATATCTAAAAGCGCTGTAGTTAGAAATCGTATACGACGCACTAGTTATAGGATTTTAAGTAAAAAAATAGATGATATAAAAGTTGGAATTATTGCTGTTTTTAGATTTAAAAAACTACCTAAAAATAACGATGAAATTGAATCAAACATAACTTTAATTTTAAAAAAACTTAAAACCAGTTTCGCTAAGCGAAATAAATAAAACAAAATGATTACTTTTTTTAAAACTATAATTTATATTCCTCTTTATAACGCACTCATTGCTATTTTGAATATAAATTGGATAGATGCCGGTTTAGCCGCTGTTATTCTTACGGTTTTGGTAAAAATAATTCTCTACCCTCTTGCTAAAAAAGCGATGGTAACTCAAATTTTAATGAAAGAGAAAGAATCAGAACTGTTTTCAATAAAAGAAAAGTATAAAGACAAACAAGAACAGGCGCTAAAAATTATGGAGTTTTATAAAACTAATAATATCAACCCCTTTTCTAGTATTTTTATTATAATAATTCAAATTCCGGTCGTTTTTTCTCTTTACTACATATTCTATAAATCAGGGTTGCCGGTTGTTGATACAAGTATGTTGTATTCTTTTGTAAAAATACCAGAAGCGATTTCAATGCAATTTTTAGGTATTATTGATGTTTCCCAAAAAAGCGTCTTTTTAGCTATTTTAGCAGCAGTCTCAAGTTTTTTACA
The DNA here is from genome assembly GCA_012514175.1 of Parcubacteria group bacterium. Taxonomy (GTDB): domain Bacteria; phylum Patescibacteriota; class Minisyncoccia; order Phycocordibacterales; family WO2-35-19; genus WO2-35-19. The sequence continues at coordinate 22,240 of JAAZAU010000009.1, read as the reverse complement.
GATGCAACTAGCTTCTAAAAGCACTCAAAATAAACCTGTTTCTGGTGTAGTAAAAGAAGATTTTTCTCAAATTATGGCTAAACAAATGAAATACACTATGCCGTTTATGGTATTCTTTATCTCTTGGAAAATATCGGCCATAATAGCCTTGTATTGGTTTGTGAGCAACATCACCAGCCTTATTCAAGAAGCTTGTATTAGGAGAAAAATTAAAAAAACTTCCCTTTCTTAATTTTCCTAATTATTCTTCTATTCTGAGCATCCACAAAAAGCCATCAATTTTATTTTTGAATATAATGTGGGTTTGGTCTGGAGACATACTTATATCTATTACATCAATTTTTTCTCCAGAAAGAGAGGTTAGGTTGGCTAAATTGTAATAAATATCATTATCTATATCAAACTTTCCTATAAAATCTTCAGTTGATACTAAACCTTTATACCAAACATCAGGATAGTTGCCGTTTGGTATTTGTTCTGGTATTGCGCAATATATTAAATTGTTTTTATTACCCCAAAGGCACTTTTCTGCCAAAGTTTTTACCCACATTTTTTCTAAAGAATTGTCATCGTTGTCTTGAATGTATAATTCTGGAAATGAACGACCGCTAGACACCAAACTTTTTGATCCATCATTTTTTAAATTGGCAGAAATTCCCCAAAAACCTGAGCCTGCTTTTTTTAAACTTCCATCTGAAACATCAAAAACATAAGAATAACCTAAACTACCAGAACTGCTTTTGGTTTGCATTGAAATTTTATTACCCGAGAGCCATTTAGGGAGCCATTCTGTAAGAGCATTAGAAGCTACTAGGTTGCTACCCGTGCCATCAGGGTTTGAAATATACCAATCTGAATGTGATTTGTTAATAACGTAATAAAAAATCTTAGAACTGTCGGGTTTTACGGATATTTCTTTAATATCAGTCGGTAATTTGCTGGTAACCACCCTAAAAGGAGTTAGATTTTCCTCACTACTACTCGTGGCTGTGTTTTTGGTGAGTTTTATAAAACTAGTTTCTACTATTTCATATTCAGATGGTATGGTTTGAGCTAAGAGTCCAGAACCATTAGGTAACCAAAAGGCTCTAATTACTTTCGGTATGGTTGTGTTGGTTAGTCTGGTGATAGTTGTGGTGTCAGATTTGGCTTCATAAATATTACCAGTTCCCTTCTCTATAAATCTTACAACACTACTGGTGCCTGTGTTAAATATCACAGCTCCAGCCACAGGTTCATTTGATATTTTTCTCAGTCTAGGAATTTTTTGGTCATCTAAATATGGTGTGTCGCTAATTTGGTTTGCATCGTCGCTAATTGGAGTTGTGTCGTCATCATCTAAGTCTGGTTCTTCACCTTTTCCAAAAGGAATATAGTTTCTTATAGAAAAACCAATACGACTCTCACCTTCTTCGCTTGTTGGTGTGGAATTTAGTATAAAAAATACCGCTGTTCCTAATATTGCTAATATTCCTATTATTAAAAGTATTTTTTTCATTTTAATTTTGTTATTGAGTTACTACGTGCCAATGGTCGGCTGTGCTTGCAGGATTTGAGCCGATCACTTCGTAAGTAAACTTAAAACCATTTTTAACAATTTGTTCACCATCTTTTGGAGAAGTGTTTCCTAAATAAGCGTTGAGTTTAGGGGTTGGTCTTAGGTCTATCACACCATTTCCTGGTCTGTGTGCAGTTCCTTTGTTATGTAAAGATGTTTCTGTGCCAGCTGTAATTACGATTGGGCAATCTGACCCGTGGTAGTTTGAGCAATCCAATTTTAAAGCAGCTAGGGTTATAATAGTGGACTGAGGTAATCCATTTAAATTTGTGCAATTGGAAGTTCTATCCGCGGTACAAGGTGGGTTATTAATCTTTATACCAGCAGATTCAAGTTGTTTTCTTATGCTTTCGTCAGCCGCCAGGCTTGTTCCGGATAATAAATCAGCCCCTGTTGCTACTCTAGATCCACCCGGTCTTAATGATCCAGAGGATTCTGGCATCTCTTCCATAACGGGGGTTTCCAATTCTAGATTTATTTCAAGTAAGTCGGGGTTTATGGTGTGTAAAATTAACCAAGACCCTATCACTAAAATTAGTCCCAAAATAGAATTCTTGATTCTAGCCTTTCCTTCACTTTTCTTTTGAAAAGCATCTGTTGAAATATATTGAAAACCTCCAACAACTATAGACAAGACAGCAAAAACTGCTGACAAACCTATGAGCAATTTAAAAATAAAAGGAATGTATTCTTGTAAAGCGTGATCACGTGACACTTTCTTTAAACCTGCTAATGGGGCCAAAAAGATATAACCATCTTCTGTTTCTTGGGCATAACTAAAAACAGGCACGCTTAAGATAATAATGAGGCTCAGTATTAATACGTTAAGTATTTTCTTCTTCATTTTATTTTGTGAAATTCATAACCAGACTACTTTTGGTTTGTTGTAATATTCGGTTTAAATTTGTGATTTCCAAAGAAACGGAAGACCAACCTTCTTGTGATTCTGGTTTTTTGAAGATAGCTATTCTTGAACCGGTTAAAGCCGAAATGGTTTGGTTATTAAGCTTCCAATTATATTTTAGATCACTATCTTTTTCTTTGGTGAAATAATAAGGGACTGCTAAGATTTGAACCTCTTCTGAAGTTAAGTTAAACGAATTTATAAGAGCTGAATCAAAAATATAACCATAATATGGGTCGTTTTTATAAAAAACTATTTGAGGATCGGTTGGGGTAATTTTTATGGAGTTTTGAGCGGTCAAATTGGTTACGGGGTCTGTTACCAAAACTTTAACGGTGTTGCTTTGCCCAAGAATTGATCCTTCTACTATCAAAGAATTTTTACCATAACCGGATTGATTTTGGTAACCTTTGGTTTCGTTTGACCAATTATAAATGAGTTTTTCGGGGGGGATTGTTTTGTCATTAACAACAAACTCAGGCATAGCTACAACTTTCAAATTTCCTTGCCTCGGGTGTAAAGCTTTGCCTTTGTAAAAAGGTGGAGTATAAGAATTAGCTTCCCAAACCAAGTCTACAGAAGCCGGGTTTATGCTTAAACTTTTTGTAAATAAAACTCCATTTAAAAATTTAACATCAACTTTTATATTCGTTTTTGTGCCAGCTGAGGCGGTTTTAAAAGAATAACTAGTCTCGCCTTTGCCTTCCAAAACAATTTTACCGTCTTGATACCAAGTAATATCTGCGGAATTCAAGTCTCTAGTATACATATACAAAGTTATATAGGCTTTTTCGTTCGGTCTAGGATAATCAGGGCTTACAGAAACCTCAAGCTCATTTATAAAATCTGAAGATTTTATTATTTGTGCGGAAGTTGTTATTGGCAAAAACACCGGAATTATAGTAAGTATTACTATTCCTTTTAAAATTCTGTTTAACATCTGTTACATTATATCATTTTATACAGCTGTCATTTGTGGGTTGTTGATAATGTTGTATACTTTAAGTAATGGATTTTCTAACCCCTAAAATTATATTTTTGTTTTTAGCATTACTGGCTGTTTTGGTGTATTGGGGTTTTAATTTTGTTATTATTTATCATTTAACCAGGTTTGGTATTGGAACCCAACCTAAAAAAATGGCAGCCTCCTTTCTTATGGGAGCCATAACTATTTTTGTGTTTTGTGTTACAACATTTTCTTATATAGATTTTGACAATTTGAAATCTAAGTCTGAAATTTTAATAAATAAATTTCTAGTGAAATGAAAGCCATAATTTCTTTATTTACCAAGTCTGGTAATCATTTTGAAGGCAAAGAAGACGGAGAAGAAGTGATATTGTTGCTTCGTCGTCACCCATTCTTCATCATACTTCGTTTGATATTTTTTGTGTTTTTGGTTTTGTTGCCTCTTGTGGCTGGTCTTGTTTTTTCCAGATTTTTGTGCGCTCACGATTTGTTTGTTTTATATTGGTTTGTTTTAAGTTCGTGGTATCTTTTGATTTGGTCGGGTATTTTCTACACTTTGACAGTATATACTTTAGACGTTTGGATAGTTACTAATCGTCGGATAATAGACAACAAACAGCACGGTTTTTTTAATCGCACCGTGTCTGAATTACATTTGGCTAGAGTGCAAGATGTCTCAGTGGAAACCAAAGGTTTAATTCAAACATTTTTTAAATTTGGCGATGTGCAAATACAGACAGCTGGAGCTAATGAGAAGTTTAAATTTATGCAAGTGCCTTATCCTGAAAAAGTTAAGGACGAAATTATGAAAGTTGTTCGGGAGAAGAACTTTTAATGAGCCAGTTTGCCCTGCGTAGCACCAGCTATTTTACCTAAAGCCCCACCTTTATCTTCGGCTCTTACCATAACTACCAAAGCTATAATTCCTGCGGTCCAAACAAATCCAAACAAAGAATCTAATCCAGGTATCATTTCTAAAGAGGAGGTGCTAAGAGAAGTAATAAACTTTTTAGGGCTACCAACAAATTCTACACTACACATTTTGAACCAAATCCAAAATACCAAAGAGGCACAAACTGAAATAATTGTGCTCAAGCCTAAAATCCCTATTCCGAGCCATTCTAACAGCATTTCTACCAAATCTACACAAAAGGCAAAAACAACCATAGCTGCACCCACCCAGATTTTTATACGATCCTTTTTTTCTTTTTGCGGTTCTTCGGAGCGTCTTACGGGTCTTCTAAGATAAGTTGTGTTTTGTTGTGGATAATCTTCATTCATTTTTTATTCGTTTTCATATTCTTCCTGTTCCTGCATTTCTCGTCTTTGTTTTTTCATAGCCAGAACTTGTGAAGGGTCTGAGGTGATAATTTGTTCTTCGGTATAAGAGGCGATGATTTTAATAGCGACATGTTTGAGTCCAGCAAAGAAAATACCTTCCCCTACTCCTGATTCTAAAAGTAAATATTTTTCTTCATCCGTTAAGTTGAATACTTCTTGAAGCTTATCAATTACGGTTGGCGACTGCTTGAGTAAAATTTGAATAGAAGAGTTTGAAACAATGGGGCCTCCATAAGGTGATTTTAAGAAGTCGTCCACGTCTTGAGTAATAGTTGCGAGCCCCAGGTAATACTTACGGCCTCTTTTGGCGAGAGAAAAAAGGAAAGAAGCTGTATCTTCAGATTTCATCATCCACCAAGCTTCATCAACAACCAGAAGTCTTTTTTTGAGTTCGCGACGGATAGCGCTCCATATATAGTGCATAATAATATACATTGCGACAGGTTTGAGTTCGTCTTCCATATCTCTAATTGAGAAAACCACAAACTTTTTATTCATATCAATGTTGGTGGGTTTATTTATGAAGTTAGACCAAGTTCCTTTGGTGTATTTAGAAAGTCTTTGAACTAAAGATTCTCCCCCTTCCATACCAGAAAGCACCATTTCAAAATCAGAAAGTAGTGGTGGTTCTGTGTTTCTAAAATCAGAATCAGCAGTAATATCTTTTAAAGCGTAAGTTTCAGCAATGGCTCTATCAATCAAAGCGTCTTCTTCAGGGGAAAGACCACCCAACATAAGTCTGAAAAGCCCAACTAAGTTTATGATTTGACCCCGCAAAACACTAGCAAAAGATTCGTCCTCAGCTGGTGTGGGTAGCTCAAACGGGTTGATGTGGTGATCAGAATTTAAGGAAATGTTGAAATATCTACCCCCTACCACTTCAGCCATATATTGATATTCATTTTCTGGGTCAATAACAATGACTTCAGTATCAAACATAAGGGTTCTAAGTATTTCTAGCTTGATGGCGAAAGATTTACCGGAACCAGCTTTTGCGAAAGTGACGGAATTATAATTTTCTAGAGTAAACCTATCAAAAAGCACTAAAGAGGAATTGTGACGATTGATACCATAAAGAACACCCGTGTTTGATGTTAGGTCGAAAGAAACGAACGGAAAGATACTTGAAAGCGGAGAAGAGTTTATTTTGCAATGAACTTTTAGTTCATCGTTTGCTGTTGGTAAAATACTCTTAAAACCTTGTTCTTGTTGGAAAATTGCCGGTTTAACATAAACCATTTTAGATTCAAGGATAGATTTGATTTCTGATTGAATTTTGTCTAGCTCGTCGCTGGTATTGGCATAAATTGATATATAAAGACCAACCTCAAACATTTTTTCTTGAGCTTGTTGCAAGTCGTCGCGTAAATTTTCCAAATCTTGATAAGCGGTATCAAGCATTGGGTCTCTGACCAAACCCTTTCTTTCTCTTTCGCTTATCTGGCTTTGAACTTCAGCGACTTTTTTTTGGAAACTGCGAAGAATTCTTGAAGTCTCTAAGGGGTGTATAAATATAGAAACGTCAAACATTTGATCCATATTGATAATCGGTGAGAACCAGTCTATTGAAACAAATCTAGGATATGAGATGACAAAGAAACTTCTTACTAGTTTTTCTCCCAAGTTGAGCTCTTTAGCATTAACCTTGAGGGCGCTGGGCGCTAAAATATCTCGTAGTTCTAATTCGGAACTATCAGTAACAGATTGAGGCAAAATAGAAATTGCCACATCATCACTTTCTTTCTTTTTGAAAAAATCAAACATAATTTATTCTTGAAGTTTAACGAGCTTCTCGCTTTCTCCTGGATTAAAGGTTTTATAAAAAAGTTCTACTACTTCGTCAGTGCCAAGTTTCGCCACTCTAACACCACAACGAACTAAACCCTGCTCTACCACCCCCATCCTTTGTTCTAATTGGTTTTTCCTTTCTTCAAAATCTTCTTCTTTAAGGGTGCTTTGCGGTTGTTTAGGGCCAAGGTTTGGTAAAGGTAAACCTCCGCTACCTTTTTTGGTTGAAATTATGGCAGGATCATAAGGAACTACAACATAGAAATTTTTCGTCATAATATTGGACGATTCGGTGAAACTTCTTATGAAAGCAATGTATTGTTCAATTTGAATTTTCATTAAATCATTAGTTTGTTCTTTGTGCCTTTCTTTTAACAAAGCTAAATAAGGTCTGATGTCTAGTCTTCTGGATTGAATTATAATTTGCACCGGAAAATCAAGAGAATTCAAAAAGTTTTGAAATTGCATTAAAATTGCCTGTTTTTCATCAATAGATTTGAGTGAAAAGTTTACAGACGAAGCCATAAAGATACCACGCATACTTCCATTTTTTAGTATGGCGATACCGTCTCTAACATCATCTATTGGCACAAATTCTTGGGTGGCGTTTTTTGACATAGATACATTATACAGCATTATCACTTAAATCCTCATCTTGTTTTTTCTTAACATCCAATTCCCAGTTCATATCTTTTAGTTTGCTTTGGGAAAGATTGGGCACAACAATTGAAGAATATTTTCTGTTTTTTGTTGCGTCTTCTGTTTCGGTAAAAGTTGTTATCGGTCCTTTTTTATTCCAAATATAAAGTTTGTCTTTAGTGTAATATTGTAATATTGATTCTAAGTAATTAATAAAAGGTCTGTTGTTTGGTCTATAAAAAGCTAAAGCAACAGCCAAAACTATCACAGGAGAAGCAACAATAAGTCCAAAAAAAAGCCCCAAAAAAACAACGGCAGCTACAGTCACACTGGCTCCGCCAGCCAAATAAATAAATTGTTTTAGAGTAAGGGGGCCGAATAATTTATCTTCTACGTCTATAAATTGTGGGATTTGAAATCTCATAGTGTGATTTATTACAAAATACGGACCAACAATACCAACAAAGATAATTATACCCTATTTTATTCAATAGGTTCGCGATAAGGATCTGGTTTGTTTATATAGTTGTGTATAACTTTTGGCTCGTTGTCCTTTGTTGGTGGGTTTGCAGACCCTTCTTCTTGGTCTATTGTTTTTGGTTCGTTGTCCCCGTTTCTTTCTGGAGGTATCCACCCCGCTGGTCTAGCTGGTTGCATTGCTTTAGCTTGATTTAAGATGATTTGTTCAAATGACTGCCCAATAGGGTTTGTTTGGGTTGGCTTTTCGGTTTCTTCAATTTCTTCCTCTGTTTTTTGAGATGTGCTTGGTTTGACCTCTTTTAATTCTTCTAAAACTTCACTAAAAATATTTTGTTCCACTTCTTCTGAAATTTGTTTAATTATATCTTGTTCAAGATTTAATTCTCTTTTTATATTCTCTTCAAAATTAGTTTGTAACTCAAAACCCATAAGAACAAAAAATATTTCGTTTTCAAATATAACCCTATTAGCCTCATTTAAATTAAAGCTGTTGGCAATTTTTTCAGATTCTTTTGTCCAATTTTCATCCAAAACAAATTCCTGAAGTTTTTCTGGTAGTATTTCTAATCTTTCTTTTAATATTTGTTTTTCGTTCATATTTTTATTAACTAGTTGCTGGTGGTTTGTTGTCTGTTGTAACCTCTTTTTCTTTCTCTTCTTTTCTCAATTCTTCCTTGAGTAAATCTATTATTTTTTCTGACTCCGATTTTGTTTTTTGACCAGCTCTCATTCTTCTTGCTGCTTCAGTGTTTACATATACACCGCTTTGACTGAGACGGTGACGATATTTTTCTTGTCTTGATTTTGTATTAGATGTGGCTTTCTTTTCAAGAGACTTTTGCACTTCTTTTCTTTTTGCCTCAACCTCGGAAGCGCTTCTCTTTTGTCGTTTGTTTTCTTTTATACCGTAACCAATTTTTTTCATTTCTCTTTCAACATCGGCCCCAGTCACATTGTCTTTTAAGTCTTTCTCTGCAAATTCCATCTTTCTTTTGATTGAGGCCTCTCTAGCTGATTGATATCCACCTTTACCTCCGGCTTTACCAAAACCTTTCATTCCATCACCAAGGACTGTTCCAACGGTTTTACTGGCTCTAAGATCAAAACTTGCGGAACCAGTTTTTTTACCCACCGAGAGAGCAGTGCTTGCGAGCCGACTATCAGGAGCTTTTTCTCTAAGCCACTTGCTATCAGCAACACGTTGTCCTAATTTGCCAACAGTTTTTCTCCCAGCCCAAGCTGAAGCACCGATGGTAGCACCACCAAGAAACTTGTTAACTTGAGCAAACCCAGGAGTTTTGTTGGCGATCGTTTTGGAGATAATAAGAGCGGCGATAGCAAAGCCTGTTATAACAACATAATTAACTAAAATACCTATTGCGGCACCCGGATCTTTAAAAGTTGCAGTAAAACTAAAATCACCTTGACCTTTCATCAACATTGCTCTGAGGGCGAATCCAAGTTTAAAAGCCACCCAAGTTAAAGCGAAAAATATAGGAGCAAAAAACGATTGATTAATCAGAGCGTCTTTCCATTGACTATGATAATCTTTCATCCCAGGAACTATGAAAGCCACAAAAGCCAACGGAGAAAGAATCATTATGAAAATTAAAATTATGAAACGGGTGATGAACATAACAGAAGAAATTATAAGGATTATGGCGCTGACAAGTAAAAAGATGGCACTCATAACTCCCACTTGAAGTATTTTGATAGGGTCGTTTACGCCAGGCATATCTAAAATGTCGGCATTAAATAGGCTGTGGACGCCAAGCATTTTCATATAACCCCCAGAAACACCTGTAAAAATAACATTGTCTCCTATTTGTTGTTCGTTTGCGCTTACTGCTATGGTGTCATAAAACCCAATAGAGACAACGTTTGAGGCGTCAATGACTATTTTTGAAAGGAAGAGGCTAAAATTTATAAGTAGGGCGATTATAATAATATCTACCAATGTTTTTCTGAGGCTTTCAATATTAAGATCAAACATTGCTTTGAAGGCGGTAAAAAGCAACACAAATATAAAGAAAATATTGGCGATATCTCGCAGTGTAGCCCAAGCTGTGTTTATTCCGTCTCCCAACCCTCCATCCAGGTTTTCTGCCATTTCTAGTATTGTAAACTCAACAATGAAATCAAATATTTTTCCGGAAAGCCCCAAAATTAGAGAAGACAATGTTATCAGAAGTTGAGAAATACCTTGAAAAAGTGATACAACTACTGGATCAAGTATTTTTTTACCTGCCCAAGCCGCTGCATCAACCACTGCATCAACAGGCCCAGCCAATGCAATATTTGTTGGCGCAAGTATCGCAATCAAGATTAGTGTCAATATTCCGAATTTTAAAAACTTTTTTTTCATTCTTGTTTAAACAATCAAAATCAAACTAATGTATACCTTCTGGTGGACAATCTAATGTGGACAAATAATTTCTAATCAAAATTTCTCTTTCCAAAGCATCCATATTTGGTGGTAACGAATTTATAAAAGGTTGCGCCATCGCGTTTATAGCGGTTGGGTCTGTCATCAAACAATCGCGGTCTCCAAATACTAGGTCAGAAATTGGGTCTATCGTTGGGTTAGTTACAGGATTAACTACGGGGTCTGTTGTTGAGCCAGATCCTCCTGAAAGAATTTTCGGTGAACCTTCTAGTTTTATGTAATCTTCCGATCCAAGATTTACAGCATAAGCATAAATATTATAAGAGCTGGTGTTTTGGAAATAATAAGGGGTAGCAAAAGAAAACTTGTGAGCCGAATAACCTCCACAATTTGTGGATACGTTTGGTCCGCCTGTGAGATTGGCTATGGTAGAACCGATAAGTATTCCACCATTATTTAATTCACCATTATAAAATCTGATGGTGAGAGCTTTTTCGTAATCATCAGCGTCACAAGCCCAACCTTCAAAAGTTTGATAATTTACACTTTCTAATCGGCCGATCGGATTGTTATCAATAATAATTTTGTCATCTTTTATTTTTATAGTTTTTGGTATGGTTGGTGTCTCTGGGACAACGTTGCCCTGACTATATTCACCATAAACATCAGAAACAGCTCTCTCTGAGTTTTCAGCAAGTCTATCTACAAGAGAGTACCCATCTTTTTTGGAAGACGCACTCAAAAGTCCACCGCTGCTGAAAACCTTACTGGTTAGTTGAACGGTTAATGCCCCAACTATTTCACTCACTTCGTCTGCGATTTCCAAGGTGGCACCTGCCGAACCTAAAGCTCTTTCAAGTTGAGCTCCAATAACACTTCCCGGGGTTTTGGTGCTCAGGGTTCCGCCAGCAAGATTACACAACTCCTCTTTTGGTTTGTCTTTGCAAGAGTTTATACAATTTTTTTTGTTATCACCAGCATCGGCGCAGGCTTCTTCACAAAATTTTGCTGTTGAGGCAGAGCAACTTTTGAAAGACATCATACCTCCACCCCAATCCAAATCTTTTAACCTTTCGTTAACCCGGGCTTCTGCTCTTTGCATCATTTTGTTTTCTGCTCGTATATAAAGACCTAGCGGTGTGTTGCTTTGGTTTTGGGTCATCTCCAAAAAAGCATCCCAACCCCCTCTGTTGAAATCATTCATAAAATCTTCCACATTATCAACCACATCAGTTAAAGTACATTGATAATAATTTCTTTCTCTATCAGCGGCTCGGGCTAAGGCTATTTTAAGTTTGACACTTAAATCAGGAGTACAAAGAAAATTTAATTCATCATTACTAAATATAAACTCACCTATGGCTGCGTCTGCCGCTGTGGTGAAAAATGACCCAGGATTGGTTACGAAGGCTGGACTTCCGTCAAAACCGCTATTTATCCAACTAACAGCGCTAGCAGTAAATTTTTCTAAAATCATTTTGGCTGTGATCCAAGCCAAAGGGTCAAGGTATAACTCTTTAACATCTTGGACAATGTCTACATATTGAGCATAAACCCTTTGAGCAAACTTGGGAGAAAAAGTGACACAAACAACAAGCAATGAGGTAATTATGATTTTATAAAATTTAAGCATATTCTTATTAATTATATTTCATACAACAAATAGTAACCACCGCTGCCCTGTTTATAAGGGATGTTGTTTTTTTTGATTGAAGATATTATTGTGTCAGCTGCTTGAGAAAAAGTAATTAGGTTCTGTTGATAAGCTTGCAAAGCTTGTATTCCTGAAAAAGGATCATTAAAAATATCCTTCATTTTTTTAATTGCAACCGCCATACCGTTGGTGCTGTTTACTAAATCAAAATGATTTTTATAGAAAATTTTTGGCACCACCACTTCTATAAGTTCAACTGTAATTTTGTTGTAATTATCTACAACCTTATCCAATTCTCCCAACCTTGATGCGTCTTGGTTTTGCAGTATTTCCACAAGAATGTTTAATTCTTGTTGTGTTTTTAAAACACTGTGTTTTTTAGCGATTTGACCGAGACTTTCCCCGTAATTTGCTATTGCTTGAACGCTACTATCTTCTATGATATTTAAATTTGTGATGGTTTTTTCTGGCTCAGAGGTGTTTTCTATGTAGTTTATAGCTTGATCTATCAGTTTTTGGGCGGACTCTTTATCTAGCTGATCGGCTTGTTTTAAAGCTAAATAATTAGCCATTAAACTTCTTGAAACAGTATCAGTAACAGTTTCATCCTCTTTTTCAGCGGGCTTTCTTTCGGCTTCTGATAGGGTTTGTGTTTTTCCGTCAAGTTGACCGATTTCATCCTTCCAATTAGGGTTTTCTGGAATGGAAATTTTTTGTCCGACGATAAGGTTACTAGCCAAATCAATGGTGGCACTGCTTTTTTCTTTACCAAAAGCAATGATGATAGAAGTCACTAAAGCAGTGACCACAATGATGACACCTAAAACTCTTTTGCTGGGCATAATTTACTGTAATTATAGCAAGTTTAAAGCAAAAAAGAGATTTTTTGGGGAAAACTCTAAACAATTTCTTTTGCTAAATTTATCCAGTCGTTAATTTTTAAATCCTCTGCCCTCGCTTTTTCTGAGAGACCACATTTTTTAAGTATTTCACTTTTAATGTTTAAATTTTTCGCGAGAAGTTTTCTTTTGTGAGCGAAACCCTTTTTTAAAATTTCAAAAAACCTCTTTTCAAAATCGTTTTGCTTTTGAGTTTCTAGAAACCTTTTTTTGTTTATATTTCTCACCGCAATAATGGCCGAATCTACTTTTGGTTTTGGATTGAAGCTACCAGCTTTTATGATTCCGCCAAAATGTGGCTCACCGTAAGCTTTTATTGAAATACTTAAAATACTTTCCTTGCCGTCTTTGGCTAAAATTCTGTCAGCCACCTCTTTTTGCACAACGAAGGTTAAGGATTCTGGAGTCTTTTTGGCTTCAAACGCTTTTTTAAACAAAGCGCCAGTTATGTAATATGGAATGTTCCCAACAAGTAAATATTTTTCTGTTGAAAACCGAGAACAATCTTGTGAATGTGCGCTGGTGGATTGGGTGGAGCAAAAATTTAGCAGAATTTGGTAAGCGCTAAGCGAACAAGAATTTTTTTTAAGTTTAAGATCTAAAATATCGCCCCCAACAATTTCTAACCGTCCCTCTTTTATGATTTTTGCAAATTTATCTTTTAGCAACACGACTAAATTTTCGTCTTTTTCAATTGCGATAATCTTTTTTGCGCGTTCCACCAAAAGCTCAGTCAGACTTCCCTGCCCGGGACCAACCTCTACCACTGTGTCTGTTTTTTTAATTTGAGCAAAATCAACGATTTTTTTTAAGATTTTTTTGTCTTTCAGGAAATTTTGCCCCAATGATTTTTTTGCGTGTGTCATGTTATCATTAATAAAATAATATTTTTTATTAAAATGCAACGCATATTAAATAATATTAAAACTTATTTAGAAACTATACCCATTACTCCCACAAGTTGGCTCCTGGGTGTTTCTGGGGTTTTAATGGTAAGGTTTTTTTTGGAATCTTTTTCTAGTTTTAATGCTAGCGGTTTTTTTGCTTCTGACGCTTCCACGCTGATTCACTACTACTTGTTTTTTATAGGTGGTCTGTTTGCTTTAATGTTAATTTTAAAGGTTTTTATTCCGAATTGGAAAAACATTATCCCCCAATTTACAGCTATAACTTTGCCAGCCATTTTTATTCCTCCAATAGTAGATTTAATAGTTAGTGGCGGTAAAGGTTTCAAGACAACTTATTTTTTTGATATGCCGGAGGAAATTTTCAGTTCTTTTTTAAATTTCGGTTCGTCAGGAGTAACTATAGGGTTAAGAATTGAAATATTAATCGTTTTACTTTGTTTGGGGGTTTTTGTTTATTTGGTTCAAAAAAGTTTTATAAGAGCCATTTTAGCTCCAATAGTTGTTTATGCTATGGTTTTTGTTTTTGCTTCTTTACCTTCATTTATTTCTTTTTTGGCTCAAGTAAAAAGTTTGTTTGTGGTAGAGCCGGTTGTGTTTTTTGGGCAAGCTATGTCTGAATCTCTCACTTTGGCAAACAATCTTCACGGTTCTTTAGATTATGGCTCTGCTTATAGGGTCTACGAAATAGGTTTTAATTTTGTTATGGGCAAAGTTTTGTTTCTGATTTCAAGTATACTTGTGGCTTTATGGTTTTACTTAAACTTTAAACCAAAATTTATTGCTGTGTTTCGTAATTCTCGCAAAGAAAGAGCAGCTCATTACATTTTAACCATATTTATAGGCATAATTTTTGCTTATTTTAAATTTTACCCATTAGAGCTTAATTGGACAGATTGGTTGTCTGTTCTTACTCTTTGTTTGGCTTTTTATTTTGCGGGAATGTTTTCTATATGCACCAATGATTTAGTAGATGAGGGTATTGATAAAATATCTAACCAAGAACGCCCTTTGGTTTCTGGGGTTTTAAGTAGAGAAGAAATGAAACAAGCGAGCATCATTTTTTTGGTTGCTTCTTTAATTGCTGCTTTTTTATCAGGTTATACCGCTTTCTTTTTCGTCATAACTTTTATAAGTCTTTATTATGTTTATAGCGTCCCACCAACACGATTTAAAATAATTCCTCTTTTCTCTTCGTTTATAATCGGTTTGTGCTACTCAACAACGGCTTTAGCGGGTTTCTTTTTGGTTTCTCCATTAAAAATAGTCTCAGCTTTCCCAATTAAACTATTTGTGGCGGTGGTGGTTATTATTACTTTTTTGTCCCACGCTCGTGACATAAAAGATATAAAAGGAGATAAGGCTTTTGGTATAAATACAGTGCCGGTTTTGTTGGGTGATGTGTGGGGGCCCAGAGTGGTTGGTTTGTTTACTGGTTTTTCCTTTATTTTAGTGCCACTTTTTTCTGGTTTGAATATGTTGTATTTGTCGGCTGTCCCCGCTTCAATTTTTTCATATTATTATGTAAACAAAAAACCTTATACAGAGAAACCTCTCTTCGTAACCTATTTCTTGTTTGTTTTAGTCAGCGTTTTGCTTCTTTTGTTTAATTTAGAATTCAATATGTAACAAAGGTTTGCGTTTGGGGGTGTAATCTAAAAATTCACCTTCTAAATATTCATCGGGAATTTCCAAGATAAATTCTGAAGGGATATTAACGGTGCGGTTTCCAAAAATAGAGCGCGTTTGAGCATAAGACAGGAAAAGCTTTTTTTTGGCGCGAGTGACTGCTACATAAAATAGTCGCCTTTCTTCTTCAGCATCCTCTTCGCTTGTGCCCCCGTCTTTTTCGTGTGGAAACAAGCCCTCTTCCAGTCCAGTAATGAAAACATAAGAAAATTCAAGACCTTTGCTAGCGTGCACTGTCATTAGTCGCACTCCGTCTTGCTCTTCTTTGTTGCTGTCTTGATCTGATACTAGCGAGGTGTCTTCTAAAAGTTTCTCAATTCCCTCTTCCCAACTTTTTATATTGTCTTCAAAGGTAAACATTTCGTCATAACGCGAAGCTAACGCACTGAGTTCCTTTATGTTTTCTATTCTTTCTTGACCTTCATCGCTTTTTTCTAAGTTTTCGTTTAGTCCTGCTTCTTCCGCGATAAACAAAACAGTTTTGGAAGGAGGGTTTTGAAGAGCAAAATTTTTAATTTTTCTGAGCATCTCCCTGAAATTAGCCACCTTAACCTTTGTTTTAGTTGGCAAAGTTTCTTCTTTACCTTCAACCATTTTTAGAAGGGTGGTTTGACCAATGCCTCGTGGGGGCACGTTTATGATCCGTTTTAGGTCGGAAATACTTTCTGGGTTGAAAGCAAATCTCAGGAAAGCTAAAACGTCTTTTATTTCTTTTCTCTCAAAAAATCTGGTACCAAGCACCTGATAAGGCACATCTTTAGCCAAAAATTCTTCTTCCAAAACTCTAGACTGAAAATTGGCTCGGTAAAGCACCGCTATTTCAGAAAGTTTAACACCAGCTTTTTGGAGTTCTTTAACTTTTTCAACTACAAATTGGGCCTCGTGATTTTCAGAAAGAGCCTCAAAAAGACCAACTTTTTCACCGATATCGTTTTTGGTCACCAATATTTTTTCTTTTCGGAATTTATTTTTTTCTATGATTTTGTTGGCAACAGCCAAAATGGTTTGGGTGGAGCGATAATTTTCTTCCAAAACCACCAATTGAGCATTTTTGTAATCTTTTTCAAAATGTAAAATGTTTCTAATGCTAGCACCACGCCAACTGTAAATATTTTGGTCTATGTCTCCAACTGCGCAAATGTTTTGATTTTTACCAACAATGGCGGCCGTTATTTCATATTGAACTCTGTTAGTGTCTTGATATTCGTCTATGAGCACGTAGTTCCATTTTTCTTCATACCTTTTTCTTATTTGTGGTTTTTGTAAAAGTTTGCCAGCTACCAAAATCAAATCATCAAAATCTAAAGCGTTTTCTTTTTTTAAAATCAATTCATAATCTTCCCAAACTTTAGAGACGATGCTACCGAAATATTCTTGAGACGCATCAATCGCATATTCTTCAGCGGTGACAAAATTACCCTTTTCACGTGAAACAATGGAGAGTATTCTTCCAGGCTCAAATTCTTTAGGGCTGAAACCATTTTGTTTCAGGGCTTCCTTTATGGCTCTTTTGGAATCTTCCCTGTTGTAAATACTGAAGTGTTTTTTAAGTCCGGCTTCGGTAGTGTTTTCTTTGATGATAAAAGCGCCAAGTCCGTGAAAGGTGGCAACAAAAGGTTTGCCAGTCTGAGAAATTGGTCTGTTCATCTCAGGGGTTTGGTCTAAGAGACTAAAAATTCGCTCCTGCATTTCTTTGGCTGCCTTGTTGGTGAATGTTACTGCTAAAATATTTTCTGGCGCGACACCTTTTTGAATCAGATTTAAGATGCGGTAAGTGATGGTTTTGGTTTTCCCTGCTCCCGCTCCAGCAAGCACCAGCAAAGGTCCTTCAGTCGTCTCTACTGCTCGTCTTTGGGCCTCGTTAAGTTCGTAAAAAATATTTTTTTCTTTCACTTGTATATCTTACCAAAAAAATTTATAAAATTTTTAATCCACATGTAAAGTAGAAAAAGAGAGAGTTTTTGATATAATTTTGGGTGCAGTTTTAAGATTGCCGTGTATCAGAAATATGGCTTAACAAAGCCATTTTTTACAGAAAATCCGGAATTATCATTAACCTTAGGCTTATTTTAAATTCTCATAATGACCCTGTCCCCAAATGTCCTTGTTTTGTAAGGAAAATTAAGAAAAACATAATTTTAATCAAGAAGATATCTTTTAAAAAGGTTCTGGCTGTTTTTTTGTTCTTGCTATTGCCAATTTCTGTTTCTGCTGGTCCAATGGGGAATTTTTTGAACAGCATTTTTAGAGGTTCTAGCAAAGAAAACCTGTCTGTGGTGAAAAGTGTTCAAAATATGGCACTGCTCTCAGCTACTATCATTCCCCCAGTTGGCAATCAAACTCTTGACCAACTCACAATAGAAAAAGACGCACTAGTTTCCGAGGTCAGTCCTTTAGGTGAAGCTAAAAATTCTGTGGCAAAACCAACTAGCGATCAAATTAGTATTTATGTGGTGCGCGAAGGAGACACTTTGTCTCAGATTGCTGAAATGTTTGATGTCAACATCAATACCATAAAATGGAGTAACGATTTGTCTTCAAACACTCTTAAAACGGGGCAAACACTCATTATTTTGCCGATTTCTGGCGTCAAACACACAATTGTTAAAGGTGATACTCTGTCTTCTTTGGCGAAAAAATACAAAGGTGATATAGATGAAATTATCGCTTACAACAACCTAAAAGAAGGAGAAGCTCTAGTTGCTGGCGAAGTTATAATTATTCCTGACGGAGAGGCGGTGATTAAAACCAGTTCTGGCACTTATACTAATTCTTCAGGTTCTGGTTTGAAAGAATATAGTGGTTACTATATGCGACCTATCGCTGGCGGTAAAAGAACTCAGGGTATTCACGGATACAACGCTGTGGACTTGGCCGCTCCTATAGGCACTCCGATATTTGCAGCCGCTGATGGCGAAGTTATTATTAGTAAATCTGGAGGTTGGAATGGAGGTTATGGCAATTATATAGTTATTCGTCATCCAAATGGCACTCAAACTCTTTATTCTCACAATAGTGAAAACAATGTTTCGGTGGGAGACACAGTAAAACAGGGCGATGTTATTGGAGCAATTGGTAGCACTGGTAAGTCTACTGGTCCACACCTTCACTTTGAAATTCGTGGCGCTAAAAATCCTTTCTAAAACTGGATATTTAAAGCGCGTATGGTATACTTGCTTAAGTTAGAAGTTAGCTTTATAATTTTTGTCTATCAAATACCGAACCAACAATTCAATAAAAGCCGAGAATGTTCGCTTAATTGGTCCTGAAGGTGAAAATCTGGGAGTTGTAGCGACCAAAGAAGCTATCTTGAAAGCGGTTGAGTTTGGTCTTGATTTGGTGGAAATATCTCCAAAAGCTAATCCACCAATTGCTAAAATTATAGATTACGGCAAGTTTCTTTACACCGAAAGCAAGAAACAAAAAGCTATAAAATCTAAAGCTCGCACAGTTGAAGTTAAAAGCTTACAGATAAAATTGGGCACTGGAGAACACGATTTAAACTTAAAAGCTAAAAAAGCTTCGGAATGGCTCAAAGAAGGACACCGAGTAAGAATAGATTTATTTTTACCAGGAAGGGCTAAATATATGGACGAAGCCTTTTTGAAAGAAAGATTGGATAGGGTTTTTAAGTTGATAACAGAAGACTTTAAAATCGCTGAAGCTCCCAAGAAAGGCCCTAAGGGGTTGACATCTGTGATAGAACGTGCAAAATAGACAGGACATGAAAACAAATAAATCATTTTTAAAACGCGTCAAAGTGACTAAGAATGGCAAGCTGATCACTAGAAAAATTGGTCAAAATCACTTTAATGCTAAAAATAATAGTAAAACTACGCTCAAAAAGCGTCGCGCTGTTCCGTTTCAAATGACAAACAAAAATCGGGGCAGATTTCTTAATAACGCTTAGTTTAGATAAAAAATATGGCAAGAGTAAAAAAGGGAGTAAACGCTCTAAAAACAAGAAGGAATGTATTAAAGCAAGTTAAAGGCTATCGTTTTGGACGATCTAAAAAAGAGAGAATGGCTTACGAAGCTATCGCTCACGCCGGCGCTTATGCTTTTGCTCATCGTAGAGACAAAAAAGGTGATGCTAGAAGGCTTTGGAATGTAAGGATAAATGCGGTTTTGCGCGATAAAGGTCTTTCTTATAGTAAATTTATAGATTCTCTTAAAAAAAATAACATTGATTTAAATCGCAAAATGCTTTCTGAGATTGCTACCTCAAAACCAGAAACTTTTTCAAGAATTGTGGCTAAAGTTTCCTAATTTTTTACATATCCACAACCTTTTAGTCAAGATATTGCTAAAAAACCTAATAAATATATACTTATAGTTGGAGGAAAAGCTCAGCCAAAGTAAGGTTGGGCAAGTGTGGAGGTCGAGAAATTATAAATTTTTTAATTTTAAAAAATATGAATAAAGCAGATTTGGTAAATTCAGTTCATGAAAAAATCGGTGGCACTAAGGTTCAAGCCGAAGAAGTCATCGAAACTATAATTAACGACATTGTAAATACTCTTAAAAAAGGCGGAGAAGTCTCTATTGCCGGATTGGGTATTTTCTCAACTAAGCAAAGAGCTGCTAGAACAGCTAGAAACCCTCGCACTGGAGCCACAGTAGATGTTCCAGCTATGAGAGTTCCTAAATTCAGAGCCGCTAAAGCTTTGAAAGATGCAGTAAAATAAAATATTTAATATTTTATTTTAAGTTGAAAATTTTCCACTTATCAAAAAATCCCTGTTTGGGGATTTTTTGATTGAATTTTATGTTTTGGTATATTTATACAACCAAGCTCGAACCTATTTTAGCAATAATCTCTGACCGAAACCAATCATCCCGCCCCGCCGCCCGCCTCCGCTGACGCTCCGGCGGCAACCTCGCAGAAATTTCCCTTACAATTTTTCTTTTGCGCGCGCCCCTGAAAAAAATTCAAAAAAGGAAAGGGAAATTTCTGCTCGGTTCCACCCTTCAAGTGTTCGGGCGGGCGGGGCTACCAACGCTCGCGGGCAAAAATTTTCCCCCTCAAACTCCCCCAATTTTTGCCCGCTCGCATGAAATTTATTTTTTTACGAAAGCTCTATGATGTCGGTGTTATGAAAAGTCAAAGAAATGTGCTAAAATGTCAATATACAATTTCAAGGACCAAAATCACATATACACCTCATTGCTCGTGGATTGCTTCTCTATGGAAACAATGTAATCTTATGTCGCGTCAAAGATGCAAAGTGGTTTTTTCTGCCAGGAGGCCATATTGAAGACGGCGAATCAGCAAAAGTTGCACTACTACGCGAACTACGTGAAGAAATTGGTGAAGGCGATTATAATATAATTTCTTTTGTCGGTGCTTGTGAAAATATTTTTCCACTGGAGGAAGGCGTCTTTCAACACGAGATGAATATCATCCTTGCGGTCAGTGTTCCGGATGATATTGAACCAAAAACGAAAGAGGATCATATTGAATTCATCTCTGTTGCCAAAAACGATTTGAAAAATTATAAAATCCTTCCCGTTAATCTTAAAGACGGAATCATTGAGTGGCTTTATAGTAATAAACCCTTTTTTAAGGAAATTTAGACATGATATGTTTATTTGTTTTGAAGGCATCGCAGGCAGTGGAAAAACTACACAGACAAAGCTTCTTGCTGATTATTTGAAGAATGTAAAAGGTAAGGATGTTTTTGTAAGCGCTGTATACGAAAGAGAACGCCGCAAGGCAATCTCTGATTTTATGAATTTATCGGGAATCAAGGCCGATCAAAATGCGGTTATGTTTTTGTTCCAGGCGCTGCACGCAGCTCAATATCATGAAGTTCATGAGGCGCTTATGTCCGACAAGATTGTCATTGCGGATAGGTGGCGATATTCTTTTTTCGCACATCACCTGCAACAAAACACGTTCAATGGAGATGCAATGCTAATGAATCAATTGGATTTATTGACACGTCGTTATTTATAGCAATTATAACAACCCAATCTCTGCTGGTAGCGTATTCAGCATAAATTCTTCAGGTTTTTCAACAAAGATAACCCTTTTTCCTAAAGCATTAGCAAACCCGATTTCTATAAGTGAAGAAGCACCAACATACCCACCAGGATCACAAACAATTAAAGCATCTGATTTTGATATGGAATTTAAGTGGTGTCGCTCCAATTCAAGCGGAGTTAGGCCTTCTTTGCCAACAAAAACAACAAATTTTTCCCCAGGATTTTTTGGCTCAGTAAATCTTGGACTGAGAATCTTAACACCTTTAGATCCAATTTGTTCTTTAATTTTTAGTATGTAGTCAAGGTGTTTTCTGAAGCTTCCACTAATTGTGACGTATCTGAATTCTTGCCTTTCTACACCGTTTATGAGATTAGAGTTAGAAGGGATAATGGTTTGGATGTGATATTTTTGAAAAATAGCTTGTGCAATTGCCGAACAACCTCTTGCACCATGCATCCATTTTGGATTTTCTGGCATTAAAGATTCAAGTTCGTTTAATGTCAGTTTTTCAAAAATATCGTTATTACGCTTAGAGAAATTATTTGTTGATATAATTGATGGGTGATCGTCATCAGAAAATAATTTATTGGGTTCTAAAGCATAACCAGCTAGTTGCATATATTTTAATTCGCCACCAGTGTAGAATGTGTGTTTAACTTGGTTTATTAAATTTGGAAGATGATTGCTTATGTGGTTTATTATTTCATTTAATGAAGTTTGTGCTATGGGCTCGTTTATTTTTGGAAATTGAGTGTTGATTGTTCCCACCCCAAACTCTAAGTTCTTTTTCTCTATTGCTTCACGACCATACATTACAACCAATTCTGTAGAGCTACCACCGACATTGACTAACAACACCGGTTCATTAAGTAGACATTTTCCAACCAAAGCTGTTTCAAGGTAAAAGTTTTCTAAGTCTTGGTCTATGATATTAAAATATAGGCCAGTTTGTCTAAAAAACTCATCAATAAAAACAGTTTTTGTCTCTTTAGTAAGTTTTCTAAAAATACCAGTGGCAAGAATTTTAATTTTTGAGTTTTT
>JAAZAU010000005.1 GCA_012514175.1 Parcubacteria group bacterium | reverse complement strand
GTGCTAGCAGTTAAATCACCATCTTCAGCGTCAGTAGCAGTGTAACCTGGTTCTACAAAAGTTTGACCAACGGTAAGATTTAAAGGATTAGCTCCAGAGAGAGTAATGGTTGGAGGAGTGTTGGTAGAAGGAGTAACTGCAGTACTAACGTTAAAAGCTATACAGTGATAAGTGTAATTAGATGAAAATGGTCCTTCAACTTTATCGTAGTTGTCATAATTCATAACGTCTGTATGACAATACATTTCTGCGCTGTAAGAATCATTAATAGCAGGATGACTGAAAGTTAAATAATCTTCTTTCAAAACTTCTCTCACCCAAATAAAAGAAGTGTTATCGGTAACGGTAACTGTCGTCTCAGCGACACCATTGCTATTGGTTGGACCAAAAGTATTCCAACCAAAAGCTTCCCCTACAAAAGCAGATCCCGGATCAGCTGTGTCGCTATTTGCCCACTGGAAACTCCAGTCTGATTCTAATTTACAATTAGGATGAGTAGCCAAAAACTCACTTGCAGAAGATGAAGTGATATCAGGACCACCAGCACCCCAATTTGGAAGATCAGCTTCAGAATCACAGACTATTTTTTTAGCTACCAAATTTATAGATTTTGAAATTATTGGTGGAGTCATATCCTCAAGCACAATAACTTGTCTTATAGCAGAAGCGGAAAGCACCACATCAGAAGGTTGACCAGAATCAGAAACTTTGTAAACGATTTCATAGGTACCAACGACGCTGGTGTCAACATTATTAGAAACAATAACAACTTGATCTGTTAAATCACCATCTTCAGCGTCAGTAGCAGTGTAACCTGGTTCTACAAAAGTTTGACCAACGGTTATTTCCAAAGGGTTATCACCTTTCAATTGTATTTGAGGTGGAGTATTTTCTTTAACACATTCTGTTGGAGGACAAACAACATAACCTAAAGAAGTGATTGGCAAAAAAGCAAAAACTGCCCCAATCAACGACAAGAGGACAATATTTGAAATACTGAATATATTTTTTCCTTTCATAATAATTATTAATGATGATTAATTTTCTATTACCCCTAAAGTATACTTAAATTGACAACTTTTGTCAAATTATTTAAATAGTAAAAAACCAATGTCTCAGTAGTAGAATAAGCAATTCTGCCTTTATAATAAAGGATATTTTGGAAATGTTTAAAATATTTATAAAATACTGTCCTTTATAGATTTAAAAATGTCTTTAAAGACTTCTAAAATGACTTAAAAAGACAAGCTTATACAAAAAAGACATTTTCAAGACATAATATTGTCTTTTATAAAAACTTGCAGAAAACCCCTCCAATTCAAACCTTAGAGTGTTTCCTATAAAAGTGTTAATATATAGAAATGTCAATCATTAATATTTAAAACAAACAACAAAGTTAAATAAAAAAGAATGAATGAAGAATTTAAAAAACCTTATAACCCAGTAGAACAGGAAGATGCTATATATCAGAAATGGGAAGAAAGTGGTTTCTTTAATCCTGACGTTTGCATAAAAGAGAATGTCACAAAAAGTGATGCAGACTATTTTTCCATAGTTTTACCGCCACCAAATGTTACCGGCACTTTACATATGGGAAGCGCTTTTATGTTAGCCATAGAAGATATTATGGTGCGTTACAACAGAATGCTTGGTAAAAAAACTTTATGGATACCAGGCACCGATCACGCCGCTATCGCCACCCAATCTAAAGTAGAAAAAATAATCCAAAAAAAAGAGGGTAAAAATCGCCATGATTTGGGTCGGGAAGAATTTTTAAAAAGAGTAGAAAAATTTGCTCTGGAAAATCACGACACCATCATAATGCAAATGAAAAAGATGGGTTGTTCTTTAGATTGGTCACGTGAAGCCTTTACTCTTGATAAACAAAGAAATTTGGCAGTCAAAACGGTTTTTAAAAAAATGTATGACGATGGTCTTATTTATAGAGGATATAAAGTAGTCAATTGGGATCCAAAAGGTCAGACCACTATCTCCGATGATGAAATAGTATACGAAGAGCGTAAAGCCACGATGTATACATTTAAATATTCAAAAGATTTCCCTATTGCTATTTCAACTACTAGACCCGAAACCAAAGTCGGTGATACAGCCGTCGCTGTTAATCCTGAAGATGAAAGATACAAACAATACGTGGGCAAAACTTTTGAAGTCTCAGATTTTGCTGGTGAAAAACTCTCCATCAAAGTTATCGCTGATAAAGAAGTGGATCCTGAATTTGGAACTGGTGCGCTAGGTGTTACTCCCGCTCACAGTCAAATAGACTGGGAAATTGCCCAAAGACACGTGTTACCGTTAAAGCCCGTTATAAACGAATACGCCAGAATGTCAGTAGAATCTTCCCTACTCAAAGATAAAAAAGTAACAGAGGCCAGAGAGCTTGTTGTGCAATGGCTCCGAGACAACAAACTGATGCAGGAAGAAAAAGAGATATCTCAAAATATCTCTACCGCCGAACGCACTGGGGGTATTATAGAACCTCTACCAAAACTACAATGGTTTATAGATGTCAACAAAGAATTTTCACAAAACGGTAAACAAGTAACTCTAAAAAAACTTATGCTCAGCGTAATAGAAGACAAGACCATAAATATTATTCCTGAACGATTTGAAAAAGAATACGTGCACTGGATAACAAATCTAAAAGATTGGTGTATTAGTCGTCAAATTTGGTATGGTCACCGCATTCCTGTTTGGTATAAAAATGATGAAGTATATTGTGGTGTTGAAGCGCCCCAAGGTAATGATTGGGAACAAGATGCTGACACATTAGACACTTGGTTTTCATCTGGTCTTTGGACTTTTTCTGTTTTAGGTTGGCCCGAACAAACAGAGGACCTGAAAAATTACCACCCAACCACAGTATTAGAAACTGGTTATGATATTTTATTCTTTTGGGTGGCCAGAATGATACTTATGAGCACTTATGCGCTCGGTGAAATACCATTTAAAAATGTTTATTTACACGGCTTAGTTAGAGATAATCAAGGACGCAAGATCAGTAAATCTCTCGGCAACAACGTAGATCCTGTTGATGTGATAGCTAAATATGGCGCAGACGCTGTGCGTATGGCTCTCATAGTGGGCACTGGTCCAGGTAATGACAGTAAAATATCAGAAGAAAAATTTAAAGCCTACAAACATTTTGCCAATAAAATTTGGAATATTACCCGATTTATTTTAGAGAATAATCCTGAAATAAAAAGCGACTCAAAAATAGCAACCAGAAACGAAGTTTACAAAAAATATATTGATGATTTTAAAGTTTTAACTAAAGATATAACCATAGACATAGAAAATTATAGATTTTATATGGCAGCAGAAAAACTTTACCATTATACATGGCACACTTTTGCAGATATCATAATAGAAGAAAGTAAAGAAAAACTTAAATCCTCTGAAAGTTCTGAAGAAACTCAAAATATGCTTGGCTTTTTACTCAAAGAACAACTTAAACTCTTGCATCCCTTTATGCCTTTTATAACCGAAAAAATCTGGTCAGCACTTCCAAATTCAAAAAATATGTTAATGGTAGAAAAGTGGCCAACTAATTAAAATAATTTTGGTATACTAAAGAGGTGGCGCATTATTTCACCATATTAATTTCCTTGCTTGGTGGCGTTCTACCCGCTCTTTTTTGGCTTTGGTTTTGGCTTAAAGAAGATAAACGCCAACCCGAACCAAAATCAAGGATCGCTCTATCTTTTATTTGCGGAATGCTTGCAGTGTGGCCAGCGATAGAAATAGAAAGATTTTTGTGTGGAGTTATAAACCCTGGTATGTGCACAGGTGCTGTGATGCCGAGTTTTTTGTTAATTACTCTTTGGGCTTCCACAGAAGAAATTCTGAAATACATATTCACTTTTTTCAGTTCATTTTGGAAAAACAAACACAACGACGAACCTCTAGATCCAATCATATATCTCATAACAGCTGCTTTGGGGTTTTCAGCTTTAGAAAATACTTTTTTTCTTTTCAATGTTATTGATATAAATACAATTACCCAAAGTATTGTAGTTGGTAACTCAAGATTTCTGGGAGCTACACTACTTCACACAGCTTCTTCAGCGGCGATCGGTGTAATGATGGGACTTTCTTATTATAAAAAACCAAAAACCAAAATATTTTTCTTGTTCACAGGTATACTCATATCTATCGCATTGCATACTGTCTTTAATTTACTTATAATTAATCTTAAGAAAGATTTGTTTTTCATTTTTGCAGGTGTTTGGATTCTGATAATTCTCCTTATAGTCATAATTGAGAAAATTAAAAAAATAAAATCTTAATTTATTTATAAATTTGAAATAAAATATAATGAGAGGAAGAAAAAGATCATTTTTTGAAAAACTTACCGGGTCAGTTTCTTTACCTGAAGAAATAGAAGAAAACTTCCCGGAAACTCAAGAAGACAGCTGGATAAATAGCGCGCCAGAAGAAGGCGAACTCAATGTTGATGTTTATCAAAATCAAAACGATATAGTGATAAAGACTATGGTAGCTGGAGTCAAACCAGAAGATTTAGATGTCTCTATATCTCGTGATATGGTCACCATTAAAGGCAAGAGAGAAAATGAAAGAACGATAGCTGATGACGATTACTTTCACCGAGAACTTTATTGGGGGTCTTTTTCTCGCACAGTTGTTTTACCTCAAGAAATAGATGTTGATTCTGCTGAAGCGATAGAAAAACACGGCTTACTTATCATAAAACTCCCTAAACTTGATAAAAACCGCCAAACCCGCCTTAAAGTCAGAGGAAACTAACTTATTTAAAAAAACAAAAAACCGCAAAAGAAGCGGTTTTTTGTTAGTGTGCCGAGGAGCGGGCTCGAACCGCTGACTTTTTCCTCTTCAGGGAAACACTCTACCAACTGAGTTACCTCGGCAAAACAAAATGAACAACACTGATTATGCTAACATATTTCCTTTTATATTTCTATTTTCTAAACGAATCACCGATACTCTTCAAAAAACCTTTAATGCTACCATAAGTATCAATTGCCTCGTTGATATAGGGGTCTATTGTTATATAAATACCAACAGCAGCGCCTATAATAATCAACCAATAAATTCCTCTAACTACTCGCCCCCAAAACAAAGAATGTTTTAAAGAACGCAACATTTTATTATTCTCTTGAGCAAGTTCAAGAGTTTTCTTTAACATTTTTCTTTCTTCTGGTTCCATTTTTATATAATAATTTACCCCGCCTTCTCTTACAATAAGAAAAGATTTTTTGAAATCTTTTCTTATGTAAAAGAATAGACTTAGAAAGTTATATCTCTAATAGAGAAGAAACTTCAGTCTCATCAAAACCAACCACGATCTTATCGTCAATGGAAATGACTGGCACCCCCATTTGTCCGCTTTTGTCTACCATTTCTTGTCTTTTTTCTAAATCAGTTAACACATCATATTCGGTATATTCTATTCCCTTTTCTTTAAAAAAATCTTTAGCCAGAGTGCAAAAATGACAAGTTGGAGTTGAATATATGATTACTTTTTTCATATTATTTTTCTTAACTTTAGAACTCTACTTTTACAGGCTCTTTGGCAGCTTCATTGCCCTCTAAATCAAAAAATTCCATTTTGGTAAAATTGAAAATTTTTGCGACAAGATTTGTTGGAAAACTATCAGTAGCTATATTCAAATCGCGAACATTACCATTATAAAATCTTCTAGAGGCTTGAATTTTATTCTCTGTATCAGAAAGTTCTCTCTGAAGTTCAAGAAAATTTTGATTAGCTTTCAAATCTGGATAAGCTTCGGCTACCGCAAAAAGAGATTTGAGCGCGCCTGAAAGCACATCTTCAGCTCCAGCTTTTTCTGCAAGAGTACCAGCGCCAATAGCGGCTGCTCTGGCTTTGGTTACATTTTCAAAAGCGGCAGATTCGTGAGTCGCATAACCTTTAACTGTGTTTACTAAATTTGGAATGAGATCATAACGACGCTTCATTTGCACTTCAATGTCACTCCAAGCTTCTTTGGCCCGAGTAATCAAACGCACAAAACGGTTGTAAGAGAAAACAAACCAAACAACTGCTAATAAAACAATTGCACCTAAAATTATTAGTGGTTTCATATTATTTAGATTAATTACAATAAACCTTACTTATTGTAACACAATTTAGTAGTCCATACCACCCATTCCCGGATTAGGCATCTGAGATTTCTTTGGTTCTGGCTCGTCAGCAACAGCGGCTTCTGTTGTCAAAAGAATAGCAGCTGCTGAAGTGGCATTTTGGAGAGCAGCGCGAGTCACTTTCACAGGGTCAATAATGCCTTCTTTGATAAGGTCATCTGTAAATTCTTCAGTTTGAGCATTAAAGCCAGCATTTTCTTTATCGGAATGCATTATTTTATCTATCGCTACCGAACCATCAGAATTACCAGTGTTTAAAGCTATCTGACGCAATGGAGCTTCCAAAGCGTGCAAAATTATGTCAAAACCAAGAGCGATTTCAGGGGTTGTGTGAGCAGGTTTAGCACTTTTCATTTTCTTGACCACCCTAATAAAAGCCGAACCACCACCAGCTACAATACCTTCAGCAATCGCAGCTTTGGTAGCCGAAACAGCATCTTCAATCTTAAGTTTCAAATATTTCATTTCAGTTTCAGTAGCCGCTCCAACTTTAATAACCGCCACACCTCCAGAAAGTTTGGCTATTCTTTCATCAATTTTTTCCTTATCATACTTAGAATCCATTGTTTCTTTCTGCTTTTTGAGAGATTTAATTCTTGCTTCAATCATTGGTTTACTACTTTTTTCACCAACTATAATAGTGTTATCTTTTTTTGATACCACTTTAACCGCGCGTCCAAGCATATCTATTGTTGCGTTCTCTAATTTAAGACCCAAATCTTCAGAGACCACTTTAGCGCCAATGGTAACAGCGATATCTTCAAGTATTTCCTTTTTTCTATCTCCAAAACCTGGAGCTTTAACAGCTAATACTGAAAAACCTCCGCGAAGTTTGTTAACCAAAAAAGTAGCCAGAGCTTCACCTTCCACATCATCAGCGATAACTACCAATTCTTTTTTACCGCTCTGCGCCAAAGATTCCAGTAAAGGTAAAATATCTTTAATGGAAGAAATTTTTCTATCAGTTAAAAGCACTGGCACATCTCTATACTCAGATTCCATTCTTTCTGTGTTAGTAACCATATAAGGAGAAATATAACCTTTGTCTATCTCTAAACCTTCAGTTACTTCTGAATCAACACCAAAAGTTTGAGATTCTTCCACTGTTACTACCCCATTTTCACCCACCTTATCTATGGTTTCAGCTATAATTTTGCCGATTTCTTCTGATTCAGCAGAGAGAGTAGCCACTTGCCTAATCTCTTCTTTATTTTTTATGGGTTTAGCAATATCTCCCAAAATTTTTATCGCCTTTCCTGACGCTTCTTCAATACCAGCGCGCAAACCCATTGCGTTAACACCCATACTTGTATGTTTTAGACCTTCGTTTACAATAGCCTGAGCCAAAATCACAGAAGTAGTAGTTCCATCTCCAGCCATATCGCTAGTTTTACTAGCAACTTCTTTAATAATTTCGGCGCCCATATTTTCAAATTTATCAGAAAGGGTAATTTCTTTAGCAATAGAAACACCATCATTAGTGATGGTTGGAGCACCAAAACCTTTATCCAAAACCACGTTTCTACCTCTCGGACCAATAGTAACTTTCACCAGATCGGCCACAGCGTCCACGCCTTTTTTCAATGATTTTCTAGCTTCTTCGTTGAATATAATTACTTTTGCCATATTTTTTAAATCTTTAGTTTTTAATTTTTAATTAAATTGATTATTTTATAATCGCAAGAATATTCTCTTCCTTTAATATATAATACTCAACTCCTTCATACTTTATTTCCTCATATCCATATCTGGAAAAAACTACCTTATCGCCTACTTTGATATTCATCGGCACTCTTTTGCCATCTTCCCACCTACCTTCACCAACAGCTATAACAGTGCCTTGCTCTGGTTTTTCTTTGCTCACAGTATCAGGAATAATTATGCCTGAAGTGGTAACATTCTCTTCCTCCGCAGAAAAAGGTTTTAATAAGATTCTATCGCCCAAAGGAGTAATTTTACCAAAAGATTTTGGCTCAACTTTCTTATGAGCCACCGCTTTTTTTACCGTCTTTTTTGCAGTTTTTGCCTTCTTTTTCATATATTTGTTGAGATTATTATATTCTTATAAAGCAGGCTTATTATATTACATTTTTAATTCCCTGCAACACAAAAACTTCCAAATTTAATTTGCAGAAATTAAAGACTGTGCTATACTGTCCCTAATAAAGAAACAGGCTTGTTGTTAGACAACGACAAGAAAAACGAAATAAAATGCTTCCTTATATTCAAATAATTTTGTCAGTTGTGCTTTGTGTGCTCATATTGATTCAATATTCTGAAGGCTCTTTAGGCTCAGCTTTTGGTGGTGGCAATATAGACGGCGCCGCCAGAACTAGGCGCGGTCCGGAACTCTGGATATTCAGAAGCACTATTGTAGTTGCTCTTCTTTTTGTTGCTTCAGCCATTTTTAACTTGTTATACTAAAAAATCTTACAATTAAAATTCTAAAATAAAAAAACCCGTTAAAAAACGGAAATTAGAGATGAGTTATCTATATTATTTTTTAATCAAAAACAATAGAAATTGCGCAAAAATGTAATTTCTTATTTCTAACGGAATGAAACCTCAAAACAAAATAAGAACTTTTTTCAATGCTCTGTTTATCAACCCTCACCACTTTAGTTGCATTCAAAGGGTTGAAAAGGTGGTAAAACAGATGAAATATTCAGAAAAAATAATTTTTACAATAATAGCTCTGATTTTCGCAATAAGCGGAATAACATTACTCTATCGTGTAAACAATATGCTTTTAGTGGAAGTGCCAGCTTTTGGTGGCAGTTTTACTGAAGGAGTCATTGGTTCACCTAGATTTATAAATCCCGTTTTAGCAATTTCAGACACAGACAAAGACCTTTCCTCTCTCATTTATTCAGGACTTTTAAAAACTTCTCAAGACGGAAAATTAGAACCAGATTTAGCAGAATCTTATACTATAAACGAAAACGGTACCGTTTATGATTTCACATTAAAAGAAGATATTTATTTTCACGATGGGAGAAAAGTGACTGCGGATGATGTAATATTTACTATCAGTAGAGTTTTGGATTCAATAATCAAAAGCCCCAAAGCGCCAAGTTGGGAAGGTGTCTTGGTTGAAAAAACAGGAGAACGTGAAGTCAGATTTACTTTAAGCAAACCTTACTCCCCTTTTCTTCAAGCTCTCACATTGGGTATTTTACCAAAACACGTTTGGGAAGGGGTTACTTCTGAAGAATTTCCTTTTAGCCCTTTTAATATAGACCCCATAGGTGCGGGACCTTATAAAATAAAAAAAATCTCTAGAAATTCTGGCGGTATTCCAAACGTTATTACACTCTCCTCCTGGAAAAAATACAACCCGAATCAACCTAAAATAAAATCTATAACTTTCAAATTTTTCCAAAACGAAGAAGATCTGATCAAAGCCTATCAGGAACAAGATGTAAAAAGTGTTGTGGGTCTGAGTCCTTCAGCAATCAAAACCATAAACCCCAAACCAGATATTATTAAAACTTCTTTACTACCAAGAGTCTTCGGGGTCTTTTTCAATCAAAACAACGCCCAAGTATTTGTTAATAAAGAAATCAGAGAAGCTTTAGCAATTTCTGCTCCTAAACAAAAAATTGTAGATAACGCACTCTTGGGTTTCGGTAAAATCATTAATGGGCCAACTCCAGAAAATTTAGAGGAAGAAATTAATTTAGAACAAAACATTGAAACTGCTAAAGCTCTGCTAGAAAAAAATAATTGGAAATTAAATGATGATGGTATTTTAGAAAAAAAGACAAAGACCGAAACAGTTTTATTTAGTTTTTCCATTTCAACTTCTGACACTCCAGAATTAAGACGAACAGCAGAGATATTAAAAGAGACTTGGGAAAAACTGGGTGCTTCTATATCAATCAAAGTATTTGAGGGCGCAGATTTGAGCCAAAACGTTATCAAACCTAGAAAATATGATGCGCTACTTTTTGGAGAAGTAATTGGCCCAGAAAGTGATCTTCTCCCATTTTGGCACTCATCTGAACGTAATGATCCGGGACTTAATATATCTCTTTACGCCAACATTACGGTTGATAAAACTCTAGAAGATATTCAAAAAGAAACCGATTTAGAAATTCAAGCTCTAAAAAAAGAAGAAGTTGTTTCAGAAATCAAAAAAGATATCCCGGCAATATTTCTCTTTTCTCCATATTTCTTATATCTCAAAGCTCCGGAAGTCAAAAATATTGCATTCAAAAAAGTATCATCTCAAAATGAAAGATTTGTATTTATAGATGAATGGTTTATTGAAACTAACAAAATCTGGAAATTTTTTGTTAAAGACTAAATTATCAACTCTCCGTTAATCATAACTAGTATAGTAAATAAAATTTATGGATCCACGACGTAGAAATAGAATTAGGAGTTTTCATGCTCCAGAAAAACCAAAAAGCCAAAAAACGACAGTTCGTCGATCAACTTCATCTACACCCAATCGTTCATCATCTAAATCTACTTCTACCAAAAAAACTCGTTCTACTTTTGGACACAAAAAATTCCAAAACACCAACAGTAAATTTGGTTCACCAGAAAACCAAAAAGCTGAAGTTAAAACTAGCGAAACTCTTTCGTTACCTCCAGTAGTTGGAGATAATATAAGAATTATTCCTCTCGGTGGCGTAGAAGAAATAGGAAAAAATATGACCGTCATTGAAACCAAAGACGATATTGTGGTCATTGATATGGGTTTTCAATTTAAAGATGAAGATACTCCCGGAATAGATTATATTTTGCCAAACACTAAATATTTGGAAGAGCGCAAAGAAAAAATTAGAGGGATCTTGATTACTCACGGCCACTTAGATCATATTGGAGGAATTCCTTATATTATGTATCGTATTGGAAATCCGCCTATATATTCTAGAGCTTTGACAACTGTTATGATCAGAAAAAGACAGGAAGAATTTCCGCATTTGCCACCTTTAGACATTAAAGTGGTAGAAAAAGAAGACACCATCACTTTAGGTAAATTTAAAGTTAAATTTTTCAATGTAACTCACACCATCCCGGATTCAATGGGTATCATCATAGAAACTCCCTTTGGTTCTATTGTTACTCCTGGAGATATCAAACTTGAACACGAAAACGGTATACCAACTGAAAGAGAAGAAGCAGAATATGCAAGATTTGACAAGCAAAAAACTCTCCTACTTATGATGGATTCCACCAACGCAGACAACCCCGGTTTTTCTACTCCAGAAAAAGAAGTTTGTAAAAACTTAGAGAAAATAATAAAAAACACTAAACGTCGTTTAATTATTGGGACTTTCGCTTCTCAAATAGAAAGAATAATAGCCATTGTAGAAGCCGCAGAACGCAACGGTAAAAAATTGGTCATAGAAGGTAGGAGTATGAAGCAAAATATTGAGATTATGATCTCTTTGGACAGATTAAAGGTAAAAAAAGGCACCATTATTCCGGTAGAAGAAATGGATAATTACCCACCAGACAGAATTGTTATTTTGGCCACTGGCGCTCAAGGTGATGAATTTGCAGCTTTAATGCGTATGTCCAACAAGAGCCATAAATACATCAAAATTGGTAAAAGAGACACCGTGTTGCTTTCCGCTTCTATCATTCCAGGTAACGAGAGATCAGTGCAAAAACTGAAAGACAATCTTACCAGACAGGGTGCGAAAATAATTCACTACCGAACTTCTGATGTTTACATTCACTCTACTGGTCATGGTAACCGGGGGGAACTTGAATGGCTACACAAAAAAATAAAACCTAAATTTTTCATACCAATTCACGGCAACCACTATATGCTTCGTATTCACGAAGAACTTGCTCAAAATATAGGTATGCCTGAAAAAAATATTGTAGTACCAAACAATGGTAGTATTATTGAAATAATAGAAGGTGGTGAAAAAATCACAGTTTTAAAACAAACCGCTCCTGCTTCCCCGGTTATGGTAGACGGCTTTGCTATCGCGGATGTGCAAGAAGTAGTTATGCGTGACCGAAAAATGCTAGCTGATGATGGTATGTTTGTTATTGTTGCGGTTATAGACCTTAAAACTGGCAAATTACGCAAATCTCCAGATCTTATCTCCCGTGGTTTTGTTTATTTGCGTGAATCTCAGGAACTTTTGGGGCAAACCAGGCTCATTATTAAAAAATCTATTGAAGAATCCACCCGCGATGTTCGTCCAATAAATTTTGATTTCATCAAAACTAACGTAACTGATGATGTGGCTCGTTTCCTTTTTCAAAAAACCGCCAAACGTCCCATAGTTATTCCCGTTATTCTTGGAGTTTAATTTCTTGTTTTCGTTATTTTAGGTTAGAATAGAAAAATGAGAAATAATAGATTATGGCTTGTTTATCTAACTGGCTTTTTTTTGGCGGTGCACTTTGCGTCAGTTTCTTATATCAACTCATCCTTAATTAGCCAATATGTTAGTAGTAGTGTTTTAAGTTTGCTTTATGTTTGCGCTTCAACGATTACCATTGGTTTGCTCGTTGCCAGCCCTCTTCTACTTCGCAAATTCGGTAGTGTTTTTGTGTTTTTATCTTTTATATTAATAGAAATCATTGCTACTATAAGTTTAGGTTACGCAAGTATACCAATTCTTGTTATTGCTTTTTTCTTGATTCACGTATCAGCTGGCCCAGTGCTTTCTCTTTGCCTTGATATCAATCTTGAAGGAGAAATAGACTCAGAAAAAACTACTGGCATCAAAAGGAGTCTTTTGTTGACCATCTCCAATATTGCCTGGGTGGTTTCTCCTTTAGCTTTAGTTTTTCTTGTAAACCAAAATGTTTTTAGTAAGGTTTATTTACTTTCCGGATCAGTTTTAATTATATTATTTTTCATAGTCAAATTATTCTTTAAAAATACCAAAACAGCCACTGTAACAGAGTCAAATATATTCAAAAACATTAAACTGCTCAAAAAACACAAAGACCGAGCTAGAATCATTGGGTCTCAGTTTATTTTAAACACATTTTACGCTTGGATGGTTATATATTTACCAATCTTATTAAACCAAGAAATTGGATTTAGTTGGAGTGAAATTGGTTATTTGTTCGTTTTTATGTTTTTACCATTTGTCATCTTCCAATTACCAGCAGGATTTTTAGCTGACAAAAAAACTGGGGAGAAAGAGCTTTTGGTTTGCGGGTTTATTATTATGTTTATCTCAACATTATTTCTTTCAACCATCAAAACGCCTGTATTTTGGGTTTGGGCAATAACATTGTTCGCGACTCGGGTGGGAGCTGGTATGACTGAGGTTGCCAACGAATCTTATTTTTTCAAGCACGTCAAAGAAGAAGACACTGGACTTATCAGTATTTTTCGTATTGTCAGACCACTAGCTTACATAACAGCGCCTCTTCTTGTGCTTCCAATTATTAACATTTTTTCTTCTTACAGAATTTCATTTATGTTTTTATCCGCAGTAGTTTTGTTGGGATTTTTATTTATCCCCAAAGTAGATACCCGATAAAAATATTTTAATTATTTTTTAGAGCTTCTCTTATTATAGTTTTGAAAGCTTCGGTGGAATTAGGATTTTGAATTAGTTTGTCTCCGACAAAAAATGATGGCGTGCCTTGTAAATGAAGTTTAATAGCGCCATTTTTCTGATCATTTACCATATTTTTAATTTCTTTAGAATTGAAATCGGATTTAAATTGCTCTAGAGATAAACCAATCAAGTTAGCATAAGAGTCAAAAATCACGTCAACATCTTTCACTTCAGCCCATTCGTTTTGTTTTTCAAAAAGTAAGTCGTGCATTTCCCAAAATTTACCTTGTTTTCCAGCTGCTTGTGACGCTCTGGCAGCCAATTCCGCGTTCTTGTGTTGGTTTAATGGAAAATGACGATAAACAAAAGCCACCCTATCACCAAACTCTACAGCAAATTCTCTCATCACAAAATAATAAACTCTACAAGCTGAGCATTGAAAATCACTGTATTCTGTAACAACCAGAGGTGAGTTTATGTTTCCTTTGGCATTATCAGCAACAGATATAACACCGATATTATTTGGAGTGTCCACACCCGACTCTGATTTAACACTTAAAAATAAAAACGCGACCAAGACTATTATTAGCCCCCCTAGCCAAATGTAACTTTTCATGATTCATAATATATCATATTTTCAAGTCTGTAGTATAATTATAAGTATTAATAATATTTAAATACAAAGAATATGACATATGTAAATAATATAGAAAAAGACACTCTAGAAAACGAAAATTTCAGAAAGGTTTTAAACACCACCGATAAAAGTCAACTCGTAGTGATGTCTCTCTTGCCTGGAGAAGATATTGGCAATGAAATGCATGATGATGTTGACCAGTTCATCAGAATAGAACAAGGTTCAGGGAAATTAATTCTAAACAACAATGAAGAATACGATATAGAAGATGATTATGCTTTTATAATACCGGCTGGCACATGGCACAATGTAATAAATACTGGGAATAACCATATGAAGCTTTACACAATTTACACACCTCCAGAACACGCTGACGGCACAATTCACAAAACCAAAGCTGAAGCTGAAGCAGCTGAAGGGCATTAAAAAATAAAACAAACATCAAGCAACCTCAAAGTTGCTTGATGTTTTTTACTTCAAATATTTTTTATTTTTAAGTTTTTCAGGCAAAAGACTTTCTTTAGTGTATTGTTCGTAATCTTTACCATAATCTAAGCTTTCCATAAGTTTAGTTACCGGATTACGGATAGCGAGCGGTATTGGTAAATTGCCAAATTTTTTAACATCACTCATAGCTCGCAAGTAAGCATCATAAGTTCGCCTATCTTTTTTAGCTTGAGCTAAATAAACCACACCGTGAGCCAAATTTTCAATACATTCTGGAAGTCCTATAGTTTCTACCGCTCTAAAAACCGCATTAGCAACAACAAGAGCTGTTGGTTGGGCTAAACCAATATCTTCACTGGCAAAAATTACCATTCTGCGCGCGATAAATTTTGGATCCTCACCAGCATCAATCATTCTGCACATATAATAAAGCGCCGCGTCTGGCTGACTAGCCCGCATACTTTTTATAAAAGCGCTAAT
>JAAZAU010000008.1 GCA_012514175.1 Parcubacteria group bacterium | reverse complement strand
GTTACCACATTGTCGGAGCGTAAGATATTGTTGCGAGTTGGCACGCGCTCGGCGCGTGAGAGGTCATCATTTCAAATTTCGCTTTTTTGATTTGTGGATTAGGTTCGGCAAGATTATTTCAGAAGTTCGTATCGTTAAACTTGGCTCCCACTACAGGACGCACTCAGAACTTTGAATTGGGCTAAGATTAAGCAAGAATTGGAATTTTCAAGCATAGTGAGTTTCTTTCCAAACTTGGCACTTCAGAACTAATTGAATAGTAATGTAAACTATTGTAAAGTGTATGAATGAGCAGGAATACGCTGGATTTAGAAAACAAAGCAAAATGCTACTTAGACGAAAAGGAGCTGTTTATCCTCTACTCTCTCTATAGACAAAGGCGTATCTCTACAATGTGGAGCAATGTGTTTGTTCCTAACAATTCTGAACGGCTTCATATACCTGAAGATGAGGAAGATAAGGTTAAGTATTTTGAAAGGCAAGCAAGCGAGGTTTATCAACGATTAAACTCAAAGAAACAATCTGCAATAGTTTTTTCATATTTACTGGAATTAGGTAAAGCATTAGACCCTGAAGGATTTTCTCTATACTGCAATGCTGATTACGCCTTGCTTGATGGTGGATTTCTTTATGATGACGATAACCACAGCTTAATGTGGGAGTATTTTCAGCATATCCTATCCGATAAAAAAGATATACCGGATAAGAAATTTGAAGCTCTTACAAAAGAGCAAAAGAAAGCGGTTGAGGATTGTTTATTAGAAGAAAACCTAAAAGATGGCAAGGTGCAGTTTCCAAGCTCACTGGCATATCAGCCGATTAAGGAATACAAGGAAGCTATTTTAGAAAAGAAAGCAGACAAAGATTTCATTGAACTGGTAAATAAGCTAATTACAGACTATGACGGTGGCAGATGGAATACAGAGGATGTAGAGAGGTTTTTAGAGATTTGGTATAGACACAATAAAGAGCAGTTTCGGCAAAATGCTTTGTCTGAAAAGACTTTTTTACACGAAGACGCTCAAACAAAAATAGCGAGGCTCATATTTGAAAACGCAGATGTACATTTGAGTATCAAGAATACTGAGAGATTAGAGCAGTATCTAACTGACTATATTAAGCGGTACAAAGATGACGAGCTTGATGGAAAATGCAGGAGTGGATTGACTGGAAGCTTTTTCTCAAGTGGATTATCAATACCGCTTCATACGAAAATGTTTGGTTTTAAGAAGCAGAAAGACATATTACTTCAGCACTTAAAGGAGCAATACGACAAGTATCAGAGGTCTGATTTAGAGATAGGACATCCATACATTGAGCCAGAATATATAGGAAATGACAGAACGGACGGTGTAAAAATAACACTATCTGAAACAAACGAAGAGCAGGAACTATTTTTATTTGTACATACGATGATAGCTCTCTCGTATGACAAAGAGCTTGTAATCAAAGATTTTGATTACGGAACGAAAGGCATTTTTGATTTGTATGACAGAGGCTTCCTCTTCCAAGTAAAGCTCACGAGTAATCTATTTGCCGATGATATAAGGAAAGAGAAAGTGTATTTTGATGCCGAAAAATCTGTACTAATTGTGAACGACAAAGAGATTAAGGTACAAAAATTCAATGACCAGTACCACACGCTCAGGATTATATTTGAAGAACCAAACGAGGAATGGTTTTTCTCAAGGATTTCTGAGAAGTATGACCCTTCAGATAACTTGCCGGATAAGAAGTTTTATAACGCTATTTACCAATTAAATCAGAAACTTAAAGCAAAAGGCATTGATGATTTCTTTATTACCACAAGGCAATCAGTAAAAATAAACGAGAAATATTTGTCTTAGCTTTGTCTTAAGCCGTCTTAAGTGAGGCAGAAAGTAAACTGAGAGCATCAGGTTATTTTTATGTCTGACGAAGCTAATACAAAAGAAGAAAAAGCCGAAGAAGCCTTTGAAAATTTGGCTGGCTTCTTTGACTTGGCTTTTCGTATAGCAATACGGGAAAAGATAGACATAGGACAATTTGATGATAACGAAGAAAACAATGATTGATACAGCAATAATTACGCTTCCGCAAAATCGCTTTATAGTGCAGGACTACAGCAGGTTTGGCACAACAAAAGCTGAGTTTTTGGCTGTTAGAGGTTTTAGAAAGTATTTCAATAACCCAACAGCAGAGCAAAAACGAGATGGCATATATTTGCCACGCCTTACCCTCTTCAAAAGGGGTTTGACTATCAGTTTAAAAATAGAGTTTTCTATACCCAAACTTCTGTTTGGCAATAATCTTGATGAGGTTTCAGACGAGGATAAGGAAAAAGTTATAAAAGTCTTGCTCCAGAAGGTTGCTGAAATGAAGGTAATGACAACAGAGAAATTTATCAAAGAAGCTGAAGTATCAGCATTTCATCCTTCTAAAAATATAGTTTTGACAAATGGCTATACGGCATCATTTGCAATCAAAGAGCTGGCTAAAATAAATCTGAACCGGAAGCTTGATTTTAGTGATACTAAATTCAGAAATGACGGTACTTCATTGCAATACTACTCTGCCTCCCATTCTTTCGTTATCTACGACAAAGTAAGCGATTTGAAACAACCAAAAGCAAGAGCGATAGATAAAGAACAAACAATCCAACAGCTCAGCTTGTTTAATGAAATCAAGGATTTTAAGAAGCATATTGAAATATTGCGGATTGAGGTTAGGTTGAGTAAAAAGAGAAAAATGAACAGTGTCTTAGAAGCACTTGGTTATAATAAAAATCCTTCCTTTGAAACAATAATAGAAAAGGAAATGTGCCAAAAAATAGTTCAGCACTACTGGCAAGCAATGATTGCAGACAAAAACATTTTTATCTTTGATATGCTCTCAAATCCTCTAAGGATACTGCAACGAACAATAAAGAATGACCGAAAAATTAAACCAAAACAAGCTATCTACCTGACAGGACTTGAAATTCTATGTAAAGATAAAGGAGTAAGGGAGTTACGCCAAACGATTGAGATAATCTGCAAACGGAACGCTTGGTATAGCCTGAGCAGAGATATTGCAAAGATAAATGATTATAAAAAAGATTTAGAGCCACACGGTTTCGTAAAGGATATTGAAGGCACTATTAAGAAATTTGATGCCTTTAGGTTGTCCACTCACAAACTTGATGAGTAAACTATTGTAAAGTATACTAAAATCACTATGAAAAAGGACAAGGATTTCTATAGAGCGGAAGATTTAGCTGAAAAGCTGGATGTGAATATTATGACTATTTACCGCTATATCAAAGCAGGGAAGCTTAAAGCGTATAAGATTGGCAAGGAGTTTCGGATAGACAAGGACGAATTTGAGCAATTTCTAAAAAGCGTAAAAACCGGAAAATAATATGAACAAATTAAAACAAGCATTGGAAAAAGTATTGAAGCAGGAAGAAGCATTTTTGGATGCTGAAACTGGCGAGCTGAACTACATCAAAATCAAGGACTCAGCAGATAAGATTGATGAGAAGCTCATTGCACTTTTGGCAGGCAATAAGGAGCTGAAAGATAAATTCTTTTCAAAGATTAAGGATGTGTATGTTTTCAATATCAATGATTTCAAGTTTTTCTTAGACGAGAGCAAGATAGATAACTCCTACACAAAATACGCCAACAAAATCGGACTATCTGATGGAAACGAACTTTTGAAGAACAGGAGTGAAGTAGTGTTAGATTTTCCTTTCAAGGATTGTGTTTTGGAAGGTGGACAAAGTACTGAAGAAGGTACTGACACTTATTTTGAATACGAAGAAGAAAAGACTAAAACGGTAAAAGGTAAGAAGGTTACTGAACCTGCTGGATATAAAGAAAAGCAAGCGAAGCGAAAAGAAGTATTTTTTAATCAGATACTTGCTCACGATGAAATAGATAGACTCTTTGATAGAAAAGCTCTTGTAAACTGGAAACGATTTACAAAAGACAGTAAAAAAGACGGCGAAGCAGTAAAGGAAATAAAGCGAGATAAAACAGGTTTAATACAAGAGAATCTTATTATTAAAGGTAATAACCTTCTTGCTCTTCATAGTCTTAAAACAGAGTTTGCTGGAAAGATAAAACTTATTTACATTGACCCTCCTTATTATTTTAATGGGGTAAAAGCCGATGATGCGTTTGCTTATAATTCCAACTTTAAACTTTCTACTTGGCTTACGTTTATGAAAAATCGTCTGGATGTGGCAAAACAATTACTGAGAGATGATGGGCTTATAGTTATACAAATTAGTGATGATGGTTATCCGTATCTTAAAATTATGATGGATGATAAAGGGATGTTTGGGGTTGGAAACTATAATAGTACAATATCAGTAAAAGTATCATCAGAGAGTGGGGTTAAGGTTAATGCAAATAAACCAGTCAGGGTTAAAGAATATCTGTTAATGTATACAAAAACAGAAAACTTTATATATAAAAAACAGTTTGTTTTAAGTGATGGTTTTGATTCAAATTACTCATATTTTGTTAAAAATAGAGAAGATGCACCAGAAAAATGGAAGATAATAAACATTAAAGAAGCTTTTAAAGATATTGAAAAGAAAGAAATTAATCCTGAGAATTTATATAAATTTCAGATTAAGTATAAAAGTCAAATATTCTCTGTTCGGGATATTTCAAATAAATTAAAAGAAAAGTTTGGAGACAATCCTAATCAATTTTTTGTTATTGAAAAAGAGGAAAAAACAACCATTCTATGGAAAAAAGGAGAGGTGGTTTTCTTTGAAAATAAAGTAAACGTTGTAGATGGTGTTGAATCAGGTACCAAGTATCTTAGTGATATTTGGAATGATATATCTTGGGATGGAATAGCAGGTGAAGGTGGTGTTACTTTAAAGGGTGGTAAAAAACCAGAGAAGTTATTGCATAGATTATTAGATATGAGTACAGAGGAAGGTGATATTGTTCTAGATTACCATCTTGGCTCAGGAACTACTTGTGCCGTTGCACATAAAATGAAACGTCAATACATTGGCATTGAACAATTAGATTATGTTGAAAATGATTCTGTTGTAAGGTTAAAAAATGTAATAAATGGAGATAATTCAGGTATCTCTAAAGTTGTAAACTGGAAAGGTGGTGGAGATTTTATCTATTGTGAGCTTGCAAAGTGGAATGAAAAAGCAAAAGAAGAAATACAAAATGCAAAAGATTTACCTGCTCTTGTAAAACTCTTTGATACTTTGTATGAAAGATACTTTCTTAATTACAATGTAAAAATCAAAGACTTCAAAGACAAAATAATCAAAGAAGATAACTTCAAAAAGCTTTCTCTTGATGAGCAAAAGAGAATGTTTTTGACTATGCTTGATTTGAACCAGATGTATGTACAGGAAAGCGAAATGGCTGATAAGCGGTTTGGCATTAGCAAGGAAGACCAGAAGCTAACAAAGGAGTTTTATAAGAATTAAACGGTATGCAGAGCTTACACGAAACAATCAAAGCAAAAGCCTATGAGCTACGGATACCATTTCCTGAAATTCCAAATTATATTTCAGATAATCTGAAGTATGAGTTTTATGACTGGCAAAAAGAGGCGTTTGAAAACCTGATTACTTTTGAGGCAATCAAGGAAAAAACGAACGATACAAATCCGACACACCTGATGTTCAATATGGCAACAGGTACAGGAAAGACGCTTCTGATGGCAAGCTGTATCCTCTATTACTACAAGCAGGGCTATCGCAAATTTATATTCTTCGTAAACCAAAACAATATCGTTGATAAAACCGAGAATAATTTTATCAACGAGACACACAGTAAGTACCTATTTGCAGATACGATTGTTGTTGATGATAAGACGGTAAAAATAGAAAAGGTTGATACCTTTTCAAACAATGACGATGCGATAGAGATTAAATTTACGACTATTCAAAAGCTCTATAATGATATACATATTGAGAAAGAAAATCAGGTGTACTTAGATGACTTGATTAAGAAAGATATTGTGATGCTGGCTGACGAAGGGCATCACTTGAATGCTGATACGAAGAAAAAGAAACAAGAAGAGCTTGATTTAGAAACTGAGCTTACTAAAAAGACTTCTCAGGATGAGATTGAGCGTAAGGGTTGGGAGCATACGGTTATTGAGTTACTTTTGAACAAAAACGGCAGTACTGAAGAAAACAGGAATGTGCTTTTGGAATTTACCGCTACTATTCCAGACAATCAGAGAGTTGCCGATAAATATGCTCCAAAGACAATATATAAATTTGGATTGAAAGAATTTCTATCTGCTGGATACACAAAAGAAATAAACCTTGTATCTTCTACGCTTATTAAACGAGAAAGAATATTGCAAGCGTTGCTCTTTAGCTGGTATAGGCATCAGATTGCACTGAGGAATAACATTCCAAACTTTAAGCCAGTCATTCTCTTTAGAAGCAAAACCATTGATGAGTCAAAGGCTGACTATGAGGAATTTTTGGCAATGGTAAAAAGCCTGACTGCAAAAGATTTTGGATTTTTGACAAACATTGAGAGTAAGTTTATTGAGGGAGAAAGTATCTATGAGCAAGGTAAATCCCGTGTGCTTGATTTGATTAAATTTATTAAAGATGAAGGGATCAAAAAGACCGAAATAATAGGCTTTATCAAGGACAACTTTACTGAGCGAAACTGCATCATTACTAACTCCAAGACCAACAAAACAAAGCAGGAAAAGACCGATGAAGACCAAGAGAAGCTTCTGAACAGCCTTGAGGATAAGAACAACCATATACGAGCTATTTTTACTGTAAATAGACTTACTGAGGGCTGGGACGTACTTAACCTGTTTGATATTGTACGACTCTATTCAGGACGAGATGAAGGTAAAGACAAGAAAGGTAACCGCAAAGCTGGAAGTGCTACTGTATCTGAAATTCAGCTTATAGGACGAGGTGTTCGGTACTATCCATTCAGCTACAACGACAAGCAGAAAAATAAAAGAAAGTTTGACAATCAGCTTGATAATGAGATGAGGGTTTTGGAAGAGCTGTACTATCATAGCGACTCAGACCATAGATATATTGATGAGCTTAAGCGAGAACTTAAGAAGAAAGGGTTTAT
This sequence comes from Parcubacteria group bacterium, assembly GCA_012514175.1. Taxonomy (GTDB): domain Bacteria; phylum Patescibacteriota; class Minisyncoccia; order Phycocordibacterales; family WO2-35-19; genus WO2-35-19. The sequence goes on along the minus strand of JAAZAU010000008.1, from coordinate 65,181 downwards.
TGATGATGGAAAGGTAGAAAAGCGGTTTAATCTTAAAAAAGAGTTTGCGGACAGCGATTTTTATAAGAGCGTAAGAATATGGAAAAACGAGCAGGTAGAAAATCCTGACCGCAAGCAGAAAACACTGGACTATCTAAAAGATAATCTTGATTTGAAGTTTGATTTAGAAAGTCTCGGAATACGAGAAGAAGAACTTGATTTTGATAGCGATGACGCTGATACAGAACGCTTGAATATAAACGAACAAAACAAGAAAACTATTCCAGTAAAGGTAAAAGATTTTGAAAAACATATCTTCCAAAAAGCTATAAACATAAAGGCAAAGAGCGATAAGTCTTTGCTGAGGTTTGAGCTACTGAAGGAAGAGCTACAAATAAAAAGTATTGAGGATTTCAGAGAAAAGATTGTAGGAGATTTTGAAATCAAACTTGTTACCACCAAAAAGAGCATTGATGAAGTAAGCAATAAAGAGAAGCTTGATGTATTAGTGAAGTTTTTTGACACCTTGCTTATTGAGCTTAAGCAGAACATCAATCCGCATATTGGTACTGAGTTTAGTGCGTACAAGTTGCAAGAGTTTTTTGACGAAGAGGTTAGAAAGAGTGTGAAAAAAGATGAGGAAAGTAAGCGAATTGAAGATGAACTTAAATATCAGGACTGGTATGTATTAGACCAGTTTTATGGAACAAGTGAGGAAAAAGGGCTGATTGAGTTTATACAAGAAACTATAGTCAATCTGCAAGGTAAATATAAAGAGGTGTATCTGTTAAGAAATGAAGAGCAGTACAAGATATATGACTTCACTACCGGACAGGGTTTCCAGCCTGACTTTATCCTTTTCCTAAAAGATAAATCAAAGCTCTACTATCAGATTTTCATTGAACCGAAAGGAGATAACCTTTTGGATGCTGATAAATGGAAGAATGATTTCCTTAAAAAGATTACTGAGAAATATTCCGATAATAAAATCCTAAAAATAGAGGGCAAGGATTATAGCTTGATTGGCTTACCACTGTTCAATAAAAAGGACACTAAAGAATTTACTGAAGCTTACGATAAGCTTATAAGTTAGCGTATGAAAGCAGTAATATTAGCCAGAGTATCAACAGAAGAGCAAAAGGATGCCGGTAACTCGCTACCAGCTCAAATTAGGCGTATTGAGGACTACTGTAAGAGAAAGGATTTCAAAATAGACGAAACCTTCAGCTTTGATGAAAGTGCCTACAAAGTTAAGCGAGATGAGTTTGACAGGGTTTTAGAGTACCTGAAAGAAAGTAAAGGGAAGGTTGCGATTTGTTTTGACAAGGTAGATAGGCTTTCAAGAAATGTTTTTGATAAGAGAGTATCACTACTTTATGAAAAAGCGGTTGCTGATGAAATTGAGCTTCATTTTGTCTCGGATGGACAAATCATAAACTCCAAAATGTCCGCAGTTGAGAAATTTCAATTTGGAATGAGTTTAGGTTTAGCAAAGTACTATTCCGATGCTATCAGCGACAATGTAAAACGAGCTTTTGAGCAGAAACGCAAGAAAGGCGAATGGATAGGCGGAATACCATTTGGCTATAAAAATGTGCCTCTGGACGAGAATAAGCGCCTTAGAAAGGATATTATTCCGCATCCTGAGATGAGCCATATTGTTGTTGAGCTTTTTGAAAAATACTCAACAGGTAATTACTCTTGCCGGAAGTTGGCTGATGAAATGTCTAAAAGAAAGATAAAAACAGCACACGGCAAACCTTTGTATCAAAGTGTTATTCACAACATTCTCAAAAACACTTTCTACTATGGAATGGCATATTCTAAGAAATATGATGAGTACTACGAACATAGATACCAGCCACTTATTACTAAGAAGCTGTTTCTTAAGGTTCAGGATGAATTAGAAAAGAAGAACAGTAATCCAATAAAAACCACTGGAAGAAAGGAGTTTATATTTAGTGGACTTCTGAAGTGTGCGAGATGTGGATGCTCAATGAGTGCAGAGCTGAAGAAAGGCAAATATATCTATTACAGTTGTTCAAATGGGAAGAAAAACTGCAAGCGAGAGTATGTGAAGGAAGAGGTGCTTCTAAAGCCTATAAAGCGATTTTTGGGGCAAATAAAACTGGATGACGAGCAGATAGCTCAGCTTGTAACGTATCTCAAAAAGAACCACGAAAATCAGGCTCTGTACCACACGAAGAAAATAAAAGAAATCAATCAGAAGTACGATGAAATCCAAAACAGAATAAGCAGGTCTTTTGACTTGCTTGCTGACGGTAGTATTACTAAGGACATATATGACGCAAAACTAAAAGAGTACAAGGAACAGCAGTACGATTTAGGCATCCAAAAAGATGAGCTTACACAAGCAGACGAAAACTACCATATCGTTGCTAAAACGGTACTGAATATAGCTCAAAAAGCTGAAGAGATATTTGAAAGTTCGGAAGTAGCTGAAAAAAATCAGTTTATGAAGTTTCTACTTCAGAACTCTGTTGTTGATGGTAAAAAGCCAGTATTTACAATGCGAGAACCGTTTTCTTGCATCGCAAAAGCGTCTAACCATCCTACTTTGCTCCGCGGGTAGGATTCGAACCTACGACCAATCGCTTAACAGGCGACTGCGCTACCGCTGCGCCACCGCGGAATACTTTGCATTATAGCAGAAATTGGAGTCATTGTGCAATGTGTTAAATTCTTTTTTGTTTATACGAAAAATTGATCAATTTTGTGGTAATATTTTTGTATGAAAAATATTACTCTTCGTGCCTCATGGTTAATCAAAGCACCCCTTAAAAAAGTTTTTACCATTATGACGGATTTTGAAAAATGGCCTGAATATTTTCCCAGAGTCGCGGAATCTATACGAGTTATAAATCGTGATGGAAACAATTTGAAAATAGAAGCGATCGTCAAGTCGTTTGGTCAAAAATTTTTAGTAAAAATGAAATACCAAATACTTCCTGAGAGAGGTTTTATTTCAGATAACGAAAATTCTAAACTCGGCATTTCTGGTCATGAGGAATTTTTACTTTCTGAAAATCAGGAGGAGACTGTAATAAACTACACGTATAAAGTTTTTATTCGTAAACCTTGGCTTCGTGTTGTCGCTAAACCATTGATTAGTTGGTACTCTATGAAATATTGGGAGAAAGCTGTTATAGATGAACTCAAAAGATTAGTTGAGAAATGATGGGTTTGGAATAAAGCGGAAAAAACAAAAAACCGAAGTTTTAAGATATGAGCTTATCAACTTTTTGGTTTGACCACGAAAATAGACTAGATATAATGTAAGATAAATATGGAACCACTGATGAAATCAGAAATCTTTTTTTTCATAGCGTCAATAGCTACTATCATATTGACAATTCTTTTTTCTATAGTTCTAATTAATTTGATCAAGGCTAGCAGAAATCTTCAAGCTATCACCAGAGTGATTAAAAATACTGTTAGAATCGGCTCTGAAGAGTTCATAGAAGACCTAAAAGAAAAGCTAGAAAATAATTTACTCTTTAGGCTTTTTTCTCCTCCTCCAACAAAGAAAAGTAAGCGGGTAAGTAAAAAAGATTAAAACACGAGTTAGGACTTGCAATTTTATCCAAAATATGGTATCACTAGCGCGTAAGTGTCCTTTGACATTACGCGCTTTTTGGTGCTAGTTTTGGTTTTTTAAAACTAGCACAAACCAACAAAAAAGAAAAAAGGAGGAAAGAAAAATGAGAAATTTGTTGTTTTGCCTGTTTTTAGGAGTGTTCGCTGGGGGGATGGCTCTGGCTCAGGAGGCCGCTCCTACCCAGCAGGCGTCCGGGAACGCTTTCCAGGAGACATCCTGGGAGCATGGGAACGAATTTACTGGCGGCATTGCCAGCGAGGTGTCGTTCTCATTTTTCAACTCCGAGGGTCCTTGTGATGCCTCTGGAGACACCCTGAACAATGGTTGGTCCACTGGGGCTAGCCATCAGGGTGCCGACTCGGCATCGTCGTTTTCCAAAGCCTACAACGAGTTTCAATCGTGGGCTAAGGGAACAACCAAGGCCGAGGTTGGGGCGGAGGGTCTCGTTAATCAGTTTAACGAGGCTTCTATCAACAGGGGGGATGAGTTTTCTAGCGGCTGGGGGAATACCCTCGCCGGTTATGGAAACTTTATCTCCGGAACCGGCTCTGTGAGTGATAGCGGCAAGGCTGGTGCCAATGGCAATACAGCCGTATCGCTTTCGGGGGACGCCGTTTCCAAGAAGGCGAATGCTATGACAAAGGATTCATCCTTTGCCATAGTAACCCCCAACACGGCCGGCGGAACTACCTCCTTTGTGGAGGGAGTCGGTGCGGTTGGCTCCTGGATTCAGATGGGAGGAGCTGACCAAAATTTTTCTGGCGTCGCTGGTTTCAATGGCTTTGCCAATTACAAAGCCAGTGACGCGGGGCCCCTTTCGGGATCCCTGCAGAGTGTGGGGGATTCCTTCATTAATTTGGGCGCGGACTTTATGTCCGCTGGAGCCCACAATGCCTCCAGTTCCGTCGTCAACGGCGGGGCCTGCGGAGGCTCTGTTTGCGATTAACCTAATGTTTGGGGGCGACGGTAAAAACCGTCGCTCCCAGAAAGGGAGGATCCAATGAAAAAGATTTTCAGTGTTTTGCTTCTTTTGCCAACGTTTGGATTTGCTCAAGAAGCAGATCCGTTGGCAAGTGCCACTAGCGAAGCTACCGCGATTATTTACAATAATCCCGGTAGTAGTAGTGGGGGCGGTGGGATCCCAAGGCAGTTTTCGCCGGCAATGCCGGCGGGACCTTCCACTTACGTCATTCCAGGACCTGGGAGTTCTGGGATGAGTAAGGAAAGCCAAAGTGTCCCTTTGGCAAAACGTTGGTCTGTTGAACAGATCAACCAAATGGCAAAGGGAGACGGGGTCGGCTTGTCCGACATTCTTTTCCCTGTAAAACATTTGGCCAGGGAAAAGAGAGTCTTCTTTGTCCGATACCAGAAAGGAAAGGTAAAGGACAAGGGGTTTGTAGAATTTATGGACTACAACCCCGGCAAGCTGGCCTTTATCCAGGATGCGGTCATCCAAGACCAAATCCTGGGCGAGGTCACCGTCAAAGGGTTGCCTCTTTGGCCCGAAAGCCGATTCCAGGCTGAAGGTGCCAAAGAGTGCAAGAAGCAAACCGGCGCCAACCGGGTTGCTATGTTCGGGAAGGTTATTATGGCTTCCAAAACTCAAACCAGCATCAAAGGTTTGAGTTTGGGAGGGGCTAGCGTGAACGGTTCCAATGACGTAGCCCTTGGCTCTGCCTTGGGTTATGGCAAAGGAACATCAATAACCTCCCCAGAAGATTGGCCCGAATACAGTTTTTACTGTATGAATGACGGGCCAATTGAAGGACCGAAACCGCCTCCTGAAAAGGAAGTGGAAATCGTTTCGGCCCCTTCGCAACCGGCGGAGCCGGAAGTCAACCCTTGGGAAGAGGTGGCTAAGGCGCTCATAGCAAATATGAGCAAGCCAGAACCTCAACCCCTACCGACTCCCACCGTTGCCCAAGCGGTGGCGGAACCTGTCGCGGTTCGGGAGTCAGTGGAGGAATGCAATCTGCCTCCACTTGAAGTTTTTTTTGATTTCGACAAGTCCGACATAAAGTCGGAATACTTGTCAGAGATCAAAAACTTCGCAGAGCGCAGCAAAAGCGCGTGCCTTCTACAAGTGGAGGGACACGCCTGCTCTGCGGGGTCGCCGGAATATAATGCGGTCTTGGCGCGAAGTCGCGCCAAGAAGGTTTATAACCAGCTGGTTGAGTTCGGGGCAGAGAATATGAAGCAATTTGTCTCGCTAAGCGAGGACAAATCCCGCTCCGAACACAATCCTCAGGATCGGAGGGTGATTGTCCGTGTTGTTGGGCAATCATCTGCTGGTGAATAATTCTCCTGGGGGGCTCCTGTGGGGCCCTCCAGAAACTTCTTTTATCTACTGTGCTGGATCAGTGCGGTAGACTTTTTTGCCCGATGGGCAAGGGGGGGGAGAGATGAAAAAATTTTTCTGGTTGTTCGCATTTTTTTCTTTTTCGTCAATGAGTTTGGTTTCGGCTCCAAAAACCGAAACCATAATTGATGAGGTTGTTGTTGGATTTGAGGTTGGGCAATTCGCTATCGTGGACGGTGGCGAAGTGTCCAAAAATTTGGAAAGGAGGGTTATCTCTCCGATCCAAAAACTTCTCCAAAAAAAAGTTGGAGAAGAGCAGATTCGGATTTCCGTTATCGGCTACACCGACACCACGGGAAGCCGAAATCTGAACCAAGACCTCGGAGACAGGAGGGCATTGCAAGCTAAAGCCTTCATCAGCGAGAAGCTCGCTGTTATTCCTCCGAACAACATCACCACCAGGACAGTTGGTGATGCGGGAAATAACAGAGCCATCAGAGTGATTTGCACTTTGGTGGCAGAGGCAGAAGCAGAGGCGCCTCCTCAGATGCCCCAGATGTCCCAGATGTCCGTGAGGAACAAATGGGGAGTGGTCTTTCTCTGGGTTTTGGTTGTCGGGCTGGGAGTCTATTTTTTTAGTAGGCTCATTGTCCGCAACGACCCTCCAAAAAAAATAAACGGAAACAGGAAGGATATATTAAATTTCCCTTTTGTTTCCAAGGGAGAAAAGCAATTTATCCAGGTGTCTGATGCGGAAAAGGACCTCCGATATTTGGTTGAGGTCAGAAAAGACACCAATGGGGTTTGGCTCTCTCCCATTCCTCTGATGGACGTTTCCAAGAGCACTGTTTGGAAGACTGTGCACGGAAACAGTCCGAAAGAGATTGTCAGGAATCTAAAAAGGTGCTTCGTTGGTGAAAAGCGAAGCACTTATTATCGGCCTATTTTTTTTAAAATGGCCGATAGAGATAGGAAAGAAACAATTTTTTTTGAGGGAGGAGGGAGATGAGAGCAAGTTTTTTGTCTCGGATGAAAATCTGGACGCGCGCCGTTGCCAACATTGTTATGGTAGCAATGGTTGTGACGGTTGCCGTCCAGAACCACCAGCTGAGAAAACAGCTTTTGGTGGTGACAGCGGAGGCTTCCACCAGAATGGAAGTCTCAACAGAAGTTACCGCTACCGGCCCGGTGACTCCCGTTGTTGCAAAAACGGAAACGGGGGTTACAAAGACCGAGAGGTTGTCAGTGGCAACCATTGGTCTTGGTGGAGGTTACGTAAGTTCCTTCACCAAACAGTTGCTTGCCTCACCCCAAACTTTTAAGAAGTATCGGTTTGAGGGTGATGTGACTGACATGGTCGCTGTGACTCAGTGGGCTGAGGCACAAGCGACAAATATCGCCAAACGAGCCGGTTATATTGACTGGAAGTTTGGCGGAGAGGTTCGGGTGGCGGTGGTTGACAAACTCGCGCCCATCCTGGCGGAGGACGAAGAGGGTAACCTTTTCGTCCACGAATTCTTGAAGGATGAGGAGGGGAATTTCTCCTCCACTCCAGAGAGAATAATCGGAGTCTCAGAGACAGAATCTCAATCTGTCTTTCAGGCTCAAATGGTAGGGGATGGTGGTGATTTTGTCGCCAACGCTTCCTACTGTTATTTTGAAGTCCCCATTTAGTTTTTAATTCAGGGGACTGGATTGTTCTTTCTCTTAATCGTTTTTGGAAATAGTGAAATTTTCCCAAACAATTTTTGTTTTGTGCAACACTGGATCAGTGTTGAAAAGGGATGATATCCTTGTCAGTTAGATTAACTGACCGCTCAATGAGCGTTTACAAAACCTAAAGATGTTTTGGAAAATTAATCAAATCAATAGCGATTAAGAGACGCACTTAGTGCATTATGGGGGCAGACCTTCGGGTCTTGCCCCCTTTTTCCATTTCTGTGATAAAATTACTCTATGGAAGGGCGTTTTAATAAAAAAATAATCTCGTTTGTGTTGCTTGTGGTGTTGCTCGCAGAGCTTGTAGTTTTGGGTTATTTTTATTATTTATTTCAAAAAGAAGTAGCTCAGAATGCTATTGCTTTGGAGGCAAAAATTTCAGATTTAGAAGATCAAAATATGTTTTTAGCCGATGCTCTTTATAAAGAGCAACAAAAAAATAGTGAATTTGCAAGTCAGATTAAACAAATCGCCGGCACAGTTGGCAAACTAGACATATTATCTAAAACCGACAAAGAACTTTTACAAAAATATTCCAAAGTCTATTTTTTGAATGAAAATTATATACCTGAAGATTTAGTAAATATTCCGCCTGATTATGTTTATGAAGAAGGTAAGAAAATCAAATTTCACACGAAAGCTTTTCCTTATCTTCAAGAAATGTTGGTGTCTGCCAAAAGAAATGGTATTAATTTGAAAATAATTTCTGGATTTCGTTCGTTTGGTGAACAGGGGGCTTTAAAAAATGCTTATTTGGTTACTTATGGAAGCGGTGCTAATCAATTTTCTGCTGATCAAGGATTCTCCGAACATCAATTAGGAACGACAATTGATTTTACTACTCCTGAATTAGGAGCCAATTTTGACAATTTTAAAAGTAGTTCAGCGTATGATTGGCTTTTGAGTAACGCTTATAAATATGGTTTTGTTATTTCTTACCCAGAAGGTAACAATTATTATCAATTTGAACCTTGGCATTGGCGTTTTGTAGGCAAGGGTCTAGCCAAAAGACTTTATGAAGATGGAGAATATTTTTATGATTTAGATCAGCGCACGATAGATTCTTATCTTATCAATATTTTTAATTAAAAGTTTATCAGTTTAATTATTAATGTTAATAACATAAAAAATGAAGATCAACACAAAAGCTACAGGCATATCTCTGACCCCTTCAATTTCTGGCTATTTGGACAAAAAAATAAAAATGTTAAAAAAATTTTTTCCAAAACCTGAAGAGGTTTTAATAAATGTTGAGGTAGGAAAAACTTCTGAACGCCATAAGTCTGGAAATATTTTTAGAGCAGAAATTCAAGTTGTTTGTGGCGGGGAAACTTATTATGCAGAAGCTAAAACTGATGATCTTTATGCCGCTATTGACATTGTAAAAGACAAAATCAGTTATGAGCTTTCTTCTGTGAAAAAGAAAAATGTTCGTAAGTTAAGACAGGGTGGTGCTAAAATCAAAAAAATATTGCGAGGTATTAAAAGAAAAAAATAGACAGTTGACTATTTGATTCCTCGCAGAAAATCCACGAAAAGCATTTCAGATTTGCCCTCAGGTTTTACGCGCAAGATTTCTAATTTATTATTTTGAATTTCGGCGTCAGTAATTATAATTCGCTTATTCTTTAAAAAGAAATAAGCGGTCGGCCATTCTTCAAAAGCTTTAATTTTAAGTAAATTTTCAAGCGCATTTTTTTCTAAATCGTTTAAATCTATATCTAATTCTCCGTCTTTCTTTTCTATTTTGTTACAGTAAGTGGCTTCTCTTTCATTTTGCATTATAGGTTCAATAACCCCTTGAATCCATTCTGGTAATACATAAATCAAAAGTCTGGCACCTTCTACTGCTAACTCTTTTTCTAGCTCTTTTCTACCAAGAGGCCAATTATTAAAATTGCTTTTCTTTTGCACCACCACTGGTCCCGTATCCATACCTTCATCTATTTGCATAATAGACACACCGATATTTTTTTCGTTATTTAAAATCTGACTTTGAACAGGGGAAGCGCCACGATATTTTGGAAGCAGTGAAGGATGGAGGTTTAAGGTTTTGTGTTCCGGTATTTTAAAGATTTCAGGGGGAATTATTTTGCCATAAGAGGCGACTAAAAATAAATCAGATTTACGAGACACGAGATTTGAAACAAGATCAGAATTTTTAAGAGAAACAGGTTCCATAACTTCAACATTATTTTCTTTAGCCCAAATCTTTACTGGGGTTGGAGTGAGCGTCAACTTTCGCCCTTTAGGTTTGTCTGGAGTCGTTATAATTAGATTAGGTAGAATGTTGTGGATTTTTAATTCATTTAATGCGTGGACTGAAAAATCTGAACTGCCAAAAAAAACAAATTTTATTTTTTCTTTTTCCATTTTATTTCAGCTAAATATTTATTATTACTCGGTTTCTTCTGGAATCATTTCTTTCAAATCGGTTGCTTTGTCTATAAAAAGTATGCCATTTAAATGGTCTATTTCGTGCTGAAAAGCTTGGGCGAGAAGACCGGAGGCACCCATAGTGAAGGGTTTGCCATTTTCATCATAAGCTCGCACGGTGATTTTTTCCGCTCTTTCTACTTTGCCGTAAAGCCAACGCACTGACAAGCAACCTTCATCAACCTTCATTTTCTTTTTTGAAATTTTAATTATCTCTGGATTTATAAAAATTAAATCTTTATATTCCTTTTTTTTGTTTGAGTTTTCAAACTCGTCTAAATTTTCTCTTTTTGATTTCTTCCCGTTGCTTTTTTGTTCTTCTTCTATTATTTCAAAAATTTTTTTAGATATCACAAAAATGCGAAGATTTTCTCCGATCTGTGGGGCGGCAATAGCTACTCCATCATCTTGATTGTTGAGAGCTTTAATCATTCTTCTAATGATAGTTTCTATTTTGCGACTTCTTATATCTTCAACAGATACTTCTTGAGCAATTTGTCTCAAGACTTTATTTTCTTTTTGGACTATCTCATTCATCTCTTTATTTTAACACAAAATTACTTGATAAAAAAGAGGTTATAAGATGTTATCTGGATCAATTTTTATTTCAAAATGCGGTGGTAAAAGTTTCAAAATATTTTTTAAATCGTTGTTTGGCCAATTTTCTCTAGATATTTTGATGACTATATTGATCGCTAATTGTTCACCTTTTTTTTCGTGAACTGAGGAAAAAATGGCAGGATTCCAGTCTTGCAGAATGACTTTGGTTTTTTCAGCTTCTTTGATAGCAAAACTTCTGGTGCCTCTTACTGTTATTTTTATAAATATACCAAAAGGCGGATAACCTAAAGTTTCGCGATCTTCCATTTCTATTTTGTAAAAATCCGCTAAATTACCAGCTGTGGCGAGTTTAATCGTTTGGTCTTCTGGGTTATGGCTTTGAATCAAAAAATTCTTTTTTGCTAAATTTCTGGTTTGTAATATGGTGCTGAAAATTTTTTCTCTAATGCGAAAATCCGGTATAGAAAAAAGCGAATCAAAAGAAGCGATGGCAGAATTGGTTACTTTTTTATTTAAATAAGAAAAAGCCATCTCGGTGCCCAGCAATATAGCCCCTCGGTTTTTATAAAAATCTTCCGCAATATTAGTGGCTTTAGTGGCAGTGCTAACTGCGTCTTTATGGATTTCAAAAAATTTTATATTAGGATGCTCTTTTTTTATTTCTTCTGCTATTCTATCAATGCCTGAACCAAAAGCAGCTAGTTTCCAGCTACGGCAATTTTGACAAACTTCAGCGGCGTCTCTAGTTTCTCCACATTGGTGACATTTAAAAGCACCATTACTTGTTCCGTCTTTAGTTGAGCGGATTTTATATAAAACTACCGGAGATTCACAATTGGAACATTTTACTTGTTCGCCACAATCTCTACATATAGTTATCGGCGACAAACCTTTTCTTGCTGCAAAAATAAACATACGCGAACCTTTTTCTATTGTCTCTTTAATAAGATTATGTAACTCGTTTGATACCGCTTTGAATTCCTTTTCTTTTTTTGTGTTCTTTTTTAAATCTATTATAAAGGTTTGGACTTCTGACAGCAGACGCCATTTAACGTTTTCAAATTCAGAGATTTCACCTTTTTTGTATCGGTATAAAGTTTCTGTTCTTAAAAATGTGTCACCGATTATAAGGCGACTATTTTTTTTGCTGGCTAGTGTTTCTGCAAAATATCTAAGATCTATAAATGGACGCGAAAGAGTTTTCCAACCATTACTATTTTCTTTGTCTATGATAATGGTGCCCATATCATCGCGAGGTATAAAAAGCCATCTTCCGGTAGCAATTATCAGAACGGGATGTGACATAGAAACCACTTTCTTCCACTCTTTCTTGAGTTCTTTTGTGTTCATATCTTTATGAAAAGCGCAAACGTAAGTTTCTATACCACGCCCCAATCTTTCTTTAGCATGTTTGATATCCTCATTTTGAGGCAAACAAAGAAAAACTGATTTTTTTTTGGCAAATTCTTCTCTAATTAGAGAACGGTAATGTATATATCTTTCATCTTCTGAAGCCTGTAAAACTGAGACTTCACTTTTAACATTTTCTACAAACTTTTTTTTGTTGGTAGAACGTTCTTTTAATATAGAAAGAATTTCTGGATTTTCTAAAATAAAAACTGGGATAAGATGAGCGAGAATACCACTTGATGGTGATGCAAAATATTCTGAAATTTGTTTGATAGATTCAAAAAATTCTTCTTGTAGAAAAGGTTTAGCAGAAACTGCCGAGATTTTTTTCAATTTGAAATCCGCTGATTTTATCTCCGCTTTTTTCTCAACTATATTTTTACTTTCCAACACCAATGCAGGCAAACCTTTTCCTCTTACATTTATTTTTACAAGAGAACCTGGTTTGATATACTTTGGGCCAAAATAAGAAAGGGACTCCTTATTCAGACCTTTTAAAAATGGTAGACAGTTAATTAGGAACATACTTTAAGTAAAAAACAAAAATCAAAAAGTCGCAAGTTTTTCAAAGCCTTATATATTTGAAATAAAGATAAAATCATTATATTATTCAATTCTAGTGTAATGAAACTTTTTTATAAAAAACTTGGTATTGATTTAGGCACCGTAAATACTCTGGTTTTTTTGCCGGGTAAAGGGGTGGTTTTAAATGAACCTTCAGTTGTTGCGGTTTTGCTTGAAAACAACAAAATTTTGGCTGTGGGTAATGAAGCTAAAGTGATGATTGGGCGAACTCCCGAAGCCATTATGGCTTACAGACCCATGAAAGATGGTGTCATTGCCGATTACAAAGTGACCGAAGCTATGCTTTCTTATTATATGAAAAAAGCTTTAGGTAGATTTAGTTTTGTGAAGCCAGAAGTGCTCATATCGGTTCCGGCGGGTGTTACCTCCACTGAGAGACGTGCCGTGATAGAAGCAGCGATTAAAGCTGGAGCAAAAAATGCTTTTGTTGTAAAAGAACCTATACTTGCGGCTATCGGTGCTGGTATTCCTATTTATGAAGCTAAAGGTTACATTGTGGTGGACATAGGCGGTGGGACGACTGATGCGGCGGTTATTTCTCTTGGTGGTATTGTTTCTTCTACTTCAGTTAAATGTGCTGGCAATAAAATAGATGAAAGTATTGCTGATTACATCAAAAAAACTTTTAACTTGGCTATTGGTGATAAAACCGCTGAAGAAATAAAAATAAAAATTGGCTCAGCTTTGCCGGTAGATGAAGAATTTTCTATGGTGATTAAGGGGAGAGATCTTGTTTCGGGACTTCCTAGATCGGTGGAAATTAAAACCAACGAAATTGTTAAAGCTATCTCAAGAGAATTAAGAGAAATAATAAAAGCCATCAAAGATGTTTTACAAGAGACTCCTCCAGAACTTGCGGCGGATATTATAGATTACGGCATCATTATGACTGGTGGCACTTCTGCTCTTCGTAATTTGCCAGAACTTGTTTTTAGAAGAGTTGGTGTTAAAACTAGATTGGCGGAAAAACCACTCTATTGTGTGGCTAAGGGCACAGGTATCGCTTTGGAGCATTTAGATTCTTACAAAAGAGTAATGGTTGCGAAAAGATAATATAAAAATGGATCAGGAAATAAAATTACATCACGCTAACTTAGTGGTAGGGGGAGATGGCCGTAATTTTGTTTATAAAATATTGAAAGAAAGGGTAAATTTTGACATTCACGCCAATCCCGATTTTTTGTTAATTGAAAATAAATCTTTTGGTATAAGCGATGTGCGTGATTTTGAAAATTGGGTTATCGGCAAGCCTCTCGTGGGGAAAATAAAAGCCTCTTTTATTTATGTGGAGTCTATTACTCACGAAGCTCAAAACGCTTTGCTTAAAACTTTAGAGGAACCACCATTTGGGACTTACATCTTTATAAATCTCGCCAGTTTAGGTGGCGTCCTGCCGACTTTTCTTTCCAGAGTTAGGATTATAGAAAATTTTTCTGAACAAGAGAATAATTCTACAGTTTCTCTCGCTCAAAAAAGAGCTCTGAAGTTTTTAAATTCAGATATAAATGACAAGTTTACAATGATAAAAACACTCACGAAAAATGCTGACAAAACCGATGCTAGAGAAGTTTTGAAAAATTTAGAGGAAGTGTATCGTCAACATTTGACCAAAAATTCACAATTAAATAAAACTGACGCGAAGAATTTAGATTATTTATTAAAAGCTAAGATATTAGCTTCAAACAAAGGCAGTTCTCCAAAGGTGCTTTTGGAATGGTTGGCTTGTATGTTACAATAGTATTATGTTTGATTTTTCAGAATTAAAAGAAAAGTGCCAAGATATAGAAAAATGGCTCGCGAAAGAGTTTACTTCTATTCGCACTGGTCGTGCTACGTCCGCTATTCTTGATACAGTTCAAGTTGAGGCTTATGGTTCACGTATGCCTGTCAGGGAATTGGCCAACATAACAACCGAAGATGCTAAAACTGTAAGGGTGGAACCTTGGGATGCTACTATTGGTAAGAACATTGAAAGAGCAATCAATGATTCAAATTTAGGTCTATCGGTGGCGCCCTTTGAAAAAGGTTTGCGTATCATTTTTCCAGATTTAACTGAAGAAAGAAGGCTCCAATTTGTAAAAGTTGCTAAACAAAAATTTGAAGAAGCTAAAGTTTCTATTAGAGCTTTGCGTGATAAAACAAGCAAGGCGATAGACGAAAAAGAAAAAGCTGGTGGTATGGGTGAAGATGACAAATTTAGACTGAAGGAAGAAATGCAAAAAATAATAGATGCCGCTAATACCAAATTACAAGAATTAACTGACAAGAAAGAGTCTGAAATAAGAAATTAGTTTTAATGACATTTTTAATTTTTCTGATTATTTTAGGGGTGCTGGTTTTTGTCCATGAACTTGGGCATTTTTTGGTTGCCAAAAAAGCTGGGATTAGGGTGGATGAATTTGGCCTCGGGTTTCCGCCACGCGCTAAAATTCTTGGTAAGAAATGGGGGACTTTGTTTACTTTAAATTGGATTCCATTTGGAGGTTTTGTCAAAATTTTTGGAGAAGATTATGAAGAAGATGAGCCAGATTCAAAAGAAAATTCTTTTTCAGAAAATACTCAGATTTCTTTACAAAGCTCAGATAAACTTTCTTCGGGAGATGTTTCTGTGGGTAAAAGATTCACTCAAGTTTCTAAAAAGTGGCAGGCTGCGGTGCTTTGCGCGGGTGTTGCGTTTAATGTTCTTTTTGCTTGGTTTCTTTTTTCCATCAGTTTTATGTTTGGGGTGCCGGTTTCAGTTGACAATAATTTTGGTGGTGACGTGAAAGATCCTTCGTTGACTATAATAGAAACGATTGATGGTTGGCCAGCTCAAGAGACTGGTCTTAAAGCTGGTGATAAAATTAAAGAACTTTCTTCAAATATTGGCACATTAGAGTTACCAACTTTAGATAACGTGCCTAATTTTATAAATGATTCTTCTGGGGAGATGTCTATTCGGGTTGATCGTGGTGGGGAAATTTTAGATTTTGAAATTGTTCCTAAAGTTGATGATTCACAAAGTAAAAAAATGATAGGTATCAATATGGATATGGTAGGAACACTTTCTTTACCCGTTCATAAAGCAATTTATCAAGGTGGTAGAAGCACTGCTGAGATTTCTGTCTTGACCGTGAAAGGCATAGCGGGGCTCATAAAAGACGCTGTGAAAGGTCAAGCTAATATTTCTCAAGTTTCTGGTCCAGTTGGTATTATTGGTTTGGTGGGCGACGCGAGCAGACTCGGTTTTGCTTATCTTTTAACTTTTACAGCTTTAATATCTATTAATCTAGCGGTCATCAATTTAGTTCCATTTCCCGCGCTTGATGGGGGTAGAGTGCTTTTTGTGATAATAGAAAGTATTACTAGAAAACCTATCAACCCTAAGGTGGCTAACACTCTTAACACTATCGGCTTCTTTTTACTTATTGCTCTTATGGTTGTCATCACTTACCGTGATATCTTGAAACTTTTTTAAAAATTTTATTTTGATGCAAAAAATAAATGTTTAAGGTAAGATAAAAAAATGAGACAATCACGACTTTTTACAAAAACCAGACGCGAAGCGCCAGCAGATGAAACCGCTAAAAATGCACAATTTTTGATACGTGGCGGTTATGTTCATAAAGAGATGGCGGGAGTGTATTCATATTTACCACTTGGTTTGAGTGTGATTAAAAAAATAGAAGGTATTATTAGAGAGGAAATGAACGCTATCGGAGGTACCGAAATGAAAACATCTATACTTCAAAACAAAGAAGTTTGGGAAAAAACAAACAGGTGGGATGATGGTGTGGTGGACAACTGGTTTAAAACAAAATTAAAAAATGGGACAGATGTTGGTTTGTCCTGGACTAATGAAGAAGCTTATTCCAACATTTTAAAACAATATATCAACTCTTATAAAGATTTACCGATCTATCCTTATGACTTTAAAGAGATTTTCAGGAATGAAGCCAGAAGTAAATCTGGAATAATGAGAGGTAGAGAATTTTATTGGAAAGCTCTGTATTCATTTTCTAAAAACGAAGCTGAGCATAATGTTTTTTATGAGAAAGCAAAGGTTGCATATCAAAACATATTTGAAAGAGTTGGTATTGGTAACTCAACTTACATAACTCTTTCGTCTGGAGGCACTTTTTCTAAATCTTCTCACGAATTTCAAACTTTAACAGAAGCTGGCGAAGACACTATATATGTTGATGAACAACAAAGAATAGCTATCAATAAGGAAGTTTATACTGATGAGGCGATAGAAAGTTTGGGGTTGAAAAAAGATGAACTTATTGAAAAAAAGGCTGTTGAAGTTGGAAATATATTTAATCTTGGCACTAAATTTTCAGAACCATTTGATTTAAAATACAAAAATGAAAAAGGAGAATTTGAATCAGTCTTTATGGGTTGTTATGGTATTGGATTAGGGAGACTTATGGGGACTATTGTTGAAGTGTTTTCTGATGACAAAGGAATTGTTTGGCCGGAGAGCGTGGCGCCTTTTAAATTTAGTTTAGTTGAAATACCTTCAGAAAAACCTGAAGTGAAAGAAATGTCAGAAAAGATTTATAAAAAACTTGGCGAAAATAACGTTTTGTATGATGACAGAGACGCAAGAGCTGGAGAAAAGTTTGCAGATGCAGATCTGCTTGGGATGCCTTACCAAATTATTGTTAGCGAAAAAAATGTTGCTTCTGGAAAATTAGAATTCAAAAATAGAAAGACCGGTGAAGTTAAAATGATTTCCGAAAGTGAAATTGACAATCTTTTGAAATAAAAACCTAAAAAACAAAACAGCGACGAATTCAGAAATTTGTGTTAAATTATTCGTACGTATGTTAAAAGAGAAATTAGAGCAATGGATGCGAGTTTTGCGCAACGATATTGGTATTGATTTAGGAACAACCAATACACTGCTTTATGTGAAAGGTAAAGGCATTATTTTGAATGAGCCTTCGGTTGTTGCTGTTAATCAAAAGACAGGTCAGGTGGTTGCTGTGGGCACTGAGGCTAAAAGAATGCTTGGTCGCACCCCTCCACACATTGTTGCTGTAAGACCAATTGTTGGTGGAGTTATTTCGGATTTTGAAGTAACCGAAGAAATGCTCCGTTATCTTCTTAACAAAGCTCAGAAGGTTTCAAGAAAGTTTCTAGGTCCTCGGGTAGTTGTCGGGGTGCCTTCAAGTATTACTAATGTTGAGACCAGAGCGGTCAGAGATGCTACCAAAAATGCTGGTGCTAGTATAGTGCATGTTGTAGAAGAGCCGATGGCTGCTGCCATAGGTATGCATTTACCAATAAAAGAGCCAGTCGGTAATATGGTTATAGATATGGGTGGAGGCACTGCCGATATTGCGGTTATTTCACTTGGCGGTGTGGTTAGCACTAAAAATGTGCGTATTGCGGGAGATAAACTCAATTCTGATATTTCTGCTTATGTAAGAAGTGAATTTAAAATTATTATTGGTGAAAAAACATCAGAAAATATTAAAGTTTCTATAACTTCTCTTTTACCTACAGAAAACCCACTAGAAACACAAGCGAGAGGTAGAGATCTTATAACTGGTTTACCTAAAGAGGTTGTTGTAACCGATTCTGATGTGCGAGAAGCTATTTCTCATTCTATAGAAATATTAGTTGAAGCAGTTAAAGAAGTTTTGGAAGTGACACCACCAGAAGTTCTTTCCGACATAATGCATAGAGGTGTTTATTTAGCTGGTGGCGGTGCTTTGATTAAAGGATTTGCGGAAATACTAAAAGAAGAAATAAAAATGCCGGTTTATATAGCTGATGATCCGCTTACTTGTGTAGTTCGTGGCACTGGTATTATTTTGGAAAAATTAGAAGAATTTAAAGATATATTAATCGCTGACGAAAATGACGTACCTAATACAAACCACTAAAAGACCTAAAAAAACTCCCACCAAGTTTTTTATAGTTTTAATTGTGGCTGGTCTTTTGGTTGTGCTTGGCACGTTGAAACCAGTGCGCTCTGTTTTTTCAAATATATTTTCTCCTTTGTTTAAATCTGGTAATTATTTTTATGATAAATTTGGTCAAATACCAAAATATTTTTCTGATAAAGATGATCTTGTTGAAGAAAATAATTTATTAAGATCTCAGTCTGAAGATTGGCGTCTCGCTGTTTTAGATTATGAATCTTTAAAATATGAAAATCAAAAATTACGAGAGGAACTTAAATTAAAACCCATAGATAATTTTGTTGCTGTTGCTGTGACAGCAAAACCTCCGCAAGTTCCTTTAGATTCTATATTTATTGATACAAATTTTGATAATAATCTTGAAGAAGGAGGGTTGGTTTTAGCGAGTGACAGAGTTATGATAGGGAAAATTGCAGAAAAATCTGGTAATCAAGCAATTGTAAAACTAAATTCTTTTGTTGGTCAGATTTCTTACGGTTATGTGGCTCGCACTAATGAACCTGTAGAAGTAGAAGGTGTGGGGGGTGGTAATTTGGAAGTTAGAGTGCCTATTGATTTTGATATAATTGTTGGAGACAAAATAATGGTAGGTGGTTCTTCCGAGTATCTTATAGCTGTTGTTGGTGTTGTAGATGAAGATAGTTCTTCGGGATTCAAAAATGCTATGATGTCTTTACCGGTTGATATTTCAAAAATCGGTATAGTTTTTGTGTGTCAAAATCAATAGATCAATGTTTTTGGTTTTTAGAATATTATCTTCTTTAGCTGTGGTTGTGATTCCAATTATGTTTGGTTGGTGGCTTTTTTTCCCGTTGGCTTTTATTTTTGCCTGCTTTGTTAATTCGCCTTATGAAATAATTTTTGTAGGAGTGTTGCTTGATATGGTTTATTATCTTGGAGATGGGTTTATACATACATATTTATTTTTGATATTTTCTATTTGTCTTGTGATGTTGGTGATGTTTATGAGTGACAAAATTTACTGGCGTCGATTTCTTTAATTAATTATGCTCGGTTATTTAAATAAGTTAATAGGAAAGTGGAAAAAAAAGCGATACGAGGCGATAGATCCTGAAGATATTTTTATTGATTCTAAAAATTTGCCACATTTTGATATTTACCAATTTGAAGGTCGTTTAGAAAAGTCTATTTCTCCCAAAGTATTTCCGATTCTAGGTTTTGTTTGTCTTGTTATTGCTGGTGTTTTTTTGTTTAAATTTGGTTCCTTGCAGATAGCAAATGGAGAATTTTATAAAAATAGAAGTGAAAACAACAAACTTAAACAAATACTTCTTGTTGCTCCTAGGGGCGCTGTTTATAGTCGAGAAGGACAAAAATTAATTTGGAATGACAAGACTGACGCAGATGCTGATTTTCCCCTGCGAAAATATTATGAAGAATCAGGTTTTTCTAACTTACTCGGTTTCGTAAAATATCCCGCTAAGGATAAATCAGGTTTTTATTACGAAGAAGAATTTTCACCTAAAGATGGTGTTGAATTATATTTGAACGAAATACTCACAGGACGTAACGGTTCTAAGCTTGTAGAAACTGCGGTTGACGGTAGTATTGTTTCTCAAAGTGTGGTGAGGCCTGCTAAAGATGGTGAAGATGTGGTTTTGTCAATTGACTCTAGGGTGCAAGCTAAACTTTTTGATATTATCAAAAATCTTGCTGGTTCATCTGGTTTTCAGGGTGGCGCGGGAGTTATTATGGATGTTGAATCGGGCGAACTTTTGGCTTTAATCAGTTTTCCTGAATACAATTCTGAAATAATGACGGAAGGTAAGGATGTAGAAAAAATTGAAAGTTATTATAAAGATAGTCGTAATCCTTTTTTAAACAGAATTATTTCTGGTCTTTATACTCCGGGTTCCATAGTCAAACCTTTTTTGGCTTTCGCTGCTTTGGAGGAAAATATTATTACCCCAGAGAAAGAAATAATGAGCACTGGTCAATTGGTTGTGCCTAATCCTTACAATCCAGATAAACCTACTATTTTTAAAGACTGGAAAGTCCATGGTGCTGTAGATATGAGGAGAGCTATTGCTGTTTCTTCAGATATTTATTTTTACCAAATAGGGGG
This sequence comes from Parcubacteria group bacterium, assembly GCA_012514175.1. Lineage (GTDB taxonomy): Bacteria > Patescibacteriota > Minisyncoccia > Phycocordibacterales > WO2-35-19 > WO2-35-19. The sequence goes on along the minus strand of JAAZAU010000008.1, from coordinate 44,572 downwards.
CGGTTTTGGTGATCAAAAAGGTTTAGGAATCGCAAATATAAAAAAATATTTAGAAGCTTTTGGTTTTACTAAAAAAACTGGTTTTGATTCTCAAAAAGAAGAAACTGGAGTTATTCCAGACCCGGAGTGGAAAGAAAAAACTTTTGAAGGTGATGTTTGGAGAGTTGGGAATACTTATCATACCGCTATTGGTCAATATGGAACCCAAATTACTCCCATACAAGCGGTGGTAGCCACTTCAGCTTTAGCTAATGGTGGTAAACTTTTAACCCCTTCTATTTTGTTTACTAGCACCAGCACTGTTGCTTCTGGGAAAAAAGTATCAGGAGAAGAAAAGAATTTTCAAATAGCTAGAGAAGGTATGAGAATGTCTATTACAGAAGGAGCGGCTTCTGGACTCAACACTTCTGCGATTAAAGTGGCGGGCAAGACTGGGACCGCCGAACTTGGCGCTTATAAACAATTTGTAAACTCTTGGATTATTGGTTTTTGGCCTTACGAAAATCCCAAGTATGCTTTTACCGTAGTAATGGAAAAAGGTCCTGTTACAAATCTTATTGGGGGCACTTTCGTAATGCGCACTCTTTTAGATTGGATGGCAGTAAATACTCCCGAGTATTTAGAATAGTTGATTTCTAAACTCTTTCTATAAAGTGGCGGATTTCCACCCCTTTATTTTACTGAAATTTTGAGTTAAAATTTATTGATCTTATGAAATCAATTCTAAAAAAAATATTAGTTAAGATTTTAGGGGGGCAAGTTAAAAGATTGCGCAAAAAGCATGATTTTAAAATAATCGGTGTTGTTGGCAGTATGGGTAAAACTTCAACTAAAATTGCTATTGCCAAAGCTTTGATGTCTTGTAAAAGAGTGCGTTATCAAGAAGGTAATTATAATGATATCGTAAGTGTGCCGTTAGTGTTTTTTGGTCACAAAATGCCTCCAATTTGGAACTTTTTAGCTTGGTTTCGTATTTTTATAAAAAACGAATTTCAAATATTTTTTAATTATCCTTTTGACATAGTGCTGGTTGAGCTTGGCACTGATGCGCCTGGTCAGATAAGTCAATTTCGTAAATATTTACATTTGGATATTGCTGTGCTTACATCCGTAGCGCTAGAACATATGGAATTTTTTGAAACTTTGCATAAAGTGGCTGAAGAAGAATGGTCAGTGAGTTTTTTCAGCGACAAAGTTTTTGTTAATAAAGATCTTTGCCAAATAATTCCAGAAAATATAGATTATAAAAAAGTTCTGTTTTATGGTAAAGATTTTGGTTCTTTTTATAAAATAGAAAATATTTCCAAAACCAAAAACGGTTTTGCTTTTAGTATTTCGCGCGAAGGCAAGGAAATATTTAATTCTTCCTGTGAAGCTTTGTCAGAAGTTCAGTTGTATTCAATTTGTGTCGCTGTTTCTATCGCGGATGTTCTCAAATTACCTCTTGAAGAAATTAAGAAAAATATTTGTGGGGAAATTAGTTTTTCTGGACGAATGAGAAGGTTGCAAGGTCTCAAAAATTCTACAATTATAGATGACACATACAACGCTAGTCCCGATGCGGTTAAGATGGCTCTGGACACTCTTTACTCTTTTGAGGCTCCCCAAAGGATTGCTATTTTAGGAATGATGAACGAGTTGGGTGAAATCTCAGAAAATGAACATAAAAAAATAGGTCAATACTGTAATCCGAAACTTTTGGATTTAGTGGTGACAATAGGTAAAGACGCCAATAATTTTTTAGCTCCTGAAGCTAGAAAAGCCGGCTGTGAAGTCTATGAAGCCAAAAATTCTACGGAGGCTGGTATCTTTTTGCGAGACAAGGTAAAAACAGGAGCTTTTATATTAGCTAAAGGTTCTCAAAACGGGGTGTTTGCTGAAGAGGCCATCAAGCCTTTATTGGCTAATCAGTCGGACATTTCTAAATTAGTTCGTCAAGATGCTGAATGGATGAAAAAGAAAGGATTGGTTTAACAGTGTATTTTGGCATAATATTAAAAGTATAAAGCAAAATAAGCATTAAAACCTTGTTTCAAGGTTGACTTTTAATTAGAAACTAATACAATACACTTCTATTTCAAATAAATAAAATGAACGGAGAAGAATATATTACAAAAGAAAAACACAAAGAACTCTCTGATGAGCTTGAGTATCTTAAGAAAACCAGACGCAAGGAGGTGGCTGAGCAGTTAGAGTATGCTAAGTCTTTAGGAGATCTTTCTGAAAATGCTGAATATCACGAAGCTCGTGATGTGCAAGGTATGGTAGAAGACAGAATAAATAAATTAGAACTCATTCTCAAAAGCGCGATTATCGTGGCTTCTCCACGTAGCACTGATGTAGTGGCTCTCGGTTCAAAAGTGACGGTTGTGAGGGAAGGTGATAAAAATGAGAAAGTTTACGAAATTGTTGGCGGAGAAGAATCTGATTTAGCTAATGCTAAAATTTCAGTTCATTCTCCTTTTGGTAAAGCTGTAATTGGAAAGAAAAAAGGTCAGAAATTTTCTTATGAAGCACCCTCTGGTTCTATCACATACAAGATAATTAATATAAAATAGTGTATTATATTAAGTAATGGCTTCTTTAGAAGAAATAAGAGAAACGCGTTTGAAAAAACTGAAAAAGTTGCGTGATGTTGGTATGGATCCTTATCCTGCCAAAACCGCGAGAGATTTTGAAATAAGTAGACTTGTCGCTGAGTTTCAAGATCTTCAGAAAGAAAATCGCACAGTTACTATTGCTGGTAGAGTGATGGCTTTGCGCGCTCAAGGTAAGGTGGCTTTCGCGGATTTGTTTGATGGCTCTAGTGTTTCTGCGCAAACTGGCAAGTTTCAAATTTTGCTCAGAAAAGGTGATGGTATTTCTGACGAGGATTTTGATTTGTTTATGGAAACAGTGGATATTGGTGATTTTATAGAAACTTCAGGAACGCTTTTTGTTACCAAAAAAGAAGAAAAAACTCTTCAGGTAAATAGGTGGAAGATGCTTACCAAAAGTTTACGTCCGTTACCTGAAAAATGGCACGGTCTTCAAGATGTAGAAGAGCGTTATCGTAAACGTTATCTTGACTTTGTCACGAATCAAGAATTGCGTGAACTCATCGTTAAAAAATCTCAATTTTGGGATGTGACTAGAAATTTTTTGAAAGAAAAAGGTTTTTTAGAAGTAGAAACTCCAACTCTAGAAATTACCACTGGTGGCGCAGAAGCTAGACCATTTCAGACTCACCATAATGATTTTGATTTGGATGTTTATCTGCGTATTTCGGTAGGTGAACTGTGGCAGAAAAGATTGATGGCTGGGGGATTTCCGAAAACTTTTGAAATTGGGCGAGTGTATAGAAATGAAGGCACATCTCCCGAGCATCTACAAGAATTTACCAATATGGAATTTTATTGGAGTTACGCAGATTATAAAGATGGTATGAAGTTGGCTGAAGAGCTTTATAAAGAAATTGCTTTGAAGGTTTTTGGTAAAACTGAATTTGAGTATAATGGTCATAAATTTGATTTGGGAGGGGAATGGCGAATAATTGATTACGCTGAAGAGATCAAAAAGCAAACTAATATAGATATCAATACAGCCGATGACCAAACTATCAAAAACAAATTAAACGAACTACGTGTTGATTATAAGGGTGCTAACCGTGAACGTTTGCTAGACACACTTTGGAAGTATTGTCGTAAAAATATTTCTGGGCCGGCGTTTTTAGTGGGCCATCCGGTTTTGGTGGCGCCTTTAGCAAAAAAAGTAGAAGGTCGGGAAGTGGTCCAAGAGTTTCAGCCAATAATTGCTGGCAGTGAAGTGGGTAGGGGTTATTCTGAACTTAATGACCCAATAGACCAAAGAGAAAGATTTGAAGTTCAAGGTAAACTGATAGAGGCTGGTGATGAGGAAGCAATGATGCCAGATTTTGAGTTTGTAGAAATGCTTGAATATGGTATGCCTCCAACTTGCGGTTTTGGTTTTGGCGAAAGACTTTTCGCTATCTTAGCTGGTAAACCTCTTCGCGATCTTCAAACTTTTCCTCTTATGCGTCCAAAAGAATAGACCAACATAAAAATTTAATTAAAAAAAGGCCCTAATCAGGGCTTTTTTGTTATCCACAGCAGTAAAGTGGTGGACTTGTGTATCCGAGTGGTATAGAATGGAACCAAGTGGGAAAAAGTGGGATACAATAATATGCTTATAGGAGAATATACACACACCATAGATGACAAAAACAGAGTTTCTCTGCCGTCTAAATTTAGATCTCTTATGGGTAAAAAGATTGTTATTACACCAGGTTTAGATAGATGTCTTTTCGTTTTCACTTTAAAAGAATGGGAAAAGATTGCTGGCCGACTTTCAGAAAATGCTTCAATGCTTAGTGGTGATATGAGAAGTTTTACTAGATATATGTTTGGTGGAGCAAGCGAAGTTGACGTGGACAATATCGGACGAATTCTGGTTCCGGATTTCCTGAGAGAGCGCGCCAATCTCAAAACTAAAGTGGTTTTGATTGGAGTGCAAAATCGTTTGGAAATATGGAACGAGAAGTCGTGGACCGATTATAAGAGACAGGTAGAGAAACAGGCTGATGGTTTGGCCGAAAAACTATCAGGTCTCGGCATAATGTAAAAAATTATGGCCCACGAGAGTGTTCTTTTAAAAGAAGTAATAGAGGGTCTTGATTTGCAAGATGGTGACGTCTATTTTGACGCTACTGTTGGTAGTGGAGGACATATGCATGCTGTTTGGGAAGCAACCAAAGGCAAAGTTCAGCTTTATGGCATTGACGCTGATGAAATGTCGGTGGCTATAAGCAAGGAGAAACTTGAATTGGCTGGTGCTAAACCGAAACTAATGGTGCTTAATTTTAAAAATATAGAAAGAGCGCCTGAGGTGTTTGGAATAGTCCCAACTAAAATATTATTTGATCTTGGTTGGAGTTCTGATCAGTTTGAAGAAGGTGGTAGAGGTTTTAGTTTTCAAAAAGATGAACCACTCATAATGACTTTCAAGAGCAACACAGACGAGGAAGACACCACAGCATACGATGTTGTTAATAAATGGAGCGAAGATAGTTTGGTAAGCATTTTACAAGGTTATGGCGAGGAAAGATACGCTAAAAGAATTGCTAAAAGCATTGTCAGTGCAAGAAAGTTAAAACCCATTGAGACCTCAAAAACGTTAGCTGAGATTGTAAAAAATGCAGTTCCTGTATTTTATCGTTTTGGTCGCATTCATCCGGCTACTAGAACTTTTCAAGCGATTAGAATAGCGGTTAATGATGAGTTGAATGCTTTACAAGAAGGTTTAAAAAAAGGTTTTCAAATTTTAAAGCAAGATGGACGAATGGCAGTGATTTCTTTTCATAGTCTTGAAGATAGAATAGTCAAAAATTTCTTTAAATTACTTTCTTCAGAAGACCAAGCGGAAATTATAACTAAAAAACCAATAGTAGCGACCGAAGAAGAGTTAATCCGAAACCCTAGAGCTAGAAGCGCAAAACTTAGAATTATTAAAAAAATTTCAATATAAAAATTATTAAATAAAAATAAAAGCCATGATTAAAACAGTAGGACGAAATATCGCAGTGTTAAGTTTGAGAAAATCAACTATCTATACACTTTCTCTTATGATAGCTTTGGCGGCTTTATTTTATATTTATTTTGCCCATATGACGGTGCGAACTTTAACCGCTCTAGAAAAAAGTAAGTCAGAAATGCAATCTTTAAGTATTAAAGTTAGCGATATGGAATCCAAACGTTTGGCGGTAGAAACTAATATCAGTATTGAAAAAGCTTTGCAAGCCGGTTTTGTTGAAGTGAGCAACCCTACTTTTATAATAAAAGGCAAAAATACTGCACTTTCTCTTAAAATGGATTAAGATTAAGGGGATGACTGCAAGAATCCGTTTTTTATCCGGTATTATAATTTTAGTGGCGTTACTTATGATAGTGCGCTTATATTTTGTGCAAATAGTTCATGGCGACTCTTTTGTGTCTGAAGCAGAAAGACAAAATGTTAACGAAAACACAATTTCTTATAATCGGGGAGAAATATATTTTGAAAATAAAGACGGAGATAGTATCCCAGCAGCTATTTCGCGTTCTGGTTTTACCGTTGCTATCAATCCGCAAATTATTAAAGATCCAGAATTAATATACAACTCTTTGAGCCAGATTATAGTTTTAGATAAAGAGGATTTTTTTTCAAAAATTTCAAATAAATCTCGCACCTACGAAAAACTTGCGGAACATTTAAATTCTGAAACTATGGAAAAAATAAAAGAGTTAAATTTTGTTGGTGTCACTATATCCAAAGATAAATGGAGGTTTTACCCAGGTGGCAAATTGGCTGCTAACACAATAGGTTTTGTGGCTTTTAATGGAGATGAACTAGCTGGACGTTACGGTTTAGAAAGATATTACGAAGACATCCTTAAGATAGATCCTTCTAAGGCTTACAACAATTTTTTTGCTGAATTTTTTTCAACCGTTAAAGAATCTATGAGCGATTACCCTCAAGAAGAAGGTAGCATTGTCACTTCTATTGAACCTTCAGCACAACTTTTTCTTGAAAACGAACTTAAAGCCACTAGAGAAAAATGGGGGAGTGATGAAGCGGGAGGTATTATTATGGATCCCAAGACTGGTGAAATAGTCGCTATGGCTTGGTCGCCCTCCTTTGATTTAAACAATTTCAAAGATAGTAGTGTTCGTCTTTTTAACAATCCTTTAGTGGAAAGTAGATACGAAATGGGTTCTATTATTAAAGCGATTACAATGGCTATTGGTCTTGATAGTGGCGCAGTAAACTCTAATTCTACTTATTATGATACGGGTTGCGCAGTTTTGAATAATAAAAGATTTTGTAATTATGATGGTGTGGCTCGAGGCACGACTCCGATGCAACAAGTTTTGAGTCAATCTTTAAACCTGGGTGTGGCGCATATTGCTCAAAAAGTTGGCGGTGAAAAATTTGTTGAATATATGAAAAATTTTGGGGTAGGCACTGAAACCGGTATTGATTTGCCAAATGAAGGTATTGGTCTTATAAGTAACTTAGATAGCAAGAGAGAGATTGAAATAGCTACCGCTTCTTATGGTCAAGGAGTAGCTTTTACACCAGTTGCTACCGTTAGAGCGTTAGCTGCTTTAGCTAATGGCGGCACTTTGGTTACTCCGCATCTTGTTAAAAAAATAGAATACCAAAACGGTCTTTATAAAAAAATGTCGTTTGCACCAGGTAAACAAGTTATAAAAAAAGAAACTTCTGAAGAAATATCTAGAATGCTTGTAGAAGTTGTAGACAAAGCTTTACGTGGAGGTAATGGTAAAATACCCGGCTATTCTGTTGCCGCTAAAACTGGAACAGCTCAAATGACCGAAGAAGGTCATGCGGGATACGTAGAGGGGAAGTATCTACACTCTTTCTTTGGTTATTTTCCAGCTTATGATCCTAAATTTTTAGTATTTATGCTCCATACCCATCCTAAAGGTGTTAGATATGCTTCAGAGACACTTACCGATCCTTTTCTTAACATAGCCAAATTTCTCATAAACTATTACCAAATTCCTCCAGATAGACCTGAAGATGTGGCTTTGTAAAAAATACCAGCTCAGTGCTGGTATTTTTTCTACCCATGACCCTACAGGGAATCGAACCCTGATTACCGCCTTGAGAAGGCGACGTCCTAACCGTTAGACGATAGGGCCGTTTGTGCGCAAATTATAACATATTTTCACAAAAAATCATTTTAATTTACAAAAAATTATTTTTTTCAACCCTGTTTTAATTCTAGGATAGGTTTTTGCCTGATTTTTAAGTGTAAATCAAAATTAATTAGTGATGTGAATAACAATACTCTATATTAGTGCCTCTGTTTTGTTATAATAAAAGAATATGGAATACAAATTTCCTTTACCAGAAACTCCTTTCAAAAATCCAGAAGATGAGATATCTCATTTGCGTGCTCTAATAGCCGAGAAAGAGAAACATCTGGAAGCTGTCGGTCTAAAGAAAGAATCTTTAGCTTCTACTAAGGAAACTTTGGCGCAATACAAAACTACTCCAGCAGAACAAGCTCTTGATCCAAAATACAAAATGGCTGATACTGAAGTGGAAAATATCGTTCTTAATCTTTCTCCAGAAAAACACGATAAACAAGTTCTTGAGCTTCTAAAAATAGCCAAAGGGAAGGGAATAAGAAACGCACTCTCGGTCGTTGAAAAAATGCAAAACTTTCATTTGACTGACGATTTTCATCGTTTTTTGTCTGAATATTTAAAAGAAGGTTTTACTTTACCGGGCTTGGATAAGAAAGAGAAACTTTCTAAAGGGCTTAATATGGCACTTTATGAAGTTTTAATTCCAGAAGATTTTGATCATAACGATGATTCCAACTTGAAAGAAGTTATATCCAGTATGGAGCAATTTTATGCGGGTATGCTTTCCATTAGTGATCCGAAAAAACCTTCAGAGAATTGGATGGCGCTTGAGATTGCCAATGCTAATTTTTCGCAGGAAGTGGTTTTTTATGTTGCGGTGCCGGTGTCTAAAAAAAATCTTTTTGAAGAACATATTCTATCGATATTTCATAATGCTAAAATTTCCGAAAAAATAGACGATTATAATATTTTTAATGAATTTGGATTTACTGTTGGTGCTTGCGCTGATCTTGTTAAAAATCCAATTTATCCGATCAAAACTTACGATAAATTTTCCCACGATCCTTTAAACGTTATTCTTTCTTCTTTTTCTAAGGTTAACCGAGATGGAGAAGGCGCCGCTATCCAACTGATTTGGTCTCCTGTTGGTGATAAATATTTAGCTAGATATAAAGAAGCTTTAAATAAAATAAGAAAAGGAGTGCCTTTAAAGGAGGCTATAAATATCCCCGACAGTTTTTCAGAAGAAATATTTCACACATTCAAAACTATTTTTACCAAATCTGAAAAAGAAAAAAACCAAGAAAAAAACGAACCTGAAAAACCAGAACCAATTGATGAAAAAGCGGTCGCTGAAATCAACGCTAAAATTGAAGCCCCGATCGTTAAGTGCAATATTCGTCTTATGGCTTCTTCAAACAACAGAGCTGAAGCTGAAGAAATTTTAGAGAGTATGAAATCTAGTTTTAACCAATTTGATAACACGACTGGTAATTCTTTTAAATGGCACAAATTTGAAAAAGGTGATCTACGCAAATTAGTTAGAAATTTCAGTTTTAGAATATTTGATGATTCTACTGCTCTGCCTTTGAATTTAAGAGAAGTTACTTCTTTTATGCATTTCCACACGAAAGCTTTGAAATCTGGTGATAGTTTGAAAAAGCTGAAAAGCGCCTCAGCTCCACCCCCGCTAGATATCACCAAATCAAAAGAAGGTTTGTTGCTTGGGATAAATAAATATCGCAATGTTTCTACCGAAATTAGAATGACTGAAGATGATCGTTTGCGACATTTTTACTGTATCGGACAAACAGGTACTGGTAAATCTACTTTGCTTAAAGAAATGATTATTCAAGATATTGAAATGGGAAATGGTGTTTGTATGATTGACCCGCACGGTTCGGATATTCAAGACGTTTTAGCCAGTATTCCTCCCGAAAGATATGATGATTTAATTTATTTTGATCCGGCCTATACTGCCAGACCAATGGCTCTTAATATGCTTGAATTTGACGAAAATTATCCAGAACAAAAAACTTTTGTCGTTAATGAACTTCTTAGTATTTTTAGAAAGTTGTTTGCCGCTCTTCCAGAATCAATGGGGCCAGCTTTTGAACAATATTTTAGAAACTCGGCGCTTCTAGTGATGGAAGATCCGGCTTCAGGGAACACTCTCATTGATATATCACGAGTGCTTTCAGACAAAAGATATCGAGATTACAAATTATCTAAATGCAAAAATCCTCTGCTTAACCAATTTTGGTCTAACGCCGAAAAAACTTCTGGTGATTATGGTTTGTCCAACTACACGCAATATATCACCAGTAAATTTGATATCTTTTTGGCTAACGAAATTATGCGTCCAGTGATCGCTCAAGAAAAATCTTCTTTCAATTTCCGTGAAATAATGGATAACAAGAAAATCTTTTTGGTAAATCTTTCCAAAGGTAGACTGGGTGATATTAACGCTAACCTCATTGGACTCATTTTGGTGGGCAAGATTTTAATAGCGGCTCTTTCTCGCACCGACTCGTTTGGTAAAAATTTCCCTCCGTTCTATCTTTACATTGACGAGTTTCAAAATATTACAACCGATTCAATCTCCACCATTCTTTCTGAGGCTAGAAAATATAAACTTTCTTTGATTATTGCTCACCAATTTATCGCCCAGCTTGATGAAAAAATAAAAGATTCGGTTTTTGGTAACGTCGGTTCAATGTGCGCTTTCAGAGTGGGTGCCGAGGACGCTGAAGATTTGAAGAGCCATTTTATGCCAACTTTTGAACCAAGTGATTTAATAAATATAGATAACAGAAATGCTTATTTGCGTCTTTTAGTTAATGGTAGACCAGCAACACCTTTCAACATAGAAGTGCCACCGCCACCAAAAGGTAACAGAGACCAAATAGAAAAACTTAAAGAAATCTCATATCTCAAATATGGCAAACCTTTAGCAGAAGTAGAAGAATTAATTTTAGAAAAATATAGATTTTGTTAAATATTTAAAAAGCGCCCAAGATGCCGTAGCATCTTGAGCGCCCCTCCATCAGCTAGGGGAAAGGACCTAGTGTGGAGGAAACTTAATTTCGTTCCCCTGGTGGAGCCTTTCCAACACCTCCTCCAGGTTTTTTTCTTCCTTAAGAAGTCTGAGTTCTTCTTGCAACTCAGACTTCTCCCTTTCCTTGGCCCATCTTTTCTGGGCCCCTTTCTGACCTAGCTTTTGGAGGGTTTTTCGGGCGCTCTCATCTCCTGAGCGGAGCTTGTTGAGAGCCTCCTCAACACGCCTGTTGGGTTTTTTACCCATAAAACCTCCTTTCTTTTTTGGGAGAGAGGGGAAGAAAAAGAAGAAAAAAGACAATTTTCTATTACCTACCCCTAATTATACCATATACAGATTTGCTGTCAAATGTATTTGTGCGTGGTAAAAAGGGGTTTTTATTTGTTACAAACAGTTTTTTATTGTAAAATAATAATGAATTTTTATTGATAATTTATTAAACATTATGGATTGGCAAAATTATATTAATGATCTTACTTCTGCCTCTTTAAATTTAATAGAACAAATGGGGGTATGGTTTTTTATTTTGGGCTTGTGGTCTTTTGTTTGGAAAGGTATATCCCTTTGGAAGGCTGCTCAAAATAAAAGCAAATCTTGGTTTGTATTTCTTTTGGTTGTCAATACTGTTGGTGTCTTAGAAATTTTATATATCTATATTTTCAGCAAAAAATTAAACAAAACAACAGAAGAACCAGAGTCGGAACCAGAAATAACTGAGCAATTGTGATGACTAAAAACCAAAACTCAAAACTACTCTGTTTATAGATTATAGAGGTTTTATTTTGGGTGATTTTGGGTTATATTTATTAGTGTCAGGGCTCATAGTATAGCGGTAATACGCATCCATGGCATGGATGAGTTCGGGGTTCAACTCCCCGTGAGTCCACCAAAGTTTATTTACAGCGGAATTAGTCGCGTCTGATGAGCTTTTGAAATAGATATGAGATATCCTTCTCTTGAAAAACTAATAGAAAAATTGAAAAATTCACCGAGGGTGAAAGGTATTTTTTCTACTGGCACAACCGCGACATCCCTTACGCTATCCAGCGATATTGATTTGATTGTGATTATTGATAAAAATTCAGAGGAAATCAAATCAATTTTTACAACAATTGAGAATCGTTTTGCTGATATTTACTTCTTTGATATTGATTTCCTAAATCAGCTAAAAGATAAGAGTGAAGTTTCTGGAAATAATTTTGACGGAATTTTTTTGGAATGGTTGAGAAAAGGAAAAATAGAATATGATCCCGAAAATCTGCTGTCAAATCTTAAAGATAAAATTGGAGAAACTTCACCCAAACAAAAAATAGATGATTCAGAAAAAAGAGATCTCTGGATTAAAACAAATTATAACTTTATAGCTAATTCTAGATATTACAATTCAAAGGATGATATTTATCACAAAGCTCTTGAATTAAGGTTGCTTTACAGTGTGATTGAACTAATCACGGCTTATTTTTCTTTTCGCGATATTCCATGGCGTGGAGAAAAATCGGCCATAAAGTATCTTGAGTTGAATGACAAAGATCTTCTTTCCATTTTTGAAAAATACACAAACAGCAATTCTTTAACGGAGAAAATGAAATGGTATAGTGAATTATTTCACGCTATTTTCTTTGGTGAATATCAAAAGTGGGATGATGATTTTGTCATCGCAATTTCAAGTAAAGATCAATATGACCAAAACTTAAATAAGTTTTGGGACAGTTTAACTATATGAAAATAAAACCTAGATTTATTCAAAAAGATTGCACTGAGGGTAACAGAGTTGGTTTTTTTTGTTTTTGCTATAATTATATAGATATAACTAAGTTTATAAAAGTAATTAGTGTATTAATTTTAGATCTATGAAAAATTTGGAATTGAAAGGTTTGGCAAAACCTGATGATAAAAATCGTTTAATGAGAGACGCGTTAATATTTACTTTTAGTATTCAGTATTTTGTTCTTGTAATATTTGTTGTTTGTGCTTTATGGGGAATCGCCGGTGAGAATCCTTTTACATTATTAATACAGCGTCCAATTCTCGGAGTTCTTTATGTTAACATGTCGTCTTTAGGTGTTCCTTCTTTAATTATATTTGTAATTATGTATATATTTTTAAAAATAACGCGACATTTCTCTAATACTAATTCAAAAAAATAATTATTGGTATAAAGTCTATGAAAAATTTGGGATCGCAAAGTGGAGATTAAAATGTGATAAATAAAATAATAGCTATTCGTATTATCACTAACTTACCACTTGATTTTTTTGAAGAGACTATCTAAAGGATTGTGGGCCCTGTGGGTGCTACTTTTTCGTTTTTTATTTTCTAAATTTTTATTATACCTGAGTCCTAAACGCACCGGAGCTTTTTTGATGATATCTAGGATTTGATCTTCGTCTTCGGTGATTGTATAGAGCAAAGTATCCTCTGGCGCGATAGTTTTCGCTTTAACTAATACTTCTTTAAAGAAATTTTCAAGAGGTTGCCAAAAGAAATCGCCAATCAAAATAATAGGCGCTTTAGGTATCTTATTGGTTTGAACTAGTGTTAGTATTTCTATAAATTCATCTAAAGTGCCGAAACCACCCGGGAAAAAAATATAAGCTTCTGCGGAAAACGAAAGACAAACTTTGCGACTAAAAAAATAATGGAAGTCTTCTTTGTCTGTTAGGTAAGGGTTATCTTTTTGTTCCTGCGGAAGTTCAATAGTTAATCCGAGCGAGTTACCACCCGCTTCAAAAGCGCCACGATTAGCAGCTTCCATAATACCAGGACCACCACCAGTCATTACCGAATAATGCAGTTCAGAAACAATGCGTCCAGCGAGACTTCTGGCTTTTTGGTAATAAAGTTCGTCTTCTTTGGTGCGAGCTGAGCCAAAAAAAGTAACCGAACGCGGGTAATTTTTAACGAATTCAAAACCATTTTTAAACTCTTCAGAAATAAAATTAACTCGCTTTTGAAGAGCTTCAGTTATTTCATTAAGAGTGAGCGGGTTATTACTTTCAGCAGAATCCATATCCACATTGTAGCGGTTTTAAATAATAAGGCAATATGATAATGTTGGTCAAAAGGTGATTTTATAAATTAAATCAAATTCTATGAAAAAATTATCAAAAAAAGAGTGGGTTGCAGTAGTGGTAGCTAGCGTTTTTGTGGCCTATGCTTTATTTGGCGGTCATATTATAAATTTATTTCAAGCAACTAATACAATGAGCGAAAATGCAAATGCAAATATCAACCTTGGCGAAAATATTAGGACAGCGAGTGGAGTAACCATAACTGATTTAGCGGTGGGTAGTGGAGCAGAGGCGAAAGTGGGCGACACAGTCTCTGTAAATTACATTTTAACTCTTGCTGACGGCACTGTAATTCAAAATTCAAAAGATTTTGGCAGTGCTTTTGCTTTCACTTTAGGTGCTGGCGAAGTGATCCCAGGTTGGGAACAAGGTTTTGATGGTATGAAAGTTGGCGGTATCCGCACTATAATCATTCCTCCAGATTTAGCTTATGGTTCTGATCAAGTCGGCCCAATTCCTCCGAACTCTACTTTAGTTTTTACCATTGAACTTTTGGATGTTGAATCGCCTGAGCAAGCTACCCAATAGTTAAAAATTTAAAAAACCAAACAACGCTTAAGTGTGACTAGCGAATTCGTTTGGTTTTTTCTTTTGTGTCTCTGTGGTAATCTAATCTTGATGTTTAAAATTGAAAAAAAGTTAAAGGATTCTTTGGGTAGGGCTGGTATTTTATCTACACCTCACGGCGATATTTTGACGCCCGCTTTTGCTGCTGTCGGCACTAAAGCTACTGTTAAATCGCTCTCATCAGAACAAGTGAAAGAGGCTGGTTCTCAAGTGGTTTTAGCCAACACCTATCATCTTTATTTAGAACCGGGAGAAAAAATAATCAAAAAGGCGGGTGGGTTGCATAAATTTATGAATTGGTCTGGACCAACTATGACCGATTCGGGTGGTTTTCAAGCCTTCTCGTTAGGTGTCGCTTTTGGCAATAATTTAAATAAATTTATCGCGAGCGACGCTCCTACACCAACAGAAATAGAAGAGGCTTATGATGAAAGGAAAATCAAAAAAGCGAAAATCACTGAAGATGGAGTTGAATTTCAGTCTATCATTGACGGCAGTAAACATTTTTTCACTCCTGAAAAATCAATCCAAATTCAAAACGATATTGGAGCGGACATTATTTTTGCTTTTGATGAATGCACTTCGCCTCATGCTTCTAAAGAATATTTACGCGAAGCTATGGAAAGAACTCATCGTTGGGCTAAGAGAAGTTTGGACGAACATATCAAATTGCAAAATTCTTCCTCGGCACATTTTCAGCAACTTTTTGGTATCGTTCAAGGTGGTCGACATAAAGATTTAAGAAGAGAAAGCGCCCAAACAATAGGAAGTATGGATTTTGCCGGTTTTGGTATCGGTGGCTCTTTTGTAAAGGAAGATATGGCGACAGCGGTTAAATGGGTAAACGAAATTTTACCCGAAGAAAAACCTCGGCATCTTTTAGGGGTGGGCGAACCGATTGATTTAATTTTAGGAGTAGAAAATGGTTGTGATACTTTTGACTGTGTCTCGCCAACGCGTATTGGTCGTAATGGCACTCTTTTTACTCACACGGGGAAAATTCACATTTTAAACGCAAAATACAGAGACTTGTTAGAGCCAATTGAAAAAGGTTGCGGTTGTCATACTTGTCAAAACTTTAGCGTTGCCTATGTGGCACACCTTTTTCGTTCCAAAGAAATGCTTGGTTGCACTCTTGCTTCAATCCATAACGTTTATTTTTTAAATAGTTTAATGTTGAAAATCAGGGCGTCTATTTTAAACGACACTTTTTCTGAATTTAAAGAAGAGTTTTTAAAAAACTATAAATGATTTTTAATTTATACAAACAAAAAGGAGAAACACCGCTTGAGTGTCTGCAAAAGTTTAGGAAAGCAAAGAATATTCAAGACAAAATGACTTATTTAGGACGATTAGATCCTTTAGCAGAAGGAGTGCTTCTAGTTGGTAGTGGGGAAGATACTAGTCAAGAAAATCGGGAAAAATTTTTTGCTTTAGACAAAGAATATGACTTCGTGGCAGTTTTTGGTTTTGCAACCGATACCTACGATATTATGGGAAAGGTGGTGAGAGAAGAAAACGTTGATGATTTAAATGAAATGGAAATAAGAAAAGTGGCGATGATTTATGAAGGAGAAAGGGAACAGAAATATCCAAAATATTCTTCAAAAATACAAGGTTGGGAAAATTATTCTCTAGCAAGCGATTCTTCTCAATTTTCAAGAAAAATTTTTATATATAAATTGCAAACTAATAAATTAGAAACACTTTCGCATAAAGAGTTTTTTGGTCGCATTCTTATGGATATATCAAAAGTCAAAGGCGATTTTAGACAAGCTGAGATTTTAGAATTATGGCAAGAAAAACTTTTCAAACATCCTGAAAATAAAATTTTTCTTGGTCACTTTAAAGCTCACGTTTCTAGTGGGACTTATGTTCGGAGTTTAGTGAATGATATGGGTAATACTTTGGGTTGTGGTGCTACCGTTCTCTCTATCAAACGTACCCGAGTAGGTGATTATCAAATTAAAAATAGTCTTCAATTTTAATTTTATTGCAATATTTCTTCTATAATCTTTTTTACTAAAACACTGTCAGCATTACCTTTGGTTTCTTTCATTACTGCTCCCATAAATTGCCCTGTTTTAGTTTTGTCAATTTCGCCTAATTCAGCTTTTTTCTTCAAAACGATTTCTCTGATTTGCTCTTCAGTCATTTGGGCAGGCAAAAATTCTTCCAAAATTTTCAGTTCTGCTTTTTCATTATCAGCTAAATCTTGTCTGTTACCTTTTTCAAATTGTTCTATGGAATCTTTTCTTTGTTTGACTAATCTGCGAATAACAGCTGTAGCTTCTGTGTCTGAAAGTTTGTCTTGAGGGGTGCGTTTAAGCGCCACCG
Organism: Parcubacteria group bacterium; assembly: GCA_012514175.1. Lineage (GTDB taxonomy): Bacteria > Patescibacteriota > Minisyncoccia > Phycocordibacterales > WO2-35-19 > WO2-35-19. The sequence continues at coordinate 27,884 of JAAZAU010000008.1, read as the reverse complement.
ATTCGTTTACAAAAGCAGAAAGTATCCCTCGCAAAGTAGTAAGTCTGGTTTGATCCTTAGCTCGCATAGCTTCAGGTATTTGGTTTTGTATTTTTTCGTGCATATTTTTTAAATTAATCTTAAAGTTCTTAAAGTTTATCAGTTGTGGTCGGAAAATTAAAGGGAATAAAGGAAATTCTGATTCTAAAAATCCAAAATAACCTTATTTCTAGGTATTTATTATAAAAATACTTGACTTAAGTATCCAAATATGCTATACTATAAGTATAGTTAGTTTTTTGTCATAATACCCAGAAATGGGATCGGTCAGGGTCGGATGCCTTGAACCGTTTTGTTGTGAAGGAATGGTTCCTTTACGACTGGAAGTTTTTGTCCCAGAAATGGGAAAGGAGATGGAAATGAAAGACATGGTGTGGTTCGTCCGGGAAGTTGAAAAGAAGTTTGGGCCGTTTGAGTGGAGACGGCCCAAAGAGGGGCGCCATCTCCTGCATGGAGACAGGAGAGATGCCCTTTGTACCCTCTCCTTTAACGGAGAGGTTATTGTTGACATCTTTCCCGACGGGCATTATTTCGGGAAAGATGTCAAGTATGTCCGCCATAGTGGCCGAGTTGTGTGGGCCAATGGCGGGCACAGTCTCTGTGTCCTTTTTAATGAGGAGACCGAGACGGGGACAATGACCAACCTGTTCCGTTAATTGTTGGGACGGTTGGTCTTTTGGCGGCAGTTTGCGTGCGCAAACTGCCGCCTTTTTTTATTACACTTCATTTTTGTTTTGAAAAGGGGTGGGGATGGATTGTTTTTTCTGGTATAATTTCTTTTATGGAAAATTTGGTTATTGTAATTTTAGCAATAGGTTTAGTGGTCGCTATTTTTGCTTTACTTCGCAAAAAAGAAGTTAAAACTGACGACACTGGTTTTAAATTAATTCTTCAACAAATAAACGAACTCAATCGCACTGTGGATGCTAAGATTGGGGAAAATTCTAGACAAACAAATGAGACTATCAAAGCTCAGCTTGGTGAGTCGGCTAATTTAATCAGAGAAGTTACTAAAGGTTTAACTAAACTTGATGAGACAAATAAGCAAGTAATCACTTTTGCTGACCAGCTTCAAAATTTACAAAATATTTTAAAAAATCCAAAACAGCGGGGAATACTTGGCGAATATTATTTAGAAACACTGCTCAGAAATGTTTTGCCACCGAGCAATTATCAAATGCAGTATGCTTTTACCAATGGAGAAATTGTGGACGCGGTGGTTTTTGTTAAAGATAAAATTATACCGATTGATTCTAAGTTTTCTTTAGAAAATTATAATCGTTTGGCAGAAACTAGCGATCCAGCTGAAAAAGAAAGATTGGAAAAAATTTTCGTAAACGATCTCAAATTGCGCATCACAGAAACTTCAAAATATATCAGACCAACTGAAGGGACGATGGATTTTGCTTTTATGTTTATTCCGCACGAAGCTATTTACTATGATTTATTAATAAACAAAATTGGAGCAGTGGCTGAAGACACCGAAAATCTGATTCAAAGAGCGGCCGGTAAATACAAAGTTATCATCGTTTCCCCGACTTCTTTCTTGGCATATCTTCAGACTGTCTTACAAGGTCTAAAAGCGATGCAAATAGAAGAGACAGCTAAAGACATTATCAAACGGGTTGGTGAGCTTAGCGAACATCTCAAAAAGTATGAAGTGTATCACGGCAAATTAGGGAATTCTTTAGAGACAGTAGTCAATCATTTTAATAATTCTAGTAAAGAATTTAAAAAAATAGACAAAGATGTCGTTAGGATAACTGGCGTTTCGCCATCTTTTGAAACTTCAGTTTTGGATAAACCAGATACCGAAAAATAAAGGGGTTTTTAGGAGCGGTGGACGATAACCGCTTTAAACTATTGCATTATTTAAGTAAATCCTGTAAAGTAGTATCTGTTATGGCAGAGAAAAAAGAAGCCAAAAAAGAATCAAAAAAAGGCCCCGCAAAGGCCTCAAAAGCTGTAAAAACTGTCAAAAAAGCAGCCCCAGTCAAGACTAAGCCAGAAGACGGCGCTTTTGCCGTTATTGAAACTGGAGGCAAACAATATCGCGTAATTGTTGGTGATACCATAAAAATTGAAAAACTGAACACAGAACTGAAAGAAGGAGATCCGGTAGTTTTTGACAAGGTTCTTTTGTTTGATAACGGAAGTGATTTTACTGATATCGGCACCCCTTATATTAATGGCGTTAAAGTTTCTGGTAAATTAGTTGAAATTGGCCGAAATGCTAAAGTGACTGTTATCAAATACAAATCAAAAAGTCGTTATTTTAAGAAGAGCGGTCATCGTCAACCATTTTTTAAAGTGAAGATTGAAAAAATAGGATAACAAAAAACCGACTTGTGTCGGTTTTTTTAATTAAACCAATTGCTTTCCTAAAACTAGAACGAGGCGAAAAAGAAATCTTTAAATTGAAATAGAATTAAGAAAATTATAACAACATACCACAAAATTAAGATCTGGATATGGTTTTTAGAGATTACTGCTAAAACCTTGCTGGCAAAATTTCCCGGCTTAACTTTTATGATAGAAAAATTGGCTTCTTTAAAATTCCAAATAGTGGTGTAGAGAAATATTGGCCAAGTAACAGCCCAAACCATCATACAATATAAGCACAACGAATTAATTACATACACGCTTTCATAAACGAACCACATTACGAAAATCATAGCGAAAGCGGTTCCTAAGTTTACTAAACACCAAAGTGGTTTTCGGGCTTTATTCTGACCGCTGATTTTATCCAAAATGGAAGAATCGGGACCACCAAAATAGAGCATTATACCCATAGCAAAAAGCATTGAGAAAGCTACGATACCCAACAAAGAATTAGGAAAACCAAAAATGTAACTTTGCCATTCACTTGCCACTGAAGTGCAACTAATAAACGGGTTGATGTTGCAAAGAACATCTACATTTGGATTTTCAATAAATTTAATAGTGTCTACGGTTAAAACGAAAGAAGCTAGAAGTCCAATAATACTGCCTATTATTAATATGTAAGGATAAGATTTTTGAATTGACATAGTTTATTTATTATAACATTTATCAAGCTCTGTTTTGGAGAGCGTTTTTTAAAGTATCTGGATCTATATATTCCAGTTCTGTGCCCATAGAAAGCCCTTTACCCAAATGAGAGGTTTTAATTTTGTGTTTTTCTAAAGTGGGTTTTAAATATTTTTTTACATAATCGGCGGTATTTTCTCCTTCCGGATTCCAATTGACGCCAAGGATTATTTCTTTTAATCCTTCTTTTATTTTTTTATCTACAAAAATTTTCAATTCTTTGATTCGGATCTTTTTTTCGGGCTCTTTTTCAAGTATCGGCACTGAACCTCCAAGCACAAAATAGATACCTTTAAAACTCCCGTTTTTTTCTACTGATTCTAAATCGGTGTCGCGCTGAACCAACATTAAAGTTGATCTGTCTCTGGTTAAATCGGAACAGATTTTGCATAGATTTGTTTTATTATTACTTTGAAAAAATCTCTTGCAATCAACGCATATTGTTACTTCATTTTTGAGTTCCTTGATATTTTGCGCCAGTTCGTCCAACGAATTATTAGCTCTGGTGAGTAAATAATAAACAAATCGTCTAGCTTGTCTCGGTCCAACACCTGGAAAATTTGAAAATATTTGAGTTAGTTTTTCTATGCTATTCATTTGCTTATAAATCCACACTGTTAAAATTCTCTAAACTCTCTCTCAGCGCCACTAAATTCGGCTTTTTCCAGGGGCAGGAAACAAGCTTTTTTCTCGTTGAAAAAGAGATCCACTTTACCAGTAGCGCCATTGCGATGTTTTTCTATTAAAATCTCGGCGATGTTGGTTTTTTCTGTTTCTTCAGAGCTTTTTGTTTTATCTTCACGGTGAATAAACATAACTACATCGGCGTCTTGTTCAATAGAACCAGAATCTCTAAGGTCTGAAAGTTTTGGTTTGCCACCACGTTGTTCAACAGCGCGAGAAAGTTGAGAAAGAGCTAACACTGGCACCTCAAGTTCACGAGCCAAATTTTTGAGTGAACGAGATATTTCGGTAACTTGATTAACCATAGAATCGTAATTTTTGGTTGGCATCATCAATTGCAAATAATCCACCACTACAAGCCCTAAACCCTTTTCATTTTTGAGTCTTCTAGCCACTGAACGCATTTTGAGAATATTATTTCCGGGTTGATCGTCTATAAAGATGGGAGCTTTAGAAAGCACATCAAGCGATTGTCTGATGGCGGCAAAATCGTCTTCACGGCTCAATCTGCCAGTGCGCAGTTTCCAAGCGTCAACATTTGATTGAGAGGCCAGCATACGATCTACCAGCTGTTGAGAGCTCATTTCTAAAGAAAAGATGCCAACAGGCACATTATGATAAACGGCAGCTTGGCGGGCAATATCAAGCGCTAAGGCGGTTTTACCGACTGAAGGTCTGGCAGCTAAGATAATCAGATCAGATTTTTGAAGACCAGAAAGTTTGTCGTCTATGTCTTTGAAACCAGTTGGCACACCTCGCAAACCATTGCCGGAATTGTGAAGTTTATCAAGTCTTTCCCAAGCTTCATCAAGTTCCTCTTTGAGTTCTACAAATTTATGAATGCTGGAAATATTGGTCACATCATAAATTTTCTTTTGAGCTTCATCTAACAAAACTTCTAATTCTGCTGTTTCGTCATAACCTAAAGAAGATATGAAATCGGCGGCGCTGATAAGATTGCGGGCGATGAATTTTTTTTGGATAATTTGAGCGTAATAAACAGCATTAGAAGCGGAAGGCACTGAATTCACTAATTCACTGAGGTATGCGTTGCCACCAATTTCCTCAAGCAAGTTTCCGTTTGCGCCAGTTTTTTTCTCTTTGAGTTTGGCTGAAACCGAGAGCATATCAGTCGGATTGCGTTTGGAAAAAAGCTCTAAAATATTTTCAAAAATAATGCGGTGTTTTTCGGAATAAAAAGAGCGCGCTTGTATTATGTCGGTTATTTCAAACATTACTTCTGGTTTTAGCATTATTGAACCGAGTAAAGCTTTTTCAGCTTCTACGTTGTTGGGAGGCACGCGTAAATGATTTTTTTTAGTCTGAACCATATACTTATGATAACTAAAATTTAACCTCTCTCAAACTTCCAAAAATGAATAAGCTGTGGTTAAGCAGTTTATAATAAATTGTGTTATAATCTTCGCGATGGCCACGGTTTACACTCAACGAAGTTCCAATGTTTTTAAAACCTATCTTTTAATGGGTTTATTTTTGGTGGTAGTGGTTGGGCTTGGTTATTTTGTCTCTGAATATTATGGCAATCCCGGGCTACTTTACATTGCTATTATTTTTAGTGTAATGATGAATATCACTAGTTATTGGTGGTCAGATAAAATAGTTTTAGGTTTATCAAAAGCCAAACCTGCTAAACGCGAGGAATATTTTGATCTTTACACAGTAACCGAAAATCTTTCAATTACCGCGGGGCTTCCGATGCCCAAAGTTTACGTTATTGACGATCCTGCTCCAAACGCTTTTGCAACTGGCAGAAACAAAGATCATGCCGTGATAGCTGTTACCACAGGTCTTTTGCAAAAATTAGAAAGACCCGAACTAGAAGGAGTGATTGCTCACGAACTTTCTCATATTGGCAATCGTGATATTTTATTGATGAGTGTGGTCGTGGTTTTGGTGGGTTTTGTTTCTATTATCTCTGATATGTTTTTAAGAACCTCATTTTTTAGCAGTAGCCGTGATAATAAAAATGGAGGAGCGGGTGGAATTTTAGCAATTATTGGAATAGTTTTTATTATACTTTCACCAATTGTTGCTACTCTTATTCAGCTAGCTATTTCTCGTAAGAGAGAATATTTAGCAGATAGCTCAAGCGCGCTTTTAACTCGTTATCCCGAAGGTTTAGCTCGCGCGCTAGAAAAAATTTCAAACTACAATATGCCAATGAAAAACGCTCGCAACGCAACAGCTCACCTTTTTATTTCCAACCCTGTTCCCGTCAAAAAAACTGCCTCTGGCAAACCTGTGACTAATTTATTCAATACCCATCCTCCTATAGAGGAACGCATTAGACTTTTAAGAAGTATGTAATATGAATGATGAAGAAAAAAAACAAGAAGAACTGTTGTCGCGTATTGCTGATCTGGAATCTCAGGTTCAGAGTTTAGAGAAAGATCTTATACACGACCACTTAACTGGCCTAAAAACCAGAATGTTTTTTGAAGAAGAATCAAAAGTTTATTTGGATTTGATCAATAATTTAAGCGCTGGAAAAAGAAGACAATGGTTTGGATTCAAAAACATTTCCTTTCTGTTTATAGATATTGATCATTTTAAAAAAGTTAATGATACTTATGGGCACGATGTGGGGGATTTGGTTTTGAAAAAAGTGGCTCAAACTGTAATGCAAAGTGTTAGAGTTGGAGATACTGTGGCGCGTTGGGGCGGGGAAGAAATAGTGGCTTCTCTTTTGGGCGCTAATTTAGAAGACTCTAGAATCAAAGCTGAAGAGATAAGAAGTAATGTTGAAGCTCTAAGATTTCCCGAAGCTCCAGACCTTCAAGTTACTGTTAGTATTGGCATTGTTTCTTCAGAGATAGCTTCCAATTTTGAAGAACTCATTAAAAGAGCCGATGAAGCCTTGTATGTATCTAAAGAAACCGGACGCAACAAAGTGACGATTTGTCAAAAATAATAAAATCGCAAATTTTGTTGTTTCTGAAAACCTTAAAACCTTACTTTCTAGGTTTTGGTTTTTTAAGACAAAGTTTTCAAAATCAAGATTAAATGTTAAATTATAATTATAAACCTTGAAGGTTTTAAAGGGAGGGTTCGCATAGTGGTCTAGTGCGCACGCTTGGAAAGCGTGTGTGGGGAAACCCACCAAGAGTTCGAATCTCTTACCCTCCGCTGCTTTATATATTCAAAACCCGCTTGTATAAAGCGTGGTTGATATCCAAGTTTTTGGTCGGCTTTTTCTTTAGTTTTTGCTTCAAAATCTAAATCTTGTTTATAAGCAAGATTCATCTGTTCTTGAAATGTTGGATACGCTTCTGCCACAAAATTGTTATCTCGAGGATCTTCAATAGCATTCATCATAAAAGAAAATCCAGGTTGTCTCCATTCTTCAAGAGGAACAAAGTCAACCCGGCTAATTCTGCGATGGCCTCCTTCGTGAGAAATCACAAACCTTAAGTAATCCATAGATTTTTCTAGAAGATCTTTCGGATCAATTCGGATTACGTTTTTTTCAAAATCCCAATGCCAACCAGCTCCAGGCTTATTGAGTTCAACCGGTATGTGAAAATCTTTACCAATGAAGTAAGCTAACGATGAAAGGATCTGTCGTTTATGTTCAATTTCAGCTTGTTGTTCAGGTGTAAAATTTGCTAAAATCTCTTTTTCTTTATTTTTTATGTGATAAGAATACTCTGAAGCAACCAATGGTTTCTTGTGGGGAAATTCTTCTTGGTGTGGTTTTAATTTTTCCATACTATCTTAATTATAATCGCAGATTGTTTTTGTAAACTGGATACTTAAAGTAATTTAAATTATAGCAATATTATAAAAATAAAACTAATAGGTTAATAATATATGAGTTCGGGGGTTTTTGCTTGAACCTAATAGGCAAAACTATTTTAAAAAGATATAAACAGATTTTACTTGACTAAATCTGTATATTTGTTCTACTATATAGTAGGTTGTAAAAAAATAAAAAAGAAAGGAGGAGGAATGATGACAGAAGAGAGGAGAGGGCAGATTGCTCTCATGTTCCTGAAGCTTAAGCTTCAGGAAGAAGGTGTCCGACTGAGGCCGAATGACTTTCGGCGCCAGGTCGGCAACTGGGCCAAGGCCCTCGGCATCACAACCGAGGAAGCCATGGCGTTCGCAGAAGGGTTGGTGCGGGAATTGGTGGAAGTGATATTCTCGCCCAACTCTCCCAACCACGGTGGTTGGGAGATGTAGCCAGACAACCGAGAAAGCCAGAGTGGGGCCCAAGTAGGCTCCCTAAAAGGGTAATTCCAACTCCCCAAGACAAGGGTTTAGTTGGAGAATAAGAACCTAACTCCGCTTTCTCTAAGCCCCGCGCTATTACAGGCGGGGCTTTTTATTTTACAATATTCAAACTCGACAAAAAATTTAATGCTTTGATCTTTAACCAAACAAAAAAAGGAGGTCGAGTGAAAACCCAACCTCCTTTGCTATAACATACTGATTAGACGTTTTGCTTCATGTTCAGCATTCTTCATGTACAGACTGAAGCTTTGCTGACGCTCAAGCTTTCCGTCCAAAAGAACATAGGTATCGGTAGCTTTGAACTTTTCAAGGAAATGGCGATCATGCGATACGAGAATGATAGTGCCCTCGTATTGCGAAACAGCTTCTTCAAGCGCTTGGAGCGCTTCAAGATCCAGGTGGTTCGTCGGCTCATCTAACAACAGGACGTTTACCGACAGGGCAGAAAATAAAGCAAACAACAGTCTGGCCCTACCACCGGGAGACAAAGACGAAATTTCTTTGTCTATTTCTTCGGCCTTGAAACCAAATTTAACAGCAAGTGCGTAAGCAATCTGAACTTCAACCCCAGCTCGTCTTATTAGAAAGTTTTTTATGCTTTCTTCTCGGGGTAAGTTGTTGTGTTCTTGAGTTAGATTTCCTACAACCAGGGCATTTCCAACTGTAACTTCGCCACTGATAAGGTCAAGCTCTCCACTTAGAGTTTTAAGCAAAGTGGATTTACCCGATCCATTGAGACCGAGAATTAGAGTACGTGATCCGTATGACATGTGGGCAGAAATTGGACCAACACGGAATCCATCAGCAGAATATCCGGCGACCACATCCTTCAAGTTGATATCTCGCGACCCTTCGGGTTTGGTTGGTTGTAGGTGGATACGAAAAGCATCACGTTCAACAGGTTTTTCAAGCACATCCATCTGTTCAATGCGTTTCTCGATTGCTTTCGCCGTTTTCCCGGACTTAGCAGCTCTGTCACGTTTGAATCCGCGCAGAAACTTGTCATTGTCCGTGCCGACATATCGAGAACCTTGAACCGCTTCAGCTTTTTTCTTCCTGGCTTGATCGGTCAATCTTTTTATTTCTTCCTGCTGAGCTTTATGTTCAGCGAGTTGTCTTGATGTTTCTTTCTCCTTTCTCTCCAAATAATCTGAGTATCTGCCGTTCGTAATTATGAGTTTTCTGGTGTTCCAGTCTATCTCAAAAATCTTTCTGACTATCCGATCAAGGAAGAGGCGGTCATGCGAAACCATAAGACAGGTGGTCTCGCAACGCATCAAGAAATTCTCAAGCCAGATCAGAGCTGGAAGATCGAGATTATTAGTCGGCTCGTCAAGCACCAAAATATCCGGATCGGAAAGTAAGACTCCAGCCATGAACACTTTGCTTTTTTGCCCAGACGAAAGGGAATTGATATTTCTGTTAGATATGTTTTGCAAACCGAAACCTGCAAGGGTCATCTCCATGCGATAATCGAATGCGTAACCGTTTCTGTTTTCGTAATCAGTCAACGCTTCCAATGACTCATCTATGCGTTGTTCCAACTCTTTCATGCCGGAAACGCACCATAAATAGTCGCTCACGGTCTCGTCTGAGACCAAGCTTGTATCTTGTGGCATGTAACCAAGTTTCGCTCCTCTGCGGATACTGATTTTTCCGCCATCCGGTTCAATAACACCAGCAATGATTTTAAGGAGCGTAGTTTTGCCAGTGCCATTGTACCCCACCAAACCAACTTTCTGACCTTTCTCTAAAGAGAAGGACACATCATCGAGTATGGTAATGGTGCCGTAGGCTTTGTGAATTTTATCCGCTTTTATCTCCATATCTATATTTCTCCTATTTTATCCTAGATTCTTCATCCAGGAAACGTCAAAGTACCGTTTCTTGATGTTAGAAACACCAGGACTCTTATTGTATTTAACAGAATTTTTATATAATGTCAATTTGAAAAAAGATGACCCTCGTGTCAAAAACACGAGGGTCATTAAGAACTATCAATGTTTGCCAATTTGTAATACTCGGCAATTCGATTGGTTGCGCATACGCAGTCAGTTATTTCTTTGGAGGCACTAGCGAGCCTTTGAATCAGTGATAGGGTTGCCTTTGTGTTGCGGTGGAATACCTTCAGAACTGCATCCACGGATTCAGTCCGCATTGAAATCAAGCTTGGCACACCAACATCGTAATCGGTTACTGTGGCGACAACCCCATAACATATGCCGAGCTCGCGAGCGAAGAAGCACTCTGGGTATTGAGTCATATTTACTATGTCTCCTCCCCAAAGTGCAAACATCTTGCTTTCAGCGACGGTAGAAAATCTCGGACCTTGTATAACAACTACTGTACCTTTGATCCGGTAGTTAACGTTCATCGCTTTAATTTCGCGAGAGATAATGTTTCGTACATGCTCGCAGTATGATTCTGCCATCTGTAAGTGAACGAGTTGACGATCAACTCTGTAGGTGTCATCTCGGCCCCACGTAAAGTTTATGAACTGATCCGGGACAACAAACGCACCAGGTCTAATTTCTTTCCGCAAGCTTCCGACAACACAGGTGGCGATTACGTGTCGCACACCGATTGATTTCAGAGCAGAGAGGTTTGCTTTGTATGGTACTTTGTGAGGTGGAATGGTATGATCCTCGCCATGTCTTGGCAAGAAAGCAACTCTTTCGCCGCACAGTTCTCCCACTCTGATGATTCCGGATGGTTTGCCGTAAGGAGTTTTAGTTTCGACGTTTTCGGAAATCACAAGTTCCGGTAACTGACAGATTCCTGACCCGCCGATAACTCCAATGAGTGGTTTTTTCTTGGCGAATAGCATTGGCTTGTTCTCCAGGCAGGAGTGTCCAGATGAGTTCATGTGTTATCTCCTTTGTGAAGATAGTATTTGCGGTGTCTTCGGCTTCAATATCACCATAGAGGTCAAAAGAACTTCGGGCACATCCACCACCGCTGAATATATCTTTGTGGCCATCAACTTTAACTGAAGCATTGAGAATTGGCAGGCGGCGCCTCCACGTCTCTACTGCTTTGGTCTGTCTAATCCTGAATGAATCAGGAAGTTCCCTAACTTGTCCTTGGTCGAATCGGAGAAATGGACAGTTGCTTACCTGTCCATCTGCTTGAATAACCAACTGATTACCGTAACAAGTGCAATCAACTGAAAACGGTAGACCGTTGCGTACAGCGACCAATTTTTTTTCCAGTTGATACTCGTAACATTGTCCCTCTGCAGTAATGTCTTCGAGCCCTTGCAAAACACCTCGAACCGCAGCACGACAATAGTTTTCCATGCTTTGTCCGGCAAGCTGCTGTACCAAAACTTTTCCCTTCATCAGGTTAAAACCAAATTGAGAGAAACCTAGTTTTTGCAAAAAGCGTGGATACTGATCAATTTCATTGACATTTGCTGGAGTGATAGTCACTGAGGCCACGACACGAACACCATCGCTCACAAGTTGTCTCACCGAATGCTCGATCCTTGTAAAAGTAGAACTGCCACTGGTGGTTGTACGAACGAGATCGTTGTGTTTCTGCGGACCATCTATACCTATTGCTACCACAACCTTGTAACGGGCTAGCAACTTTGAAAGTTCAGCGTCCACCAAAGACCCATTGGTACAAAGCATAAGTTCGAGCTTTGCAGGAAGATGTCCAGCATTTTTTTCCTTGGCTATGTGGGGCAGTAACTTTTCCAACACTTCCCGATTTAACAAGGGCTCACCCCCGTAAAAGATTAGAAAGTATGGACTATTATCTTGTGGCTGTTCTTCTATGTGCTTCCGCCAGAGTTTAATACCAGCGATAGCATCTTCAAAAGATAACAGGTGCTCACCATATTGTTTGGCGAGATCTGGAATGGGACAATAGTTGCAAGCAAAGTTGCAACCTTGAGCCATCATAAGATATAGGATGGTCGGACGATTAATCATCTGCAAAGTGCGTTTACGCGCATTATTTAATTCTTGCAGATCGGTGTTGGGATTGCTGATGAATACCTTGCGAGAGATAAGCTCTTGGACAAGATCGTCCATTTTTCCAGATGGTGTTCCCGTGATAACTTTCTTGGGAATATCAGCCCAGGTGCGTTCCGAAACATATACTGGTTCCGGGTGAAGTTGGTGAACAAGCGCCACCAATCCATTTCTGCGGAAAACTTGCAGAAAACAAGAAGCGTAAAATTGTTTTGCTCTCCAAGTGATCTGGTTTGTTCGCGACAGGAACCAATACAAAGCGTTATGTAGATCTGTCATGGTTTTCTCCTTTAACAAATGAAAGGAAACCCCTGCGTCTGTTACGGCGCAGGGGTTGGAGTGTTGATTCTGTGATGACTCTAGTCATCAATATTGACTTTAGTAAGCGCTTCCCGCCACTGCTCCTTGGTAAGCGTAACTTTACCACCGTCATCATCAGTAATGACGATTTTGTTGTATCCGTGATGGACCTCCACAACAGGACAGCAGCCTCGAACACCGCAGAGCCGGATGCTGGTTATATCCTTTTTTGGATTTCTCGGTTTAGCCATTTTGGGCCTCCTTGATTGAGTTTCAAACAACAGTAGAGCGCATGCTCTGTCTAGACACAATAATAAGTATTTATTCATTATTGTTAACTGTTTGTAATTTTTACAAATTCTTTGGAAATTTTTATTTTCAACTTGAGATACTCCATAATTTCCCTTTTTTCTTTGTTCGAACCTTCCTTCAAAATATACTTGGCGCAGACTTTTAGGTCAGTACCTTCATGGATGACTTTAGGTTCATTCAACCCCAGTACAGTTTTCTGAAATTTGTTAAATCGTTTGAGTTTATCCTGAAATTTAATTTTCATAGTAAATTGGTGGAAGTGATATTCTCGCCCAACTCTCCCAACCACGATGGTTGGGAGATGTAAAGCCAGTCCGAGAAAGCCAGAGTGGGGCCTAAGTAGGCTCCCTAAAAGGGTAATTCCAACTCACCCTCAAGGAAGAAGGGTTTAGTTGGAGAATAAGAACCTAACTCCGCTTTCTCTAAGCCCCGCGCTATTACAGGCGGGGCTTTTTATTTTATAATATTCAAACTCGACAAAAAATTTAATGAATGTATAGTGCAAGGTATTAGTTCTTTTACACAATTCCAATGCGGTGCCAGTGGCACAAGGAGGCAATATGAAAACACGATATGCTGGTGACGGCCAACTGTTTTTAGGTAGCAGGACTACGTCTTGGCCTTTTTATTCATTTCATGTTCCCTTTATTATCAAAATGGGGGACAAGTGGTTCGCGGCTAGCTATTGCTCCGAACCAAAAGTTTCAATGATTGAAGCCTTGGTTGAAGCTTACGGTCGTTCTATTTGTTCTTTGGAACGCGGGCTTTGCGCTCTGGGCTTAACGTTGTCTGATTGCGCGTCAGATGATCTTTCAGACACTTTGGACAAATTAAAAAAGTGTCTGGAGTATGAAGAACGTAACGCTAAAAAAGTCGGTTATGTGCACCGACTAATCCTGTTTCATCTCGTTAAATTGAAAGAAGCGGCCATAGGCGGTCCTACGGAAATCATTGAGTTGCTAGACGAGATGCAAAAAACTCTTTCGGTTTATCCAGTAAAGTCTCGTAATTTGTAGATGGTGGGGAAGGAGTTTAAGTTTTCAACCAGTCGCACCGAGCGGCACCAAACAAGGTGCCGCTTTTTTTGTTTTTTTGTTTTTAGTAAATGTAAACAAAAGACCCGCCTCCTACGGGTCTCGTTAGAAAGCGGGATTATTTTTCCTCAATGGCATTTTTGGTTCCCCATTGAATGATGGCTTGCCTAATTGGTATTAGTAGCCCGACAACCATGCTAGTGAACACGAGCAAAATTGATATTCTCATCATAATGTATGCCACAAGCAAAATTAACAACTCTGGTGGCATAGTTTGCATCAATTTGAAAGCGAATACCAGCAAGGCCAACGCTCCAAAAAACAAAAAAACCGCGGAAATTAGCAAACCAAAAAACAAGTATTTCATCCTACACCTCCTGCTTAATATGACAGCATATTTGAACTTGCGAGTCAAACGGGTTAATTTCTTTTGTTTTATTAGATGATGTTTGCAATACCACAAAAAATGCTCGACAAAAAATTTAATGAATGTATAGTAATGCAGGTTGTCAGTTCTTTTATAAACTGCAATATAACCACACTGATGGTAAGGGAGGATGTTATGAAAACAGAACCACCGTCTCATTTTGTTGGTGACGGAGAGTTGTTTTTGAGTCGCCGAAGCGAATATTCTTATCCTCACGCATATAATGTTCTCATAAAAATAGAGGATAAGTGGTTTTCAGCTTCCAAAGCCTCAAAACCAAAAGATTCAATGATTGAAGCTTTGGAAGGATTTTTCCCCGGCGGTATAACTGTGCGGGAGATGGTGTCTACACTTGAAGGTCTTGGCTTGACGTTGTCTGATTGTGCGTCAGATAATCTCATTGCCACTCTAGACAAACTGAAAAAGTGTTTGGAGTATGAAGAGCGTAACGCCAAAAAGTTTGGTCATACATACCAACAGACGTTGGACAGTGTGGCTAAACTGAAGGCAACTACAGAAGCAACCAACGGTTCCTCTGAGGTTATTAGGATTCTTGAGGAAATGCAGAAAACTCTTTCTGCTTATCCTATAATAGAATAGTGGTGCATTTTTGCCACATTAAGCGGTGCCAAACGAGGTGCCGCTTTTTTATTTATTGCTATTTTGTATTTTTGCTTTATTATTTTTTTATATTAGAATAGTAATTACTAGAGCTAAACCAAATAGCGGTTTTTGCTCGTATAAGGTTTTTGTTTGTGGTTATGAATACTATTTATATTACAAAAAACGATTATGAAAAACTGATGAGTTTGATAAACGAAAAATCAAGCTACGATGAGCATGACAAAAATTTGTTGGCAGAATTAGGTAGAGCGACAATAGTGGCGTCTCAAGAAATTCCTAATGATGTTATAACTATGAATTCATTAGTCATTTTTTCCGATACTCAATCAGGAAACCAATTGGAATATTGGTTGGTTTTTCCTGAAGATGCCGATATTACTCAGAAAAAAATATCAATCTTTTCTCCAATTGGTTGCGCTTTGTTGGGTTACAAAATAGGTGATTTGATTGAAGTTGATATTCCTGGTGGTAAGAAAAAACTTAAAGTGGAGAAAATTTTACATCAACCTGAAGCCGAGGGTAATTATGAATAATTTATTACTCAAATTTAAAAACTTAAATTAGTTCTGAAAGCTAGTTTAATTTTGCTGATTTCTTTTTTAACCTATTTTATAAAATACTGAAAAATTATCTGCACAAAGGTGATTTTTTTTCAGTAACATGTTATCTTAATAGTAAAATTGCGCGGTTAGCTCAGTTGGTAGAGCATCTCATTGACGTTGAGAGGGTCAGAGGTTCAAGTCCTCTATCGCGCACCTATTTCCAAAATCGCTGAATGAATCGCCTCGCTCCGCTCGGCAACCCCGAAAGAAAACACCCAATTTAAGTCTATTTTTGGACGTTTTTTGTGGTCATTGTCTATAAATTGTGTTGTTGACAATGTATTTTAAAAAGTATATAATATAAGTTATTAGTGTATAATTTTGGTTTTTAGTTTTATTAATCAATTTATTAATAATCTTATATCGTATATGAAAATCATAACTTCCAAGACAAGATTTTTGAAGTTCACATCTATTTTCTTGTCTCTGTCTATGCTCGTTTTTCAGGGAGCAGTTTTTGTGCCAGCTGTAGCTTTGGCAGTTCAACCTGATAATGATAAAAAAATAAATATTTGTCACGCTACTGGTTCCGAAAGGAAACCTTGGGAAGCGATAAATATAAGCAAAAATGCTTGGGATGCTCATGAAGCACACGGAGATTTTATTTACAGTGGACCATTAGATAAAAAGGGCAAACCAACAAAAGATGGTAATAGGTGGTGTGAAAACAATGCTTCAAAACTTGCCACAATCTATGCTACAAAAATAATTTGTGAATCTGAAACCGATCTTCCAAACTGGGGTGATGGAAATTCACAATCAAAGATTGATAAAAACACAGCTCAGGATTTTGTAGACAAGCATCCAAATTGTCGTATTGAACCTTCTTGGACTTTTGAATGGGCTCCAGATGGGACAAAAAATCCTGGAGATAATATTGCTGAAGCAGGCGGTAATTGGGTTACATTTAAAACTGGAAGTGCAAAAGTTGTGACAACAGGCACCAGTAAGGTTTGGGTGAGAGAACAAGCAAACCCAGATTATATTCCATTTACGGGTGATACAAATCCAAGCGATGGTTGGCAAGATGAATCAGCAGAAATGTATTGTCATACAGATATTTTCAATTACGACAACTATGATCGGGTAGAAAATATGAAAGCAAGGAAAGATTATTATTGTGTGGCGTTCAATGTTAAAAAAGAAGTTCAACCAGATTCAGCTACCGTTAAGATTTGCAAGACTGATGAACAACAAAATCCTCTCTCAAATTGGACAATGATGCTTTTGGGAGACAAAATTGAAACAGTAAATGTTTTACCTGATGGTAAAAATTACAGCACTACAAACTCTTTAGAAGTTGGTCCTTATGTGCTCTTAGCTAAAGGTAGTTATATTTATAGACCGAACAATCCTACTGCTTCAACTTCAGATGCTGCTTATTCTTTGAGATTACCTACGGATCCTATTTATTTAGCTGTCAAAGCTGATAGCAGTCTAAGTGATCAACATCAATTTTTGCCTTGGGTTAAAGTAAATAATTTTAGTCCATCACGTGTGGGTTGGCTCGGTATTCAGGTTAATGAATCTTATACTGATTGGGGTTCTATATTTAATCCATTACACGTCTATGCTCACGCAACGAGCACCAACGAAGCCGGTCAATTTTCATTCAGAATTTTAGACGACATATATGGTGATAATTCTGGATCAATTAATGTTGAGGTTTATTCTGGATATGCGGGATTAACAGACGAAAGTGGTTGCGTAACTTTCACAGATGTTCCTCTCGGCACTTACAACGTTGACGAAATAATGCAGAGCGGTTGGGAAGGTGTGTCTGGTTTGGGTAGCGTGGTTGTAGACGAGGCAAACGAAACTTTCTCTGTAGTAAATCGTGATACTGCTAATATATGCACCCCTTCATCTGGAAACATTGTTAGTGATGAAGAAACAATGGTTGCTTCTGTAAGAGTTGGTGATGATCCAGCAGTTGAGAGTAATTTCAACGCTAAACTTGTCACTAAAATTTCAGAAATTCAGACTTTAGGAGAGACTGTTTGGGATGCTGATGTTGAGGACGCTGACGCTAAATGGGTCTGGTCAGAAGATCCTTATGATGCAGATTGGCAAACAGATAAATGGGTAACTTTTTCTCGTGATTTTGAAATAGATGCTAAAAATGGCACTTTGACAGGGAATCTAAAAATTGCCACCGATAACTCTTACACAATTTGGGTAAATGAAGAGCTTGTGGGTGGAGATAGCACAGAAGACAATCACTCGGTTGCCGATAGTTGGGATGTGTCTAGCTATCTTAAAGATGGTTCAAATAATTTAAAGATAGAAGTTCGTAATTGGGCTGGATCAAATCTTGCTCAAGAACAAAACCCAGGGGGTCTTTTGTATAATCTCTCTTGGATAGTTACTTGCGATAACGGAGAAGTGCCTCCTCCTGTTGTTGATGGTCGTGTTAGTTTAGAAAAATCTGGTGAATATAACACTGAAAATGGTGAAATAACTTTCAAGATTGATTGGGAAGTGTTGGATGGTCCAGTAACAGATTTTGTAATAACAGATGTAATTCCGGAAGGGCTTACCTTTGTAAGTGCTGATAATGGCGGAACCTTAAACGAGAATAGTGTTGTTTGGAATCTTGGCAATACAGGTATTGGCAATGGCACAATTAGCTTTGTCGCTTCACTTGACGCTTTCACCAACAACCCAAACTTAAAGTGGGCTAGTGACGTTTTGGAAAACAATCAAGGTAAGAGAAAAGATGGCTTGAATGTTCTCGTAGACAGGTCTAATCCTGAATACGCTCTCGGAGCCGCTCAAACTTTGGGTGAAGAGTGGGATTCTAACGCGGATAATTCATTGAACAACACATTCTTTTCACTTGGATTTGGTGGAAGTATTGTTCTGACTTTTGACGGCACCATATTTAATGGTGATGGCGCCGACTTAAAAGTTTATGAGACCACCTTTGCTGGAAATCCTAATTATCCAATTGAAAGAGTGCATGTAGATGGTTGGGATGCGGACAAGGGTGAATGGGTGTCTTTGGGTGATTTGAACAAAGACGGCGCAATTGATTTTGGTTCAAATCTCAGATACACCACCGCTATAAAACTTACTGATATTTCTAACGTTAATCTCTTTGGAAAAGCAGATGACGGTTATGATGTAGATGCAGTAGAGGCTTATAACATCTTACCTTCGCTTTGTGGCGTTGATAACACCGCTTCATTTACAGCTAAAACTAATGGTAAAGATCTTGAAGGTTCTGCTGATACAAATGTAGTGGTCAACCAGTATTGCGATAAACCTGACTATTCTGGTGAGTCAACCACTCCACCAAATGGAGATGATCAAGAAGATCAAGAAGAAGGAGATGGTTCTTCAGACATAACTCCTCCAAATGGTGACGGTCAAGAAGAAGGTGATACTTCAAATGAAAATGAAAATGGAAACGGAAATGAAGAAAATGGTTCTTCAAACAACAATGACCAACCAACAAGTAATCAGTCATCGGGTAGTGGTAGACGACATGGGGTAAGAAGTTTTTGGGGAGGAAGTGTTTCGGGTAATAGTTCTGGTAGTATCGGAGAGGTTTTGGGCGCTTCAACTGATGGAAGTTTAATGTGTGAACCATACTTAAAAACTTACATCAAAGCTGGAGCCAAAAATGATCCTGAAGAGGTTAAAAAACTTCAGATTTTCCTTAACCAATTCTTTGAAGTAAATAATCCAGTTACCGGCTTTTATGGTCCTATAACTCAAGATATGGTTAATAAATTCCAAACACACCAAGAAGCAGCAGTTCTTACTCCTTGGTCAATTGCAGGACTTCCTACCAATGGTCCAACTGGTTATGTTTACAAGACTACTCAGAGATGGATAAACATCTTAAAATGCCCTGAATTGATTACTAGCACTCCAGTTCCACCACTTCCATAAGTTAGAAATTTGATAACAAAAAAACTCTCATTTAATGGGAGTTTTTTTGTTAACATTTGGTGGTGTTTTTTCTTGAAAAATGTGATAATTATACATAATGGCTAAAAAAAGTAATAAAAATAAAAAAGAAATTATGAAATTAAAAATATACGTTTCTATTTTGGTGGTTTTGATAGTTCTGATTGGCGCCATTCCAACACTTAGAGTCAATATTTTAGATTCTTTATCCGCTATTTATGCTAGTGTCTTAGTTAATTTGACCAATCAAAATAGGGCGTCGGCAAATATTGCTGAACTCAAAGTTAATCCTTTACTGGAAAAAGCGGCTCAACTCAAAGCTGATGATATGGCTACTAGAGGTTATTTTGCGCACAACACACCTGAAGGTCTTACTCCTTGGCACTGGTTCAAAGAAGCGGGATATAGTTATGCTTATGCTGGAGAAAATTTAGCGGTTAATTTTCAAAACAGTGAAGACGTGCAGACAGCTTGGATGAATTCTAGAGGTCATTTTCTTAATATTATGAATCCAAAATACACCGAAATTGGTATCGCTACTTCCACCGGCATATATAAAGGTAGGGAAGCTGTCTTTGTGGTGCAAATGTTTGGCACCCCTTTAGAATAATAAATTAGTTGACATTTAACTAATTATCATTAGTATACGAATCAGTAAAAGCCTAAATTAACGTTAGGTTTTTAATTTTGCTTTTACAACTGTTTTCCCCTGGTCTGGTGTCTATTTTGAGCCTTTTGTTGGTTTTCTACATGATTTTTTACGATTCAAAAGATAAAAGAAAAAAGTATATACGAGGTTTTTTTGTCATATCTGCTGTGCTAGCTTTTAGCCTTACCGTGAGTCTTGCCATTAGTATTCTTTTTGCCTCTAAAAAAAGTAACAATATAGACGGTTTAGATATTACTAAATCATATAGATATTATTACACTCCCTTAAACAATAAAAAGATATCATTAACTTTTGATGACGGTCCCGATCCGATTTATACTCCAATTATTGTTTCTATACTTAAAAAACATAATGTGCCAGCTACTTTCTTTTTTGTTGGTGAAAATGTTTTTAAATATCCAAATATTGCTAGAGAAGTTTCCGACGCTGGCTTTGAAATTGGTAGCCACACTTTTACCCATTCACCACTCGTGCATAATTCCAACGAAAAACTTGAAAATGAACTTAGGACTAGTGGTAAAATAATAGAAATAGCAACAAAAAAGACACCCTTATTTTATCGGCCACCTTATCTTCTAGACATTGGCACCGATCCTATTATAAATCCAGACACTCCAGTAGAAAAACCTCTCCATTTTGCTTTGCAAAATGGATATATACCCGTGGGGGCAGACGTAGATGCTAAAGACTGGACGGTCAAATCTTCAGAGGAACTTTTACAAAATATGCTAAAAGAGGTCCCAAATGGACACATAGCTTTACTTCATGACGGGGGAGGTAGTGCTGATACAAAATATATGGCGGAAGCTCTTGAAAAAATAATTGTTATTTTAAAAGATAGTGGTTATGAATTTGTGTCCCTGAGAGATCTTTTTGTGCCTCCATCTTTTATAAACATAGAGAATCAGCTTTCTTTAGGCTCTGTTGATGCAAACACCAATAATGAAGTCTCTTTGCTTCAGTGGTTTTTATATTCCGAAGGTTTTCTTGATTATGAATCAGTGGGTGGTAAGTTTGATACGGTAACTATGGAAGCTTTAAAGAATTGGCAAATTGAAAATAAAGTTGTCTCAATAGGTGACATAAATAAATCTGAATATGGAACTGTGGGTAAAAAAACAAGTGAGGCTATATTTGCAACTTCAAGCAATTCAAAAGTTTTTAGTATATCCGCAATACAGACAATGGATACTTTTAATGCAAATGATGCTTTACAACGCTTTAACCTCTCTTTAATTTCTTGGGTTGTTTCAGTTTTCAAATACGTGTTTAAATTTGCGATAGTTTTTATTATTTTTAGAATAATTATTGTTGTTGGGCTTTTTATTTTTTCTATTACAAAAAATATAAAAGAAAGAAAAAACAAGAAAATTCCACAATATAAAGGTGGAGTAAGTATTTTAATTCCTGCCTATAATGAGGAAGAAAACATAGAATCATCTATCAGAAGTGTTTTAAAAAATGATTATCCCCTTAAAGAAATCATAGTTATAAATGATGGCTCAATTGACGGCACCCTAAAAGTGGCTGAAAAGATGCAGGTTTTATACCCCAAGGAAATAAAAATAATAAACATAATGAACAGTGGCAAGTTCAACGCTTTGAACGTTGGCATTAAAGCGTGCAGATACAATGTTTTCATTGCTATGGATGCCGATACAATATTTGCGCCAGACACCATAAGTAATCTGATGAAACATTTTAACGATAAATCGGTTGGAGCTGTGGCTGGCAAAGTAGAAACCACCAAATCACACAATATTTTGAACATTTTTCAGAGTATAGAATATGAAATTGGTCAAAATATAGAGAAAAAAGCTTTTGCTTCAGTAAATGCGATAAGCGTGGTGCCTGGCCCAGTTGGGGCGTGGCGAAAACCAGTAGTCATAAAGTGTGGAGGTTACAGTAACGAAACTTTGGTTGAAGATCAGGATCTTACTTTAGCTGTGATAACCAACGGATACAAAATTGTATATGAACCGAAAGCAATAGCCTATACCGAAACTCCACACACTTTAAAAGATTTCTTAAAGCAACGTTTTAGGTGGATTTATGGCACTTTTCAATGTGCATGGAAATATAAGAGTTATATTGTTAAAAAACCAATCTCTTCATTTAGTTTGGTTATTATGCCAAATACGTTGTTATTTAATATAATTATGCCTCTTTTTTATCCTATAATTGACGCGGTTTTTCTTTTTGCCATAATCACTGGTTCGTGGAAACAGGTGATTATAACTTATATTATATTTACCGGCGTTGATGTAATTTATTCTTCTTTAGCTTTTGTGAGACAAAATAAGGACTGGAGTCAACTTTTATTTGTTCCTATTCAGAGGCTTTATTATCGTCAGGTTATTTGTTACGTTGTTATTAAAAGTATAATCAAAGCTATTGAAGGTAGTGAAGAAATCTGGGGTAAAGTTATAAAGAGAGGCGACAGTCAAAAATACTATTTTTCAAGTTTTGAAAAACTAGCTTAAAAACTGACACTGCTTTTCGTTATGATAAGTTTCCACGGTCCTTCAGGGACATCTTTTTCTTCAACAAATCTCCATTTTGTTACCGCATTGTCGGTCATACCAAGACAATCCCAGGTGGCAGGCGATATATCAAGACCAGCAGAAACTCCAAAAATATTTTTTGGTTCAGATTTTCCAAAAACGTAATCAAAATCATCATCCTCAAAAGGTCCCACATCTTCCCATTGTGCGTAACATATTTTGTTTTTGTATTTTATTTCTATCCAAACATTTTTTATTTGAGATTCTTTATTTGAGATGTTTTTGTACCAAGGAATGAGTTTTACAGAATCTTTCTGAGTCCCATCTTCATTTCTATCACCGTAAGGTAGGGCAAAATAGAAAGGATTTTCTTTGGGAATGAATGCGCAAGGATTATAACCACATCTATCGTTTGGATCATCTATGCCACCATAATGTTCCAGCCAGAGAGAGTCCCAATAACTTTTATGATTTGGAATAAATCCGTTGCTTTCGTCTGAATTTTCTCCCACCCAAAAAACTGTTGTCATAACACTCTTATACAAGATGTCTTCTTCTTGTTTTTCTCTTGTTGGCTCTTCTTTTGTGCGTTCCCAAACCCCTCCTAAACCGACTAAAATGAACAACAAAACGACAAAATATATTATTTTTTTATTTATAATCCGCATTGGACTTTTTTAATAATTTAGTTTATAGTAGCATCCTATGCCGATGTTAGACAAGCGAAAAGACAAATTCTGGAAACGTTATATTTCTATAATATCATTTGTAGGATTGTCCATAGTTATTGGGATAGTTATCATTTTAAATACAAACATTTATCGTCCTATCACAAATGCTCCTGTTGAATTAGTGCTGGGCGCTTCCGATGAGGTGGTTAGAGAAAATATCTTTGTAGAACTACCTACTATATATTCAGATACTTTAACCCGTGGTTGGGAAAACTGGTCTTGGGATACTCACTTAGATTTTTCATCGTATGTTTCTTTGGAACGTGACAATTCTATAAGAGTAGAATTTAACAAACCCAATTCGGGATTTATGATACACGCTCCTCATTTTAATACTTCGCCATACAAATCAATAAAACTCTCGGTTTTTGTAGATAATGATAAGACAAAAAACGATCTCTTAATTGAAATTACAGATGTGGATGGTAAAACTATTGGGAATCAACCATTACCTTGGTACACTGACGAAAAGATTTTAAAACCTAACGTTTGGTACGATTTAATTATACCTTTAGCTAATCTTAATGCTAACAATATAAAAATAGGTGGGATTTCTATCATAAGCAATGAACCATCCGTAATTTTTTTAGATGATATAAGATTTGGTGACGAAAATATATCATTCCCTAAGTGGGCTAATGATAGTTACGATGCCGACTATTTATTGACAGACTACTTTGAACCCATAAACCTTCCTTACATTTCTGATTTTTATAATAAACCAAATGATTGGAAAACAGAAAATGGAATTATTGAAAACACTTTTAATAAAATGCGTGTGAACACCGCAACAGACAGCAATTATGCCTTTTTCAAATTAAACGGTGGACATTTTTGGTTCAATTATAGGTATACAATTTATACCGATTGGGCTGAAGGGGATTCTATAAATTTGTTAGCCAGATATACTCCCGAAAATTTTTTCTCTTGTTCGTTTTTTGACGATGGTAAGAATGTGATACTTTATCAATTTCAAAATGGTAAACAAATAGAGTTAGGTAGTTCACCGAATTATTTAAAAACAAGAAAATATAAATGGACGTCAACTGACAGTCTGGGTATTGAAGTTGTGGGTGATACCGTTTCTTGTTTTTCAAATGGTGAAGTTAAGGTAACACATAAAGCTATTTTCCCAATGCCACTTGTTGGCACAGTTGCTTTAGAAATGTGGAGTCCTCTAAACAATGAAAATTCTATGATTATTAATCAGGTGAAGGTTGAGGCTATTTAGGATTTATATGTAATAATTAAAAATTACAAAAACATTTTACTTCATTTTTTGTAATTCTAGATAAATATCTTCCAAGGCTTTAATAGCGTCACCGACCGCGATGTTATTTTGACGGTAAAGACCATCTGTGCAATCTCCAGCCGCCCAGACACCTTTTACATTGGTTCTTTGAGTTCTAGGGTCAATTTTTATTTGTTTGTGTTCGTCCATATCCAATCCTATATTTTCTGCAAAATCAGTGGATGGGTTGTGTCCTATTTCTACGAAAATACCTTGCACTTCTATTTTTACATCACTTACAAATGGATATGTCTTTTTATAAAATAAACCTTTAACCCAATCATTACCCTGTATTTCTAGAGGTTTAACGTAGGTAAGAGCTGTCATTTTTGGATTTTCCAAAACTTTTTCTATGGTAATTGGGTCGGCGCGAAATTCACTACGAGAAACAAGGGTGACACTTTTGCAATAAGCTAAAAGTTCAGCGGCAGCTTCAAAACCAGCGTTACCGCCACCGATAACCGCTACATCTTTTTTAGCAAAAAATGGTCCATCACAAGAAGCGCAATAAGTAATCCCTTTACCTTCAAATTCTTTAGCTCCAGGAATGTCTAATTTTTTTCTACGACTACCACTCGCGATAAGCACAGTTTTAGTCTTGTAAAAAGCTTTGTTGGTAGAAACCAAAAAAAGATCATTCTCCACACATTCTATGTTTTCAACTCTTTCACCTTCTTTTATATCAACAAAATCGCCTGCGTAAAATTTAACATGCTCTTTCAATTTTTTAGCTAAATCTATTCCAGAAATAGCTATTGTGCCTATCCAATTTTGAATTTCATTAGATTCTACACTCTGACCATTAAAATTTTCAGTAATGAGGGCGGTTTTTATTTGTTTTCTGGCAGCATAAACGCCCGCTGCCGCGCCAGCTGGTCCGCCACCTATAATAATTAAATCATACATAAAGGTAATTATACCAAAAAATCCTGATTTACATCAGGATTTTTTATTATTTACTATTTTAATTTTGAGCGCCTGAGAAAAGCTGGCACAGCGCCCCACTCGTCATCTTCTTCTATAACATTTTGCTTTTTTTCTTCAGGTTCTTCAGTTGGTTCTTCTTCTGTTTGTGGTGCGTCTTTTCTTTCAACCTTTTCATTTCTACTAAATACAGAATTAAATATTTTACCCTTGGTTGCGTCAGTATCTATATTTTCAGAAAAGTTTTTGTCTCCAAAAAGACTCTTTTTCATAACACTATCTGGAAAACCAGAAGCGATGACAGTGATTTTAATTTCACCTTTTTTGAGTTTGTCGTCTCTGACTGTTCCAAAAATAATTTTAGCGTTTGGATCAACTGATTCGGTGATAACTTTAGCGGCATCATGAATTTCAAACATAGTAAGATCGTCACCACCAGCAATAGAGAACAATACTCCTTTAGCTCCATTGATAGAAACCTCCAAAAGAGGGGAATTAATAGCCATTTTAGCGGCTTCTTCAGCTCTTTTTTCACCAGAAGCTCGCCCAATACCCATAAGAGCGCCTCCCGCACCTTCCATAATGGCTCTGACATCAGCAAAGTCTATGTTAATGATTCCTGGCATAGTGATAAGGTCTGAAATACCTTCCACTGCTGATTTCAAAATATCATCACAAATAGCAAAAGCATTTTTGGCTGTAGTGTCTTTATCTATAGTTGCCAAAAGTCTGTCGTTAGGAATTACAATAAGAGCGTCAACTGATTGTCTTAGTTCTTCAAGACCAGCTTCAGCTATACGCATCTTTTGTTGTCCTTCAAATGAAAATGGTTTAGTCACTACCGCTACAGTTAGAGCTTCAAGTTCTTTAGCAGTTTTAGCAACCACAGGAGCGGCCCCAGTGCCTGTGCCACCACCCATACCGCAAGCTACGAAAACCATATCAGCTCCTTTTAGAGCTTCCTGAACTTCTTCTTTGGTTTCTTCTACCGCGCGTCTTCCAAGCTCCGGATTCATACCAGTGCCAAGTCCCCGAGTTAGATTTTTACCTATATGAATTTTTTTCTTAGATTCAGATTTAATAAGGTCTTGAGCGTCTGTGTTAACAGTAATGAACTCTACTCCTCGGACCTTGGAATTTATCATATGGTTTATGGTGTTTCCACCGGAACCACCAACACCAACAACTTTTATTCTAGCAAACACTTCTATTTCTGGTTTTATTTGTGGCATACGTCTGTATAATAGCAAAAAAAATCAAATTTATAAAACTTGTCAAAAAGTATATTTGTGTCTTAAAACTAAGGTAAAAACTGTTTTAAAACTTGCCAAATTTTAACAAAAAAATTTCGACTGTATTTTTTCAAACCAAGCCCCTCTTCTTCATCCGGCAGATTTCCAATAATACAAAGACCATAAGCAACCGACCAGGAAGAATCTTTAATTTGAAATTTAGCGGATTGTCCACCACCGCGTTCGGATATCAGACTTTCGCCTGTAATTAAAGAAGCCACTCTAGACGGCAATCGTAAATAGTTTCTGGCTAAATCCTCAATGAGTCCTATAGAAGATGAACCTCCTGTGATGATAATACCAGCCGGCAAAATGCCCGACTTACCAATTTTTTTGAGATGGGCTTCTATAAGTTCAAATATATCACCTAAGCGAGCAGAAATTATTTCTTCCAGTTTTTTCTTTGAATAATTGGTAGCAGTTACACCTCCGATTTTTATAGATTCGGCTTCTCCAAGGGAAATTTTCAAACCAAGAGCAATGTCATTAGTTATGTCTGAACCACCAATAGGAAAAACTTCCAAAGAAATTGGTATATTGTCTTCAAAAACCACAATAGAAACTGTTTCGGCACCAATATTTGCTAAAACACACCCAGCAATTTTTTGACTTTTAGAAAGAGTGACAAAACTAGCGGCAATAGGGGAAGCGACAACATCTATAACTTGAACTCCGGCTTTTTCTACCGCTTCAACTAAATCATCTAAATGTGATTCAATACAACTAACAAAAAGCGCTTTGGTTTCAAGCTTGACACCTTTCATACCTAATACTCTGCCCAAAACAGCTTTACCGTCTATTTTCCAAGAAATAGGGATAGAATAAATAATTTTGCGGTTTTGCATCAAAGCTTTTGGTATAGCTTCTTCCGCGATAGTAATAGCCTGTTCAATATCTACTTCCGTGATTTCTTGGTCAGCTCTACTAACTATAGTGGAACCTTGGGAATTAATTCCTGATAAACCAATACCACCAATGGAAACAAAAACTTTTTTTATTTTGTGACCAGAAGATTTTTCGGCTTGAGCCAGGGCAACACTAACGCTTTTTGTAACGTCAGATATATTTATAATATAGCCATGTCTAAGGCCTTTTGATTCGGCTCTGCCTGTGCCAAGAATAGTTGGTAGGTGATTATCTGAATCTTGTTGCGTGACTACTACTCGCACTTCATAGGTGCCTATGTCTATACCGGTTGTAATAGATGCGCTCATACCTTTCCATTTTAG